>QCJM01000001.1 GCA_003216035.1 Prochlorococcus sp. AG-409-B13
AGTTATTACAGATGCAGTCATGCCAATCCACATAAATTAATTGATCCTTTCTTGGGAGAGAAAAGTGGAGTTATTGTCACAAGAGATTTGATTGAGGGCCTTACTGAGAATCTTTCAAAACTTAACTTTGTATTTCACCCTTCGTATTTTTCAGAAGCAAAAATAGGCGGTCAATTACTATCTTGGAAACATCTAATTTACATTCATATCCCAAAGTCTGCTGGCACGAACTTCGTCATACCACTTGAATTACTAATCCAGCATATTGAATCAACCAATCAAGGAAAACCTATACATTCCAAGGCAGAGCAAAAGCATTATTTATGGCATGGCAATTTAGGATCTAGATACAAGCACGATGCTTATTTATTGGAGGCGTTTCAGGGCAAAGTACTTGATGATTTACAAGGGTCATTCCTTGCTAACCACGGTGGAAAGTATGGCACTTACAATCAGAATCTTCTGGAGGTGGGAATTTCTGCGAAGAAAATCTGTCTAGTAAGAGATCAATCTCAACGCTTGTATTCCCATATCAGGCATCTAGGGCGGGATGAGTTTAATAAAAGCGTCTTACTTAACAAGTGCATTACGAATGGCAGAGTATCCAATATCATAGACAGATACATCTTTGACTATAACTTATTCGACGGATACAAAGAATTGCCATATTGCGACCCTTTCGATTATAAAAAGTGTGATGCAATCGATTTCCTAGACATCTCCGATGATGATATAATAACCAAGGTCAGATCCTCATTCTTGAGTGCAACATTACTGCCGAATATAGTCCAGTACAATCGACTAAATACCGACAAGGATAAAGTGATTTTAAATGGGACTTGTGAAGACAAGGATTTACAAGATATACATAAAGATTTAATTTCAAAAGGGTTCCTCGACAGGGACAATCAAATTGATCTTGAGTTTCTCAAAAAGAGAACAAAAGAGCGGTTAGTCTTTCCCGAACTCATTTACAAAGGTGTTGTCCTTCATCCAATTACATTTATATACCAAAGGAATGGTGCCGGAAAGTTGATACTCACAAAAGAGTTTATTGCAGATCCTTTAGGCGCTATAAATTGTTAGGAATTAAGAGATTTACTTAAATCCAAGACTCAAAGAATCACAATAATTCTATAAATTGAGGTAAACTAAATACAGATCTACATCTAACCAAGCGGTTTAGGCAATAGCAAAAAAAGCGAGTTCTGGAGATTGGTTGTTGTCCTGAAGTCGCCTAGATCTTCAATCCGTTCTCTATGAGTGCATTACACCAAGCATCCATAAATGCTTTTCTCTCTTGAAGGTCTAGTGAGTTGTCATATGCCTGTCGGGTCTTATCTCCAAGTAGATAAGCGAAGTGCAATGACTTTGATCTGTTCTTTGATTTGCTTTTGTCTTTCTTTTTTTAAGTTCTTATTTTAATTATAACCCTTTGTCGATTTTATTTTTCATCCATTTCTTTTTGTTCTATAAATTTCTTCTTGTCTTTTCTTTTTACCGCAAAGTTTGACTTTATTGAATAAGGCATATCAGTTTCCTGCATCCCTTCAGTGATTAAATCATTTCTAGTCCCTTGTGCCTTCTTCTCAAATACAATTATCCCATCGTAATACGTTATTGATTGAGTTGAACATGTGAAAGGACTAACTTTGAATAATCCGTTTGTATGATGTGCATGTAATTCGTCTACTTTATTCTTTGCAAACTCTATAAAACTATTAGGGTCTTTGTATCCTCCACCATAATTTTTATCATAGCAAGTATGCGTATCTTCAATTAGATAAACTCCTTCTTTGCTTAGATGATTATATATCAAATTAAATGATTCTCTCATGTCTTTCATCTTATGACTTCCATCATCAAGTATAATATCTATCTTAGGATAATTTGAAAATATTTGATTAATTAGTTTTGGATCTGATTGATTCCCTATGTATATTTCTATACCTTCTTCCTCAAATTTCTTGCATTTTGGATCAATATCAATTCCTACTATTTTACTTGTTTCTCCTAGATAATCTTTCCACATTTTTAGTGACCCTCCTTGAAATACACCAATCTCAATCATTACTGGAGACTTACCTCTAAATCTTTCTAGATGTTTTTCGTAAATATTTAAATAATGAATCCATTTTTGCATGTATTGCTGAGAATTATTCAAGAAATACTTATGAATATACCCATCAGACATAACAATGCCTTTTAAGGAATAAAATTTTACCGATTCATTTTATAGCAGAATAGGTAATTATCAGGGCATCAAAAAATTGATCACCAACTCCTAGATCAATAGCAGTGCGACGGAGTTTCATTCAGACCTTCGTACTGCCAAGACAGTCTAGTTAGGGCAGGCGATCTCATCAGAAAGCAGTAAGTTTTAGGAATGAGCAAGAGAAGAAATTGATATTCCAATCAGATGACGGCAAATCCTTTAACCAAGAACAGGCAATAGACCTGCTGGTGTCCTTGGTTGCCACTGATGTGAACTCAGAAAAGAAGTGGAGGGGTTTCTATCAATCCTTATCCAGTGCTGAACTACAGGATGATTGGGACGAGTACTGGAAATCTTGAAAGGATTGCAAGGCACAAAAAAACCTGCTCAAAGGCAGGTTCTCTTGGAGATCAAAGAGCGCGTGTTTCCTTGTTTCCACTGCTCGGAGGATCTCAACTCCTCACGATGGGTATTTTTACGCATAACTCATTATTTGGCAAGCACATAAAAAAGGTGCCCTCATCGAGTAGCACCCATGTCGAGAAACTTGTGTGAGGAGTCTCGTAGTTCTGTTCTACTCCTCCATGGGAACTTTGGGAAGACCAGGACAAGCACGATGCCATGGGAGATTCTTTTCTTCTTTGAGAACCCATGAAAATCGACATCAGAGAACGCTTTCTGCGCATCCCAGAAATAGTTCATAGGACTGGCATGAGTAGAACAACTATCTACGACCGAATTAATGAAGGTAAATTCCCTAAACAAATTCCATTAGGATCTAATCTTGTTGTCTGGTTGGAATCAGATATCCAGAACTGGATGCAAGAACAAGTAGATAAAGGAAGGGGTTAACACCCCCCTCTTCCTTATATTTTAGAGGTACTATTTTAGGTGTCCGATGCAATCGATTGAATGCAAATATGGTGTTAGGGTTAATGTTAGGGTTTTTCAAGAACATGGATCATCAAATTATTGGTTATGCACGCGTAAGCACTTCACATCAGGCAACTGATCGTCAGGTTGATGTTTTAAAAGAAAACGGTTGTTCAATTGTATAAAACGAAGTCATTAGTAGTAGGACTCCTGAACATAAAAAACCTCAACTACAGATATTTCTTACTGGACTTGAGACAGGTAATGAGTTAGTTCTTACTGCTCTTTCAAGATTGGGTAGGACAAAACTTGAGGTCATCAACAGACTGCACGATCTTCAAAGCAGAGGGGGCTTTGAATATATGGCTACAATTCGAGCAATGCAAAAGTTCGATGCAGTCCTTTGAGAAAGGTAAAAGTCATCTAAATGTAATTGGCTTATAGTCTTTATTTTTTGTCTAGGTCTTAATGCTTGGCAATTAGGACAATATTTCATTAATGAGACCCATTAACAAGTCTGATCTTTTTCGAAAGCTTGTATTACATTAATCATTATTCTTACTAAAGCCAAAAGGACAAGCATTTCATATCATTCTATAGTATAAATTTAATCTATACTATAATATATTATGGCATTGAGATGGCTAAAAGCAATGTAAAAAGACAATAAACGATTATGCTAAAAATTAATTTTTAGCATAATCGTATTAATTTGATATATGATGGTTTTGCTTGAATAAAGAATAAATGGAAGATTCCACTAAAACCTTAGAGGTTTTTTACCGGAGACTTTTAAAGTCGCCACTAAAACTTGAAGAGAGAGAGAGAATAAGACTTAGTATAGTTGAAAGCGTTAGGAGTCAAAGGAATGCTGAATGGCTGTCAATATCAAAATCACTACCTAAGTTTAAATCTCAGCTTAAATTCCTAGCTAATAATGGCTATTTAAGTATCAGCCATCCAGTTAGTTTAGAACTAGCGAAAGATATCAGTAGACTACCAAGGGGAGGGCGAGGTAACAACTTACGTACAGGAAATGAAGAAGTTGAAGCTTTATCTGGAGTAATAAATATCAATTCTGTTCAATCTTTAGTAAATGACAAAGCTTTATACCAACTTGTAAGTCTATATTTAGGTGCACCAGCAAGAATTTATTCAGTAAGTGCCGCATGGCAATACCCTATGCCAACTAATCATAAACCTAGCAATGCACAATTGTGGCATAGAGATAGGGATGACTTTGCATTCCTAAAGCTATTCCTTTATGGAAGTGACGTAGATAAGACTTGTGGGCCTCATGCATTCATCCCTAGAACACACAACAGTAAATCATCAAAAGAGATATTTAAGTCTTCCCAAAAAAAATACGAATCAATAATAGATGGTTCAAATCACCAGTTTTTTAACGATGATTTATTAAAATCAATAGCTCACAATATAAAACCTTTAATATGGGTTGGTCCAAAGGCAACCTGCTTCTTAGAGGATACAAATGGGTTTCATAGGGCTTACATGCCCACAAAAAAACCTCGTCTTCTATTCCAAATCATCTGGACACTAGGCCCTGGATTTGATCCAGATCTTTACAAAAGGCAGTTAGAAGCGCTCTAATCATTAGAGAAAATTTTCCACTCTGTTATAATAAGTTAATCAATCCATGTTCTCTCAACTTTCGAATTATTGGAGCAACCTTCCATATTGGAACCTCTAAAAGATTAGCTATTGTTAAAAGATCAAGATTGCCATCACAATAACTAATAATATCCATCATTAACTGAGTAGAGTCCCAAGATCCCTTTATAGATAAGTCAGGATAAAGTCCTCTTTTCCCTAATTGTGGTTCGCCTAAAACTGTTACTAGAGGAGTATAGTTATCTTCAATAGCTTCAATAGTTCTCTGTAAAAGTAAATAGCTTTCTTGAAGTGCCTCAGGAGTAATAAGATCTAAATTATCTAATGAAGTATGGTATTCAGGATACTCACCAAATTTACTCCGACTAAATGTTGCTACAGGCAAGTCAATCCCTGGCGCACAATATTGACGTTCATCACTACCTCTATCTCTCCATGTATACTTTTTAAAGCTTGGAGCTGTAAATGAAATTGTATGTAGCAAAGCTTTGTCAGACAAAGTATTTCCATTTCTAGAAGGGAGAAATGAATAGTTTCTACTATCACCTACACAAGTTATATTAAAACCCGCTATCATAGTGCTTCTTAGATGTTCTAATTTACGACTTATATAAACAAGCGAACCAATAGTCTCAGGAATGAATACAGCCCTATAAGAATACCTATTTGTCTCCCTAGATGAGATCCATTTCAATAGATTTGTTAAAACAACAGGTCCTGATATCTCATTATTAGCCATAGAAGGATGGCAAATATAAGTAGAAAAGAAAATCTCTTCCTCTGTACTTCCAGGGATAAATATTTCACCATAAGTCAGTGAACCTTCAGAAAGGCTTGAATCAATATGTACAAAGTATTTGCCTTCCTTTAGTGATTGTCTGAGATTATGCGAAAGGCAAAATCCCCATCTGGCCTTATAATAAGATGTGACATATGGAATTGCATCAGGCTGCTCTGGAATTGAATATAGGTGATCTTGTAAATCCTCCAGAGAAAGCCATTCACTTACAGGCTCAGAATAACCGACAACATGTAAATTATTCTTATCAAAGTCAATAATTTTTTTACCATTACTATCTAAAATATATGCTGAGTTTATCCTCCATTCCTTAGGCACTACCCAATCAAATGCCTTTGTGCCACTTGAAACCTCATGCAACCTTAACTCTGGCAAATGCCTAGATAAGATCGCAAGTGTTTCTCTAACACCAGGTCCAGTTAAGCTTCTACAGATTGGGAATAAATCAACAGCCAAGTTCCACATCTCTAACTTCATAGACTCATCCTTTTGCCCACTCATAGGTTTAAATCTTCTAACTTAAATTCATAGCATATAAACATGCTCAATAATAAGGGCATATCAAGTAGAATATATTAATTAACATTATTAAGCTAAGAAAGTGCCGCTAAGGATCTACGAGCGTTAGGATATTTAGGATTAACGGGAAAAACATATTTCCTAGAATTAGCAACATCAATTGAAGCCATATCAACTGACTCCTTAATATTAATAAGTTGAATATTTATATCATTAAAACTCGTTGTGATTAAATAAGAATCCTGCTCTAAAGCTATTTGATATTCTGGACTTATGCCTGTAGAAGAACATTTTTCTACATCCCTAACATAATGGATAAAACCTAATTTTTCTGTTTCAAATCCATGTCCAGTATAATTAGCATGGAAAACTTTATAATAACGATAATCAACTTTTGCAATGATTTCTGCTAAATGCACGAAGGTAAACATCTCTCCGAATCCTTTACCTATAAACAGATTAAAACCTCTATTTTTATAAACATCTCCAAAACAGCTTTCCATGCCTAATCCATCCATACTCCTATTGCTAAGTAAAAGGTCCATATGAGGACCTTTTACATAGAAGGAGTAAATAGGATGAAAGGTTCTTTTATAGCCAATTTTTTTTGCAATTCTAGCCAAAGCACCAGTGCGTCCAGGAGTTTGATATATATCAAAATCTTTGCCAATACAAAAATCCCAATTAAATGCTGGTATTAGAATAGTTGCTCCAGCTGATTCCAACCAACTATTTAAAGTGTTCAAGATTAATTCTCCTACAACGGCAGGCTTAATACCGGTTTCTATTAAGAATGCACTTAAAAGAAGAACGTCACTACTTATAACATAGGGAGCTGGCTTAGGGATGCCGAATGATGCAACAAGATGCGCATACAGAGGGCTAAAAATCTTCATTTAATTCATGCCTTATTACTTTTATCTTAGACTATCGAATACGAACAATGCAGGCGATACAATGCAAGAGTAAAAAGTTATCATCTCTAATGAATTGGAAGGACATTTTTAACTAGGCATAAACAAAAAGGTAGTCACGAGCCTTACTCATATTGCAAAATAAGAATCCATCAATCAATGATTGAAAGTATGCAACTTAGTAAATACATAAGAATTGAAATTAAGGAGTATCATAATAACGAGTGGATTAGGCTATGGTCATGGTATAATTAGTGAGTATGATTATTAGTTCCATCTATCAATGGATGATCTTCTTCGGATCTACCAAGACGCCTTTGTGGAAGCATTTGAGCTTGCCGACAAGAGCACTCTTGCTGATCTGAAGTATCAAAGTATAGAAGAATGGGACTCTATCGGACATATGGCTTTAATGGCTGAATTGGAGTCAGGTTTCAACATTACAATTAAAACAGAAGACCTAATTCAGTTCGAGTCATATGTACAAGGAGTTGAAATACTTTCTCGTTATGATGTTCATATAAAAATCTAACTCTTATAAAATAACAAAATTCCAATCATGCCACTCTTGCAAAAGCCACTAGTAGTAGATAAGTTTAGAAGTTTCCATGACTATGTTAAAGCTAATGATGGGAAAATAGGCTTAAAGCAACGTGGCCTAGATATTAATCTAAATAATGCGTGCAATCTAAAGTGTGAGCATTGTTTTACACTATCTCCAAAAGGTTTGCATGCTAAAGATAGATTCCCTATAGAAAAAATAAAGGAAATAGGTGATCAAGCTGATCAACTAGGAATATTTGAGATTGATCTGCAAGGCGGTGAGCTATTACTTGACCAGAATTACCTGTATTCGGTACTCAAAGCACTCAAAACAGAAAGGTTCTACGTATACGTAACAACAAATGGTTTCTTCATGACTAAAGAAGTTGCTGAAAATCTGTTCGAATTGGGTGTTGACAGAGTGTCAGTTAGTATAGATAGTATTGATCCTGATACTCACGATAAATTTAGGGGAAAGAAAGGCTCCTGGGAAAGAGCAATTAAAGCTCTTGAATATGTAAAAGAGGCGGGAATGTCACCTTATCTTAATATTACTGTTGGTAGATATAATGTAGATTCTGAAGACTTAAAACTTCTATTAGATTATTCAAAGGATAACAGGTACACAACTCTATTAAACGTAGCAACACCTGGTGGGATGTGGGCAAGTATGCATGAGATATGCATTAATGATGACGACCGAGAACATCTAATAGCTATGAGGAAAAAATACAAGAATATCCTAAGGAATCTTTGGGATCCATTTGATCGGAATAGAGAAGGTGTGATCGGTTGCAATACGATCAATAGGTTATATATAACTCCTATTGGGGATGTACTTCCTTGTCCATATGTACATATTAAAATCGGGAATATCTTTGAACAGACTCTTCAAGAAATATCAGAGAATGGGTTTAGAGTAAAATATTTTAGAGAGTATAGTGAGAAATGTCTTGCAGGAGAGGATAGAGACTTTATAAATAATTATATGGCAAAGGGTAATACAACTATTTTTAATCCCAAGAATTATGAAGATCTTTTTGGCGAGGATGAAATATTTAAAGATAAGGTATCTCTCCCTGCCAAGCCAATGGGATAGAGAATGTACTAACTATGAAGCATATGTTCATAACAGGAGCAAACTCTGGGATAGGACTTAGTACGTTTCTTCAATGCTTTGAAAACGGTATATTTCCCATAGGGGGAGTTAGAAGAGAGCAAGAGTTTAGAAATGAACTAAATCAAATGAATATTAAACCTGACTCATATGAAATAGTAGAAATGCGAATGGAGGAAATCAAGTCACTTGAGAAATTAGTTCCTAAAATCAAGACTATTACAAAAAGCCTCGACGCTCTAGTTCTGAATGCAGGAGCAATTGAAACAGCACCTTCACTAATGACAAGCATAGAGAGTATCGAAAGGCATCTAAAGATTAATTTCACTCATCAAATTTATATAGCACAATCGATAGCAAAATCATTCTTCATTAAAAAAAGGAAAGGATCGATTGTTGCAATTAGCAGCTCAGCCGCGATTGATGCGAATCCTGGAAGGCTTGCATATGCTGCATCCAAGTCAGCTTTGACGACTGCGATAAGAGTAATGTCAAAAGAACTTGGTAGTGTAAGTATCAGATGCAATGTTGTGGCTCCAGGCCTTACTGAAACTAAATTAATGAGATCCTCAACAGAAGATGAGCAAATTAAATTATTCACCCAAAATATTTCAATAAAAAGGCTAGGAAAACCAAATGAAATAGCGGATACTATTCATTTCCTATGTTCAGATAAAGCTAGCTTCATCACTGGACAAGTTATTAATGTTGATGGAGGAATTCGATGATAAGGCAAATAGATTGGAGAGAATTCAATTCAAAAGTAGAGCTTTTGAGAAGCACTTGCTTAAGAATAGCTGTAGCAGGTGGTGACAATGCAGCCCATATAGGCGGAGCATTGTCATGCATTGATTTTATTGCTATTGCTGATTCAATCTATAACTTTTCATCTAATGCTAAAAGTATGCAATCATTAATTCTTTCAAAAGGTCATGCATGTCTTGCAATTTATGCTCTCTTAGCAACCTCAAAGATAACAACTATAGATGAGATCATTGAATCATTTGAAAAAAATGGTTCAAGATTCTTAGGCCACCCTTGTAAGCATCAGGACTTAGGTATTATGTATTCAACTGGAAGTTTAGGTAATGGACTTGCATATGCTGTAGGGCAAGCATTACATGAATCAAAATTCAAAAAAGATGAGGCTTCAAAAACTCCTATTGTTTGCATTATAGGAGATGGTGAATGTAATGAAGGAATAGTATGGGAAACAATGGAATTTATTAGCAAGCTAAAGCTTGATAATCTCATCATTTTTGTTGACTGCAATGGGTGGCAACAAACTCAAAGATGTCTATACTTCAAAGATGATTATAAACTTTTACATATGAGGTTTAACACATTTAATATAGATTCTTATTTGATAGATGGACATGATTACGATCAGATAAATAGTGTCCTGAATATAACCTCAAACAAGACAAAAGTAATCCTAGGGAAAACAATAAAAGGCAAAGGATATGAACTCTTTGAAAATAATAATGAATGGCATCATGGAATACTTACTAAGCAACATTTTGACGAAATTCATTCAAATTAATCATCAATGGAAAATAAAATTACATTCGAATTTTCAAAAAAAGACTCAAAACGTGCAAATATACTTGGACTAAGAGCTGCATATGGATTGTCGACTCTAAACTGTAAAGAAGCCTATCCAGATTTAGCGGTATTTACAGCTGACACCTCGACTTCTGCAGGACTAGATAGATTTAAAAATAGCTATCCAGACTCTTTTTATGATTGTGGGATTGCAGAACAATGTCTTATATCAAGTGCAGCAGGTTATGTAGCCTCAGGAGGAACAGCACTTGCTTCTACTTTTGCACCTTTCTTGATACTTAGAGCAGCTGAACAAGTACGTCTATCTCTTGGATATATGAATATACCACTATTGATTACTGGTTTAGCAAGTGGGCTCACTTTAGGTCATCTTGGTTACACTCATTGTTGTGTAGAAGATCTATCTTTTATTCTAAGCATACCTAATATTCTAATTTACTCTCCTTCAGATTCATATGAGCTTAAGTGTATCCTTCCAAAACTTATAGAATTGAAAAGGCCAACATACATAAGGTTAACTGGAAGTGCAAAAGTAAAGGCAGTTCATAAAGAATCTTTTACTACGGACTTCTTCTCACCTATTCATATTTTAGGATCTGGGAATAAACTACTTCTTCTTAGCATTGGAACAATTTCAGGTAATGCAATTCAAGCACTAGAGTCATTAGGGAGCTCATATCTAGACCAAATAAGTCTATTTGTAGTTCCATTTTTGAATGGTGAAAAAACCAGGTCAGCAATTTCAAAACTTATCTGTAATTTTAATAATATACTTGTACTGGATGAATCAACTTATGGAGGCCTAGCTGCACTTGTCGGTAGGGAAATCCTAAAGATAAATCATAAAATCAACTATGCTTACAATATCCATCCAGAATATTATCTTATCTCAGGTCAACATGATTACATGCTTTCACAATGTAAGCTTGATACAAAGGGTATTAAGGATAGTATAATTAATCTTCTTGAATAATCAATTTATTCTAATGGCCATAATAATTGCAATAAGGCTTTCGAAATAAGTTTCTTATCTTGAAAATTTCTTATCTTACAAGAAAATTGATAGATGTTTCTTATCTTTTCTTCATGCTCAGCTGAAACCTCGATAAGCATCCCTGGTACTACCTTTTTACGGAAGGATGCAGAAATAACAGATACTAAATAAAGTTTTTTAGGAGGAGGGTCACATGAAAATAAGC
The DNA here is from genome assembly GCA_003216035.1 of Prochlorococcus sp. AG-409-B13. Lineage (GTDB taxonomy): Bacteria > Cyanobacteriota > Cyanobacteriia > PCC-6307 > Cyanobiaceae > AG-409-B13. Next base: position 11,378 of record QCJM01000001.1, read on the forward strand.
AAAGCGAAGCAGTCTGGCTCATAGCCTCAAGTTGCAGCATTGCAGGCATATTAGGGTCACCCTCCCAATGGCACTTAAAGAACCATTCATCCTCAGATAATGAAAGCTTGGTTAATGCCTTCTGATAAGGCGTTACCTCTAATACTTCATCTATAAATAAAAATGGTGGCCTATTAGGTTGTACTAGTAAAAGGTTTTTCTCCATTAGATAAATACCTGCCTAGTCAAGGTTTCCAGGAAATGCTGTCCATCCCAAAGCAAACTGAATTTAAGGGCATGTCCAATTGGTATTATACGATCTGGAGTTTTAGAACCAAGTTTATTTGATATTTTAACTGCAAAGTCATAATCCATTGGATTAATTAATGAAAGAGTTTGAATATCACTAGGCCACGTATTTACTATTTCTTCTTCATAATCTGCATTAATAAAATATACATGACAATCCATTTGTTCTTTTGAAATAGAAGGGACTTCTTTTGACGATATGTAATAAATAGACTTACCTGCTATTAGTTGTATTGGTTTACACTTGGTACGTTGCAATAAATTAGACTGATTATCAAGGAAATTATTGGTACTCATAACTCCCATTTCAGTTTCACTCCTAGCTATCATTCCAGAAATTCGTTCTAGAAAGTCTAATACTAATAAATATTTTTCAGATTTACGACCCAGCCAATAAGTATAGTGAGGTGATGAGCAAGCTTTGAATGTAAATTGTATTGTGTCATCTATATATCTACGGCACAATAGGTTGCGTCCTGTATTATCTAATTCTGAATAATTTCCCACATCAATAATAGAAACAGAATGTCTTGTTGGAAAGCACAAATCAATTACAGCTTCAGTAGGATATTTAGATCTAATGGTACTTATAGTAGAATAACTTCCCCAAACAATTCTTACCTTACAAACTTTGCTAGCGATTAAGGTAAGCTGCTCGCTATATTTACTGGAGTAGAATATATTCATCTTCCCATCAATTGGACCTATCACCTTATCTATCAAGTCAACTAAGCGCCCTATATAAGTATCATCCAACCTTCTACTAATACGAACTATATTTGGATTTCCTGCAAGGTAAGAAGGCAGCCAGGAGTAGAAAGGCATAAGAGGAATGTTTCCAGAAGGTATATGAAACGTCGTTCCCTTACCAAAATAAATTTGAGACTTCTCTTTAAACCATGTATGAAATTGCTCTACTAATTCAAAAGAGAATACTGATAAGGCTAATAAATCAGAATCTTTCTGATAAACTGCTAAATCCTTAATTGAGTTAGATAATTTAACTAATTTATCAATTCTTTCCAAATTAACTCTAGAGGACTTTAGGCAATTAGATTGAAGGTATTCTGCTGCCTCATTTAAGTCAATGCTTGACTTAATAAACATCGCTACATCCTCGAACAATGGTCTTTTTTAGCCTTCCTAAAATATGAAAGTATTTACCAGGCTTCCCACAAATACAATCGTCCTCTCCATAACATATGCCTATATCCTCAGTAAGTAAAGATTGGCCTGGGTAACTTTTTGGTAATAGCGAAATGCTCTGGACAATTCCTTCATCCCCAAAATTCTTTTTATTAAAATTGTTATCTCTAATAATAAGAGAATTGTACTGATTTGTATGAAGATACCCTTTATTGCACTCTATAGAAATTGACCCAGTTTGTTCAATCATTCCATAATAGTTTCGACAAACCACATTTGGTATGACAGAAGATGCTATCTTATTAAATTCTTTATTTGGAATCCCATAACTAGCGAGTTTTTTCCAGCCGCCACCATGCAAAAGCACCATATTTTTACCATTCAATTTTATGCCTAAGTCTAACAATTTCTTCAAGAAATCTAAATAAACTGTATAAGTAAACCCAAAAGCTAAAACTTGTTTAGTTTCACATCGCAATTCTTCCAAGACTTCCTCATTCAAATCTCCATTCTCATCAAGAACAAATCTAATTCCTCTACCAAGAGAAGAAAAGCCCCTTATAGCTGCATAGCGTGCATCAAGGGCACCAGAGTTGGATTCTGGATAGGGCCTATCAATAACATAATAATTTGGTCGAGACAATAGATTAAGGTCAAGGTCATCAAGAACTATCTTTTTCAATGCTCGCTGCTGATCAATTCTTGTGTATCGATCAGCATATACATGACTTCTACTAGAACTAGAAGTGCCAGAAGAAAGAAATAATATCATTTCCCTTTCATCTTTATTAGTACTAATTAATTTATTAGTTTTAAACAAGCCTGTATGTATAAATATATTCTCAGGTTGGGAATCAATAAGAGGACTCCATCCAAGGCCATCTATAATGTTTCTAAACCCTTCGCATTTCTCATAGTGCCATTGGTGAAGGCTCTTTAACTCATCATAAAAATAATTCGAGGTGTCCATATTGATTATTTACTGACCTGAATATTATTTAATAACTGCTTATATGCAATTTTACCAGAAGAAGTTATAGGTATATTTAACCTAAGAAGAAGAAATTTTCGTCTAGAGATTCCCGTCATATCTTTAAGCCTATTTATTATATATTCTTCCTTAGGATTCAAATCTCCAGGCACTACTACATATATAAGATCATCATCTGAGACTAAAGCTATATCTCTAATATTAAGCCTAAGCTCTCCTTCCAATGCATCCAGGGAAATTCTATATCCATCAATTTTAGCAAATCTTGAGGTTCTCCCAGTGATAGAGATGCATCCATCTTTATCAATTATACCTAAATCACCAGTTTTAAGCCTTCCGCAATTGTTATCAATAGGATTGATCAGTTGTTCTCTACCTGTAAAGTAACCAAGGCTAATATTTCTTCCTTTAAAGATTAATTCAACTTCTTCTCCTGACCTATTTTCATTTAAGTCAAGAGTAACTCCATTAATTGGCCTGCCAACTGACCCTATTTTAGAAGGCTCTCTAGTTAATTCCAAATACGTCAACCTTGCCGTGGCTTCAGTCTGTCCATACATTATAAATAATTTGATTTGATTTGACAAACTCCAACTTAGAAACTCCATTTGTATTTCCTTCTCCAGCTTCCCTCCAGCCTGAGTAAGATGTTTAATACTCTTTGGAAAGAGACTTTTATAATCTAAGTTGTTCAAGTCTCTATAAGACTTAGGAACACCAGAAAAATCAGTAACTCCAAAGTATTTCAAATCATCCCAAAATGACTTTCTAATAATAGATGGCTCTTCGCTACAGATATAACTACCACCCTTAAATAATGTTGTGTTTAGAACTGAGAGCCCATAGGAATAACTACATGGCAAGTTATTTACAGAGCGCGTATCTTTATCATTCTCTAAATAATCACATATAGAAGAGCAATTTGTTAATAGATTTTCATATGTTAACCCTACATATTTAGGCGTGCCACTGGAACCTGATGTCCCTAACAAAAGTAAAGGAGAATTCGTCAATTCCTCTTTATTAGGTGAACTTTCTAGTTTACACAAGTTAAATAATTCTGTTTCTATTTGATTAGTAAAGCCACATTTATTCATCTGTTTTTTACTGCCTAATATAACTCCTGGTTTAAATGCATTTAATATTGACGCTAATTGTCTTTCTACTAAACTTGAATCGAGCAATATAATTGTTCGCTTAGCTATTACACATGAAATAATTGAGAGCACAGTCGAGGCACTTTTATCATCTATAATCAAAGTCAAATCGGCTAGGTGGATTTCTTCATTAATGATATGACTACCCAATGCAAAGCTTTCGGAATTGAACTCCCTCTCTCTTGTAAGTATCTTACCTTTAGTATAAAGAAGATTGTTCATAATCTCTGGTTAATAAATAATTTATAGTTAAGAGAAAACACGTAACTCTCTCCATTTTTTGTATCCACTATCTCCACCTCGACGATCGAACTCAGGTTGAAAGTATGCGTCCCAGTAATTAACTAATGCTTTTTGTGGTCTACCGCTTTGTTCATCTAACTTTTCTCGAAGCTCGCGTTGCTTATCAATAACCCATTTCACTGCTTTCTTTGCTACCTCATAAGGATCTTGAGTATCTAAAGATCCATCTATAGTTTTACGTTTCCCACTTTTGGTACGACCTTGATTAGGTCTTGGTTCGTCTTCTGGTAGGGGAAGGAATCTTCCGAAGATATTTGGACTTTTATTATTTTTAAAAATGCGAAGATCCCTTGGATATGAACCTCTTATCGCAAACACCTCAGCGAAATTAAGGTTTCTCCAGCCAATAGGTATGTCCTTCGGCATCCAGTCCTCTACCTCCGAGTAACACTAATCCGACGAATAGTTACCCCATATTGGCACAAAAGGCATGAGAGTGGTATGGAAGTGAGGTAAATTTTGTTGCTTTTTCCTTACTAACACTGGAATCTCAAGTGTTTATCCCCAGTTCGAATTTGGTTGCCGCATTCTTACCTTTCTTAAAACCGATCCCTGTGATCAGTTGCAAGAACTCAAATATTAGATCTCTTTTCCTAATTCTTTTCGCCATAAACGGTGGCGGTACATTGGTGTTACTCGACTAGTACCATCGACCTATCTTTAATGTACCGTCTTTGTAACACCAAGTCAGTAACAGGGAATTTTGTAATTTATGACCTATTGCTCACTATTGGATTATCAAGTTTGCTTAGGGTCATCGGAAATAGAAACTAACTTAATTTTAAAATGGCAATAATTAATTTTCAAAGCCAAGCATTAATGACAGGGACAAACATAGGACTAGGACTTTGCAATTGCTGAAGAATTAAGCAGTACAAAATGGACATCTTATTATATATCCAAGGCGTCACTAAATATACCAATAGTCTAAAGTAATTGATTTGCAGAACCCATAACTTCACTTCCACTAGAACCACCCGCTCTAAAAACTTGTGAGCAAACAGCAGTGCCCATAAAGCTGCGAAAAAGAACTAATGGAACAAGATATTTTTCACTTAATAAATCGTGGAGTTACTCAGTCCGAATCTGCTATAGCGATCAAAGAAAAATACCTAAGCAAGCTTTGCAGGCAATGGCAGAAGAAGCAATTACTGGAGATTGGTTGGTATTCTGAAGTTGCTTAAAAACAGGTATTTGTCACCATTGAATATTGCTCGCAGCGATCTAAAATTGAATTAGGAGTCAGAGCACGAACTGCCTAAAAAATAAGTGCTTGACTCAAAGGGCGGGATCGAAATACCCCGCCCTTCTTAATGCATTACTGAAATCAAAAAAATCGACTAAAAGAAGGGCAGCCAAGTCCCGATCCATGTCTCTGATACCACCGATGGGAATACATCACTAAGGACGCAAAAGCTATAACGAAGCAGGTTGTCCTTTCTGCGTTAGTTCTTCTACTTTCACTTTGGCTCATAAGAGCACTCATCCCTTGGATAATAGTTGCTTTGTTGGGGGCTTGTGCATTCAAATGGTGGTCGAAGGGCAGTTGATTTGGTTGTCTCCCTGAAGACGTCTAGTTGTAGTCTTTTAACTCATTCATTGATTTGATCTTGCCTCCAAACCTGATCTTCGGAACTGGCTTGATTGTGCATCTTGCTCTTTGAGCAGACTTCTCAGCGAGAAGCTCATAGATGACTACCACAAAGTAACAATCACGAGATCAAGGTGGACAATCTAAATGGAGATAATTCATCTATAAATTCATTGTTGCCTTCATATGGGAAAAGGATTTCCTCAAAGTAATTGCGATAGCTCCTGTATGCTCATATATATATCTTCTATCTCGTTTAATTTCTAGCCCATAGGGATTCAAGAAAATTGAAAGCAAGATTCTTAAGAATCTGAGTAAATTATTCTTTCCCGAAGAATCTTCAAGACATAATTGAGCAAGCCGACATATCACATCTTCACGAAAAATTTGATCTTCTCTAAATACTTTAATTATTCTATCCCTCTCCCTCACATTTAAAGTATCAATCAGTATTTTTAAACTTCTTATTGAATCCATATCTCCTTTAATAATTTCTCTTCCTATACTTTGATATAGATTCTCCCATTTATATGGTTCCTTTATAAAAAGATCAACAGCATTAGAGGCTAAGTTTGCTTTGGAAAGGCGTTTCTGATCATCATCATCATCTTGTGCCGATCTCCAATATTCATAAAGGGGAGAAGCTTGGGCCAGCCCAGAAAAATTCATAATGAATGGAAAATAGTCTTAAGGTGATCGGAGGCAACTTCACTTAGGTTACTCTCAAGCATGCTTCACAGATATCTACCTTATGCGATGCAGCTGTAAGCAAGAGGTAACAGCCTAAAAATCATCTTCTTTCAATTTCCTCCTCAAAACCCTAGAACATATTAAAAGCAATAGCGTTTTCAAAAGCAAAAAATTGTCCCCTTGCCGTGGTACATATAAGTAATGCACCAAACCTAAAAGATATGGCTTTCAACCCTCCACGTTGCTCTAATTGCAAAAACTTCGAAGGCTCTGCTCAGACTGGAGGCTTCTGCCGGCTTTGGTGTGTTGCTGTTCCACAAGATTCAATGAAATCAATTAAATGCCAATATTGGTATCCAAAAGCCAATAATTAGATCCACTGATTTATCTAGAATATACAAATTTAAATACATTAAAGTAAAAGGTATTTTAGGGTTCATGATTCTAAGAAGACTACAAGAACGGCTAAGGTCTAAGAAAAATTCTACAAATGAACTGATACATACTAAGAACAATCAACTTATCATCATTCACATTAATCTAATTTTTCCCCGGGACCATTTAGATATCTACAACAAGCATAAATAGGCTTATTTAATATAGGCTCTCCATTCTCATGATGCTCAACACCAATCCGATGACAAGTCTTCAATAATTGATTACTTACACCTCTCACAAAATTCATACTTGATACATCATTGTCTAGGCCTGTTTCACCATAGCGAATTTCACAAGACCTAACATTAGCTTTTACCTCCAAAGGGGACATGAGAAGCATACTGAATATAAAAAAAATCTTTCTCATCAATTCTCTTGCTTAAGCTCAGCCAAGAAAAGTATAGTCACTTAATCACTAGTCTATTGCATCAATAATACCTTCAGTGATATATCTAGCCATATTTCTTATATTCTTATCAAGTTCTCCTCTAGAGATATCCCATCTACCAGATATTTTCTGTGATAAGTTATTTTTTTTTGCATATACAATCATAGTGTTCGCAAGGTGAGGAGGCAGATCTGCTTTCTTTCTTTCGCTCAAATCATTCCAATCAGCCTGAGTTAGGCCACCAATAAAATGAATATCTTCTGAGCCAGCATAGTTATAAAGCTCCATAATTCCAACATACAGAAAAATCTGACCAAGCTCATGCAAAGGGCTATCGCTATCATCGGAATTTTTATAGGTTTCCAATAAGCGCTTTAATTCTTTCCCCTGATCAGCATCTCCTTCCTTTGCAGAGTTAAGAGCTCTATAAAACTTGCTGAACTCTACCGGCTTGGTCACAGGTTAAGAATGCTTCAAGCCACATATTAATTCGAAAACACAACTTCTCAACCAAAAATGTAATGTCAATGAAAGGAAAATTATTTTTAGCGTTTAGAGCTATCAGTTTTTATTTTTCAGCCTAAATATATACAGCCTGCACAAGGTAAGCATTTACAAAATCTGTGACATTTCCGTAAACTAAATTGCAATTATGAATCCAGAGAATTTTTTCTGTCATGATTGATTGCCGCTTAATTTCCTCGAATCATGATAGAAACACCAATAGTTGAGTTTCTAATAATAATAACTTCAGCCATCTGGCTATATATACTAAGAAATCCACCAAGCAGGGAAGAGTAAATGTCAATTACTTTATAAAGACAACTCATATCTGCATAGCAGATCTCTTTTCAAAGAAACCTAAATTATCTCTGCTTATCTTCAATCAATAATCTCCATCAGCGACACATCTACCAAGACAACGAATACCATTATTTAGCGTACGCTTGCAATGATGACAAAGTACTGCATCTTTTGTATTTCTAACAAATGCATCCCCCTGCAAAACATCCTGATCATTATTGGCTGAGAAAGTGTCATCTCCCAAGACTGATTGAAAATTCATTGGATTAAAGGACAACAAAAAGGTCGTCAGTTGGAGTGAGATTATTCCCCTAGCTAATACATAATAAGCTAAATTGAATAGTTTAGCCTGCCTACCATAGAGGAATTAACTCCAAATAAGTTTTCTTCTCTATAAAGGCCTTTTAGACTTAAATAAAATTATTCCTGAAGCGACTCGAAATTCACAGAAATAGTTGGCCAAGAGATAGCATCCAACTAAATTATGCTATCTGGAGTTGCTTTAAAAAATAGAGCAATCATACCCCCCCTTCTCTCTAAACAACTTACTAACTATTTAATCCGCTTGAATAAGACAGACTAAAAGAAACTGAGGGGGGGGGTGAGTGTATTAACTTACTGAAATTAGTAAAAAGATATTGATATCGAAAGCCCAACCTTTCTCACAAAATGAGTAAAGGTTCAAGCCCGGGTGGAGTTTGTAAGATTTGGATCAGGACTTACCACCACTGGCATACTGCTCGCTTTTGCCCGAAGCGGAACAACCTTCACAGCCGGCTCACTAGTAGGAGGATTAGGAGGGGTCGGAGGGGTCGGAGGAGTCGGAGGAGATTCTTCTTGAGAGCAAGCTGCCAAAGCCTCTCTCAGTAAAGAATCAAAAGTTGAGCCAGGTAAACGATGGCGGGCAACTTCAAGAAAAGTACGTGGCAACGATTCAGACGCAGCGCTTCTTAAGGCTGGATTATTTCGGCGATGCTCCTGTTCCTCATGAATTGCTTTTATAAATCTGAGAGTCACATCCCTTTTTGTCGAAGCCTTAATCAAAGTATCGTTATCACCAATCCCCTTGCCTGTTTCACGTTCTAGATCTATTAGTCGTCGCTCCAAACTTTCTAAAACCTCCTCAGCTTCTTTCCCTATATGGGCAAGCTGACCATCAGAAAGATTTGGCAAATCAGCTACGTAGACCTTGCCATGGTCTCTAAGTGTCAAAAAAGTTGGTCTAGGCCCTTGACGATAATGAGAATTGAAATCTTCTGAAGAGCCAAGAGGTCTCCGTGGTGGCACGGGCCCTGCAGAACTACGGCGACGTGTGAGTCGCTGGGGCGTATCAAAAGGCATCGAGCTAAATAAGATCTAACAATTCAGCTGCAGAACAGTTGTTCGGCTTGCATGAAAAAAATATTAATAGGACGAATGAAAAAATGAGTAAAAAAGCACATCTCGTATGAGACCGATGCAATCACCCACACATACATGGCACGAGCAACATTGATCAAATAGGCAAGCCAACCACACCACCTTCATCAGAGGCCAAAGACTCTTCCACGCGCCCTATAGGCCAAGCTTCCAATCTATGGTTTCGACAAATCTGAATTGCGTCTTCAACGGCTTCGGAAGCCAAAACCAAACAGAATCCAACTCCAAGATTAAAAGTATGCCAAAGATCCCTCTCAGGAATCTCCCCAGCTTGCTGAAGCCACTGAAAAAGCTCTGGCCTCTCCCAAGTCATCACATCCACAAAGGGTCTCACCCCTAAAGGTAAGCATCTAGGCAAATTCTCTGGCAATCCACCACCAGTGATATGAGCCATGCCATGAATAGGCACTTGCTCGAGAAGAAAATCTTTAACCAGAGGGGCGTAAATCGTTGTTGGCTCTAAGAGAGCTTCTATCAAAGAAAGTTTTTTTTGTCCGAAATAGCTGCTTTCATTGGCCCCTGTCATCTGCAAAACCTTTCTTATCAGACTGAATCCATTACTGTGAGCCCCACTACTTGCCACTCCAAGAATCTGATCTCCAGCCTTAACTTTGTGGCCATCCACCATGCAAGATTCTTCAACTACAGCCACACAAAAACCAGCCAAGTCATAGCTACCAGGAGGATAGAAACCTGGCATCTCAGCAGTCTCTCCTCCCAACAGAGCACAACCACTTTTAAGGCACCCCTCAGCAATACCCTCAACCACCTCAGCCATAGCTTCAGGTCCTAAAACCCCAGTCGCGATGTAATCAAGGAAGAACAATGGGCTTGCCCCACTAGTAATTACATCGTTTACACACATCGCAACTAAATCTAGGCCTACCCCAAAATGTGCCTGATATTCCTGAGCGAGCTCTAACTTGGTACCTACTCCATCTGTCCCAGCGACAAGAATTGGTTTAGAGAGTCCCTCTGGGAGCCGCATTAAGCCTCCAAATCCACCCAACCCACCAATCACCTCTGGACGATGGGTCCCTTCAACGCTGGATTTAATCCGGTTTATAAATGCCCGGCCAGCCTCGACATCCACTCCCGAGGTCTTGTAATCCATGGTTTCAATTAAAGCCTCAACCAGCTATCAATGACCTGATCTTCCTCCTTTGTTCTCTATTTACCAAATATGCAAGCAACAAAGTCATTAGTCAGATCAACCTTCTTAACCAAACAATGAAGATGATTGCAAGAGGGTTCTGTTGAGCTTTTCCATCTTAAGAACCCATAGTGAACTGACGCTATGGCAACAAAAACAAAAAGCTGGGCTTCATTTTGTTCCAACAATGGGGGGACTCCATCGCGGGCATCAACAACTCATCACAACAGCTAAAGGATTTGATTTAATCCAACCAAACCCTGTGCTGGTTAGTATTTTTGTAAACCCCCTTCAATTCGGTAAAGGAGAAGATTTTGATTTTTATCCACGTGATCTTTCCTTGGACTGTGAGTTAGCCCAAGAAGCAGGAGCAGATGCCGTTTGGGCACCTTCGGTCGATGAGATCTTTCCAGGAGGTGCTGACTCACATCGCAAGCTAATAGCACCATTACATCTTCAAGCAAATCTGTGTGGATTAAGTCGCATAGGCCATTTTGATGGAGTGGCCAACGTAATGATCCGCCTCTTATCCCTTGTAAAACCCAAAGTTCTCGTCCTTGGGGAAAAAGACTGGCAGCAATTCGTAATACTTCGCCAACTCATAAAGGATCTCTCTTTACCTATTCAAATCAAAGGAGTGGCCACAGTTAGAGAAGCCGATGGCCTCCCACACAGTTCAAGAAACCGGTATTTAACCAAATCAGAACGACAGAAGGTATTAGCTTTACCTCAGTTGCTTACTAAAGCTGCCAGAGATGTTTCGGAGGGGGAAATCCTAGATCTAAAAAAAATCAGGGCTTCAATAGAAGAAAAAGGCTTAAAAGTTGAGTATTTAGAAATTGTAGACCCATTACTTCTCAGGCCGGTTACCAAGACCCAACAAATAAGTCTTCTAGCTGCAGCTGTTCATTGTGGAAGTACTCGTTTAATTGACCACATTTTTCTTATGAAACGCCATCCAATCGTTGCTATTGATGGGCCTGCAGGCGCAGGGAAGAGCACTATTACCCGAACTCTTGCTGAAAGGCTTGATTTGGTTTACCTAGATACTGGAGCAATGTATAGAGCCGTAACTTGGCTTATTAAACAACAAGGAATCAAGCCTGAAAATCACAAACAAATTTCCTTTATCTTAAAAGATCTTAAACTCGAGCTAAGGCAATCTATCAAGGAAGGGCAAACAGTTTTAATCAATGGCAAAGATGTAACTGAATTAATCCGCTCACCTGAGATTACTGCTTCAGTATCTAAATATGCTGCAGAAGTTCCTATTAGAGAAGCTCTAACTAAACAACAAAAGGAGATCGGGATCAATGGCGGAATTGTGGCCGAAGGTAGAGATATTGGCACCGCTGTATTCCCCGACGCTGAATTAAAAGTGTTTCTAACTGCCACCCCCAACGAAAGAGCCAAACGGCGGGCTGCTGACATGGCAAATCAGGGATTCGAAGTGCCAAGTATCAAAGAATTAGAAGCACAAATCAATGAACGTGACCAATTAGATAGTAATAGAGAAATCTCTCCTCTGAGGAAAGCAAAAGATGCTACAGAATTAATCACAGATGGCATGAGCATAGAAGATGTAACGCAAGCCTTAATAGAACTATTTCGTTCTCGAATCCCTGAAGAAGTATGGCCAACACCCAGGTCTATCAATTGATCTCAGATAATAATCCCTGACATGCATCCTCAAGTAAATCTAGAACTTTCTCAAATCCATCTTCACCTCCATAGTAAGGATCGGGCACTTCAATCAAATCGGTTTTTTTTGCATAACTCAAAATCGGCCTAATATTTGCACAATCATCCACAACATGCTTACTGGCAAGTGCTTTAACTACCTGGAGATTTTCATTATCCATCGTTAAAATCAAGTCAAAAGTCTGCAAGTCATTAAAGGTTATTTGCCTAGAAATACTTGGCAAATCAATTCCTCTTCTTTTTGCTGCATTACGCATTCTTGAATCAGCTGGGTTGCCGACATGCCAACTCCCAGTTCCTGCAGAATCAACCTTATAATTTTCTTCTAGTCCTTGAAGTTTAATTAAATTCAAGAAAACCCCTTCGGCCGCAGGAGAGCGGCAAATATTGCCTAAGCAAACAAACAAAAGTCCTTGAACCATTTTAATTAACCTACAAGCAGCACACATGAATTCTATTCCAAAAACCACCTTTTGGAATGGTGACAAGCTTTATCAAATCAAAATTACTATTTCTTCTTTGAAACAAATTAGAGGTCAAAAAGAACCTTATGTATATATGAATCTGTCCATTCCTGACCATAAAACTTCTTTAGCATACCTTTTGCGGGATCATTCTCTGCCCGATAAGCTATATATCGCTTTTGTCCATCAAAAAGCAAAGCTGAGCGTTCAGAGGAAACGACCTTAGCTTCACGAACTAAATTCAAATATAGTTCTAAGTAATCAATAAAAGCAGGCATTAATACATTAGAAATCAACTCATCGCCCTCTTCTCCCAGAGGCAGTCTGGCCCACAAAAAACCAGGTGAGAAAAATTGTTGAGCTTCTTTTGGAATAAGGCCTCCATGTTTTAAAAGGCCTTGCCAGTGATCGTGCAGAGGTAATAATTTCCTCCATACTTCTTGAGTATGTAGCTTGTCATTTTTCAAAACTGGTTGAAAATCCAATGCCAGAAGGTGTCCAGACGCAAGGGTTACAAAGTCAGCACCAAAAAAAGGGAGTTCAAAAATATGGAAGGGGTTAATGACAAAATTCATAACAGAGGCATAACTCCCAGCCTCCAAACAAGCTGCACGCACTTGTCTCAGTTTTTTCGTTTTACAAGCCCATGTTTCAGTAAAAACTCTTTGGGGTTTTAACTTTGACCTTACAACTGATTCTTTCTCAAGAAAGTCTTGAGCGATTGGATATGGCTCTAGATCGAAATCTGAAAAAGCCTTAATTATCTCATTTAAGAATGGGGCCCAACGCCAGTCAGGGATCTTCACAGGATCAAGGCTACATTTCCGCGAGATACTCATTTTTATCTAGTTCAATTAGCTATTGAGATTGGTGATGATTTGAGCTCGCCGGGAAAAGGAATTCTTTAAGGAAGCGGTCAGCCCAAGCCTTGCCAAAATAACTGGCAAATAATCCATGTGCCGGATCTCTCTCTGCACTATAAATATCATAATAAGTTTGAAGTTTCATGACTTCTTTTACTGGCATCATAGAGGGGGTTTTGCTTGCCAAAGATTGGAGTTCCCAATAAGAATCAAGAAAGCTGGTAAATACACTAGGCAATAATTCTGTAGCTTGATCTAATCCGCCTCTACAAAAAAGTATCCATGGGGAAAAGTATTGATTTGGGTCAAATGAACGCATTTGCTCTGCATTTTTAAATTCTGGAAAGCGGCTTTGCAAGCACTTCAAGCCTTCAAAGTGTCTATCTAAATAAGGCTGGCTCTGAACAAGAGGTTGAAAATCAAGAACCGCAACTAATTTTTTTCTTGAACCAAACCATAAAAGATCTACCCCCATAAGAGGCTGATCATTGCAGTATTCAGGATATGCCACTGAATTCAGTACTTGAAGATTCTCTCCTGCATTAAGCCTTGTTACCCGCCAACGCCGAAACCCAGGGACTTTCCATAACCAACTTCTGACAAAGCTATTTCCTTTTTTAGACACACACTCATTTAAACCATCCGGCAATGTCATTGGCACTCCTCCTCGAGCATGAATGCTGGCTTGCAATTCCTCAAGAAAAGGGTCAAACATCAAGCTTCACTGCCAGTAATTTTGCTCTGAAATTTGCAAAGGTGGACTCAATTCATCTAAATTATAATTAGCAGATAACGAAATAAATAACAATAGAAAGTCTGGCATGTATTGAGGTTTTGCCAAAATAAATCCAAAAGCGATACTAGGGATAAAGTTGCTCCAGTATCTTTACACCTACATTATAATTAGCGGTTGATAGCCTTTTTATCTGTACTGCCTTTTCTCTTCTTATGGGTTATAAAGCCAAACAATACTTTACCAATAGCAGCTATCAAATTTCCCTCTAGCTCCTGAAACATATCCATGTTGTATTGAAAAGCCTTATTGGCTTCCTCCACAATTAAATCAGCCATTAATTGATCAATTGGCAACCCATCTAATGTGGAGCTGTACTTAACCTTAAAAGCTTTCTCATCATCAATCAAATCAAACTCATAAAAGCGCAAACCATTCTGCTCTGAAAGGTTCATTGCCTTCTGAGCAATTTTTTTAAGGATCTGCCCCCCAGAGAGATCCCCTATATATCTGGTGTAATGATGTCCAATAAGTAGTTCAGGTGATTGTTTGGCAACCTCATGAATTCGTTCTACATAAACCTCAGCCGCAGGGGTTGGCTTAACCAGACTTTTCCAATCTTTTCCAAAATAAAAATCTAGATCTTGCTCAAGAGTCTCTCTTCGATTAAGTTCTGGGAAACCAATTGGTCCAACAACAGGATGTGATTCCTTACTGAGCTGACCAATCTCACTTTCCATGGCTGAATAGACAAAATAGAGATCCGCTACCAATTCCCGATAGATGGATTTATCAACCACACCTTTTAGGAAGCAGCTCACAAAACCAGTATTTTCAGCCATTGTGTGGGCCTTTTTTGTACCTTCTCTAAGTTGACTCGAGAGAGCTACTGACATTGGGGAACATTCAGAAGAAAATTAAAGGAAGTGAGAAGAAATCCCTTCTCATTATGTGCCTTAGGCTTACCAACGGTTAAGTGGAATCCCCTGAAGCAGAACAGGAAGGGAAAAGATCAAACAAGGCTCGGCAAATTTCATGCAACTGAGCCATTTGAGCAGGCTCTGGCAAAAATGAGCCTGTAGGCTGCCAATCGCCAACAGTTGCTAATCGCCAACGCTCACCTTCAAAAGTCATTCCTCGAATGAGAACACCCAATAGATGAGGGGCATCTCCTCCTTGAGGACTTTTGATTCTTAACTGCATAAGCAAACTACGGCATTGCAATCGAGGACTCCAACCAGGGAAATGAAATGCTAAATCGATAGTCTCACTTTCACACCATCGCCGCGTCTCAGGATCATCTCTCCATGGCATGAGATTTGCTGAAGCCGCAGGGAAGTAACTGCGCACAAGAGTTAACGCTGAAGCCAAGGCACTAGCAAAAGCCACGCTTTGCACTTGCTCAGCAGCGTTCACCGAAACCTCCTTCCAAATACTTTAGTAATGACCATGCCATGCAATCAGCGTTATGGCACATTTGCAACGCTCCTGTTAAAAGTGGTCTTGCAACCACCCTGAAACATTGGTTCGCCTTTCTCACAACCTCGACCATAGAGAACTAATAACTAAGCATAGATAAAAATGAGATTGAAAGAACTAATGCTCAAAGTTGATCCTTTCAGAATTATCGGCACTGGCGAAGCGACTATTCAAGCCATCATAGTCATAATCCTAGCGAAAGTTTCACCCCTATGGTTGAGTAATCTACTTGGATTTTTTGCAGCTTCAATAGCAAACCACACCATGTCCTTAAAGGCAATAAAGAAAAGGAAAGAATTCCATCTAATGCATAACTAAAAAGTTTAAAAATATTCCAAAAGCTACGTCCAGCGACCCTAGCAATACTTTTATGATTCACCTCAATACTCCTATAACCGGTCGCCGGTACTAATCCCTTTTAAAAGCGACTAAATTCACGCATATTGGTAAGTGTTTGAACAACACAGGTACACTCAATAAGAAATAGTACCCAGAACCTTGTTTTAACTGAATAGAATCAACAATCTTATTGAAAATTCTATAAAACCATGAGGCCATTTTGACCTTTAAGAGAGATTCTGGATCTTGATGAGTTCTGACTGCTGTAACTATTTCAGTCCCTTCCTTCCACACCTTAACTATTTCAATAATCAGCGCAGAAGGATGCTTTACATTCGATTCAATAAGCGCAGCTACTCCAAACTCCCCTCGGGCATAATCCAATCCTGCAAGCATTGCAGCTCCTTTCCCAAAATGCCTTGTCAAATCAAGTAAAACTACTTTGTTCAAACTTATTGCTGAAGGACATGTTGCTGGCAATTCCTAATGGTAAAAACAGTCACATTCTTAGAACGATCATCAACTAGAACTAAACGGCTGAAGTCCTCCACCGCAGCAATGCGTTCTAAGAACTCACAAATAACTGCCTCTTCATTGAAGCAAGCCGAAAATACCCAAATCTAAGAATTCATAGAAATACCCCTCAAAATTGTCAACCGAGCGGAATTCAAAAAGCAAAGCTGTGTTCACACAGATCCTTACAGGAGCAAACTAGATGGCGAAGACACATACAGAAAGCACCCAATGAAGTCATAGGCTCGCCTGCAGAGAAAGATTTTGCCAAAAAAAGCATATGGCCCAGTTCCAAAAAATAGTGGCTCCCAAACAAGGCTCAGCCATCCAGTTCATCAACGGCAACCCCCAAGTCCCTAGCAATCCAATAATCCCATTCATTCGAGGAGATGGCACAGGTGTAGACATTTGGCCTGCTACACAAAAAGTTCTTGATACAGCAATAAAGCAGGCATATGGGAACGAACGAAAAATTGAGTGGTTCAAAGTTTTTGCGGGTGATGAAGCATGTGATCTCTATGGGACCTATCAATATCTTCCTGAGGACACGCTTGAAGCGATTAGAACCTATGGGGTGGCAATCAAAGGTCCTCTCACTACTCCTATAGGTGGTGGAATTCGGTCACTGAATGTTGCGCTGCGTCAAATATTTGATCTTTATTCATGCGTACGTCCTTGTCGTTATTACAAAGGGACCCCTAGTCCTCACAAACGTCCACAAGATTTAGATGTCATCGTTTACCGCGAAAATACCGAAGATATATATATGGGTATCGAATGGGAATCAAGTGACCCTATTGGGAAACAACTTATTGATCTACTTAACTCTGAAATAATTCCATCCAATGGAAAGCTAGGTAAACGACAAATCCCATTAAATTCCGGACTGGGTATAAAGCCTGTTAGCAAAATTGGTAGTCAACGCCACATTCGAAGAGCTATTCAACATGCTCTAAAACTCCAAGGGAAAAAAAGGCACGTGACCTTAGTACATAAAGGAAACATCATGAAGTTTACAGAGGGAGCTTTTCGCGATTGGGGTTATGAATTAGCAACAAATGAATTTCGCGCAGTATGTATTACCGAGCGTGAAAGTTGGATCCTTAGCAATAAAGAAAAGAACAACAACCTAAGCCTAGAAGAGAATGCAAAAATGATTGACCCTGGCTACGACGCCCTAACGGTCCAAAAGAAAGAAGCCATTTGCAATGAAATCAAAGCAGTTATTGACTCAATTGGACAAAGTCATGGCAAAGAAAAATGGAAACAAATGATTATGGTCGACGATCGTATTGCAGACAGTATCTTTCAACAAATACAAACTCGGCCTCAGGAATACTCAATTCTTGCGACCCTAAACTTAAATGGTGACTATATATCTGATGCAGCAGCTGCAATTGTTGGTGGTTTAGGAATGGCCCCTGGAGCAAATATTGGCGACAATGCAGCAATATTCGAAGCCACACATGGTACCGCACCCAAGCATGCGGGCCTTGATCGAATCAACCCTGGTTCAGTAATACTTAGCGGGGTAATGATGTTAGAGTTTCTAGGGTGGCAAGAGGCGGCCGATCTAATTACTAAAGGATTGAGCAACTCCATCTCAGATAAGAAGGTAACCTATGACCTAGCCCGATTAATTGATCCACCGGTCGAACCATTAAGTTGCAGTGGTTTTGCAGATTCGATTATTCAGAGTTTCAAATTAGATGCTTAGACCTTATGAATAAACTTCAATCTCAATAAGATCAATAAAGGCAATGGAGAAGTGAAGGAGTCAATGTTTATTTGATATTTTCCATCAGCTCCCATGCTCTTAAAAGCGTATTTACATCTCCTAGATTTCCTGGGAATGTAATAATCGGTAACCGCACCTTCTGTTTTTCAGCATTAGCAAGTACAACTGATAAGCCAGGCAAAATCTGTCCCTTAAGATCAACTACTTGAAGGCCCAATCCCTTCGAGAGAAGCATCTGTGTCGTAATACCTCCTTTACTGATTATGTATCCCAATGAAGGAATTAACTGCGCCACAATGCGCGCCATGAATTCCGCCAAAAAAATACCAAATGACATTCTTTCTGAATCCAAATCAAAGCTAATCTCTCCTCTACTTGTATAGAAAACAGGAGTTTTTCTAGAGGATAAAATCTTTCTAAGTAAGATCAACAACTGACTCTCAAGATCAACCATCATCTGACATGAAAAGGATCCATCAAACATTCGTTCAACCTTATTTACTGGCAATTCAACCGGCTCACAAGCTGGATCTTCGAGCAAAGCTGTCAACTGAGAGTCTGCAAGTTGAACATGAGAACCAACCATCACCAACCCTGGCTTCAAGTCTCCTGATCGATCTAAAATCCTTAGAGAAGGAAGCTGCTCTATAAAAGAAGAATGAGATGGAATATTGGCCAAGCCATTAATCAAGCTTGCTGCAGAACGAAATAGAAACCTTTTTTTACCTAACAATTTTCTTACTGCTAATGAAAAAATAGCAAGATGTATAGATGATTCAGCATCAACAACAACCAGTCGGTTAAAAGACAGGCATGAGAGCCAAGCAATTAATTCATTCATTCCTGCCTTAGTCTTTGCCGCTCTCTCCAATAGGTCAATCCCCAAGTGAAAAACATTTTTTGCCATTATTTCTCCTCCACTCTTTTCTTCCAACCAATCAGCGACATCACTAGTGGAATAACCAAATATTCGATCTTTTGCAAAAGGGGTTTTATGAACTGGAAGTCCATTTAAATAATGAACTCCTTGTTTGGTAGTACGGCCTCCTTCCAAAAATGCTGGGACATGAAAAGTCGCATCAAAAGGACCCAGCTCTTGAGCAATAACCTTTGGCTCTATTACTCCATGTCCTCGAAGTGTCGAATCTCCTCGGCTAACAACAATTAAATTTTTTATGGGTAGGCCTTCCAAATGGCAAGCATCAATTAAAGATCTACATATCTCTCTGGTTCTTGACGCTGCAAATTCAGCGGAAACTGAACGTGTATTGGCCAAGATAAACATTAAAGGAGAAGGATCTGTGATATATTTTCGAATATTTTTTTGATCCCAACTTAAAAGCAAAGGACAAGCACTTACAGTCTGGGAGCCTGTAGGATCATCATCAAATACAATTATCTTCATTAAATATCTTTGAGATTTAAAACTAGATTCCGAACCTAATTGGAATCCCAACTCGCAGGTATCTTTACATAAGATCTATTCAAATTAGCTACTGAATCACATCCTAATAACTTCATAGTTCTCAGAACATCCGTACGAATTATCTCGATTGAACGAGCCACTCCTGCACCACCAGCTGCCCCGAGGCCATATGCATATGCCCTACCTATAAGTACACCTTTTGCACCTAAACACAGAGCTTTAACAACATCAGCTCCACGCCTAATTCCACCATCTAAAAGCACATCAATTTTACTATTTACTGCTCTAACGATTTGAGGCAAAGCTTGAATTGTTGGCGCAACACTATCTAGCTGTCTTGCTCCATGGTTGGAAACGACAATGGCATCCACACCTAAATCAACAGCCTTTCTTGCATCATCTGGGATATGCACACCTTTCACGACAATCTTCCCACCCCATGCTTCTCGAATCCACTTAAGATCATCCCAAGTGACCACTGAAGCCTCTAAAGCGGGTCCAATTTCGGTATAGCCCATTGGGCCATCTTCTAGTTGAACATTCGGAAAGCTCATCAACCCTCCATCGCCAAGCCAATCAGTAAGCCAACAAGGCTTTATCAACATCTGCGGCAGATAAGGAAGCATAGTGAAAATATTTCTAGACAGTAATTCCTTAGTTCCATTGCGCAAGTCCCGCTCCCTAAGTCCAGATACAGGAGTATCAATAGTAACTACAATTGCAGAGAATCCAGCTGCTTTTGCCCTAGCAATTGTCTTCAAGGCAACATCTCTACCCCCAAGCAGATAAAGCTGATACCAAGCAGGCGAAGTAGTGGCTTTTTTGACATCTTCCAACCTGCAACCCGACAAAGTGGAAAGCGTATAGCCTGTCCCAGCTTTTCCCGCTTCCCCTGCAGCAACTACTTCGCCTTTTGGGTAGAAAAGCCTGCTGCTTCCAACGGGTGCGAGCATAAAAGGCAATTGAAATTCTTGCCCAAGCACTGTGACCTTAAGGTCACAGGATGGGACTGCCACTGCGCAACGGGGTTGAAAAAGTATCTCATTATAAGCAGTACAATTTTGAGATAGTGTTTGCTCTTTATCCGCACCACTATCTATATAATCGAAAACCATCCTAGGTAAACGCCGCTTAGCTAGAACACGAAGATCGGCAATATTTACCACATTTGGTGCCGAGACATTTGCACCCATCTTTGCAAGAAAAAGGATATCAATCATTATATTCTAATGGATTAACTGGAAAAACGAATAAAATAATTCTTTATCAAAAGCAAAGTTCGGTGTAATCTGATTAAGGCAAACGGCTTAGGGGGAAACCATTACTCATAATATTTATTCTTTGATGTCATCCCTATTCCAGAATTAAAAGTATTTGTTGGATCCAACTTCCTATAAAATCTTCGCAATACATTATCCGCTTTATACAAATGGCCTACATTGTGCTCCGCAGGATACTTAGCTCCAGCTCTATTAAGAGCATCAAGGATTTGTATTTTTAATTTATCAGAATCAACACCTTTCTTGACCACAAAGTCCAAGTGAAAGACCATACATAGAAAATGTCCCATTTGAAAAGACTCAGCCATCTGACAGAGAATCTCTCGCGGCAGGATTTCATTCCATGTCTCACAGTTGCGAGGCAGTGCAATATCCAAAGGCAGAAGTTCTCCTGACTCATCAGAGTTAATAGCTTTAAACCGTGCCGGCGCAGCACCCGCAACATATCGATGAAGAAGTATATCCTTTCCCTCTAGTTGAGTGCATTCAATATAATCAAATTCTCTACTTTCTGAAGTTTCATTCATCAATAACTTGCGAGTTTCTTTTATGCTTGTATCACTAGCCAAAATAAGCATATAGTGCTCAAATCTATTGCGAAAATCTCTTATCCTTTCAGGAAGATGATTTGGAAATATCTCCGAAACAAATTGCAGAGTTTTATCTGAAATGTTATCTGGAATAATTGGCATACTCGAAGCTAAATTATCAATGACTCTTTTTGCAAATAAAAGTCTCGGCAAGATCTCTGTTCCCAAATATTTAATAAGAAGGAAAGAATCTTTGCAGTATTTATCTGCCCCATCAAAATAACTCCGATGCATATACTCACCCATATCAGGAAGGGCTTTAAACTTTGATAGTATTTCCTTCCGCAAATGAGTCAATCTTTTTGGCTTATTTGTTCCTACAAAAAAGACCTGTTCTTCTTTCGGCTTAGGGAAAGTATCGAGACGAACCGCAAAAACTGCCAATTTGCCTGCACATCCACTAGCCTCATAAAGACGTCTTTCATCAGAATTAAATCTTGCAGGAGTATTTGCACCAATGTCTCGGACTCGTTCATGGTAAGAAGTATCTGAAGCTAACCGATTAGATTCAGTCAAGTTAAAAGTCTCAAAGTTCAAGTTTTGCAAATTAGTTAAAATTTCCTCTGGTTTATCTCCAAGTGCAATACCTAAATGATTAACTAGTCCCAATCTTCCTTCAAGATCTAATCTTGCATAAAGAGAGTACTCAGTATAAGCAGGGCCTCGATTTACTAAATTACCTCCAGAGTTATTACATACTCCTCCAATCACTGATGCCCCAATGCAAGAAGATCCAATAATTGAATGTGGGCTTCTATTTAAAGAAGAAAGACTTTTCTCAACCTGGTACAAAGTTGTTCCAGGGAATGCGAGTATCTGATTACCGCCTCTAAGCAGAGCTAGTTGATTAAGGTTAAGAGTGTTAATAATTACAATATCACGATCATAATCATCTCCATCAGGTGTAGAGCCTCCAGTCAAGCCAGTGTTAGCTGCTTGAACAATAATGATCTTGTCAAAAGCAATGCATGTCTCTAGTACTTTCCAGAAATTCAACAAGCTTCTAGGGAAAACAACCGCACATGCTTTTCCTTTGCCAACTCGAATACCTGTTCGGTAGGGAAGAGTTCTTCTCTCATCAAATATCACATTTTTTCTCCCGACAATAGATAAAAGTACTTGCTTTAATTCTTCTAATCGGTCATTCTTCATTTCAAAAGTTCCTCATAAGTAGATTGGAAGAGCTAATTTAAAAAGCACAAGGAAGATCTACAAGGAGCACCTTAACTTTTAATAGAGTTCGATTCACAAGCTCTAGGATTCTAATCAGTAAAATAATATTGGAAATAGATTTTTATAAAAGGGGCTCAACTCTATTTTTATTCTAAGAATCTTCCCAAGCGAATTTAAAAAGATTAACTAGCATCAAAAGAGCAACTAAGGTCGTGAGATCCTCCTGGCTGAAGCAAAAGCAGTCGTTCCCCACTATTCAGCGAGTTCCTAGGACTGGTCCAAGGTTCTAAACAAACCATTTGCCTTGGGGGATCAGTCCAAACAACAGTTAAATTCATAGGCTCTTGCTGATGCAATTGAAGACGGTCTCCCTTCGCTAGATCAACTAGTGTTACAGGCCCTGAAGCAGTGGTCAGAAAATCAATCCCCGCTGACAAGTGTTCAAGTTGATTACAAGTCTGCGATTCCGACATCTCTAAATGGTTGTAACAAGCTGCAGACAATCCTTCGATATGCGTTTTTTGTAGGTTAGAAACATTAAAGTATGGGTGTAATCCAAAGCTAAAAGGCATATCCACTTCGCTTAAATTTTGAATTTTGGTTCTTATTTCAAGTCGGCTTTCCTTAAGGCAACATTGCATCTCAATCATAAAAGAGTATGGATAAACTGCCTGAGTGATCTCATTATCAGAAAGGTTTAAGGAAATACCAGTCTGATCCTCAAGAAGGTTAATTTGCCAAGGGAGATCCCTTGCAAATCCATGCTGCCCTATCTGAAAGTCACCCTTAGGTAATTTCAAAAGCCCATCTGGCAAGTCACCACAGATAGGGAATAAGACTGGGATGCCGCCTCTAATACTCTTTTTTATTTGGCCAAATCGTTTTAAATCGAAATAAAGAATTTCACGATCATTACATCGCCACTCAGTAACCAAGCCTCCTCGTTCAGGGACAACTCGTATTCTATTGAAAGTATTAGGTTGTACATACTCCCAATGAGGGTATGGCACTTCCTTATGAGTAAGACTCATCACCACAAGCCAATTTTTTTAATAAGGACATCTTTCACTTAGGGATCGATCTGCACTGCACTTACCTCATCATGAGATTGAGTTGCCAGCCATTCCAACAAAGCCTGATTAACCTGATCTGGCACCTCGTCATGAGGGCAATGTCCTGCATCCAAAACCACTTCTGTTGTAGCAGAAGGTGCATGTCGCAAAAAACTTGCTCGTTTACCAGCAGCATTCATCCAAGGATCTCTCTGGCCCCAAAGTAATAAAAGAGGTGCCTTTAATTCTGCAAACAATTGATCTAAAGGCTGCCCTTGAGGACCACGCGTATCGAAAACACTCTTAAAGACCTTGAATGCTCCAGGATCTAAAGAAGGTCTTCTAATTGCCTCAACTAGATCATCATCAACATTAGTACGGTCTATATAAACCTGATTAAGTGTGCGGCGAATAGTTCCAGGTTGACGAAGATTCTCAAAAATCAATCTCTGCACCAAAGGATCTTTCAATAAACCACCTCCGACTCTCTGACGAAATTTCGCCATCCAACTTTTTGAAACACGCTTGTCATCACTAAAATATCCAGCCGCATTCAGTAAAACGACACCAGCAGCATCTTCCCCTAAATCAGTGCCTGCGGCTAAAGCTGCATAACCTCCAAGAGAATTACCAACAATGACAGTAGGTCGGCAAATTCTCTCTTTGACATAAGCAACAACCTGCTTACGCCAAAGAGCACCTCCATAATTCAATCCTGCCGGCTTAGCACTTCTACCAAAACCAAGAAGATCTATTGCATGAACCTCATAGGCTTTTGAAAGAACAGGAATATTGTGTCTCCAATGATCTGTGGAGGCTCCAAAACCGTGCAAAAGCAAAAGGGCAGGGCCATCCTCCTTTTTCAATAGGACATCTTTAGCCTGCTGAGAAGGCCGACTGCTCAAGCAATGCACATCATGGCCTAGATAGCTCCAAGAAGTATTGGGAAGTGCAGCTTGAACAGACATCAGAACAACGAAACAATAAATTTAGAAAGAGGATGCTAGACACCTTCAGGGAAAAAACAGAGATTCTGCTCTCCCTAAGATGTTCTCTTAACTAAGAGGCACGTCTGTTTATTACTGATATCCAATCCAGGCCTATAGGAGGCCAACAGGGTTCGCGGCTACATCATCAGGTATTGAATTCCCACCACCAGGACTTTTGTCCTTAAGAACTAGTCGAAGCAGTACAGGAGCAAGAAAAGTAGTCCCAATAACCATCAACAAAATGGCTGCTTCAAGAGAAGGCGTCAAAAGTCCTGCACTAGTTCCTAATCCTAAAAAAATAAGACCAACTTCTCCGCGAGGCATCATCCCAAGACCAACAACAAGACGATTGGTTGGTTTATCAATTACAAATGACCAACCAGCAGCAATTTTTCCCACAATCGCAATTAAGAGCAGGAAGCCCGCAACTACAAGTGCTGAACGACTACTTGGATCCAGTGGGTTGATAACTGAAAGGTCCATTCCAGCCCCTACTAAGACAAAAAAGATTGTTGCGAACAAAGAGACCAGGGGCAAAACAGACTGCTGAATAGCGTGATTGTTCTTAGAGCTACTAAGGATTAAACCTGCCGCGAAAGCACCTAAAGCCGCTTCCAAGCCAATAGCTGTGGCAACAAAACAACTCAATACAAGGATCACAAAAGATGCAACTACAACCGCACCAGGAGCTTTAAGTCTGTCAAGCAACCAATCAAAAGCTGGGGCAGCAGTCCTGCTCAGGCCAATGGCTCCCAGAACAAAAACAACTGCAGCTAAAACAAGCTTCACAATTGGAGCTATTTCTAAAGACCCACCAGTGGCCAAAGCAACAACCACTGCAAGGATCACAATCCCAAGGATGTCATCCAAAACTGCTGCGCCAATAACTATCTGCCCCTCACGAGTTTTGAGATATCCCAGCTCTCCAAAGACACTAGCCGTGATGCCAATGCTAGTGGCAGTCATAGAAGCTCCGGCAAAAATCGCAGGAATCAAGTCAACTTGAAAGAGGAACATCAAGCCAAATGTCCCCAAAGCAAAAGGCAGAATTACTCCTGCCATAGCAACAGTAAAAGCTTGTGCGCCTACTGCGACTAATTCTTCCAACTCACTCTCCAAGCCAGTGAGAAAAAGCAATGCATAAAGTCCCAAAGTGGCGACTGCCTGAAGAGAAGGGAAAGTTTCAAAATAGAGATCAGGTACCGCCTCAGGGGGAACTGACGCCAATGCGCTGATCAAACTCACAAATCCTTCATTCAACTGAGCACTTGTTGATGGAGGCATCAAAAGATGAAAGCCTGAGGCTCCAATCACAACCCCTGCAAGCAACTCACCAACAATTGTGGGGAGATTCAAACGCACTAAAACTTCAGCCAAAGTCCTTGCTGCAAGGAAGATTAGAAGAAAATTAATTACACCTATAAGAGTTTCAGCTACCTCAACTTCATGGGTACTCAACACTGACAGGCAATGAGGCAAAAACATGTAAGCCGATTTTTGAATCGTGTCTGGAACATAAATTACCGACCAGCCCTTTTCGAATTATTCACCTCAAAACCTTTTAAAAAGATATTGGTGTTGATCTGAAGTCACTGGCCAAAACAACGAGAAACAGGAGCTACTGTCCACCGATACATCTTTAGAAATAAATGAGTGAATCTTTTTATTCACCTTTTACTTCCTAAAAAGCATCCTGTGTCTTACTAGAGCCTCTTCAGAAAAGACACCCCCCCTTACAAGCTTCCATCAAAGCCCTCATGAGCAGCTCACAGCCCTTAGATCTGC
This sequence comes from Prochlorococcus sp. AG-409-B13, assembly GCA_003216035.1. Classification (GTDB taxonomy): domain Bacteria; phylum Cyanobacteriota; class Cyanobacteriia; order PCC-6307; family Cyanobiaceae; genus AG-409-B13. The sequence continues at coordinate 37,871 of QCJM01000001.1, forward strand.
GTCTGCCCACACCTGGCTGCTATGCAGACCCAGAAAGAGCAGGCATTGATGCAGATGCAGTTTTCGATGGGATGACCGAGCATCTCTTCTTTACCCTCGGAAAACTCGCTTCAACTGCAAGTCTTCATGATCTCTACATGGCACTGAGCTATGCAGTCAGAGATAGGTTGATGACTCGATACCTAGCCAGCCAAGAAGCCATTCGAGCTAGGCCCCAAAAAACAGTTGCATATCTTTCTGCTGAATTCTTAATTGGTCCACAATTAAACAATAATCTTCTCAACCTAGGAATCCAGAAAGAAGCCGAAGAAGCCTTGCGCCGGTTTGGGATTGAATCCCTAGGACACATTCTTGAAGTAGAGGAAGAACCTGGGCTAGGCAATGGTGGTCTTGGGCGTCTAGCTGCCTGCTATATGGAATCACTGGCAAGCTTGCAAGTACCAGCTATTGGCTATGGAATCCGCTATGAATTTGGGATATTTAACCAATTAATCCGCAATGGATGGCAAGTAGAAGTCACAGATAAATGGCTTAAAGGAGGTTGGCCATGGGAACTACCTCAGCCAGATGAAGCCTGCTTCGTTGGCTTTGGAGGTCGCACTGAGAGCTATATCGATGATAAAAGTAACTATCGATCCCGTTGGATCCCTGCAGAAAATGCAATAGGCATTCCTCATGATGTGCCTGTTCTGGGTTACCGAGTAAACAGTTGCAATAGACTCCGTCTATGGCGTGCAGACGCGACCGAAAGTTTCGATTTTTACGCCTTCAATATTGGTGATTATTACGGAGCAGTTGAAGAAAAGGTTGGCTCTGAAACTCTCTCAAAAGTTCTTTATCCCAATGACGGCACAGATGAAGGGCGGCGACTTCGACTAAAGCAACAACACTTTTTTGTAAGTTGCTCCCTACAAGACATGGTGAGAAGTCTTGAAAGGAGAGGGATTCCAGTGGAAGACTTCCAAAAACACTGGACAGTTCAACTGAACGACACTCATCCAGCAATAGCAGTTGCAGAACTAATGCGACTTCTCATAGACGACCACCATTTTGCGTGGGAAAAAGCCTGGGAAATTACGACAAGTTCTGTGGCATATACCAATCACACTTTGTTACCTGAAGCTCTTGAAAAATGGGACCTTTCACTATTCAAAAGTCTTTTACCAAGACATCTCGAACTTATTTATGAAATAAACCGCCGATTTCTCCAACAAATTCGTCTTCGTTACCCTGGCAATGATTCAATTCTAAGAAAATTATCAATCATTGATGAAGAAGGAGGCAAAGCTGTTCGGATGGCACACTTAGCCACTATTGGAGCCCATCATGTCAATGGTGTTGCAGCATTGCATTCTGATCTAATTAAGCGACAACTATTACCAGAGTTCGCAAAACTCTGGCCAAAAAAATTCACAAACGTCACCAATGGAGTAACCCCAAGACGCTGGGTAGCTCTAGCAAATCCTGAACTTTCCGATTTACTAGATCAAGAGATAGGACCTGACTGGATAACTAATATGGAGTTACTTACTAAGCTAGAGGGAAAAGCAAAAGATTCAAGTTTTCTTGAAGTATTTGACTCAACAAAATTATCTTGCAAGCGCAAGCTAGCTGGATATATCCATCGTCAGACTGGCGTGCTAGTGGACCCCTCAAGCATGTTTGATGTACAAGTAAAAAGAATCCACCAATACAAGCGCCAACATCTAAATGCCTTACAAGTTATCGCTCAATACTTAAGAATTAAAAATGGTAAAGCATCTGGCATGGCTCCAAGAACAGTGATCTTTGGTGGTAAAGCAGCTCCTGGTTATTTCATGGCCAAGCTAATCATTAGATTTATAAATGGCATTGCAGAAATGATTAATGCAGATCCTGATATGGATGGTCGCTTAAGAGTTGTATTCCTACCTGATTACAACGTAAAACTTGGAGAGCAGGTTTATCCGGCCACAGACCTTTCAGAGCAAATTTCCACAGCAGGGAAAGAAGCCTCTGGCACTGGGAACATGAAGTTTGCAATGAATGGAGCACTCACAATAGGCACTCTTGATGGTGCCAATGTTGAAATTCGTGAGCGCGTGGGTCCTGAAAACTTCTTCCTATTTGGCAAAACCGAATCGGAGATTATGGAGCTACGAAACAATAATTACAGCCCAAAACAATGTCTGCAAGATTCACCTGAACTTTCAGAAGCAATACGTTTAGTAGAGCTTGGGCATTTTAGTAATGGAGATACAGAACTTTTTCGCCCAATACTCGATAACCTGACTGGAAATGATCCATTTTTTGTAATGGCTGACTTCGATGATTACTTAAGGGCTCAGGATAATGTCAGCAAAGCCTGGGCTAATCGGCAAGAATGGAATCGAATGTCACTTCTTAATACAGCTCGCTCAGGTTTCTTTTCTTCAGACCGTTCAATAAGAGATTACTGTAATACAATTTGGGAGGTAACTCCCTTACATGTAGATATAACATGTGACGTGAATTAAAGGAGTGAGGGGTATCTTTAGAGAATATTTTCTATTAAAAAATATCTCAAAAGAAGCATATTAAAAGATGATATATCTCCTGGGAACTCTAGTTAAGGGCAATAATTATTACCCAACTATTTATAAAGCTAGTTCTAAATAGATTAACTTCTATCAGGGAGGTCTGGAGTTTGATGCAAAAGGCGATTCAAGCGTAAACGGTCAACATTCAATGGGTCTGGAGCTAATTCCCCAGCCAATTCTCTGAATTTTTGTTCTACAAGCTCAGGAACCTTCACATCAAAGATTCGCTCCATCAGAACTTCTATAGAAAAAAGATGGGCATTAATATTTTCCAGGTCTGCAATCGCTTGCTGCAAAGCATCCTCAGGCTCCTCAGACCCAAGTGCAAGAACTTCTTGATCAGATGCATTATTTGTGTTGTTGGAAGTCTGTTGTTTCTGCAGATCTTCTAGCACTCGTCCAGAAAGGGTTCGGAATGACTGCAAAGCAGCCCAATTGAGCTCTTGCTGCTGTCGAAGAGTCGGGCATTCACGAATCAATCGATCATGCTCTCTATAGAACCTTTGACAATCTGGGCATTGGCAGGGCTCTTCAGGCATCGGAGTCCCTCTAGCACATATCCCATCATTACACTTGCTATGCCGCTATAGGAGGTTCACCTGGAAAACCATCCTGTTCCTCTTCAATCTCAACGCTTTCTGGAAGAGGTATCTCAACAGTAGTAACAACCTGAATTACATCCCGCAGTCGCATCGAATCAGCGAACCAACCCATTGCTTGCTCAGTATCGCCTCTACGCTCAGCATCACTAGCCTGATCTTCGTGTGCTTCAGCTAAAAGAGCCAACCAACATAGACATCGTGCTTGTACAACCGATAGGTCCAAATCTGCTGGCTGAGCATTTGCAATTTTCTCGCTTTCCTGTTGTACAAGAAGACGAAGCCTGAGATCGTGAAGCTGGGCCATAGAGACTGTTTCACTAAAGCAACACTAGCGGCAGTGTGCCGTTTGCATAGCCCACCAAATGTAGTACTGATTTTTTTAATCTGTTGCTAAAGAACGGGGCTGGCGGGACTCGAACCCACGACCTACGGTTTAGGAAACCGTCGCTCTATCCAGCTGAGCTACAGCCCCATTTGAATGAATTATGCCCAAGAGGCATTATGGACTTTGAAAGCAGGAGAGGTGATCGCGATCGACGTTTAGTAGCTTCAAGCTAGTAAGCGTCGGTTGAGGAAAGTCCGGGCTCCCTAATGGCCAAGCTTGCTGGGTAATGCCCAGTGCGGGTGACCGTGAGGAAAGTGCCACAGAAACACACCGCCGATGAACAGACAGGAGCTTCCTCTCTGGAACAGGTAAGGGTGCAAAGGTGCGGTAAGAGCGCACCAGCAGCATCGAGAGGTGCTGGCTTGGTAAACCCCGGCTAGGAGCAAGGCGAAGGGACGAAGGCTGGCCATATAGCCCAATCCCAACTTTCAGAGCCGCTAGAGGCTGTCGGCAACGCCAGTCCCAGATAGATGATCACCCATCTACCCTCAGGCTGATGAACAGAACCCGGCTTACGACCTGCTTTCTCCCCCTTGGAACCTTTGCGATCAAGAATCAAATAAAGACCTGGCATTAATCAATCTCAAGCAATGAAAACTCAAATAAACGAGACAATTTCCAAAGCGCGAATCCAAAAACTCCACTTATTGCTTAAAAGAATAAATATTGATCAATATCATCCAGAATACGAAAAAGTCAGTAATTCTCATGGGCTAAGAATTCTCAATGAAGCTCTCACTCATACATCTGCAGAAACCTCAATTAATTACGAGCGGCTGGAATTTCTGGGTGATGCTGTTCTAAGACTGGCTGCCTCAGAATTCATTGAAAGCACTTTCCCAAATATGAAGGTTGGGGATAGATCTGAACTCAGAGCGCAACTAGTAAGTGATAGCTGGCTTTCAAAAGTTGGCAGAGAAATTGAAATACATGAAACTTTAATAATTGGGAACAAAGCAGCAGGAGATTCATATGCACGCGCAACATTAGAAGCGGAGGCAACAGAAGCCCTTATAGGAGCTTTATATGAATGTTTTAAAGGCATTGAGCATATAATCTCTTGGCTTAAACCACATTGGGAGAAAGCAAGCACTAATGTTTTATCTGATCCCCACAAAAACAACTACAAATCTGCCCTTCAAGAATGGAGCCAAGGCAAAGGATTAAATAGGCCTGAGTATCATGTTGAAGAATGCAGCCAAAGGCATGGAGATCCTTTTCGCTTCTTTTGCAGAGTCCATTTAGAAGGGGAAAAACTGGGAGAAGGGCGAGGTTCCTCCCGAAGGAATGCTGAAAAAGAAGCGGCGAAAGAAGCCTTAAAAAAACTCACCAAATCTTAAATTCTGTATATAATAATTTGAGCACCCACGAAGATTTTCAACGGGAAATCTTCTTCTTAAACTTATTTTCAATCCATAATCAGATTCTTAATAGGCACTGTTATCAATTTATCCCAGTTTCCACCTTCAAAAAGCACCGCAGCATTTTTACCACTTATACGTTGTACAAAGCCTGTATAACCATTGTAAATAGAACAACAATCATTAACCTTGACTGTGGAGCCAGGCAAAATAAGTGAATCTGAAGACGTCATAAATCACAAACACCTAAGTCATAAGGTAATTATCAAATCAAATGATGGACCAAAAATGCTACTTAGAGACACTTGGCTGATTATTGGAAATATTGTAGCTCCGCAAGGACTGCAAGGTGACGTACGAGTTAATCCTAGTAGTGACTTCCCAGAACGCTTTGTAAAGCCTGGCAAACGGTGGTTACAAGAGAACAAAGAAACGCCTCAAGTCATCAAATTAATCTCTGGAAGGCAATTGCCTGGTAAAAATATATTTATAGTTCGTTTTAAAGGTGTTAACGATCGTTCACAAGCAGAATCCCTTGTCGGCAAAAAACTGCTTGTACCATCCAATGATCGTCCTCAGCTTGCACCAGAGGAATTTCATCTCCTTGATCTGGTAGGTCTCAAAGCAAAATTAGAGGCAAATGGACCAGCTATTGGCAAAGTCACCAACCTGACCACAGCAGGCAACGACTTACTTGAAATAGAGCTTTTAGAAGGACGAAAAGTACTTATCCCCTTTGTCAAGCAAATCGTGCCTGAGATACAAATTCATGAAGGCTGGCTAAGGATCACTCCACCCCCTGGGCTTCTAGATTTATAAAAAATCGACAAGAATTGACTTTCTGCGCGATCCTTAGGAAGTCGAAGCCTTAATTAGTGCAAGTTTCCACCTCTCTAATACCTGTGATTCTTTGTGGTGGAACAGGAACTCGACTTTGGCCTCTATCGAGAGCAAGTTATCCAAAACAATATTGGGCTCTTAATGGGAACAGCAAAGAAACCCTTCTTCAACAAACTCAGCAACGCTTAAAAGGAATTCAAGGCTTACAAGACCCTTTGTTGATTTGTCATGAAGAGCACCGCTTCATTGTGGCCGAACAAATGCGCCAAATAGATATCGATCCATGCGCAATTTTACTTGAACCAGTTGGCCGCAATACAGCCCCAGCCATTGCTGTGGCAGCACTTCATGCAACTGCAGAGGGAAATGATCCACTACTTCTAGTTCTGGCAGCAGACCATGTAATTCGAGATTCAAAGGAATTCCGCCGAATAATCGAAATCGGACGGAGTCATGCAGAGGAAGGTCGCCTAGTGACATTTGGCATTATCCCAACATCACCTGAAACAGGTTATGGATATATAGAAGCTAAAGAACCACTCGAAATTGCAAACCCAAGAGGGGTTTCTATTACAAAATTTATAGAAAAGCCTGACTTAAAATCAGCGAAGGAATTCTTAAAAGACAAGTGTTTTACTTGGAATAGCGGAATATTTTTATTCAAAGCAAGTTCAATCATTAGCGAATTAGAAAATTATGCTCCTGAGATTTTGAACTCTTGCCAAGCAGCATTGGAGGGGGATTTATCTGATCTTGACTTTTTAAGATTAGAGAGCGAAGCCTTTACTAATTGCCCCAATTTAGCAATAGATGTGGCAGTCATGGAAAAAACCATGCTTGGGACAGTTCTACCTCTTCAAGCTGGCTGGAGTGATGTTGGAAGTTGGAGTGCTCTCTGGGAAACTTCAGATAAGGATGAAAAAGGCAACGTACTTATAGGTAGAGTCATTGCTCATGAAAGTAAAAACTCTTACCTGCGAAGTGAGCACCGGTTAATTGTTGGACTTGGTGTTGAAGATCTTGTCATAGTTGAAACAGATGACGCAGTATTAATTGCTAACAAGCACCAAACACAAAGCGTTAAAAGTATAGTTAATCAGCTTGAAAGAGATGGTAGTCCAGAGGCTAAAGCGCATCGCAAGATTTATCGTCCATGGGGGCATTACACAGGAGTAGTTGAAGGCAATCGCTGGCAAGTAAAAAGAATTGAAGTCAATCCTGGAGCGAGCCTATCTTTGCAAATGCACCATCACAGAGCAGAGCATTGGGTCGTCGTAAAAGGCACAGCCTTAATCGAAAAAGATGGTAAGAAACAACTACTCTGTGAAAATCAAAGCACATATATCCCCTTGGGATGCAAACATCGGCTAACTAATCCTGGGAAAATGCCCGTCGAATTAATTGAAATTCAAAGTGGCTCTTATTTAGGCGAAGATGACATTATCCGCTTCATAGATAGCTATCAAAGGCTTAGCCTATGATCCCAAACCAAATCACTCGACCGTAACACTTTTAGCTAAGTTGCGAGGTTGATCTACATCAAGCCCCCTCAAGGCCGCTATGTGATAGCTCAGCAATTGCATTGGCACTACAGAAAGAAGAGGGCTGATCCATTCACAAACATCTGGGATTGGCATTAAGGCATCAAAAACTTCCGTTTCCGGCCCTTTAGGTGCAATGCCTATCAATTGAGCATCTCGTGCTTTTGCCTCCTGAGCATTACTTAAAACTTTCTCAAAAACCACTCCTGGTACAGCTATTGAGATAACTGGAACTCGAGGGTCAAGTAATGCTATAGGGCCATGCTTCATTTCTCCTGCAGGATACCCTTCTGCATGGATATAACTTATTTCTTTCAATTTTAATGCTCCCTCAAGAGCAATTGGGAAATTAATGCCACGCCCTAAAAAAATTACATCTTGAGTATCTGAAAAACGATGGGCTAAATGTTCCGCCAGTTGATCATGATGTTTAACAAGGTCACGCAAATAATTTGGTACTGACTTAAGTTCCTCCGCCAATCTAAGAATCTCCTCAGGCTTACGACTACTCCGTCTGGCTGCAAAAGCAAGCGCCAACCCATAAAAAGCTAATAACTGTCCCAAAAAAGTTTTTGTAGCAGCAACCCCAATTTCAATTCCAGCTCCAATATCAAAAATATTTTGTACTTGTCGAGACAACGAGCTTTCAGGTCTGTTTGTGATCCCAAGCTGCCGAGAAGCAAAAGCAGGGTCACTATGGGCTGACCGACGCTCATCCTCCATCAAAAGCGCTGCAAGAGTATCTGCTGTTTCACCAGACTGAGTGACTCCGATAGTGAGCGTATTTGGCGCCAGTGGTGGTGCGGCATAACGAAATTCACTTGCGTAAAAAACTGAAGTTGGCAAGTCAGCAAACTGCTCTAATAAATAAGCCCCGACCATCGCAGCATGTCGGCTGGTACCACAAGCAAGAATCTGAACCCTCTCAATCCCTTCATAAAAAGATTCTTCAAAAGGCAACGCCACTGGAGAATCAGCAGACAAGCCCCTAGGAAGGTGACGAGCTACCCAAAGCTCTGCAGTCTCTGGCTGCTCATGAATTTCCTTAAGCATGAAGTGACGAAATTGTCGTTTATCAACTACCTGATCAAAACCACTTAGCAATGAAGGGCTTCTTTGCTGGCGCTCACCCTCCTCGTTATAAAGCTCAATACCTAAAGGAGTTAAGAGAGCAAACTCACCATCTTCCATAGGCAAAATTGTTCTAGTCCAACCTGCCAATGCAGGCGTATCACTAGCACATATGAATTCTCCCTCTCCTAGTCCAATAACTAATGGAGCCTGCCTCCTAGCAACTACCAAGGCATCAGGCGTTTCAGCCCAAACAACTGCAAGAGCAAAAGCCCCCTTCAACTGAGACGAAACTCTTTGTACGGCCTGCAGAAGCATCGTTCCATTAATTTCTTGCCCTTCACCTTTTAAAAGCTCTAATTCTCGAGAAATTAGATGCGGAATCACTTCTGTATCAGTCTGAGAGTCAAATTTCACTCCTTCAGAGACAAGAGAATGCCTCAAGGCCCTGTGATTCTCAATAATTCCATTCTGGACTACAGCTATTTCTCCAGAGGAATCTCTATGAGGATGGGCATTATGGATTTCAGGTTTACCGTGAGTAGCCCATCTAGTGTGCCCTATTCCTACATAACCTGGAGAACCTTTCTCATCAATCAAACGAGAAAGGTTTACAAGTTTCCCTTTGGCTCTTCTACAGGTAATAAGTCCAGAGGATTGACCTTCATCAGTGTGAACAGTTGCTAAGCCAGCAGAATCGTAACCACGATATTCAAGCTGCCTAAGACCCTCCAGAAGGAGTGGGGCTGCCTCCCGAGAACCAATTACCGCAACGATTCCACACATAAATAAGCCCGGCCGTTGCCGGGCTGACATATGGGCTTGGTTAAAAAAACCTAGCCCAGCGACTTAGAAAATTGAAAATTTAGTACGCCAAGCCCATACTTCGCGTAGTTTCATCCCCCAGATAAACCCTGATGCTGAGGAAGTCGGTGGGGCATGCAGTTTCACAGCGCTTACACCCCACACAATCTTCTGTGCGAGGAGAGGATGCTATTTGCGCAGCCTTGCAACCATCCCAAGGGACCATTTCAAGGACATCAAGAGGGCAAGCCCTCACGCACTGTGTGCAGCCGATGCATGTGTCGTAGATCTTGACAGCGTGGGACATAAGCCCGTTCCGGAACAAAAACGCCTATCGCAAGAGTAACCGGCAAACATCAAACTTAAACAACTTTGTACCTTTGCCGTCACTGTTGTTAACTCCCCACCTCTAGCCCTACTCCACCGCTAGCCCGTAGGATGAATAGTCCAGTCTTCAAGGCTATGTCCCAGGAAGCGATCCTCGAGAAAGTCCGCTCTATCGTTGCGGAGCAACTAAGTGTTGATGGCAACGAAGTAAAACCGGAATCAAATTTCCAAAATGACCTTGGAGCTGATTCACTCGACACTGTCGAGCTTGTTATGGCTCTAGAAGAGGCATTCGACATTGAGATCCCAGACGAAGCAGCAGAAGGCATCGCCACAGTTGGTGATGCTGTCAAATACATCGAAGACAAACAAGCCTGAGGATCGAATGGTGGAGGGTCTTAATCGCGTTGTGGTCACAGGCCTCGGCGCGATCACACCTATTGGCAATACCGTCAGTGATTACTGGGACGGGCTTTTGTCTGGTCGCAACGGTGTGGCGGCCATATCACTTTTTGATGCCTCGGCACATGCCTGTCGTTTCGCGGCAGAGATTAAAAACTTCGACCCCACTGGATTCCTTGAGCCTAAGGAGTCAAAAAGATGGGATCGATTCTCAAAATTTGGCGTTATTGCAGCCAAGCAAGCGTTGGCAGATGCAGGGATAATCATCAACGCAAGCAACGCATCCGAAATTGGAGTAATTATTGGCTCGGGTGTTGGTGGTTTATTAACCATGGAAACCCAAGCACATGTACTGGCTGATAAAGGTCCAGGCCGAGTAAGCCCTTTTACGGTTCCCATGATGATTCCAAATATGGCTACTGGCTTGGCAGCCATAGCTCTTGGAGCTAAAGGACCAAGCTCGGCAGTGGCCACCGCTTGTGCAGCAGGGTCCAATGCAATTGGGGATGCGTTCAGGCTCCTCCAACTAGGCAAAGCATCAGTAATGTTGTGTGGAGGAGCTGAGGCAAGTATCACTCCACTTGGTGTGGCTGGATTTGCAAGTGCTAAAGCTCTTTCCTTCCGAAACGACGATCCATTGTCAGCTAGCAGACCCTTCGACGCTGAAAGAGATGGCTTTGTAATTGGAGAAGGGTCTGGAATCTTGGTGCTGGAAACTCTTGAACATGCACAATCACGAGGTGCCTTAATTCATGCAGAGCTTGTTGGATATGGAACAACTTGCGATGCCCACCACATCACATCACCAACCCCAGGGGGAATAGGCGGTGCAGAAGCTATGCGAAAGGCGCTTAATGATGGCTCTATCAACCCCGAGGATGTCGATTACATCAACGCCCATGGAACAAGCACACCTGCTAACGACAGCAATGAAACATCTGCTATCAAAAATGTTCTCAGAGAAAACGCAAATCAAACTCCAATTAGCTCTACAAAATCCATGACTGGTCATCTCCTAGGAGGGTCTGGTGGCATTGAAGCCGTAGCTTGTGTGCTAGCTCTCAAACACGGAGCAATACCTCCCACAATCAATTACTCCAATCCAGATCCTGACTGTGATCTGGATTACGTGCCCAATACGGCACGAGAGCAAAAATTAGGAATTGTGCTCTCCAACTCCTTTGGCTTTGGTGGTCATAACGTCTGCCTTGCCTTCCGCAAAATCCTCTAAACGGATCTGCTCAACCATCCTTCAGAATCCCCAATCCCCAATCCCCAATTAATAAAATGGTCGCTGCGCCTGCTTCCCTCGACACGCTCTGCATCAATAGCATCCGGATGCTTGCCGTAGATGCAGTTAACAAATCCAATAGCGGCCATCCAGGTCTCCCAATGGGCTGCGCTCCAATGGGATATGCACTTTGGGATAAGTTCCTTAATCACAATCCCAAAAACCCAAAATGGTTCAATCGCGACAGGTTTGTACTTTCAGCAGGTCATGGCTGCATGCTGCTTTACGCGCTCTTGCACCTAACCGGATATGACTCAGTCACCATTGAAGATATAAAACAATTTCGCCAATGGGGTGCCCGAACCCCTGGCCACCCAGAAACATTTGAGACCCCAGGAGTAGAAGTCACCGCAGGCCCTCTAGGTGCAGGCATATCTAATGCAGTTGGTCTAGCAATTGCAGAAGCTCATTTAGCCGCAAAATTCAATAAGCCAGATACGACAATCGTCGATCACTTCACCTACGTAATCATGGGGGATGGATGTAACCAAGAAGGGGTTGCATCAGAAGCATGTTCACTAGCTGGTCATCTGAAATTAGGAAAACTCATTGCCCTATATGACGACAACCACATCACAATCGATGGCCGAACTGATGTTTCCTTCACTGAAGATGTTCTTAAGCGTTATGAAGCATATGGATGGCATGTACAACATGTAACTGAAGGAGATACAAATCCCAATTCGATTGCTCAAGCGATCGAATTGGCCAAAACAGTCACTGACAAACCTTCCATCATCAAAGTAACCACAACAATTGGTTATGGATCTCCTAACAAAAGTGATACAGCTGGGGTCCATGGGGCCCCATTAGGAGAAGAAGAAGCCAATCTCACTAGAAAAGAACTTAACTGGGCTCATGATCCATTCGAAATCCCTCAAGAGGCATACGATCACTACCGAAAAGCCATTGAACGAGGTGCAAAGTTAGAAGCTGATTGGAACGAAGCTTTAGCCAAATATCGCAGCAAATATTCCTCAGAAGCCTCCGAATTCGAGAGGATGTTAAGAGGAGAGCTCCCGACAGGGTGGGAGAAAGATCTCCCCAGATATAGCTCTAATGACAAAGGTCTGGCGACTAGAAAACACTCCCAGATATGTCTTGGTGCCTTAGGACCAAATCTGCCAGAACTCATCGGAGGCTCAGCAGACCTCACTCACTCCAATTACACAGACATCAAAGGGGAATCAGGCTCATTCCAGCATGACTCACGCGAGAAGCGTTATCTCCACTTTGGAGTAAGAGAACATGCAATGGCTGCAGTCCTTAATGGAATTGCTTACCACAACAGTGGGCTAATCCCTTACGGAGGCACTTTCTTAGTGTTTGCAGACTATATGAGGGGTTCTATGCGTCTTTCAGCTTTAAGTGAGTTGGGAGTCATCTACGTACTTACTCATGACTCAATTGGCGTTGGTGAAGACGGCCCAACCCACCAACCTATCGAGACAATACCTTCCCTAAGAGCAATGCCAAATATGTTGGTATTCCGCCCAGGTGACGGTAACGAAACCAGTGGCGCCTACAAAATTGCCATCCAAAATAGAAAGCGTCCTAGTTCACTATGCCTAAGCAGGCAGGGCATGGCGAACCAAGTAAATTCTTCTATAGAAAAAGTCTCTTTTGGAGGTTATATCCTCGACGATTGCGTCGGGACTCCTGAACTGATTCTTATTGGTACAGGCAGTGAACTTGATCTTTGTGTACAAGCTGCCAAGAAGCTCACTTCAGATGGACACAAAGTTCGTGTGGTCTCCATGCCATGTGTAGAACTCTTTGAAGAGCAAAGTGAGTCCTACAAAAATGAAGTCTTGCCTTCAACTGTTCGCAAACGAATAGTGGTTGAAGCGGCCGAATCATTTGGCTGGCACAAATTTATTGGACTGGATGGAGACAGCATCACAATGAATCGATTTGGGGCTTCAGCTCCTGGCGGGACTTGCATGGAGAAGTTTGGATTTACCGTAGACAATGTTGTCAACAAATCAAAGAAATTACTAAGCTAAACTTCTTACAAAGATCTGTACTAAAAACTCACAAATATACAAATAATGATCCAAGTTCTTAGCTAGAATTTGGATCATCTTTTATTAATTAAGGCCTAATTTTCTACCTATTTCTCAATATAAATTACCCTATCATAATGGACTTTATAATTAAAAATAAGCATATATTAATTGCCAATAAATCGATCCACCTTCCGCTAGCTACCAACAATCAACTCTTGACTCACTTTTGACTGTAGCGCCTTTTCTAGTTCATCAATATCTTCATCGGTTATTTTAGTCTGCATTGGACAATGCTTTGGACCACACATTGAGCAAAATTCAGCCTGCTTAAATATTTCATCTGGCAATGTTTCATCATGAAATTCTCTGGCTCGTTCTGGGTCAAGGGACAATTCAAATTGCTTATTCCAATCAAATTCATATCGAGCTTTACTTAACTCATCATCTCTATCTCGAACTCCAGATCTATGGCGAGCAATATCTGCTGCATGAGCAGCAATCTTATAAGCAATTAATCCTTCGCGAACATCCTCAGGATTTGGCAACCCCAAATGCTCCTTTGGTGTTACATAACACAGCATTGCAGTGCCATACCAACCAGCCATAGCGGCACCAATTGCACTTGTTATGTGGTCATAACCAGGCGCGATATCAGTCACCAATGGGCCAAGGACATAAAAAGGAGCCTCAGCACAATCTTCCATTTGCTTACGAACATTGAACTCAATCTGATCCATTGGGACATGCCCAGGCCCCTCAACCATGACTTGAACATCATGTTCCCAGGCTCGCTTGGTCAGTCCTCCAAGGGTCTTTAATTCAGCCAATTGAGCCTCATCAGAAGCATCATGCAAACAACCAGGGCGTAGAGAATCTCCTAAAGAAAAAGTACAGTCATAACGCTTGAAAATTTCGCAAATATCATCGAAGCGAGTAAAAAGCGGATTTTGTTTAAAGTGATAAAGCATCCATTGAGCAAGTATTCCTCCCCCTCGACTAACTATCCCAGTAATACGGCCTTTTACCTTTGGAAGATGCTCTATAAGTAAGCCCGCATGAATAGTTTGATAATCCACGCCCTGCTGACAATGCTTTTCAATAATGTGAAGGAAATCATCCTCTGATAACTTCTCAATTGAGCCATGAACACTTTCAAGTGCCTGATAAACAGGCACAGTCCCTATTGGGACTGGGGATGCATTAATAATTGCTGTACGCACTTCATCTAAATTCACCCCCCCAGTAGAGAGGTCCATAACAGTATCTGCACCATACTTAACGGCTAATTGCAACTTCTTAAGCTCTTCACCAACATCACTAGCATTTGGAGAAGCACCAATATTTGCATTCACTTTGCACTTGGAAGCAATGCCAATTGCCATAGGCTCCAAATTCACATGATTAATGTTGGCAGGGATGATCATTCGACCTCTTGCCACCTCCTCCATAATCAAAGACTCAGGCAAAGCTTCTCGCTTAGCAACAAAAGACATCTCTTCCGTTACCACGCCCTGTCGTGCAAAATGCAATTGCGAAACATTGCTTTGGCCCTTGCGGGAAGTTATCCAAGAAGTTCGCATAATCTAAAAAGCCATAGGAAAGGCCAAGGGTGACTGCAAGCCTTTGATCACGCTTTATCACTTCCCTTCGCCGGTGTAATCCGGATCAGGTTCGGAGGGTGTGATCTCAGCCCGTCAGACAAATCTGCTCAGGCACCCCTAGTGTTATTTGAAAGCTAGCTATATTTCATCTGAAGGGCTGCAACAAAACATCAAAAAGACAAACAAACAATAAAAGCAACAAATCCAAACCCTTAGAAAGAAAGCTTTGATCTAATGAACTATTCAGTTAATCAAGCCTTATACAAAATCCTGGTCCTTTCTGCGAATTGCATCTAGAAGCTTTCTACGACGATTGCTACGCCCAAAAGCCCCGCTAATAATTAAACCAATACCTACAACTAAGGCTGGCAAAGCCTGCAGTTGATCACTTCCTTCCCGCTGCAGAAATCCCCAAATTGCTACAACAATAAGTGAGGGTGCAGCCATTGAAAAAAGGACATTACCTAGTCTCTTCATAATTTCTTAGTTGTCAAATGAGAACACTCCTCCATCCACCTAAAGAGAGTTGACGTTATTACCTGAATACCAATTTGCAAGCTGCCCTCGGCAGGAGAAAACTCACAATGATGAAGAGGAGCACAGCCTTGGTCCCCTGCGACTCCAAGACGAAACATGGTTCCTGGCACATCTTGCAAAAGCTCTGCAAAATCCTCTGCACCTAAGGATGGTTGTTCTAGATCTATTACTTTTTCTCTTCCTAGCTCTGATATCGCACATCTTTCCAGCAAGCGAGTTAATTGAGGATCGTTATACACAGGTGGAGCAATAGATTTATATCGCACAACAGATTTGGCCCCAAAACTGGCACAAATAGCTTGCACCGTGTCTGCAATCCAATCTGGCAATAGCTTATGAACATTGGAATCTAGGCACCGAACAGTTCCCAAAAGCTTCACCCGATCAGCAATAACATTGAATGCTCTGCCACCTTCAATTTTTCCAAAGCTAACCACAACAGGCTGAAGAGCATCCAAACGTCTACCAATTGCTTCCTGAAGTCCGCTTACTACCCGTGCAGCTATCCAAATTGCATCGACAGCTTGATGGGGCCTAGCACCATGGCCACCTTCTCCAAGAATCTCAATCTCCAATTCTCCAGCTGCAGCAGTGAGACTTCCCTTTCTGATTCCGATTTGACCAACAGGTAAATCAGGGAAAACATGTAATCCGAAGAGGGCTTCGAGGCCTTTGATCGCACCATCCTTTTTCATCCACAAAGCCCCTTGAGCAATCTCTTCAGCTGGTTGGAATAACAGCCTTACGCCTGTCAGGAGATCATCTTCACCTCCCAAAAGTCTTGCGACTCCAAGGCCTACACAAATATGAAAATCATGCCCACACGCATGCATTACACCTTGTTGGCGCGAAGAATAATCCAAATTGGTTCGCTCCTCGATAGGCAAAGCATCCATATCCACACGTAAACCAACCAATGAGCCATTAGTAGGACCAATCTCAGCTACCACGCCAAGCCGACCAACACCTTCCCTAACTCTCCAGCCAGATCTCCTCAACTCACCTGCAACCAAAGCTGCAGTCTGATGCTCTTGCCCACTCAGCTCTGGATGTGCATGAAAATGCCTTCGTAACTCAAGGAGCTCTGGCATCAATTGATGCAATCGATCAGGCCAGCTAGTTGAAAATGTCATGGACTTTCCAAGTCAAGAAAAGCCATTAAGTCTTTAGTGGGCTGAGGTGGCCAGCGTCGGACATTCAAAATCCATTCTCTCTGTCTATATCGACTATCAAGTCCAGCGGCAGCAGCCCAATGACTCTCAGCCTCCCCAAAAGAACCCCTTTGCCACAAGAGCGCAGTTAGCGCAGCCCGAGCATCAGCCAGCATTGGGTATTTACGAATTAATGCTCGCAATTCTGATTCCGCTTTCTCCAATTCCCCAATCTGATAAAGAGCCAAAGCCTTACTTGAACGAGCCAACACAAATCCAGGACGCACCAAAGAAGCTTGATCAAAGAAAGTTTCAGCCCGTGACCAGTCGCCCAAGGAGCCACTCACATTCCCAAGGTTATAAAACGCGGAAGCATCCTCAGGATAATGCTCAAGAATCCATTCGTAATCTTTTTGTGCTTCCTGCCAATGCTGCAATGACTCTTCTGCGATTCCACGATTTAAATAAGGGTCTAGTTCAAGCGGAAGTAACTTGATGGCCATTGTCTGGTCGGCAATAGCACCTTCAGCATCACCTAGAGCCAATCGAACATTGCCCCTGTTACTCCAGGCGGCTGCATCTTTTGGAGAAAGTTCCAGGAACTGATCCCACAGTAAAAATGCCTCTTCCAAATCCCCACTCCTACTAACCTCTAAAGCTTGATCAAAAAGAAAATGAAGTGACTCTGAAGCTAAAACTTTGATTGGTTGTAAAAGCAAAAGCACAAACAAAAAAAAACTCACCAAAAGATATAAAAGATTTTTTACTAGGCCCAATGAACTCATTTCTTATCCAACCTTCCAAGATGTATTCGTCCAGCCTCTGTAACAACCCTCCCTCTAGGAGTTCTATTTAGAAAACCAACTTGCATCAAAAACGGTTCTACAACAGATTCCAATGTGGCTGAATCTTCACCTAGAGCGGCAGCAATTGTGTCAAGACCGACTGGACCGCCGCCATGCACTTTAAGCAAAAATTCCAACAATCTCCTATCACTTGCGTCGAGCCCTTTCCTGTCCACTCGATGCAATTCAAGAGCTTCATCAACCAACTGAGCATCAATCACATTCATCCCGCCTCTAACAGTTGCAACATCCCGCACACGCTTTAACAATCGATTGGCAATTCTCGGCGTACTTCTACATCTACGAGCAATCTCTAAGCATGCATCATTAGTAAGAGAAAGTTTCAATAGACACGCTGCTCTTTCAACAATTGCTTGCAAATCTTTCAACCGATAAAACTCCAGGCGCTGACTAAGTCCAAAGCGATCACGCAAAGGCGAACTTAAAGCACCTGCTCGAGTTGTTGCCCCAACAAGTGTGAACGGGGGAAGATCAACGGATCTTGTTCTAGCGGTGTTGCCCTTCCCAACATTCAAATCCAAACGGCGATCCTCCATCGCTGGATAAAGCAACTCTTCAGCTACTTTTGGGAGCCTGTGGATTTCATCTACAAAAAGCAACTCGCGAGGCTGCAAATTCATTAATAAACCAACTATGTCGCGAGGACGCTCTAAAGCAGGTGCACTAGTAAGGCGAGCCTTAACCCCAAGTTCCTTTGCCAAGACAAGAGCCATCGTGGTTTTACCCAAACCAGGAGGGCCATATAACAAAACATGATCCAATGCCTCTCCTCGCCCCAAGGCCGCTGTAACAGAAATTTTGAGAACCTGCTTTAGCTCAGTTTGACCTATGTAATCCTCAAAACAGCTGGGCCTCAAACTATCTTCGCGTGACAGAGTTCTCTCCTGCTCTATTGGTTCAGCATGAACAAGCCTTTCTCTTCCCTTTGGAGTGGGAGAATCAGCTTTAGAAATTTTTGAAGAAACAATCGCCATGATGGCAGGGTAACGACACCTGTATATGGTCGGAATATGAATGAAAGAAGATGGCAAAAGCAGGAAACAAAAAGTCAACTAAAGCCGCCCGAGATGCTGCCAAAAGACTCTTTGCAGACAATCGTTTCGCACGTCATCAATATGAAATCCTCGAAACTCTAGAAACTGGGATTCAGCTAGTAGGGACAGAAGTCAAGTCCATCCGTGCTGGGCATGCAAATCTTCGAGATGGCTTTTGCCTAATCCGCAAAGGTGAACTCCTTCTGCACAATGTTCATATTTCTCCGCATAGTCATGCTGGCAAATATTTCAATCACGATCCTCTCCGGATCAGAAAGCTCTTGGCACATCGAAAAGAGATCAACAAGCTCCGTCTTCAACTAGACAAAAAAGGACTCACCTTGATTCCTTTAAACATTCATCTTCAAGGTTCATGGATCAAAGTCACTATCGGCCTAGGGAAAGGACGCAAACTGCATGACAAAAGACAAGAGGAGAAAAAAAAGCAAGCTAATCGTGACATGAAAGCAGCATTAGCTCGCTACTAATAAAGAGAATCCTCCCTCAAAGGCTCTAAAAAGCTTTTCGAGACCCCTCAAAAATATCCTCTAGAGGCATAGAGGTTTCAGGACCCAGAACAACTTAGTTTGTTAAGTAAAGTTTGCATCACATCCTTGGCTCAGGAGGAGAACAAATTGATCCCCTTACCTACACGCATTAGATCATGAGCCATTCTTGGCTCGAACAACTAGAGAAAGAGCTAGAAAAGAAGTTTGAAGACTTCTTACGCTCTAATCCTTATCAAGAGTCGTTGCTAATCGAACAAAGTCAAAAAGAGCAATTTCTAAAGCTTCAAACTAATCAGAAAAAGATCCAAGCCACAGCAGAACGACTTCGCACTGAATTACTTGAACTCTCAGAAAATGTAAGGGAATGGAAAGATAGAGCCAATCGAGCAAAAGCTGCCCAAGCCAAAGAGCTAGCCAGAAAAGCCGAGGAACATGTTAACAATCTAATTAATAAAGGCCGTCAACTTTGGTCCGAGCTTGATCAGTTAGGTAGCCAATTCAAAAGGGTTCAAAAAGAATTATTAGAAATCTCCAAACAAGCACAAAACTCCAAAGGAACACGCCAAGAGTCCTGGGAGAAATTCGATGCCGAAGAGGGACTAAACCATCTACGCAAGAAAAATCAGATCTAAGGCCACCTCAGCCCTTCGCAGAAGGTGGCTCAAGGCTCACATTCTCGGGAGGGGGCGTTGGATCAGGATCAGCAATCAACATGTGCTGAAGCACAATTTCAGGTCGCTCACTATCGCGCCAACGTATGCGATAGGCAGGCATTTTGGTGCCGCGACTCGTTGTTTGTTCAACAGGTTCCATGACCCAGCCACGCCTAGAACGTCCCTGGGGATTGCGCTTGACCACCGCATCTGCGTGCTTGAAGCGGAAACCTACGCGCTCGCCACTCATATTGAAGAGGACCTTACCACTGGCTCAATTATCCACTTTGGTGGTTCAACTCTCAGAAATTGATGCCTTTGACTCAGGACGAAGGACTGGAAAAGCAATCACATCTCGAATAGATGGGCTATCTGTTAGGAGCATTACCAAACGATCAATACCTATTCCAAGTCCACCCGTTGGTGGCATTCCCACCTCTAATGCATTTAAGAAGTCCTCATCGATCCCATGAGCTTCGAGATCACCAGCCTGTTTGCGTATTTGCTGAGATTCCAAACGCTGACGTTGATCTATAGGATCTATCAGTTCACTAAAAGCATTAGCCATCTCTCGTCCAAAAATAAAAAGCTCAAACCGTTCAACTAATCCACTTTTACTACGATGTTGCCTAGCTAAAGGAGATATTTCTATTGGATAATCAAGAACAAATGTAGGTTGGATAAGATTAGGCTCTACGGCTTGCTCAAAAACTGCATTTAATAAACGTCCAACACTATCTGCTGTCTCAGGAACATCCAGTCCAGCCTCATGCATTGCGTTAGTAGCCTCTGCATAATCAGTGAGCTTACTAAAGTCAATTCTAGTCGCTTCTAAAACTAAAGAATGCATTGTTTCCCTTCTCCAAGGAGGGCTAAGATCAATAACAGTCCCTTGGTAAGTGATTTTTATAGATCCACAGATCTCAAGACAAATAGATGCTATGAGCTCCTCTGTAAGATTCATCATATCGTTGTAATCAGAGAATGCTTGATAAACCTCTACCGAGGTAAATTCAGGATTATGCCTAGTACTAATTCCCTCATTGCGAAAGATACGGCCTAACTCATAAACTTTTTCAAAGCCACCTACAACAAGTCTCTTTAAGTGCAATTCCGTTGCAATGCGAAGAAAAAGAGGCAGATCAAGAGCATTGTGGTGAGTCATAAATGGCCTAGCTTCAGCACCTCCCGCTTCTGCTTGAAGTACAGGTGTCTCAATTTCTAAAAAGCCTCGTGCATCTAAGAACCGACGAATAGCACTCACCAACAAGGCTCGCCTTCGAAAAGTCTCCCGCGACTGAGGAGAAACAATCAGGTCCAAATATCGTTGTCGATAGCGCTTTTCAATATCTGCAAGCCCATGCCATTTATCAGGCAAAGGTTGCAATGATTTGCTCAACATCTGCCATTTATGAACTTTTACGGATAGCTCTCCCCGATCAGTTCTACGCAAAATGCCTTGAACACCAATCCAATCGCCTGAGTCAACAAGGTCAGTTAATTGCTTAAATGAATCAATCCTTTGAGCCTCAAGTGCTGCCTTCTCTAGATAAAGCTGGATAGTTCCACTCTCATCAGCCAACGTAAAAAATGCCAACTTCCCCATCACTCGACGGGACATAATTCGCCCAGCGACAATCACAGCTCCATCACGCTCTTCTCCATTTGGTAAGTCCTTATGCTCTTCCTGCAAAAAGGCGGTTGCATGAGTGGGCTTAAACCCCACAGCATAGGGACCATTCCCCAGCTCTCTCAGGGCTTGAGCCTTATCCAGACGAGTATCGCGTAAGTCAGACAATGCACTATTAACAGACCCGGAACATATTGCCGGTATATGGCCCCTAATTTCTATTAATAGGAATGTCTTCTTTAACTGGCTATAGCCACAGGAAATTCTCCCATTCGCTGAGAAGCATACCCAATGCCTCTAACAGTAAGGATCAATTCCGGGTTACGTGGATCAGGCTCTAGTTTTCCCCGCAAGCGGGCCACGTACACGTCAACAACACGCAAATCAGCTGCACGTCTTGGAGGATATCCCCAGAGCTGCTCAAGAATCTCTGCCCTTGGAACGACTCGACCAGGCTCACGGAACAACAATTCCAGCAGACTGAATTCTGTATAAGTAAGTCCTATTCGCTCTCCTGCCCTGCTGACTTGCCTCCTATTCGTATCAACAACTAAATCCCCCAGCCGCATAACCCCCTGCCCAACAGGAAGGTCCCTTGGCTCAGCCACCGCAGCTCCTGGGCCAACCCGCCTGAGGATAGTAGCGATTCTTGCTTCAAGCTCTTTAGGGCTAAAAGGCTTAGAAAGATAATCATCTGCTCCAAGATCAAGTCCGGCAACACGTTCAGAAATTGCCTCAAGAGCAGTGAGAAAAATTATCGGGACGCAAGACTCCGCTCGAAGTCGCCTACAAACAGCAAAACCATCAAGCTTAGGAAGCATTACATCAAGCACTACAAGATCAGGTGATTCACCATGGAATACTTCTAGAGCTTGTTCTCCATCTTCAGCTGAAATAACCCGATATCCAGCGAGTTGAAGACGTGTTACTAAAACACGCAATACAGCCGGCTCATCATCAACCACAAGAATCGTGGCTTTTGGATGCGTCATAGCCTTTTGAACAGGCCCATCAACTTTCTTAAGCTGAGCTGGACCTCCACCTGGCATGAGCAATTCCTCATCAAGAAAAGCAACCATAACCTTCCAACCCAAACAAAAAGCCGCTAAAAGTCCCTACTCAAAATAGATATCAGGTTTTTTTAAGCTTTAACAAGTATTTTTACTTGAGTATTTATGCTTATTTTTCTCCTTTCTGGCTTGGCTTTTATGGTCATCCATTCTGGCAACTATTCAGGCTGAGAAAAGAGTCTTCAACTTTTCGGCCAATTCCTTTTGCCATAGGAATGACTAAGAAGGATGAAAATACATAATTCTTTGCATGCGCTTTTCTGCTGACCTCCTTTCAAAGCTCTGCTCACGAAAACTAGATAGGCTCAGTTGAAAAGCTATCGATTTAGAGACATTGCTCAATAGCAAATAAAAATAAGCTTAACTTAGGCCCACCAAGATTTTCACAGGGAACCCTAAATCTATCAGATTAAATATTCCATTAAAAGCTCTATTTATTTATAATTATAGAATATAAACTAACCGAGCTTTAGAGAGAAAAGCGCCTTCGCCATAACAACAATAGCCAAGAGCAAATCATAGGAGCAAGCAAACCTGTAATAATAGCCTGGGCGAGTAGAGTATGCAGACCCCAATAATTTATGACCAGCCCTATTTCTAAATATTGTAGAAATAATGTTTGGGCCCATAAGCTAAATCCCAAGAAGAAAGTTCCTATCAACGCCAACAATCCGAGAATAAAACTTTGTTCAATCGGCCTACCTCTTCTCCCAAGCCGTCCCCACCAATAACCAAGCCCAACCAATGCAGGGATATGTGATGCCCCACCAAGGCTAATTCCATCCAATGAGAGCCCAAGGCATATTCCAGCCACAACTCCTGAGGTTGATCCATATATCAATCCCCCAGGTAACAACCACAAAACGGCCCAAGATGGGCCAACTCCTGAGAGACTGAGGAATGAAGGAGCAAAAAGATTCAAGAAAGGGACCAGACACCCTGATGCAATCCAAAGAGAGCGTTTGTGGAATTTGAACATTACTTTTCTTGCACCTGAACCCAATCAATAGCCTCTGGAGAAGCAGTTAATTGAACAAAAGCATTAGGAGCAGGTAAAGCCTCATTATCAACTGATTGAATAACACCAACTGGCAAGTTCGGAGGCATAAGGGTGCTCGCTGGTGAAGTACTTACAACATCACCTGGGAGAGCTTTTGTGTCAGTATCTAGAAAACGCAATTGAGGCCTATTTGTTCCCATTCCAATCAAAATTCCATGCCGCTTATTCCGAGATATCCATACTCCTATTCTGCTGCCAGGTGAAGTGAGCAATCGAACTCTTGATGTTTTAGGAGTAACGCTATAAATAGTTCCCAACAAGCCTCCAGGCCCAAGAACAGCGTCACCTTCATCAATACCGTCAAGAGACCCCTTGCCTAATTCTAATTGCTGCCACCAACCCTTAGGTTGGCGTGAAATAACTGCTGCCGAGATACTAAAAGAATTTGAAGACCTCTCTAAGGAAAGCATTTCTCGCAGTCTTTTATTATCCTTCTCTAATAAGCTAATCCTAGTTTGATATTCAAAATACGCGCCACTCTGTATCCATTCTTTTTGTGAAGTTCCTGGCCAGAAAGGTCTAGTTAATAGAGCATAAATTTCAGAAAATAATGCTCCTTTACTCAACCGAATCAGCCCAAATGCTCCTATCAGCAAAAGAGAAGGTCCTATACGACGCCAAAACCTAAAGCGGGAAATAGCCACTAAAGGGTTACTTCCCATCAATTCAGTCCTTCAATGAGTTCCTAGCAAACTCAGGTGTATCCAAGACTCTTCTCAGCCTCTTGAAATCCTCCAAGACCTGCCCACATCCGTTTACAACACAAAGGAGAGGGTCCTCGGCTACATGGGTAAAAATTCCAGTTTCATGACTGAGAAGATCACTAATCCCTCTGACGAGTGCTCCGCCTCCAGCCAACATGATCCCCCTATCAACAATATCTGCAGCCAATTCTGGTGGTGTTCTTTCCAAGGTGCGTTTTACAGCATCAACAATTTTGTTGAGAGGTTCTGCCATTGCCTCACGTAAATCCCCAGCCTGCAAATTGACTGATCGAGGTAAACCAGAAAGCAAATGAAGCCCTCTTACATCCATCGATTGCAAGTCAAAATCATTATCAGGAAAGGCTGAACCTATTCGAATCTTTATCTCTTCAGCTGTTCTTTCACCGACTACTAAATTATGGACTTTCTTCAAATATGTCCCAATTGCATCATTTAGCTCATCACCTGCAACACGAACTGACTCACTTAAAACAGTCCCTCCAAGACTTAGCACAGCCACTTCAGTTGTTCCTCCCCCAATATCCACAATCATCGTGCCAATAGGCTCAGTAACTGGAAGAGAAGCTCCTATAGCAGCAGCCACAGGCTCATCAATTAAATGAACTTCCCTTGCACCAGCCATACCTGCCTCACGAACTGCCCTACGTTCGACACCAGTCACTCCACTAGGGATGCCTATTACTAAGCGAGGCGAAATAATGCCACGTCCTTCATTGCACTTCTGAATAAAGCTTTTGAGCATCTGCTCAGCAGCATCAAAATCTGCAATAACTCCATCTCTCAATGGTCTAACTGCACGAATATTGCCAGGGGTTCTTCCCAACATGAGCTTCGCATCATCCCCGACGGCCAAAGGCACACCCTCCTCGAGATCTAATGCCACAACAGAAGGCTCCTGCAGCACTATCCCCTTACCAGACACATATATCAATGTATTGGCGGTGCCAAGGTCGATACCAATATCACGCGACAACTTAAAACGACTTAAAAACACAGGTTTGAGATCGAATCGGCGAATCATAGGAGGATTAGATATGAGCTCTTGTTACTACCCACGAAGAGTATGGAACTCCTTGCATTACTTGTCCTGAAATTTGCCCCATGATTGGACAAAATCAAACCTAGGAGAAATTAATGAGCGTAAATTCCGTCACTCTTGTAGGGAGAGCTGGCCGAGACCCAGAAGTGCGCTACTTCGAATCTGGAAGCGTTGTAGCCAATTTGACTATGGCGGTAAATCGAAGGAACCGCGACGACGAGCCTGACTGGTTCAATCTTGAAATCTGGGGAAAGCAAGCTCAAGTAGCAGCTGACTATGTCAAAAAAGGCTCTCTAATAGGCATAGCTGGCAGCTTCAAGCTAGATACATGGAACGATCGTCATTCTGGGGACTTAAGAAGTAAGCCTGTTATTCGCGTAGATCGACTGGAGCTACTAGGTTCTAAAAGAGATGCTGAAGTCAGTGGCTTTCAAAAAGGAACTTTTGGAGCAAATAATCCAACTAATGAAGAGGTTCCCTTTTAAAAAAATTAATTGCGTTGATTTCTTCTGGTCCAAATACGTAAAAACAACCAAGACAATCCAGAAACAAATACAACTGCAAGAATTAATTTAATGCCCTTAGAAACTGGATCAATCCACAACTCGACATTGCTATAACTTTCTCCAAGTGCAAAACCCGCAACGGTTAGAAACAAAGTCCATATAAGACTCCCAGCAGTTGTCCAAAGAATGAAAGGCATTAACGGCATCAACTCAATCCCAGCAGGCACAGAAATCAAGGTTCTTATTCCTGGAACCAAGCGTCCCCAAAAAACCAGCGCAGTACCAAATCGACTAAACCACCTTCGACTTCTCGCTAGGTCTTCAACTTGAATACCTAAAAATTGACCATATTTATTTAGCCAAACTTCTAGCTTCTTTTCATTCACTAATCGACCAATGCCATACCAAGGGAAAGCGCCTAAAACTGTGCCCAACAAGCCAGCCAAAACAACTGGAAAAAAACTCAATTGTCCCTGCTGAACATAAAAGCCGCCAAGAGGCATTATTAACTCAGAAGGGATTGGTGGAAACAGATTTTCCAAGAACATCGCCAATAGAATTGAGCCATACCCAATCCATTGATTAGATGCCACTGCATTGCCAATCAATTCAGGCAAATTGCTCATTAACTGCATAAGATAAAATAGATATTCATGTGAAAGAACAATTTTTAACCTGGAGAAGAGGAATCAAAAGGTGAACTCAATATCTATAATGATCAGGCTTATAAGGTCCCTCAATTGGGACACTTATATACTCAGCCTGTTGTGCAGTTAACTCAGTCAATCTTGCGCCAATCTTATCCAAATGGAGCCTAGCCACCATCTCATCTAAATGCTTAGGCAATACATAAACCTTGTTAGTATATTGATTCCCTTTAGTAAACAACTCAATCTGAGCTAAAACTTGGTTAGTAAAGGAATTGCTCATAACAAAACTTGGATGCCCAGTTGCACAGCCTAGGTTTACCAAGCGCCCTTCAGCTAAAAGAATGATCTTATTACCACTAGGCAGGGTGATGTGATCCACCTGAGGTTTGATATTTTCCCAATCATATTCCTTCAAAGAAGCTATATCTATCTCATTATCAAAGTGACCAATATTGCAGACAATTGCCTCATCCTTCATTGCAATTAGATGCTCATGTCGAATTACATGAAAATTACCTGTTGCAGTAACAAAAATATCTACGTCTTTAACTATCTCATCAAGCCTAACAACTCGATACCCCTCCATCGCAGCCTGCAAAGCACATATTGGATCTATCTCTGCTATCACAACAGTGGCACCAAGACCACGCAAAGATTGAGCAGATCCCTTGCCAACATCTCCATATCCAATTACCAAAGCCACTTTACCTGCAACCATTACATCCGTTGCACGCTTAATTCCATCAACAAGAGATTCGCGGCATCCATAAAGATTGTCAAATTTACTTTTAGTCACTGAATCATTAACGTTTATAGCTGGAAAAGGAAGTTCACCATTTTTTTGCATCTGATATAAACGTGCAACACCTGTAGTGGTCTCTTCTGTAACTCCCTGAATGCTTGATTGAATGCGCGAATAAAAACAAGGGTCTTGTTCGAGCTTCTTTTTAATAGAGGCAAATAGTGCCTTCTCCTCCTCATTCTGAGGATGTTCGAGTACCTCTAAATCCTTCTCAGCCTTACAACCAAGCATAACTAATCCAGTCGCATCACCTCCATCATCAAGAATCATGTTTGGAGTAGCACCATCTCCCCACTCAAAAATGCAATGTGTATAAGACCAATATTCTTCAAGCGTCTCTCCCTTCACTGCAAAAACAGGGACGCCATTAGCAACTATTGCAGCAGCCGCATGATCTTGTGTAGAGAAAATATTGCAAGAAGCCCAACGAACTTCTGCGCCTAGCGATACAAGCGTCTCAATCAAAACCCCAGTTTGAATTGTCATATGAAGACTGCCCGCAATACGAGCTCCCTTCAGAGGCTTTTCATTGCCATATTTTTGCCGTAAAGCCATAAGGCCTGGCATCTCAGTTTCAGCAATGGTCAGTTCCTTTCTGCCGAAATCAGCTAGACCTAAATCAGCGACAACATAATCAGAAGTCAGATCAGAAGAAGTAGTTGATGTGGACACTGCCACCATGGGTAAAAGCTCGTTTAGGTGAATCTTGGAAAGGAATCTCACCGAAAACGCCGAGGCGTTCGGCTCAATTGAAAGGCAATCTACAGATGAATGCTGGACCCTTAAAAACTTGGCAGAAACAATTGCCCTTGGCAAAGCCCTTACACATAAGCTGCCTCAATTGAAATTACTTTTGATTGAAGGGCCATTAGGAGCTGGTAAAACATCCCTTGTAAAAGGAATAGGCAGCAGCTTGGGCATTATTGAACCAATCACAAGCCCTACTTTTTCTCTTGCCCAGCACTACCCTTCAGGGGCCCCCCCCCCTAATCCATCTCGATTTGTATAGATTAGATGACCCACAAGTAGCTGATGAACTTTTTCTTCAAGAAGAGGAAGAAGCAAATGCAATCGGAGCACTTATGGTTATTGAATGGCCTGAGCGTCTAGGACTTAGCTTGCCAGAAGCTTGGCGACTAAAGTTGAAGTTTGAATCTGCACCTAATAAAGGCAGATTCGCTCAACTAAAATCTCCTTACTTAACCGCCAAAAATTCTTCAACCTGCAAATGAGTAGGTTGCGGGTTAATAGCACCCATACCTCCGCAAACTAAAGCTCCACAAGCTGCTGCAAAACGTAAGATTGCCTGAATTTTCTCATCATTTAAGGCTTCTGATGAGGTCATTAAAAGTTGATTAATTAATCCAGCAGTGAAAGCATCTCCGGCACCTGTTGTATCTAAAACAACAGGTGGTGGAAGCACATTCAATTGTCCTGAAAATCCACCAATCGTCCATTTCAATGGCCTAGCCCCATCAGTAATAACCACATCAGGGTTTTGAGAAAGCAATCGTGAAATAGCCATAGGCTCATCACTATTGAAAAACCAATTTGCCTCTTCTTTAGCCAGCTTTAACAAAGAAGCTTTTTCCAACAAAGGCAAAATGGTCTTTAGGGTTGTTTTATTAGGCCCACAATCTGGTGCGGCTTTTACATCCCAAAAAGTTGGGCGCCAATTAACGTCTATAGCAATTTTAAGGCCACTTCTACTGGCCTGATTTAATGCCCAGCGAAGTGCTTCAGACGAAGCCTGCTTTGCTAAAGGGATTGTCCCCATAAGTATCCAACCTGCATCACTAGAGAGTTGAGGCCATGCCTGTTTTAATTCACCCAAATGAAGTGCTTCATCAGCAAAACCCTGCCCTTTATCTCCATCAAAACCATGAAAAACTCTTTCCCCATTAAATTCCCGGCGTACTAACACAACACGACTAGGTCGCCTTCGATCAATCTGTACCCCACTAAGATTTACGCCCCTAGTTGCCATCAAGTCACAAAACTTGTTTCCAATCAAATCGTTACCAAGTCGACCAACAAATTCAACACGAGTACCCAGCCTGGCCAAACCACAAGCGACGTTAGCCGGAGCACCACCAAAGCAATCTTCTACAGGCTTATCTACAGAAGGATCACCTCCTAAAGGGCCCAAGCGATCAATCAAAGCCTCCCCCAAACAAATCACCACGGAATTATTCACAAAGCCTTTCAACATGCATTTCATACATTTTAATACCTTTCAGCTCAACAAACAGATTCAATTCCTTTCATTAAGGTAATCAAATAAAGCATCAATCATCTTCGCATTTGCAGCTGGGAATGGATACTTAGATAGATTATTTGGAGATACCCAGCGAACCTGCTGACTAGCCAAAGGCTTGGGCTCTCCAGAAATCCATTTACAGAGATGAACTATAAAGTGTAATTTCTTGTGGCTATATGCATGATCCATAGAAGTCAACTTCTTTCCTACTTCAACCTCTATTCCTAATTCCTCTTTAAGCTCTCTAAAAATAGTTTCTTCAATTAACTCTCCTTTTTCTTGCTTCCCTCCAGGAAATTCCCACATTCCTCCTAAAAGTCCATCCTCCAAGCGCTGATCTATTAAAACTTCTCCAGACAAATTTAAAACAACTCCGACACCAATAACTTGGAAAGACAATGGCTTTCTTTTTCTCTTAACTGGAAATCTTAGTTGGTCACCACTGGAGTAGGAGTCACAATTAACTTTCCATGGACAATTGCAACATTGTGGATTAATTGGTGTACAAATCTTCGAACCCAAATCCATTAAGGCCTGGTTAAAGTTTCTAGGTTGTTGCTTATCAAGCAACAACTCGCTAAGAGCCCATAGTTCATGATTATTTGTCTCCAAAGGTTTTTTGCTTGCAATTAACCTCGTCAAAACCCTTTTCACATTCCCATCAAGAATTGGAGCAGGCAAATCAAATGCAGATGAAAGGATGCTCCCTGCAGTAGTTCGCCCTATTCCTGGTAAACCCATCCAAGTTTCTAACTGTCTTGGCCAAGCATTTGGATCTAAACAACACTTCAACCCAATTACTTCCAGCAATATTTTGGAAGAATCAAGAATGCGTCGGGCACGTGAGTAATAACCAAGTCCTTGCCAAAGGATTAGGACCTCTTGCTCCTCAGCCATGGCCAAGTCACTAAGAGCGGGAAAACTTTTCATCCACTTTTCCCAGTAAGGCTCTACTTTCTTCAATTGAGTCTGCTGAAGCATCACTTCTGCAACCCAAATTTTATATGCACATAATGTTTCTCGAGGTGCTGGAGAAGTCCCATCTTCTTTGAGCTTCCAAGGGATCTTATGGCGACCATTCTCTTTAAACCACTCAAGTAGCTCAGCACGAAGAAAATCTACCTTTTTTAAAAAGACAGGGTTCACTAAACGCTCTTCATCAGCGATCCTTCTAATCACAATCCAGCTATCCTCATCTAACAATAAACTGGTGTTTCAATCAACAAAGGTCTAAGCAGCAAGAAGAGGCTTATATCTACTATTCAATGTTTAAAGGAGGAATAATTTGAATCTGAGCGAAATGCACATTTGGCAATGGAAGCAATGGGAAGTTTCCTGGAGTAGTTGTGGAAACGACGAAGAATCATCTATTGCTGTCTTGCTAATACATGGGTTTGGTGCTTGCAAAGAACATTGGAGGTTTAACCAACCTGAGCTTGGTAAATTAACCACCTGCTACGCAATTGATTTATTGGGTTTTGGCAATAGTAGTCAACCAAGAGCATCTCTAAAAGGAGAAAAAAAGCAACTAAAGGACTTCTCATATGATTTCGATACATGGGCACTACAAGTAGCGGATTTCTGCCAAGAAATCATTCAAAAGCCTGTTGTGCTAATTGGGAATTCAATCGGTGGAATTATTGCGCTTAGGGCATCCCAACTTCTTAAAGATCATTGTTGCAGAGTAGTCCTAATAAGTTGCGCTACTAGAGCTTTAGATGACAAACGACTAATCGATCAACCCCAGTGGGTTCGTTTAACAAGACCTTGGCTAAAAAAGCTGGTTAGCCAAAGGTGGCTAAGCCGAAATCTTTTTCGCAATGCTGCAAGTCCGGGAGTGATCAAACGAGTTCTTAAACAGGCTTATCCCAGTGGAAGGAATGTTGATAAAGAACTAATAAAATTACTTGAAAAGCCAAGTAAAAGAACTGGTGCTCCTGAGTCATTTCATGGCTTTATAAACCTTTTTGATGACTACCTAGCACCTCAATTAATGGAAAACCTCAAAATACCTGTCCATCTAATTTGGGGCAAAAATGATCCATGGGAACCGCTTAAAATAGCTCAGCATTGGAATGCTTCTATCCCTTGTATACGCTCACTAGACGTAATAGCCAATGCAGGGCATTGCCCTCACGATGAAGCACCTAAAGAAGTAAACCCTCTACTGCTAAAAATTGTTCAAGAAGCTATATAGTCTGCAACAGATTGACTATTTCTACGTAAACCACTTAACCCATCACGTTCAAGTTTTCGTACTCGATCCCTGCTAATCCCAAGGATGCGACCAATACCAGTCAAGGTCATTGGGCCACTCCCCTCCATCCCATAACGCATTCGGAGAACTCGCTGCTGCAACTCAGGCAACTGATCCAACAGTGTCTTCAAATCTCCTTTCATGCAATCATTTTCTAGTTGCTCGCTCAATAACTCCCCATCGCCTGACAGAAGTTCTAATAAGACCGTGTCTTCTCCATCCCCAACCTTCATCTCCAAGCTCACTGGATGACGTGCGCGACAAAGCAAATCCTTGACTTCCTCCTCTGGAAGATCCACAAACTCAGCCAATTCAGTGACTGATGGCGTCCTTGACAATTCCTGACTCAACTCTCGCTGCCCCTTCTTCAATTTATTAAGCATCTCAGTGATATGGATAGGCAGCCTGATCACCCTGCCCTTCTCAGCGATTGCGCGTGTAATCCCCTGACGAATCCACCAATAAGCATAAGTAGAAAATTTGTACCCACGCGTCGGGTCAAACTTTTCTACTCCTCTCACCAAACCAATAGTCCCTTCCTGAATTAAATCCAAAAGATCCATATTCCGCTTGGTGTACTTCTTTGCCACACTCACCACTAATCGCAAATTTGCAGCAACCATCCGCTCCTTTGCTCGTCGACCAGTTTTCAATTTTTTCTTTAGCTGAAAGGAAGTAAGTCCAGCAGCTTTAGCAAACTCCTCAAAACTAGGCTTTTCTCCATCAGGACTTGCCAGTTCAGCCTCAAGTTCCTCCAAAGCCATCAGTTCCTGAACTTGGCGACCAAGAGTGATCTCTTGTTCGTGGGTTAAGAGCGGCACGCGACCAATATCACGCAGATAAGAACGAACCAGATCAACTTCCCCGGCTGGCTTGCTAACTGCTAGAGGTATTAATTGTGTTGACGTATTAGAGGAGCGGAGAGGGTCCATGCCATCTCTATTGAGTTTTGTTAAGCGTACTACTAAGAACTGTAAAGCTACAAGTTATTCGCAAATCTAGGCATAAATACCTACATGGCTTGGCCTTGCATCTGCCCAAGAAGCCAGGAAGCAGTCCTCAAGTAAATCAGGACTCCTGCGACATCTGTTGCAGTGGTAATAAAAGGTGCTGACATCAATGCAGGATCCAAGCCCATACGATCAAAAAGCAAGGGGAGGGCAGCACCAGCTGTAGCGGCCAATGTAGTAATCGCCAATAAGCTAATACCCACAGCTGCGCCTACTAAAGGGCCTTCTCCCCGCCACCAAGCAAAAGGAACAACAACTAAAAGCATCAACAAGCCTAGAAGTGCTCCTGCAATTGCCTCGCGAAAAACTGCCTTAGTAACACCTAAAGCTTGTATACGCTGAGTACTTAACCCTCGAATTACAACAGTGGAGCTCTGGGCTCCTACATTTCCACCAGTACCTATAAGCAAAGGAATAAATGCTGCCAACAAAACAACTTGTTTAAGCACAGCATCATTCATTGCAATGACTTGCGTAGTGAGACCATTGGCAAGGACCAGCAAAGAGAGCCAAACCACGCGCCGGCGAGCAACAACAAATAAATTGCTCTGAAAATAATCATCCTCATCTCCAGCTTGAACTGCACCTGCTGCATAAATATCGCGAGTTGCTTCCTGCTCAATCACATCAATCACATCATCGACAGTGACAATGCCAACTAACCTTTTTTCGAGATCAACAACTGGTAAAGCAAGAAAGTCATAACGCTGAATTGCCCTGGCAACCTCTTCCTGATCAGTGTCAGTCCTTACACTCACTACATCACGAGTCATGACATCCCCAATTCGATCCTCTGGGTCAGCTGTAACCAAGTCCCTTAGAGACAGAATTCCAGTGAGATGTCTTTCTCTATCAGTAACGTAAAGGCTATAAATAGTTTCTGTATCGGAAGCTTGTCTCCTAACTATCGTGAGTGCCTGAGCAGCGCTATGGAATTCTTTTAAGTCAATAAATTCTGTTGTCATCAATCTTCCAGCCGTCTCGGCCTCATACCCAAGCAATTGAGCCGTCACTCGTCTCTCTGCAGGGCTCAACTCAGCAAGCAAACGTCTCACAACTTTTGCAGGCAATTCATCGAATAGTTGAACCCTGTCATCAGGGGACATCTCTTCAACTAATTCGAGGACCTCGCCAGATCGAAGTCTGTCCAGCAAGCTCTGCTGAACTGAAGGTTCTAAGTATTCATAAACTTCAATAGCTTCATTCTTACCTAAAAGCCTAAAAGCCAAAGCCTGGAGGATAAGAGGCAAGTTACCAATCGCCTCAGCGATATCAACCGGTTGCACCGGTTCCAAAAGAGTCTTGACTCCGTCATAGTTTCCTGCTGCCAACATTGCTTCCAATTGCTGAGCAACAACATCTGCCAGTCGGGGACCATTCACGACAGCAGAAGTGGTATTTGGATCAGGATTTGTATCCGCCTTTACCTCATTCATGGCGGAGCTCCAAGGAATCAATATTTTATGGTCAATGTCACTCTGAATTACAGGGCATCCATGAGCATCAACATCAGCCAAGTGAAAGTGAAGTCACCAAATGGCTCCGAGAAGCAACTAGGTGAATACCACGGTCAGGTTCTACTTATCGTAAATGTCGCCAGTCGTTGCGGATTCACCAAACAATATTCAGGTCTTCAAGAATTGCAAAATACATACGGGCCTAAGGGGTTCCAAATCCTTGGCTTTCCATGCAACGACTTTGGAGGGCAAGAGCCCGACTCATTAGAAGAAATCAAAAACTTTTGCGCTACAACCTATGGAGCTAATTTTCCGCTTTTTGAAAAAGTTCATGCTATGGGACAAACTACCGAGCCATATAGCACCTTGAATCGTGCAGAACCATCCGGTGATGTCGCTTGGAATTTTGAAAAGTTCTTAATAAGTAAAGAAGGGGCTGTTTTATCCAGGTTCAAAAGTTCAGTCGAACCCAATAGCGATGAACTTAGAACTGCTATTGAGAAAGCTTTAAATGCCTAATTAATCTGCCTAGCGAAATACCTAAAAAAATAAAGAAGAGACCAAAAATCAATGTTGAGCTGATCAACCTTAATGCCTGTACCCAGTGCCCAGAATCCACCAACTGGGCACAATTCACTATCCAACCACTAAAAGTAGTAAGTGAACTGCAAAAACCTACACCTACAAATAATTGAATTGGTGGGCGAGCTGAAATTCCAACTAAAATCCCCAAAATGGCCGCACCAATAAGATTCACCATTAAGGAATTATTGATTTGCCAACGGGTTAAAGCTCCTAAAGTTGCTCCAAATGCAACCAAACAAAACTGATTAAATTCAAACCTAAACCCTCTTATAGTTTTAAGCATTTCCAAGATTATAGCCGAGAATTGCTGCAACAATACCTAAAACAATAGATAGAAAAACTAATAAGCAACCTTCAACCCAACTTTTCGATTCGAAAATTTCAAAAACTTCCAGCATAAAAGTCGAAAATGTACTAAAACTACCAAAAAAACCAATCCCAAATAACAAAATCAAGGGTGAACTGTTTCTTGGCTGTATTGGTTCTGAACCTAAAACTAAAGCCAAGATCAGGCCAAAAGCAAAGGCAGAAAGGATATTTATAGTAAAAGTAATCCAATGTCTTTTTAAAAGTTCCGGTAAAAGTTTTTTATATAAAAAATAGCGAAGGTAAGCCCCTGGAACTGCTCCTAATACAACCAAGAAGAAAGATTTAAAAGCCACCAGTTTACTTTCATACATTAACCCATCCACGCCGTAAAGAACAATTCAACCTGGCGAGGTTTCCAGAAGCAATTTGTACCATTAACCAGGACTTACCATCTTCACTTTCCCAAGATCGCAACACCCTTAAAGGAGTCCCAGACTCAAAATTGCACAAAGCAGGTGCTATAGAGGAAGGACTTGCTCTTAATGAAAAACTAGACAAGCCTATAAGGGGATCACAACCAGAGCGAGGGTCTCTTCGCAAAATTTGGCTAGACTTTCTTGGCTCAGTTCCTCCACCTGCTGGAAGTGAAACAGGTACAAATAAAGCCAGGACAAGCATCCAACCCCAACGAATTAAAAGAGTCATCAAATTATCAAATATCCAATGCGGCCATATCAAGTTCAACACTATGGGTCTCAATAAATTCTCTGCGAGGTGCAACCTTGTCTCCCATTAAGATAGTGAAAATTCGATCAGCCTCTAACGCATCTTCAATCTCAACTCTTTTCATCATTCTAGTAGTTGGATCCATCGTTGTTTCCCACAATTGCTTGGGCATCATTTCACCTAGCCCCTTAAATCTTTGAATAGTGTAATTGGCCTTTTCGCCAAAGCCTGCGAGTGTTTTTTGCAAATCTGCCTCATTATAGCAATACTTATGTTTTTTCCCTCTCTCCACTTTATAAAGCGGAGGGCAAGCAATGTAAATATAACCTCCCTCAACCAATTCTTTCTGGTAACGATAGAAGAATGTCAACAGAAGAGTCCTAATATGTGCGCCATCTACATCAGCATCCGTCATAATTACAACTCGATGATATCTCAAATTCTTTGAATCAAACTCCTCTCCTTTAATCCCTAAACCAAGAGCAGTTATTAATGCTTGTATCTCTGTATTTTTGTAGATTTTTGCATCATCAGTCTTCTCAATATTTAAAATCTTGCCTCGCAAAGGCAGTATCGCCTGAAAACGTCTATCCCGACCCTGCTTAGCAGATCCTCCTGCAGAATCACCCTCCACAATATATATTTCAGATTCAGAGGGATCTCGTGAGCTGCAATCAGCAAGCTTGCCAGGGAGGGTAGAGCTCTCTAAAACACTTTTACGCCTTACTAATTCACGCGCTCGTCGTGCTGCTTCTGCTGCATTAAAAGCCTGGATTGCCTTTTCTAATATTAAATCAATAACATTTGGATTAAATTCAAGATACTGACTAAGGGACTCACCAACCAGGCTGTCAACTATCCCTCGAACTTCTGTATTGCCTAATTTAGTTTTTGTCTGACCTTCAAATTCTGGTTCAGGGACCTTAACAGAAAGCACAACTGTAAGGCCTTCACGAATATTTTCTCCAGCAAGGTTTGCATCACCCTCTTTTCTCTTGCCTCGCTTACGAGCGAAAGTATTAAGCGTACGAGTCAATACTGTCTTAAGTCCCTCTATATGTGTGCCACCATCTACAGTCCGAATATTATTTGCAAACCCCAAAATGCTATCTGAATAAGCATCTACACACCACTGCAAGGCAGCCTCAACTTGAACACCATCTTTTTCAGTATTCACATAAATAATCTCAGGATGCAAAGCATCCTTTTCAGTATTCATATATGCAACATATTCCTTAATTCCTCCCTCATAAAAATAAATTTCTTCATAAGGTTGCCCGTCTGAATTACAACTAGCTGTTCTTTCATCACGAAAGACAATCCGAACCCCACCATTCAAGTAGGCCAACTCCCTTAAACGAGAAGACAAAGTGACGTAATCAAAAATGATTCCCCCAGTAAAAATCTCAAAATCAGGTTTAAAACAAACACTTGTTCCAGTAAGTCCTTTCTCAGAAGCGGGTTGGTTTTCTGAACGAAGACTGTCAATTGGCGCACCTCTTTCAAATCGCTGGCTATGAATCTTGCCCTGCCGGCGAACTGTGACTTCAACCCACTCACTCAGAGCATTTACAACAGAAACACCAACCCCATGCAGACCGCCTGAGACCTTATATCCACCACTCCCAAACTTACCTCCCGCATGAAGGACAGTGAGGACTGTTTCCAAAGCACTCTTCCCAGTCCTGGGATGAACATCAGTTGGGATGCCTCGACCATTATCAGTAATGGTTGCCGAGCCATCGTTACCAAGAAGGACCAAAATCTGATCACAATGGCCTGCCAAAGCCTCATCAACCGCGTTATCTACAACCTCATAAACAAGGTGATGTAAACCCCTCGGACCTGTAGATCCGATATACATCCCTGGACGCTTCCTGACAGGCTCAAGACCTTCCAGCACCTGGATCTGTTCGGCGCCATACGCTGCCTGAACCTTGGAGTCGTCGCTCATTCGTTAAATCAGGTGCCAGGCAGGATTCTTATAGGCCTCATTGACCAAAACCTAGACCTGAGAGCCTCAATTTAACACTGCCTCAAGCGATCGTCTTGCAAAAACAGGTAATACGCAATTACCTATGTCATAGACGGTCTCAACTAATAGGAATGGCACTTACCACCAAATGTGATGGCTTCTACTAAACCACTTGTAATTGTTCTGTTAGGTCCCACTGCAAGCGGAAAAACTGAACTAGCAATTGAAATAGCAGAACAACTAAACCTCAATGTGCACAACATTGATTCTCGTCAAATATATATAGGTATGGACATTGGTACTGCTAAGCCAACTAAAGAGCAGCAAAAGAAAATTCCACATTTACTAATAGACCTTCATCAGCCAAATCAACCAATCAACTTGTGGGAATTCCAAAAAAAAGCACAACTCAGCCTTAAAGACAACATTAAGGAAAAAGGAATGGGCTTATTAGTAGGTGGAAGCGGCCTATATTTAAAGGCTTTGACAAAAGGGCTTAAACCTCCAAAAGTCCCCCCCCAAAATCATCTGCGTAAACAACTGGACGCTCTAGGGCAATCAACCTGCTATCAATTACTTAAAGCAGCAGACCCTCTTGCAAGTTCAAAAATTTCTCCAACTGATGAGATACGAACACAAAGAGCTCTTGAAGTGTTCTATGCAACTGCAGAATCAATTAAAACCCAACAAAGTACCGAGCCTCCCCCTTGGCGAGTTTTAGAAATAGGCCTAGACCCGAAAAACCTCCGCCAGCGAATTATCAATCGCACTCAACAAATGTATTCCAATGGTCTGATCGCAGAAACGAAGCAATTAAGTATTAGATATGGTTCAAATCTACCAATGCTTCAAACCATAGGCTACAAAGAAGCCCTAGAAGTACTCCAGGAAAAATTAGAGGTTTCTGAGGCTATAGAAAGAACGATAAAACGCACCCACAAGCTTGCCAAGCGACAGCGAACATGGTTTCGTCGGCAACATCAGCCTCACTGGCTGAAAGATGATGAACCAATGAAAGAAGCAATGAAGCTGATCCAAGCCGGTCTAGGCTAATTAGAGTAGACATCAACTTTGGTTATCCCTTAGGTCTGCACTGTTCCCTCAACGCACTGAATGCCTCCACGTCCTCGTTTTGACCGTCGAGCCCCTGTCAGGGAGCTCCCAAACATCAATGACCGCATCAGTTACCAAAAACTGCGGGTAGTCGACGCAGACGGCACACAGCTCGGAGTAATCGGCAGGGAAGAAGCCCTGGATGTAGCCAAAGAGCGAGAACTAGACCTAGTTCTCGTAAGCGAAAAAGCAGATCCTCCCGTATGCAGGATCATGGACTATGGCAAATTCAAATTTGAACAAGAGAAAAAAGCAAAGGAGGCCAAAAAGAAATCGCATCAAACCGAAGTTAAAGAAGTCAAAATGCGTTACAAAATCGATCAACACGATTACGACGTTCGGATAGGTCAAGCAATTCGTTTTCTAAAGGCAGGCGACAAAGTCAAGTGCACAATAATTTTCAGAGGACGAGAAATACAGCACACTTCTCTCGCTGAAACCCTTCTGAGGCGAATGGCAAAAGATCTAGAAGAGCAAGCAGAAGTTCAACAAGCACCCAAAAGAGAAGGCAGGAACATGATCATGTTCCTGACCCCCCGGAAGACACCTCTGATAAAAAAAGACAACGAAGTTATTACTCCATCACGAGCTGTCAGGACAATTACGACACCTCAAAGGTCCTCTGCCCAAAACTTCCCTACTAAAGCCAAGGTGAGCGAAAGGTAACTGAACAAGCAGATATGAATTTTTGCAATATTTTTGAAAAAAAAAATTTACGTAAAAAGTTCATTGCAAACGAGTTTTACTCCTTTCTAAAATTTCAAAATATATTGTTTGTTAACACAAAAGGGGCTGAAAGAAACCTAAGGAAGGGCATATGACTCAAGGCTGCTTGAGCAATGATCGTCTTGATCAAATTAATTCTTCGCTGATTTTGATGGCCCATTTAAAACTGGCACATAGTCTCATGCCACACAAAAGATTGTCACGAAGCCTTTAGCTCCTTAAGGTGACCACATTGCTACCTGGCCCACCGGCGTGCGATTTCACATTCAGCAGGAAAGCGATATACCGGCATCAAGCCAGCTCTACAACCAAATTTGTTTCGCAATTGCTGCTAGACACTACCCACCTGGCCACCGTCTACCAAGCACAAGACAGCTTGCAATGCAGACAGGCCTTCATCGCAACACAATCAGCAAGGTATATAGACAACTTGAAACTGATGGCGTTGTCGAAGCAATGGCTGGCTCAGGCATATACGTTAGAGACCAACAAAAACAACGTGAGCTAAGAGCCTCACAACACATTCGGAATAAAGGAGTAAAAGATCTAGATCAAGAAGTCCGCAAATGTGTTGATGGTCTACTTAATGCAGGATGCACTCTGCAACAAACCAGGGAATTACTGACTCGAGAAATCGACTGGCGACTTCGCTGCGGTGCAAGGGTGCTTGTCAGTACTCCACGAGAAGATATAGGGGCCTCCATGCTCATTGCCGAAGAACTAGAGCCATGCCTAGATGTTCCAGTCGAAGTGGTCCCCATGGAAGAACTAGAAAACGTACTGGAAAGTTCAAGCAATGGAACAGTAGTAACTAGTAGATATTTCTTACAACCCTTAGAAGAACTTGCAAAACGACATGGGGTAAGAGCAGTTGCAGTAGACCTAAATGACTTCCGACAAGAACTAACCATGCTCAAGGAATTGAGGCCTGGTAGCTGTGTCGGTCTTGTAAGCATTAGTCCAGGAATCCTTCGTGCGGCAGAAGTAATACTCCACAGCATGCGAGGCAACGAACTTTTGCTCATGACAGCCACCCCAGATGTTGGAAGTCGACTTCTTGCCCTATTGAGAGCAGCCAGCCATGTGCTTTGTGATAGTCCCAGCCTCCCAATTGTGGAGCATAGCTTGCGTCAAAACCGTTCCCAGCTAATGCGGATGCCTCAAGTTCACTGCGCTGAAAGTTATCTGAGCAATGCCACAATTGAACAGCTTCGCAAGGAAATTGGCCTGTTGGTCTCTTAAAAGTCTAATTAAACTGGCTAGATGCTCAAAGCCATCCAGACCGATCTAGGAATCATCCGAGAAAGAGATCCAGCAGCCAGAGGATTGCTGGAGATAGTTTTATGCTATCCAGGTTTTCATGCCCTAGCTATTCATAGAATTAGCCACAAACTCTGGTCCTTAGGCTTACCTTTACTACCAAGATTATTGAGTCAAGTAAGTAGATTAATTACTGGTATAGAAATTCATCCAGGCGCAAGAATCGGCAACGGCGTATTCATAGATCATGGAATGGGGGTTGTCATAGGCGAAACAACAGAGATAGGAAATCGCTGCTTGCTATATCAAGGAGTCACGCTGGGCGGCACTGGGAAAGCGCATGGGAAAAGACATCCAACCTTAAAAGAGAATGTAGTCATAGGAGCTGGTGCAAAGGTTTTAGGGGCTATTACTGTTGGAGCTAATACCAGAATCGGAGCAGGTTCAGTAGTAGTTCGAGACGTTGAAGCTGACAGTACAGTTGTAGGAATACCGGGACGAGTTGTACATCAGAGTGGGGTAAAAATTAATCCTCTAGCACACTCAGCCTTGCCCGATGCAGAAGCAAATGTCATCCGGAACCTTATGGAACGCATTGACCAATTAGAAACTCAACTCTCTAATCTTCAAAACTCACTCAAAGATATTTCAAGAGGGCGCATACCTGACAGTATTTCGCCTGGCCAAGCACAAAGCCTTAAAGACAAAGAAATAATTGAATTCCTTGGGGAGGAATAGGGAATCTTTATTTCTCTACAAACTCTTCCCACTAAGTAGAGGCAGACTCAGATGCTGGTTGAAACATAAACATGGAATAAATAACATTTCTTCGCATATTAGTCATCATCTCTAGAAACATATCATACCCTTCATTCTTATATTCTATTAATGGGTCCTTTTGTCCGTAACCTCTTAGTCCAACTGATTCACGAAGGGCATCCATTGCCTGCAAATGTTCTCTCCAGAGCGTATCAATTTGTTGAAGTATAAAAAAGCGCTCCGCTTCCCTCATCAAACCTGGTCTTTGTAACTCTATCTGACCTTCTTTAATATCATATGCATTACGTAGTTGTTCCTGAAGGAAAGCCTTCAACTCTTCCATACTTAAACCTTGAATTTGGTCTGGCTGTAAATCCTCCAAGAGATAAACAAATTGTTGAGCTTTACCAACTAATTGCGCAAGATCCCATTCTTCAGGCGGCAAATCCGGGTTCACATAAGCATCAACAATATCATTCATTGTTAGCTCACCATAGCCAATAACCTGTTTTTTAAGATCCAAACCCTCAAGGACTCGACGGCGTTCTGAATAAACAGCACGGCGTTGATTATTCAT
This sequence comes from Prochlorococcus sp. AG-409-B13, assembly GCA_003216035.1. Taxonomy (GTDB): domain Bacteria; phylum Cyanobacteriota; class Cyanobacteriia; order PCC-6307; family Cyanobiaceae; genus AG-409-B13. The sequence continues at coordinate 79,909 of QCJM01000001.1, forward strand.
TACCTCATCATATTCAAAAACCTGCTTTCGAATATCATAATAATAGGTTTCCACCTTCTTTTGAGCTCCCTCCAATGCCCTGGTCAGCATTCCTGATTCAATAGGCATATCTTCTTCAACACGAAAAGCATTCATCAAACCCGCAACTCTTTCCCCACCAAATATTCGAAGAAGATTATCTCCTAAAGAAAGGAAGAATCTAGTACTACCTAAATCTCCTTGTCGTCCAGCCCTGCCCCTTAACTGATTATCAACTCTACGAGATTCATGCCTCTCAGTACCAATCACATGCAAACCACCGGCTTCACGAACTCCCACTTCCTCCTGTAAAACGACCTCATCGTATTCCCCCTTTACCTTACCAATTGCATCTCTAAGGGCTTGAATCTGGATATCATCAGTAGGTGCCTTTTCTGCTGCATTTGCAATTCGATCTTCCAACTCAATAACAGTAAGACCTCTATCTCCCCAACTTTTAACTAACTTCCTAGCCAACTCAACAAGAAGGTTGTCAGTCTCATCAGTCAATGAACATGGATAAAGACTACCAATTGCCCTGGCCTCGCTAGGGGCATAAGATTTACTCTCTTTAGAAGTATCAGACTGTGCAGAAAATCCTCCCGGTGATTCTTTTGCACGTTGTAAAGGTACCGGTGGGCGGTGACCCTCTTCAGGCTTGACCAGTTTTGGCAAAAGAACCTCTCTCACTTTCAATCTGGCCATGTAATCGCTATTTCCGCCCAGAATGATGTCAGTTCCTCTACCAGCCATATTTGTAGCAATCGTCACGGCACCCGCACGACCAGCCTGAGCAACAATCTCCGCCTCCCGCTCAACATTCTCAGGCTTCGCATTAAGCAAATTATGAGGAATATCCTGCTCTGCCAACAAAGCACTAAGCAACTCACTTTTCTCAACACTGGTGGTGCCTACAAGCACTGGCCTACCCAGTTTATGAATATCAGCCGTCTCCTTAGCCACTGCACGCCATTTAGCAGCTTCAGTTTTATAGACCTGATCTACCCAATCTTGACGAGCACGAGGTTGATTAGTTGGTATAACCGAAGTCTGAAGCTTATAGGTCTTTTCAAACTCCACTTCTTCAGTTTTAGCGGTGCCAGTCATACCTGCTAAGCGAGGATACAGAAGAAAGAAGTTTTGATAAGTAATAGAAGCAAGTGTTTGAGTTTCGGGCTGAATAGGCAACTGTTCCTTAGCCTCAATAGCCTGATGTTGTCCATCACTCCAACGCCTCCCAGGCATAACTCGACCTGTAAATTCATCAACAATTACAGCTTCTCCGTCTCGAACAATGTAATTAACATCTCGTACAAAAAGTTCCTTTGCTTTCAATGCATTAGTAATGTAATGAGCCCAAGGGTCTGCAGGGTCAAATAGGTCCTTAACTTTTAATAATTTCTCAGCTTTAGCAAAGCCTTCATCAGTAAGAGTGCAACTACGCTGTTTCTCATCGACCTCATAATCGCCTTCAGGGTCTATGCCATCCTTCCCTAATTCCGCAGCACGTTGTAAAGAAGAAACTATCTTTGCAGCATCCTGGTACTTTTCCTGGGGACGTTCAATCTGACCAGAAATAATTAAAGGTGTCCTAGCCTCATCAATCAAAATTGAATCGACCTCATCTATTACACAGTACTGAAATTCTCTTTGCACTACCTCACTAAAATCCGTGGCCATATTATCTCTCAAATAATCAAATCCAAGTTCCGAATTGGTGGCATAAGTAATATCACAAGCATAATTTCGCTTCCGTTCAAGAGGACTCATATCCTGCTGAATCAAACCTACACTTAGTCCTAAAAAACGATGCACCTGGCCCATCCATTCAGCATCTCGTCTAGCTAAATAATCATTCACGGTCACTACATGCACTCCTCGCCCTGTGAGTGCATTTAAAAAGCTTGGCAAAGTTGCAACAAGTGTCTTGCCTTCACCAGTTTTCATTTCAGCTATCTGGCCTTCATGCAAGACCATCCCACCAATGAGTTGTACATCAAAATGCCGCATTCCCAAGACTCTCTTACTGGCTTCTCGAACCAAAGCAAAAGCTTCTGGTAAAAACTCATCCAAAAGATCCTGTTGTATAGCTAGGGTTCCTGCATTAGAAAGACGCTGGCGAAACTCCGCAGTCTTCCCTCGAAGCTCGTCATCCGTGAGGGAAGAAATGTCCTCCTCAAGGACATTGATATCAGTGACGATCGGCTGGTAAAGCTTCAGCTTGCGGGTATTTGGATCACCCAGCAGTAGCTTGAGCATGGGAAATGCACATTAATGCTTTAGCAAGCCTACTTAGGACCAGCAAATTAAGATTCCGGAGATCTCTACATTGAGGAAAATAACGTGACGGTTACCCGACCAATCCAAAGCAAAAGCTGTCCAGCTGTGGGCAAGAGACCTTCAAACTCAAAGTTATTTTTCAAAAATTCGTTTAAATCCTAGATCTAAATTAAGTACGGAGCAATCCACTACTAGATACATGCATTACTCAGAAGTTGAATCAAGGACGAACAGTCTGAAATCATCTATCAGCTGGTTAATGCCCCTTACACCTCATGAATCTCCTATATTTCTAGAATCCACACTTAAGTGCTTAGAAAAGCAAACACTCTTAGCAGATGAATTAGTTATTGCTGGCGATGGGCCTTTACCGGAAGGATTAATTAAAGTAATAAATGGATTCTCATTACCCCTAAATCTTTATCTTCAATCTAATCAAAAAGGTATTGGTGCGACCTTAGCAACAGTCGCTTTGAAATGTAGAGGTGAATTGATTGTACGAATTGATAGTGACGATCTTTATGCACCTCAGCATACAGAAAATCTAGTTAAAGCTCTAGAAGATCATTCTGATTTTGGTGTAGTTGGTTGTCAGCTTTTAGAAATAGATACTGAAAGGAACTATAAAAAATCCACAAGAAAAACACCTATTCAACCTTCCTCAGCAAAGAGATGGCTTCCTTGGCGTAACCCTCTTAATCATCAGACCGTAGCCATACGGCGAACTGCCTTATTAGCAGCAGGGGGATATCGTCATGTTCCTAGTTTTGAAGACTGGGATTTATGGCTGCGAATTAGCGAAAAAGGGTATGAAATTGCCAATTTGAATAGTTGTTCAGCTGCCGCCCGAGTTGACAATCAGCATAGAAAGCGTAGACGTGGTTTTACTTATTTCATAAGAGAGTTGAATTTCTATAGCAGGCAGATAAAAGAACGAAGAATTAAATTGTTTCTTGGGTTAATTGCCTGCCTAGTCAGACTTCCTTGGCGATTACTACCTGGTCCTGCTATGAAATGGTGGATGCAAAGCAAATTAAGAGGGTCACCAACGATCGACACTCCCTGGCTCACCAAGTCGATCACTAATAAACCGCGGTAGAAAGCCTGACGGCAAACAAAGTAATGGCCAAGCCACCAATAAAGCCAAGCGATAACCACCTGAAATCAGTGCCAAATGCAAATGAATATTCCATGCACTGATAGCTATTTTCCTATCCCCATAGAACTGATGAACCCTTAAGCACTTCGCCATATTTCTTTTAAAATCTGAATGTAGAAGCAATCTTAATAAGGCTTTTCTATCAGAACTCTTTAAAAAACCAGTGAAATTAGAAATAGTCATAACCATTTCAAACCAAGTTGCAGCCTTTGGCCAGGAATCTTCTGAAATTCCGTGATCCACTGGTTGCAACTTAGAAAAGTGAATCTTATGGCCCTTAGCCGAACAAGCTTTTAATGCTGGCAGAAGATGAGAGACCTTACTAGAGTATCCAAAATATGCAGAAGCCAAATGTTCCCTATACAAATCACATCTAAATAGCCAGTTAGAAATCAGGCAAAGGTTATTAAATGCATTAGGATAATCACGTCGAGGAATTATGTTGACATATTCTTCTAGTCCAAAGGTTGCATAATCTGGCTGAGACCCATATAAGGAAGAATCAAACTTCAAAGCAACAACATGATCACTAACTTCACACAAAGCATTTGAAATCTGCTTTACCGCATCTGGCAAAAATAGATCATCATCACCAACTATCATCAACCATGGGGTTTCACAATATTCAAATGCCCGAAGAAAGTTAACTCCTGCAGAAAGATTTGCCTTGTTATAACGATAACCAATATTCTTAGGAATATAAAAGCTTCCATCACTCACGGCCTTCAGCAAAGGTCCATCAGAGTCGTTATCAGATATAACAACATTCGCAATGCGTTGGATTCCAACTTTTTCAATATTTAGCAATAACTCCGAGAGTTTCTTCTCTCTTCGAAAAGTAGGTATCCAAACTGTTAAAACTTTTGCCAAAGTAACCTCATCAACCAATAATTTTGCGAAGCAGTTTGGAGAATGGCCGCAAACAATACCTAATAAAGTGGGAAGGTTTAAATATGCTATTGAGCGTGTTCACCTGGCGAAATAGTTTCAGATAAGAAAGGAGATCAGCACATGCATCTAATGATTGTAACAGCCTGGAAATAATCATATGTATAGAATATGGATATTTAAAGCTCCTCATATAAAACCCTACAAAAGAAGATGAGACTGATTGTCCATTGTAATAAGCCTGAATAGTTTTACTCTTCAACAATTTGAATCTATAATTATCTATGTCATTTAAAAGATCATTAGTCACAATATAAGGCTCAACTCCAATAGGCGCCGGTTCAGATGAAAGAAACTCTAAAAGACGAGCAGACTCTAAACTCTTTGAATATAAAGAATCCGTGCTTAATGGTTTCCGGGCAAGGGAAGGTGATTTTACTTTTTGGATAAACTCTCCAGGTGAATCAGTTATAAAAGAGCTTAAATCAGAGGGGAATTTCGTATAACATCTTTTCTCAAATGGGTTGCCAGTAAGGTATACAGGTATCCCAATATTAGCAGCTTCAAGGTTTAGATTTGTCAAAGGGTCACAACTGATTAAACCATTTGACTCAATCAAAAGCCTTATAAGGTCATCCTTAGAAGAGGGAAATGACCTTGTAATTAAAGTAAAGGTATAATCAAGCAAGTTTCTATGCAAACTTCTAGGCAAAGGTTTTAAACGACCCTTACCTGTATATAAAAGTATTTGCCTCTTAGAAGATTCCTGATGTCGAAATTTCAACACCTGCTTCGACATCAACTTATTAATTTGAGGATGCACAAACAAATAGTCTGTTTGGCCAGGTAATACAAACTCTGAAAAAGCAACGAGCCGATCTCCTGTTCTTATATCTGGACGAAACTCGGTCAATACACCAGCGGGAGCAAGTAACCACCAAAGTAATTGCTTGTATTTTTTCCTAAGGCGTTTAATCAATGCTCTTGGGGCAGATTCAGGAACAATTAATAAAGCTCCTGAAACTTCATCAGGGTTAGCAATAAAAGAAAGACCAGAATAATGACTAGGCAGTTTACTGAGGTAATTTCGGAAAAACTTATAGGGCTTAAATGGTAACAAATATAGATTATGTCCCGCTTTTTTCATCTCCATAGCCAGTGTCAACATACAAGCATGGCCATTACTCCGGGGATTCAGATCGGTTGGTATTAACATTACGATAGGTCTATGATTTACTCGAGGTAATAATGAAAGGTTTTCGAAATAGTTCATTAAATCTTTATAGTAAGAAGATCCACTCAAATTCCTGCCAGAAGATGGGGAAGATACAATGTTCTCTCCACCAGGTACAATAGATAAATAAGTCAGAGGCTGAGTAAGAATTGTTTGATAAAAGTCACTTTCTGCACCTAGTTTATTAAGTGGATGAACATCTGCTCTTTTAAAAAATTCATAAGTTTGCAATGGATGGAGCTTAGATCTCCCATCATTTAAGGCAGCTTCCAACCAATAACCAAAGGATGGGAAATGGTGACCAGGGTGAAATGAAAATAAAACATTTGGCGGAATAAACTTGATCTTCTGACATTCACGTTGAGCTAAAAAATGGTATTCAACGTCTGCCAGAGAAGAGTCAAGGCTCACCCAATTTCCAGGGATGCAGCAACAAGACCAATCAAGTTGGGCTAAACAACTCCACCAACTCAAATATGATAAAGAGCCATTATTAATATAAGACTTAAGTAAATCAAAAGTCTCTTTCAATATAGAGGAAGAAAGAAATTGAACAGATGGGGAAGGCAAATCAACTTTACGAATATGTGCAAATGAACCAAAGTTCTTATCATATTCAGCCTTTCTAAGGCCCTGTCCATTTGGAAGAAAAGTATCTAGGCAATTAGGTGCTTGAGAATAGCCTGAAGAAATGCAAAGTTGGTCTCGGTCAGAAACAAAACAAGGAAAGGTACAAGACTGCCAGCGTGTTGTTTGTTCGAGCCAATTAACAAAGTGTTTATTAAGTGTGTCAAAACAAAGTGAAGCGCCTGCTGGCAAAACTAATAGCGACTGATCCAAAGGAATAGATGTTGGCAAGTCATTAACGGAAATAAATTTAATAAGAAAATCCTTTCGTGAAAATTGCTGATTATTTTCGTATGGAATTTCTTCAGAAATACAAACGAAGACTTGTCCTAACTTAAGATTCACACTCTGAAGAGATTGAATAGTGTGCAAAAGTGCAACTTCTTTCGTGGGATCACTAAAAATCAAAACATTGCATTTCTTTGCATCTCCTACAGCTTCCGAATACCTAACCAAAAAGCGATAATCTGTTTCTTCAGAAGAAGGTTTGCCAAAACAAGTACCCTCTCCTAGAGATTCATGTGCTGATTCAATAAATTCTCTTGCAAGATCAAGTAGATATCTCTTTGGTTTCGCAGAAGTAGCAGTAGAATTATCTGATAATCTCCATGCATATAATGGAACAGGTAAGTAAATAACATGCTTTGCAGACAAAAACTTACTTAAGCGTAGATAAAACTCCCAGTCTTGTATCCCATCAAAATGGGAATCCATCCCTCCACAAGATATAAAAAGATCAACTCGAACAACTGTCAAGTGAATCAGGTAATTAAACTCCAATAATGCATCGGGGTTCCAAGCAAACTTCGGGATATATTGAATCTTACTTCCATCATCTTCAAAAATAATGTGATCGGTATAAAGTAAACCGCAATTAGAATCAAGACGAAGTCTTCTATTCACCAAAGCCATTGCTGCAGGATGAAGCAAGTCATCCTGATCAACTAAAGCAACATAAGGAGTCAGAGCCTCACTGATTGCATAGTTTAAAGCCGCAGATATGCCTTGATTGAAAGGCCTATCAAGCACACGGATCCAACTGTGATTATCTATTTGTTTTTGAATAAGCTCCCAAGTTTTAGGTTCAGAGCCATCATTCACTAGCAACAAGTCAAAATTCTGATCAGTTTGCTGCTGTATAGACAACAACAATTGAGCAAACTGAATGGGGTCAGGGTTAAAGCAAGGAATAACAATCGAAACGAGAGGGCCAGACTCATCTCTATCTTTAGAGAGATGCTTTTGTAATGGGGCTCTAGTCCAGTCCTGAATCAATCCTTGAATTTCAACAGGGTCAATATGCTTAGGGAATGGAGGCCAAGAGATGGAATTCATTCAAATACCGCCTCATCCATTTCCTAACATTCCATTAGACCGCATAATCAACCCTTCAGCTGTATCAAGCAATTGTTCTTCCAAAGACTTGAGAGGTAGCTCATACTTTGACATTGCAGAAAGAAAGTTGCCTGAATCAGCTACATAGTAATCAGGCAATGATCCAATCTCACAAGAATGTTGAACGGCTGGCAGCCCATAAAGAGTCGTTATCTTTCTCGCAAGAGAAAGTAAGTCTATCTCTATATTTACAGCTGCCATAGGACTAATTGTAGATTGCTTTTGCTCTCTAAGTAACCAGTTCCAAGCAAAAGAAGTAATATCACTAGCATTACCATAACTACGGAATACTGGGCATACTGAATTGATTCTAATAGCCTCTCCACGAAGAGCCATAAGAAGAAAATCACCTAACGCAAATCGCTCGGGTTTACGCATAAACCTTCCAGAAAGAGCATAAATTCGTAAAACAAGACTTGCAACTGTTTCACTAATAACAACTTCTTCTTCTTTTTTTAAAAAAGCGTAAGGGTCTTCTTTACAAAGTTCTGATAAAGAAAGGTCGCCTACATCTATAGCTGCCGCTGCCCCAGATGAGATCACAACCGCTCTTGATTTAGGCGAAAGGTCTACAGCAGTGGCAAATTGTTTAGTAATCCAACGATTAATCGCCACATATTTATCAAACCCAACTTCCAAGAGTTTGTCACGAGTAAGAAAAGCAGAATGAAAAAAAACTTGAATAGAGTTTGAATCTGCCAACTCAGTTAATTTATCCAACGAATATACTGGGATTAAAATTGAATTAGGTTCCTCATAAGCTGTTGATTGCATAGAACACTCCCGACTAGCAAAAGCTCTAACCTTTCTAAGAAAGATTTCCGGTGAAAGAATCCTTTGCAACTCATGCATAGCTGTACGACCAACCCATCCAGTAGCACCAGTTATTACGATCAATCCAGATGTTTCCAAAGATTCAGACATCTTAGTTAGCAGTAGTCTTAAGAATTAACCATTTTCAAGAACCTTCCACCTGCTCTCAAGCATATTAATCCGAGCCTGATCTTCCCCATGCAAAAGTCCATAATAGTCCCTTTTATTTAATAACCAAAGCAATTCAAAATGAACTGCATTCCTTAAAACCTGAGGCAAGTTTTCTGCCCCTAAAGCTGAAGCCTGAAATACCATCTTTCGTGTTTCAAATCTATCTAAATGAACTGCATGGAATCTACGTAAATTAGATAATGCGTCGATAGAAACAGCCCCTCCTACAACAAATTGCAAGCCTTTTGCTCGACACAACCTCGCCACTGATTCTCCAACCAATGTCACCTTATCACTCTCAATTTCCTCTCTACCTAACCCTAATGAGCCACAGAAATCAACTCTTCCAAAAACAACACCATCGCACCCTGGACGCCTTGCGGCCAACTCAAGCATTTCCTCTATATTCTCATAAGAGGTGCGGGTCTCCATGTTAAATAAAAAGGTGACATCACTTTGTTCAGGACCCACAAAAATCTTTTGTTTAGCCGATATATATTTTGATAAGGCATATGAAGTCTCTACCATAGGTGCAATTATATATTTCACTCCAAATTGCTTAGCTTCTAAAAGATCTCTAATTGCCTCACAGCCTCCTATTTTTAATGCCAGGCCAACATCTGCTTTATGTGCAATCTCCAAAAGGCGCAATAACTCATCTGTACGTGTTCCCTCAGCCTCAAATTCTGCCTTAGTTGCGACAACACCTCCATGCTCCTTGCCAAACCGGAGAAGTTCAACCATCTTTTTCTCGTAGCTATTCATGCCAATTCCTTTATTTACTAGTAAGCATTAGCAGTATTATTATATCAACCATTTCTAAGATCCCCACAGAAGAAGGTAGGAAGCTCACTGATTTGTGAAATCATAGGGCATAAATTTTCCTGAATTCCCCAGTCATAAAAACCATAACTTGCAGCAATAAATTTAACTTTGGACTGCTTTGAAGCCTTATAATCAGACATTGTATCGCCAATATAGGTTACATCATCAGAATGACATTTTTTAAGAGAAAGGGCATATTCAATGGCTTCATGCTTAGAAGAGAATAATCTTCCCAACTTATTTACTACAAGATAATCTATACCTATAATAAAATCAAAACAGTTAACTAGTGAAGCCTCATCAATTAATTTTAAAGTTGGCTTAGTTGGCTTGTTGGTAACAATCCCAAGGGATATGCTCATGTTATATTTTAATTCCAATAAAGTTAATTTTGCATCCTCATACCATTTAAGATATTTGTAACCATCGTTGTCATACTCTCTCCTAAATAATCTTTTAAACTCTTGCAATTGACTAGTAGTTAGAAGCGGAAAAATACTAAGTGCTAATTCTTCAATTGGGGGGCCTATTTTATTAATAAAGCTTGGCAGGTCTGGACATAATAGATCCATTTGTGTGCAAACTTTCCCAAAGGAAAGATGTATCCCAGGTGACGTGTTCGCCAATGTTCCATCAAAATCAAAAATTATAAGTGTCATGCAAATCACAAATTAAAAGCTTCCGTCCTTAATTTATTCATCACATCAGTACCTAGGAAGGGGAACATATCCTCCAATTCTGAAGAAACCATTGATCCATCATTTAATTTTTTACTAGACAACTTAGGTTCAAATTGTTGGTTCAAGTCTATTTGAAATTCATGTAGACTGGGCCCCGGTTTTCGAAGGGTCTCCTTTAAATCCTTCTGAATTGCAGCATCATTAACTGTGTGGCTATAGCAAATACCAAAGCTCATACTAAGTTTAGCAAAATCAGGGAAAACCAATCCAGAGTCAGATCCACACCCTATTTGGTTACCTGCAAAATAATTATTTTGAGTTTGCCTAATCGAATGGTATCCCTCATTATTGAGAAGAAAAATCTTTATAGGTAAAGACATCCCTCCAATAATCGCTAGTTCTTGGAGATTCATCATAATAGATCCATCACCAGCAATGCAAATAACTTGCTTTTCGGTTGCAAAATAAGCACCGATTGCAGCTGGCAATTCATACCCCATAGATGCACAACCTGAATTATGAAAAATTCTTTGCTCAGGTTTAATTACAGCAGCTTGGAAGCCAACAACGCAAGCAGTCCCATCTGCACAAACAATATGGTCACCTTTGTTTAATTGAGATGTAAGTTCATGAATTAATTTATAAGGATTCACTGCAAACTTATTATCATCCATAGTAGTCGAATAGACCGGATATTTATCCAATGCTAAATGCAACCATGATCTCCAAGACTGCCAATTAGGCATAGGCATGAACTTATTTGAATTAGAAATAATTCTTTCTAAGCATTCTGATAGCCTAGGGAAAAAATCTTGTATGCATGCATGCACCTTTAAATCTGTATTTAATGTATGCTTATCCAACTCATCTCTATCAATATCTAAATGGCATTTCCATGCATTCTTTGCAAATGAATTCCAATTATAGCTAACCTGCCTAATATTCAACCTGCATCCAATTGCAATTACACAATCAGAGAACTGCACAGCAAAGTTCCCTGCTCTATTTCCAACAGTACCTGGCCTACCGCAATAACATGGGTGTTCATCCCAAAGAAGATCATTACTATTCCACCCAGTAACAGTTGCTAGTGGCCACTTCTCCAAGAAATCATAAAACTCTTCAAGACTATTACTTATACGAATTCCATTACCAACATAAAAAACTGGTCTTCTTGAATTGAGCAATTTGTTTGCGATAGAGAATATATCCTGGTCTGAAGCAATTGGTTGCTTAACTAACTCAGAGGTTAATTCAGTATTAGAATTATCATTTAGCGATATATCATATTCCTCAGGAAGAGAGCTTGACTGAACATCTATGGGTATATCAAGCCAAACTGGTCCAGGCCTACCTGAAGCCGCAATTAAATAGGATTGCTCCAATTCATACTTAATGGTTAAGGGGTCCTGAATAATTTTGGCATACTTACATATACCACCAGCCATTCTAATAATATCAACCTCTTGATCTCCTAATTGTCGCAAGTTAGGCTGAGCTGAATTAACTACTAAAGTTTCTCTCTTAGCCTGACCTGAAATAATAATCATTGGTACTGAATCAACATATGCACCATAGACTCCATTTAAAGCATTAATACCGCCTGGACCTGCTGTAACATTTACAATTGCAGGCTTTCCAGTTATACGTCCAAAACTTTCTGCTGCCATAGAGCAACTTTGCTCATGGTGCAAACAATGTATTTTCATCAAACCATTCTTGGAAAATGCATCATTAAGATGCATTGCGGCCCCTCCTGTAACCATAAAAACATGTTCACAACCCAAGGCAAATAGTTTGCTTGAGATATAATCAGCTAATCTCATTTCCAAGTAATATTGAGACATGTAAGAGTACTATAAGACATCGAAAAAACTAATTTGATCCAACGATCCTGTTGCTGCAATGAATCCCTTAAGAAAGAAGTTGATTTTTAAAGAGATTCATTGTAAGTAAATACATTCAAAAGGGAAGTTAAAATTATCCATCGTTCAATAATTTGCGTGACTCATACGACCCTTAACAAATTCAGATATCAAGGATACTTCTCTATCAATCATCTCCTTGGTAAGCCCTGGGTACGTACCTAAAAATAAAGACTGCTTCATTAATTGATCTGCTCCTAACATGTCTTTCACTGCCAGACGTAAAGAATTAGGGTTTTGTTTTATTTGATGAACGAAAGCCGGTTGCCTCAATAAATTCCCACCAAATAACATTCTCGTGCCAACTCCTTTACTAGCAAGAAAGCTTCCAAGATCAGAGCTGCTAAATGGGGCTTCTGAGCGAACTAACAACAAGAATCCAAACCAACTACAATCAGTTCTACAACCAGTTTCATCCCAAATAAAAGAACCACTATCTAAATCAAAAGCTTTTGCATGGGTAGGCAAACAAAAGCTAAAAAATTCAGAAAAAGGCTCCAAACCTTTACGCAGAATTTGCCAATTTTGCTTACGGGACTGAATAAATTCAGGAAGACGACGAATTTGAACTCTCCCTATTGCAGCTTGAGGATCTAAAGGTTTTAGATTATATCCAAAATGTGAATAGATATATTTATGATCATAACCTTTAGGTAATTCTCCCAATTGCCAATCATAACGCTTTGTACAAGTATCATCACGACCGCTAGGGCACCAACAATCTCTACCCCAATCCCGAAGACTCTCAACTATACGTTTTAAAATAGAATTCCTCACAATATTAACTGCCCCTCCTTCTCCCATAGTGAGATGATGTGGTGGATAAAAGCTCTGAGTACTTAAATCACCCCAAGTTCCAGTCCAACGAATTAAATATTCAGGCCCTGCATCAAGGCCAGGGCTATTTTGCGTAAACCCCAAAAGCTCAGCTTGCTTTCTAGGAATGCTATAAGTACATCCAAGAGCATCACAATTATCTTCTATTAGCCAAAGTTTATGCTGCTGACAAAAACTAAGAACAGAGAATAAGTCGAACGGGTTTCCTAAGGCATGAGCAGCCATAACTGCCTTGGTTTTGCCAGGTACATAGGCTGCTTCCAACTGATCTGACCTTAAATTTCCAGTTATTGGGTCGTTATCTATAAAGACAGGCACACACCCATTCTGCAAAATTGGAGTAACTGTGGTTGGGAAACCTGCCGCACAAGTAATAACTTCATCTCCAGCGTTCAATCGCCTATCAACTGGCAATAAATGTGATTTCAGCGCACTCAAAGCCAACAAGTTGGCAGATGAGCCAGAGTTAACTGCTAAGCAAGCTCTAACGCCCAAAAAAGCTGCTAACTCATTTTGAAAAGCTTCACCTTCAGTCCCAAGAGTCAGCCAGAAATCCAATGTGCTACCAACGGCTACTTCCACCTCGTCCTCTGTAAATACACGCCCGGCATAAGGTATTGAGCCATTTTGAGTATCAAAAGCTGGTCTAAGCGGGTCTGCACCTGGCCGAAAAGCACGGTGAGCTGAGCGAGCATAAAGACGAGTTAATGTCAAAATCTCCGCCTTCAGTTCAGCAAGCTCCTCAGAATTGACAATGTTTTCTGAGCTCATTCGAAAGGCCATAAGCCATTAATAACTAACAAAATATCAGCCTCTGATATATCTCTCTATTTGATCTATACATAAATCGCGTGCTGCTTCACCCAAATAAAAACTTCGATACCAATTCACGGTCTCAGAGACTGTCACTTCAAAAGACCAATTAGCCACCCAACCAAGCTGATGAAAGGCCCTATCAGTAGAAAGGTCTAGTCGGCTAGCCTCATGTTTCGTATCTAGGTTTGATTGATCAATCCATTTCCCAGGCCAATGCTGCAAAATCTCCTCAATTAATTCACGAACACTTCGATTTGAACTACGTTGAGGCCCAAAATTAAAGGCTGTAGTAAGTTTAGGATTCAAATAAAGTTGTTCAGCAAGCAGCAAGTAACCTCCCAAAGGCTCTAATACATGTTGCCAAGGGCGAGTAGAAAAAGGAGCACGAACAAGAATGGGTTGTTCATTAATTAGAGACCTTATTGCATCAGGAACAATTCTATTTTCAGCCCAATCTCCTCCTCCAATTACATTACCAGCCCTAGCAGAAGCTAGTCGAAGATTAGAGGTCTGATGAGAGGAAGTTCCGCAAAAACTTGAGCGCCAACTTGCAATCGCAAGCTCAACAGCGGCCTTACTACTACTGTATGGATCATGTCCACCTAAAGAATCAGATTCTCTATAAGCAAAATCCCACTCATTATTTTGATAAACCTTGTCAGTAGTAATAACCAAAACAATACACAAATGATCCAAGTCTCTTAACGAATCAAGCACATTACAAGTTCCTATAACATTTGTTTTCCATGTATTTAAAGGCTCACGATAACTCTTCTGAACAAGAGGTTGTGCCGCGAGGTGAAACACAACATCAGGACTAAAGGTCTTAATCCGATTCCTTAATCGATCAATATTTAAAAGGTCATCACGTATATCATTAGAAAGATCTTTAGAGATGTCCAAACTTTCAAATAGTGAGCAATTGCCTATTGATTCAGGATCAAGTGCATATCCCTCAACAATTGCTCCCCAATGCAATAACCACAAAGCCAGCCAACTACCTTTAAAACCAGTATGCCCACTTATCCAGACACGCCTACCACGCCAAAAATCAGGAGATAATTTAACCGACATCACCAAACCTTCCAGGGCGCACGATTGTTCTGCCAAAGCTCTTCCAAAAATTGCCGGTCACGAATCGTATCCATAGGCTGCCAAAATCCATGATGTTGAAAAGCATTTAACTGACCTTTTGCAGCAATTTCAGGAAGACAATCCCTCTCCCAAATACTTTGATCTCCATCAATAATTTGAAGGACATCTGGCTCAAGGACAAAAAAGCCGCCATTTATCCATGATCCATCACCCTGTGGCTTTTCTTGAAAAGAAAGTACTCTTCCTCTCTCAAAGGCAAGTGAGCCGAATCTTCCTGGTGGCTGAACGGCTGTTAAGGTCGCCCAACGCCCTTCTGACCGATGAAAGTTTATTAGTGCTGATATATCTACATCTGAAACTCCATCGCCATAAGTAAAACAAAAAGGTCCATCATCCAAATAACAAGCAACTCGACTGAGACGTCCTCCAGTAAGAGTTGCTTCACCAGTATCTACAAGAGTTACCTTCCAAGGTTCAGCATTTTGTTGATGAACCTCCATTCTATTTTTACTCATATCAAAAGTAACATCGCTACTATGCAAAAAATAATTTGCAAAGTATTCCTTAATTACATAGCCTTTATACCCACAACATATTACAAATTCATTAATTCCATGTTGAGAATAAATCTTCAAGATATGCCAAAGAATAGGCCTTCCACCTATCTCCACCATTGGCTTTGGCTTCAGATGAGTCTCCTCTGAAATCCTAGTTCCTAATCCGCCTGCAAGAATAACTGCTTTCATCAAATTAAACCCAGAAGGGCATCTTATAGCGCAAACGCCTTAGCAATAAAAAAGCAAGGGCAATTGCCAAAATATTAATTATCATTGTTAAAATCTCAGAAGAGAGATTAATATTTCCATCTATAATTGAAGATCTCAATGAAGCAAGTATTCGATAGAAAGGATTAATATCTGCGAAAAGGCTCAACCTACCTAGACTCTCTTTTTCATAAAGAATTGGAGATACCAAGAATGTTAATTGCATTATGATTGGAACAAGTTGGCCAACATCTTTAAATCTAGCCCCGACAATAGACATTGCAGCAGTAATCCAGAAGCAAAAGAAAGTCATATTTAATAACGGAAGCCATATTTTTGTCGCAGCATGAAGTAATATAATGGGCTTAATAAATGCAAAGGCTAATAATATTAATGAAAGACTCTGTGCAAAGGTTTGCATCTGAAATGCCCATTCTTCTAGGCAATAAAAAACAGCTGGCATTGAATTATTAACCAACTGATCTCGTCGAGTAAAGAAAAGTGAGCAACTACTTATTACTGTCAAGCTAATACAACCCCATATAGTATATCCAAAGCCTAAATAGACAACATAATCCCAAGGGTTGGGAATCTTAAAAACAGCTCCATATACTGCACCCAAAATAGCAACACTTAAAAGATTACTTAAACCAAGCCAAAAGCTTCCTAAATATGTCCGACTAAATCGCGCCAAGGTACGCAGCCAAGCGCTATACCACCAAGCTCTCGCAGTACGCGTAGCATAAAGAAGGCCAAAGCCACTTATAAGAGGGCTTTGATGTGAGGTCAAATTAAATGTAGAGGTGCTATCTTTCACGATTAAGGTAAGCCTTGCTTGTAATTTGCAAAGGCCTCATCAAGAGGCCCATCAAAAACTAAACGACCATGTTGCAATACTAAGCCCCTTCTACAGAACTGCGACAACAAGTCAATATTGTGCGATGCAAGTATCAAAGTTCCTACCTCTCCAAGAAATTGAGAGAGACGGGCGCGAGCCCTCGAAAGGAACCATTGATCTCCAGTACCAAGGCCCTCATCAAGAGCTAATGCTTCATAGCGAAAAGCAGTAAGCAGTCCAAACTGCAAACGAGTTTTCATTCCATCGCTATAAGTCCTAATTGGTAAATGTATAAAATCTGCCAGCTCTGTAAAAGCAACCAACTCTTTCAAAAAGCTATCAAACCCTTTAATAGTGTTGCAATTAAGCAAATACTGAGCTCGAGCAGCATGTCGACCACTCAAATCAGTATCTACCCAATAACTCTTGTTAATCAATGGAGCCACATGCCCATAGCGACAAATTCTGCCGCGGCTTGGTGCATATACATCAGAAAGTAAGCGCAATAAAGTGCTCTTACCTGCACCGTTGTGACCTAATAGAGCAACTCTTTCACCCTTATTAATTGTGAAGTTAAGGTCACTCAGAGCCTGAACAGCCAAGGTACCTACACGGTTGCGGTTTAAAAGCCCCCCAGTCAAGCCACCCACAAGAGCAGATTTAAGTGAACGACTGCCAACACCCTCCACAGGTATATCTAGGCAAACGTTCTCAAGTTCTACAAGAGGATGGATGACTGCAGTGCCCAGAACGTTACCTATTTAATGACAAGAGGAATTTAGTTGGCCATGGTCAAAATTACATTAATCCAGTCGTTTGACCAACACAGCTCAACCACGGGTGACGGTTGATTAACACCTTCTCGAGAAGTTCAACATTCGGAAGCGCTTTGCGCATTGTCATCGATTTAGAATGATAGGTGTAAGACCCCAACACTTGAGGACACTGAACACCAGTCCACCCTTCTTCGATAAGACAACACCAAAAATCATAATCTTCCCAACCGCCTGGGATATGCACATAACCGCCTACATCTAACCAAGCAGTTCGTCTGATTAGTGCCATAGCATCAACATAATTTGAGGGCTTAAATAATGATTTCTGCCATATACGCCCTTCTCCTTGAAATACCTGTGGTGAAGCGCCTGCAGGAACAGTAAGCAATAAGGGATGTATCACAGCAACTTGATTATCAACTTTCTGAGACAAGCGATGACATTGCTCCAAAGCTCTTGGAGCTAAAGGATTATCAGCATCTTGTACCCATACCCATTCAGCATTTGCATTAGCAAATCCAGTATTTCTTGCTGAAGCCAATCCACCATTAAATCTGTGATGTAATAAGCGAGCCCCAACAAAGCGGCTGGTTTGCTTATTAAGCCATGACTCAACTAACAAGTCTCCTGAATCGCTAGAAGAGTCATCCACTACCAATAGTTCTATTGAGTCAAGAGTCTGATTAGCAATAGTATCGAGAGTTTCGATAATAAATTTTCGATAATTATACAGACTTACTACAACCGAAACTGCAGGCCTTGTGTTTGCAGTAGAAGAAATATCTACGCGCACATCAAATGGCACCTTTGGTGTAATTAAAGAAAGGTCATCCATCACAAACACTTTTCTTCCCATTGGATTAGCAATGCAAATTCATCCTCTCTTCCAAGAATTTCCTTTGAAGCAGGAACATTACACATACCATGAGCTAAAGGCTCTAATAAAATTAATTTTCCACAACTGTCTGACAATTTTTCAAGCCATACCTGCAGCGCATTCAATTCTTCAACAGAAGAGATCTCTATCTGTGGCAATCTCGGCAAGAGTAAAAGTCCAAAGGCATGGGCAGACAAAGCAATTACTCCCCACCTTCTTTCTTGCTCACTACCAGTACTGCCAATGACAGCGAGCTCCAAAGGTGCATTAAACCATCGAGGATCAGGAAGGCCTAATTGCAATTGGGCGCATCGCATAAGGGTCTCTTGAATATCAGGCAGAAATGTCAACTTTGTAAGGGGTTGATAATAAGCATTAACTCCAAAGAGTTGCAAGAAAGCAGCCCTTTCAGAATCATAATCTAGTACAATTCTCATTAAACGAAGGCTATTAATCCAGCCAGGTAAATCACTGGAAGATGGCCAGAAAAGATTTACAGCCCAATCCATATCAATTTCTTTTACTATAACCTTATCAATGTCTTTTTGGTCTAGCAATACATGGATTTTCGTTGTAATTGAGTTACTTATAAAAGCTTGACTAGCAAAGTTTTTCAGTATCTGAATAGCAATCCAAGATGAATCTTTTGGCAAAGCAGGTGCTGCAGATTTGCAAGCATTTCGAAGCTCATCTTTAGCGACAGGCTTCAGTCCTTTTGCAAAAAGTGCTGAAGATTCTTTTCCTAGACAATCAAATCCAGGGAGCATCTCCGAAAGTGCTCCAGATGCAAGCCATCGACTAGCAACCCACATATCATTGTCATGCCAAAACTTCACTAGATTGACAAGGGTTTTAGGTAAACGTGCCATACAATTAGGATGACTAATTGCAGACCCATAAAAGTTCCCAAAAGGATGGGTAATGCCAGGATCATTAATGTCAAACCCCTTAAGTGCTAAAGCAGTTAAAGGTTCTTCTTTCAAGCCATAAAAATTCTGCATCCAAATTGGATCAACTCTTAAATGAGGAGAAAGACCAAGTTGCCAACCTTCAACTAAATAATGTTCAAGTGGTGTGGGTATTGGATTAATCTCTCGCTCAAAGCAATTGCGCCTATAAAAAACAGGATCGAAAAGACTGTGGACATAAATATCATCATGCATTGCTTCTCTTCGATATAGAGCAACCGGCTCTTTACGCTGAGCAAAATGAGCCCAAACCATTTGAGGATCTATCAAAGGGTGAGGGCTCACCCCCATAGTCCAGCCAAAACGTTGATACCAAGCGAGTGGGTCTCTAAAAGCACGCAACAATTCGGGGCGCTGTCGAGCAATCCAAATAGGGGAAGCTAAAGGGCCAGCGCCATGGCCTTGCAGAAATGATCGCCTATACGCCCACAATCCTTTAGAAGGCAAAAGAGGAGAACCAACCAACCAAAACCAATCAACACAATGCTTCAGATTTTCCTGCCATGGCCTTCTAGGTGAATGAAGCTCCTTAGCTAAACGTATAGGAAGTTTTAAACGAGATTGTTCCTTTAACCATGCATGAAGAGAGATCAATCTTGAATCAAGAATCTCATAATCCGAATTATTAGATAAATGATGACGGTGCTCAGGCCGAATTAAATCTCGCACACTTCTGAGTTTTTTTTCATCAGGCACTTCTAATCCCAAAGCAGCTGCTAAAGACCTAGCTTGTTTTTCAGGGTCTATAAACCAACTCTCATAATTAACAACCGCTGGGGCAGATTCTTTTAAAGACGTTTTAGATCTCAAAACAGCTGTATTAAACCGCCACCAAAGTTGTTGAGCTCTCCACCACGTCATACCAGCCAAAGACTCATCTCTAGCCATTACTGAAGACATCACAGCCTCAGGGCTTCGCACAGCCAACACCAACTGCAAAGGAATTCCCAATTCATTGCATAAATCGCGCCATATAGGAAGCAAAATGCTGCTTCTTGGGTCCTTTATTGCCCATG
Organism: Prochlorococcus sp. AG-409-B13; assembly: GCA_003216035.1. Lineage (GTDB taxonomy): Bacteria > Cyanobacteriota > Cyanobacteriia > PCC-6307 > Cyanobiaceae > AG-409-B13. The sequence continues at coordinate 99,911 of QCJM01000001.1, forward strand.
GACCTTTCTGTCGAATACATTCTTCAACCAAAATCTCACGCAATCCAACAACAAAACGTTTCGTAGCTGCATGAGAACGCCAATCAGCAGGTAAAGCTTTAAAGCCACTAGCCCCAGCCCAAAAACGATCCAGATCTATAAGCAGTTGCTCTTGAAGCTCCGTCACATCACGACGTTCGTAATAACCCTCAGGATTATGAAAATCACCTGGGATCAAATTCCCTGGCAGCTCAACCCCAAGTTGAGGAAGCAAAGACCCCAAGAGAGATGTCCCACTACGATGCATTCCAACAAGCAAAATCAATGGGGCAGGGAATTGCACTCGGTTAGATTCAGTCCAAAGAACTTAAACCAATCAAAGCCTTTCTAGTAGTTTGATATATAGTTTTTTTTATCTGCAAAATACCTTCGGAAGCTGAAGCATCTCATGAGACTTCAGAAGCAAGAAACATTGCCGAGTTTCTTAGTAATTGGAACACAGAAAGGGGGCACAACTAGCCTTCAAAAACTTATGGAGTGCCATCCAGAAATTTTTCTTCCGGCATGCAAAGAAGTGCATTACTTTACCTTACATCCCGAAAAGCCTATCAATTGGTACAAAGCTCATTTCAAAGGTGCCAGTGCACAACAACTTATAGGTGATATCACTCCTTATTATATGTTCCATCCAGATGCAGCCAAGAGAATAAAATTTCTATTACCAAAAGTACGCTTAATAGCTTTACTTAGGGATCCAGTAGAGAGAACTCTTTCCCAATATTTTCATGCAAAGCGAAATGGATTTGAAAGTCTAGATATTAAAAAAGCTCTAGAAGCAGAGTCTTCCAGATTGGGGAGCGGAAGTTCATATAGTCACCAAAAACATAGCTACCTCAGTAGGAGCCGCTACCTAGAACAACTTGAGAGATACGAAAGTCTCTTCCAGAAAGATAAGATACTAATACTGCGTAGCGAAGATCTTTTCATGCAAACTCAAATAGTATGGGAAAAAATACAGAAATTCTTAGGGGTAAAAGTTCAAACACTAACTTCACCTTTACCAAGAGCAAATTCAGGATTAAATGAAGCCAGTTCTGTTTCACCTATTATCCGAGAGCATCTAAGAAATGAATTAAAATCTACTGTTTTAGGAATAAAGAATAGGTATGGTTTTGATTGGGGATGGTAAAACTAAAATTCTAATGATCACGAACATCCCTACCTCGAAAACGAATTATCAAAGGAACAGTAAGAGTGGCTGGATGACTAATGCCATGCTCCCAAAGACCATCTTCTCCCCAACAATCTCCATGATCACCACAAATAATTACCGTCGCTTCTGAAAAACTCTTTAAGAGTTCCGCCAACTGACCATCAACCCACGCAAGACATTCCTGTTGACGGCGAGAACTCTCAAGTGCTGAACAATCTGGACCTCCAAAGGGTACACAAGGGCTAGGCCAACGCTTCCAAGGTGCTCCTTCATGCCAATAAGGCACATGAGTTTCTCCAACATTTAAGAACAGAAAAATAGGCTTATTCAAAGCATGGTTATCCAGTTGATGATCAATCCAGCTCAACTGAGATCCAAGGCTCCAAGTATTACCAGCAAAATGAAACTTCTCGAAAGGAGCACCTAAAACCTCACCAGTTTCGCTCGCTGGGTTAAACCATTCAACTGCTCCAGTACCTAATGTTAGATATCCAAGTCTTCTAAAACCTTCAATAAGATTATGCCCTTCTAACTGAAAACCTTCGCAATCTTCTCCTGGATGTCCAGCAAAAGCCATCCTAAAAAGCTTCCCAACTTTTGGATTAAGCCATGGCTCATTACTTCCAACCACACCTGGAGTAAATCCCATCCAAAAAGCAGCGTGGCTACCATAAGTAAAATAGCTAGGCGCTTGGGCACATTGCAGCGTGCCAATAGAAGATAAATTTGGCAAATTACCTAAGGTATTAGCAATATCGAAGGTATCGAATCTACAAGAGTCAAGAGTTATAAAAAGAACGCTATCAGTTGAGATTTGACGCATCATTTTTCTTTTCAAGGCAACCACCATTCTCCTAGAATTTCTTCTTCTTGAAGGCAAACATATCTAATTGCCATTCTTCCTCCCCAAGAATAAGCAAGATGCAATTCACCTGGGCTACCTTCAAGCAAACTTGGATAAGCAAGTTGTCCATTCAGATGCCAATTTGCAGAGCCACAGAAACCTTCGCCCAAATCTATATCTCTAATCCAAGGCCAAGTCTTACCATCATCTTCACTAATTGCTATTGAAAGTGGCCAACGAGTTCTAGGCCAATTCGCTTCACCCCATGAAAGTGCATTCTCTAATTGAGAAGTAAATGAAAACCGGTTAAATACCAGTGCAAGTCTACCACTCTTTAATCTAATAGCTTGAATTGAACTATTATTATTTGGAAGATCAATGCTTTCTGGTATTGACCAGTTCTCACCATTAATTGAACCTATCGAGCGATAAATTTGGTCCGCTAAGCGACTTCGAAAAAACTGCAATAAGGATTTACCATCAGCAGAAGGAACAATAGAGCCATGCACACGTCCTTTACTACATGGAACTTTAATAGGTTCATCGCAAACATTTCCATTTTTGTCCAAAAGCAGAACCTCACTGTGATCATGTCCAAAGCCACCACCCTTTTCTAAGCTTCTATAAATAGGCAATAACCAACAACCATCAGATCTTTTATAAGGAGGATTTCGACAAAATGCTTCCATAGGGAATAAATCCGAAGCCCTAGTCCAACGGCCTCCATTCATCTTGCGGAATTGAGAACGTAATTTCGCTGTCCATTGCATAGAAAATGTACTATCACTTTGTTGCCATGTATTGTCATTCAAACTACGTGATTCCTGCGACGTATGTACTAATTGAAGTTGATCATCTTCCAATAAAAAAAGGAGTGGATTCTGCTCAGATCTTTCCTTGTTCTGCGAAATAACTTTTGGCCTAGACCAAGATCTAGAATTATCTTTTAAAACACTTATTACTATACTCATAGCTGCAGTTCCCTCTTGACTGCCAGACATCCAAACACAAGCCAATTGCTTATTTGTAATCCAACAAAGTTGCGGAGCATGATTTTGTATCCCAACAGGCTCTAACATTGCCCAACAACCAAGCAAAAGTGGTGATCGAAGAATTTTCCCAAATTTCCATTTCTTATTGAGGTCTAATGCTTTATTAGAAGGGCTAAAGGGGGAAGGTAGGGGCTCCAAAGAATCCATAACTAATGAGTCAAAACCTTTTGCAAATTAGGCTCCCAATCTGCGATTGCATTCGCAACTGAAGTTCTCATTTCCACAGTGGAATATTGCTTGCGAATCAGTTTTGATGTACACGCAAGATCTTTCATTAATGATTTGACATTCTTATCACATAAACTGACAAATTCCTTAGCACCTTGAATAAAACCTTTCCAGTCCCCAAAACTCACTTCATAACCTGTACTATTTTTTAATGCAATTTCAAATACCTCCCTTCCTCCTATCCCCGAATACCCAATCAAATAACACCCACATGCTGCAGCCTCAGCGAGAGGTAGGCCAAACCCTTCTGGGTGTCCAAAAGATAAAAACCCAAGACTTTCCTGTAATGCAATGGAGACTTCTTGGAGACTAAGGCCTTGCAATGGTTTCAGTTCCCATCCTTGAAACCAAGCTTTTCTTGCCAATAATGCATGCACTATTTTAGCATCGGCTTTATTCTTTCTAGGCATATAGGCTATTTGTTTGCGCTTAATTGGACCAGGCAAAAATAAATCTGATTCTATAGAGTTTACAACCCGGTTTACACGTTTCGAATCTAAACCAAGAGCATCCGTTAAAAACAAAAAATCTGCTTGCGACACACACAAGATATGTGCCAAGCTTGGATGCTGATAAGCCTGAAGAACTGCATTAGGATTCATGTCTTGATTCAGTCCAAAAGTATATGAGCCATTCTGGTTAAATAATATCTTGGGTAAGTGAGGTATATATTTATCAAGTATGTGAATAAAAGTCTCAGGCAAGATCACAACATCTTGCTCAGGGTTCAGATCCCTTCTTTCCTTTAATTCTTTATATCCAATTGTTGGAACATTACTTTGAAACCAGCCAGGATGAAACTCTGGCTTATCCTGAATAACAGTAGCTCTATGCCCAAGAGAATTAATTTGCTCAACCAACCTATGTGCCTGCTTCACTCCTCCAATCGCTCTATTAATATCAGGATGAAGAGCAAACCAATAACGATATGTCTTCATCATAAATCCAAAGTTTTTCCATAACACTGGACTTCTAAAGCAGTCCATCTTGGATTCATTTCATAGATCCTTGTCAAGTCTTTAGCGCTGAACCACTTTTCAATAGTACGAGAATAGCTGTTCCGATTTCTTTCTCTTGCCAAACGGATACTGCAAGCTTCTTTCCATCCAATAGGCTCAAAATCAGCAAAAGTCTTTAGCAAGTCACCTTTCAGATACTCAAGACGTAAGCAAACCCAACTTTCATTAACACCAAGCAGGTCCAGCCACCAATCAGCTGGATACCACTTTTGGTCCTTATGCCTATAAAAAAAACCCTGACACATCATTTGAGGTTCCAAATCCAAGCCCATCAGCCCTCTCTTATGTTGCCAGTTACTTAGTAACCATTGTGGCAATCGCCGTATGTTAATTACGCGCGTCCGATCCATCAATGGCGGTAAATTTGGATGATCAATGGGCGGCACATGTTTTAAAGGGCTGGACTGAGGGTCTCGCCAAAGCAAAGGCAAGCCACTCAACTCAAACAATCGGTCAGTGGTCGTGCCACCAGTTTTAGGCATATGGTGCCAGGCAAGCTTTTGAGTAAGTATCAGAGGGCTTTAGAAGAGCGACCAGTTAATCTTGCCTTATCTAATAGTCATGGACCCAATCACATGAGCGAGGTCAACGCAAAAAGAAAGCGTGGCCTGCCAGAGGAAGCCCGAAGGCAAAGGGCAGTCGAATCTAATCACTGGTGGGACAGACAACACTCACTTGTATTACGCCAAACCCCTCGATGGGCACAAAGTTTTGTTCTTGCCTTGATTTTTCTGGGATCAGGTGCAATCCTTGCTGGTTTTATAATCAGAATCGATGAAGTTGTTAGTTTAAAAGGCAAGTTAGAACCGAGCGGAGGATCAATAGACGTAAAAACTCCTGCAGGGGGATTAATCAGCAATGTTTATGTGAATGAGGGCGATAAAGTCAAAAAGGGGCAATTGCTAGTTAGGTTCGATACACGGAATGCCTCCAATCGAATTAATTCATATAAAGAACAACTTTATGAATTAAATCTCAGTGAAAAAGCAACACTTGCAGCAATGAATTCTCGGAAAGAAACTTTACAAAGAAACTATGAAACAAATATCGATATACTAGAGCGAATGAAGCCTTTGGCGAGTGTAGGAGCTCTACAAATGAATGCCATTCTTCAACAAAAAGATAAGGCACTAGATTTAAAATCTCAAGCACAACAAATGGATCAAAATATTGCATCATATTTAAGTGAGAATAGACGTCGCCGATCTGAACTAGAGGCACAACTTGCTATAGTTAAAATAAAAAAGCAATATGAAACTGTTACGGCTCCAATTGATGGTATTGTTTTTCAACTTAAAGCAGGTGCTCAAGGAGTCCTTCGAGACTCCGAGCCAATCCTAAAGCTGATCCCTCAAGAGGGGCTAACAGCAAAGGTATGGGTAACAAATAAGGATGTTGGGTTCGTCAAAATTGGTCAAAAGGCTGACATTCGTGTCGATGCCTTTGACTATACACAATTTGGAACAATTAAGGCCAAAGTCTCTTCAATAGGTGCTGATGTATTACCACCAAATCAAGAGTTTCCAACTTACAGATTCCCTCTTAAACTATCTCTGAATAAAACTGCATTAAAAGGTGGCGATATCATCGTACCCCTACGAAGTGGATTAGCAATAACTGCAAATCTTAGGCTAAGAGACAAAAGAATTATCGCCTTAATTAGTGATTTGTTCTCTAGTCAATTCGATGCTTTAAGGAGTTTGAGGCAGTAAGCTTATCAATAAGTTTCAACCTGTCTCGAATACAGGCTTGCAACTCATAATTTTTCTCAACAGTTTTTCGAGCTGACTTCCTTATATGAATATATTTTGACGGGTTTTCCAAAATATCCAAAAGTTTTTTAGACAAGCCTTCTACATCCCTAAAGTCAACCAAAAGTCCATTATCACCATGTCGAATAACTTCCTGTACTGGTTCAGTGCGGCTCCCTACTAATAAGCATTCACAACTCATAGCCTCTAGCATGGACCAACTCAAAACAAAAGGGTAAGTAAAATAAACATGCGCAGAAGAAAGTTGCATTACTTGAATCAATTTAAAATAAGAAACTGTCCCCAAAACATGAATTCTTTTCCAATCAAGCCTGTCACCAAGTTCATCTTTTAGGCTAGAGAGCCATCCCTTCCCATCTTTCCGCCAAGCTCCATAACTCACTTGTGGTGTATCTTGACCAACCAGAATTGTTTGAACATTTGGATTTAAGCGTTGAACATCAATAAGGGCCCTGAGAAAAACATGAATCCCTCTATAAGGCTCAAAAGTCCGATTCACTAAAGTAATCACAGGATCGCCATATTTCAGGGTCATCCCATTAGGTAAAGTCAGCTCAACTCGTGAATTGGAATTTACAACTTTAGTATTAATACCATCATGGATAACTGAGCAGCGTTGTTGGATTCTTTTAGGGAACTGAGAGCATTGGAATTTTGTAGGGGACAATCCCCAAGACATTGATTCAAAACTCGCAAGTAAAGAAAGTGACTTAACCTGAGCAAGAGCTAGTGTTTTCCAATTAGGTGTTGCAGAAAAGCCATCCTCAACAAAGGGATCTTCAAACACCATATCCCCATCATCAGCACCATAGAAATATTCCAACAAATGTAGCTGGGGAACTCTGGGGAGCAAATGAGAGAGAAACATCGATTCTCCCCACCCTGAATGACTAATAATCAAATCAGGCTTATAACCCTTTTTTACTAAAGGCTCAATGGCATTCGCAGCGGCCTCTGCTCGAATCATCTTGGACTCAAGATCCAGAAGCCCATCTGGAATCTGTGGAGTATTTCCACGAGTTAGAGTATATCCAATTAGCTGATCAACTACAGAGCTCAGGCCTGCTTTTATAAGCCGCTGTTCCCCAAGAGCAACAATGTGATCTCCGCGTTTTTTAAGCGGTTTGATCAAATGTTGAAATTGCCCAGGGAAGGCTCTATGAACTATGAGCAGCTTCATTGACGGAAAGGCTAACGAGCCATCAATACAATTATCGATTGAGGCGGAGGAATTCTAAAGGTGCATTCAAACGAAATGATCTGGATCGAATGGTTCAAGCCACAACATGCTGAAGAAGTTGAAGCAACTTTTAGAGATTCATTTGAGATACTTCGTCGTTCGCAATTGCTACAAGCTTCTCTCAATGAGTGGTTGCGTCAAACCATAGCTCGTGAAGAGAACTGTGAGACACCAAACCAAGAATGGTGCCGAGTAGAAGAATCAAGATGGTGGGCGAGCCAAAGCAAAGCTCCACCTGCCAAAGAAAAAGAGATCCGTTTAGCCTATCTTGAGAGCAAGTTTCTTAGTCAAGAGATACTAGATGAAAAAATAAAAATACAAGTAAGCTGCAAAGAGTGGGCAAAAAAGATTTGGGGGTCCTCGCTATCTCAATTATTTCTAGATCAAAAAGATTTATTTGATGAAGTCAACTTCAAAATGATGCGCCTACCAAATAATCGGAAAAATCTAGCTAACGAGATTTATCACAGATTAAAAGCTAATGAAGCAAAATTCGATAATTTAGCAATGGAGTATGGACATGGTCCAGAAAGAATGCCTGGCGGTTGTAACAACAAACTTACGCTGGACAAGCCTCAGGCACAATTATCTGCCAGGCTAAAACGTCTCAGTCCTGGAGAATTATCAAAACCCTTTGTAATCGCAGAATGGATCCTCTTGGTAAAAATGGTAAGCTCCCGCCCCGCAACATTAGATGAACACATCAGTGAAGCATTGCTTCAACGTGCACTTGATAAGTTCCTGCACTTTGGTGCGACTAGACTTGCAGAGGCAATGTGCGATGGCAGGCTTGTAAGTAATTCTCTCAAAACGATCGAATAAATTCTGATGAAAACAATTTCTTCTTCAATTCTTTCCAGCCTACGCAAGATAGAACCCTTTCAAAGTCTTAGTGATCCTGGCTTTACTCTAATTTCAGAAAATGCAGGTTTACAGAATTACGAAATTGGAGAACGACTATGTCGAAGCGATGAAATGCCTGGAGCAATTCATTTGATATTGAAAGGAGAAGTAAGACTCCTTGTAGAATCTCTTGAAGGTAAAGGACTTATTACCCTTGATAGAAGAAGTAAAGGGCAATTTATTGGGTGGTCAGGTTTATTACGAGCAGGAGCATGTGAAACAGTTCAAGCAAGTATGGACTTGCAAACTCTTCAAATCCCAAGTGAAACATTTGTGCGTCTATGTAGAACAGAGTCAGGCTTCGCTAGTTTTTTTGCTTTAAGAGCATCCCCTCAAGAAGCATGGATAGTAGGACAATCTTTATTAAGCAATATGCCACGACAGCCTGAACATTTAGATGCGCGTCTCAAGGAGGCATCTCAAGAAGCTATAGCAATAAGTTGGTCTGCAGAGGAAGAAATAGAACTACCAAATAAAGAATTTATTTGGTATCTGAGCACCGCTGGTTGTCCTGCTCAACAAATAGGAAGTGAACTAGAGCCTGGACAAAAATTAAATGGTCCTGATGGTTTGATCTTACCTCTAAGAGCCATAGGTTTGCCAAAGACGTGGCTTGAAAAAGACGCAGACAACTTAGTACTTCCTCTAAATAATCCTATAGCCGATAACACCCCCACCGCACCCGAACAACTTGACGTAGGCGCAAAAGACTTGCTTCAGCTAGGAATTTTGGAACATGAAAATGTTCAAGATAAAGATAGGTTCCCTTCAATTAAAGGGAATGGTGTTATCGATGAAGGATTAGCAGTGCTTCAAATGCTCTCAATGAGGTTAAAACTGACTTTCCGAAAAGATCTTGCGAAACGTTATTTACTAGAGGAAAAAAAGAGAAATAAGCCATTAACTATGGAAACTTTAGGCGCTCTATGTGAAGGCATGGGCATGCAAACTGATATCGGGGTTCTCAAACCAGAACATCTATCTGCAGCTAATTACCCTGCTTTAGAAATCTTAGACGGTCATCCAAGAGTCTTGTGGGATGTTAAAGGTGGAGAAGTGATCATTTCAGACCCTAAAGTTGGACTCTTGAGAGAACGGCCTGAGAATAGAGATCCTGAATCACCAGTTCAACTATTACTAGTTAAGAAGTCTGTAAGTGCTACTACTGAAAGATTTGGATGGAGTTGGTTTATACCATTAGTGAAAAAATATAAATGGGCCTTAGTTCTAGTATTTGCCGCTTCATTATTAGCTCAACTTATGGGGCTAGCTATCCCATTGATGCTGCAACAAATTATCGACAAAGTTTTAAATCAAGGAAACACAAGCACTCTAAATGTGCTAGGTGGAACAATGGTAATTTTAGCCTTATTCCAAGGGCTTCTTACAGGGCTGCGTCAATTCATATTTGTAGACACAACTGATCGGATGGATCTTACACTTGGCAGCGCTGTTATTGATAGATTACTTGGATTACCACTTAAATATTTTGAAAGGAGGCCCGTCGGCGAATTAAGTCAAAGACTGGGCGAGCTGAATCAAATCAGAGGTTTTCTTACAGGGACAGCATTAATCAGTGTAATGAATCTGATGTTTGCAGCAATGTATTTAGTGGTGATGTTTCTATATAGCCCTCTTTTAACAGCAATCGCATTAAGTACTTTCCCAATATATATGGTCATGATTCTAATTGTTGCTCCGATATATAAAACAATGATCCGCAAAAGGGCGGTTGCTCAAGCAAGAACCCAAGCACATTTAATAGAGGTGTTAACAGGTATACAAACAGTTAAAGCACAAAATATTCAACTCACAGCAAGATGGAAATGGCAAGATCGATATAAACATTTTGTTGAGCAGGGTTTCAGAACAGTAACTGTTGGGGTAGCCACTGGCCAAATAGGGGGATTCCTCACAAAATTAAGTAGTTTGCTAGTTCTTTGGATAGGTATGTTAGAGATTTTAAAAGGCAATCTCACTCTAGGACAGTTAATTGCTTTTAGAATTATCTCTGGGAATGTAACTGGTCCACTACTTCAACTATCAACACTTTGGCAAGGGTTTCAAGGTGTTCAGCTCTCAATGGAGCGTTTAGGAGATATTCTCAATCAGAATAGTGAGCAGACTGAAGAAGAGAGTCAACAAATAGGGCTTCCCCCTATAGAAGGAAAAATTTCGTATGAAAAAGTTTCTTTTCGTTTTGGTAACTCAGGGCCATATCAAGTTGATGAGGTTAATGTAGACATACCCGCAGGTTCATTTGTAGGGATTGCTGGGCAAAGTGGAAGTGGTAAAAGTACATTAATGAAATTGCTCCCAAGGCTTTATAAGATTGAGAAAGGCCGAGTATTAATCGATGGCTATGACATATCAAAAATCGAGCTTGGTTCCTTAAGACGACAAATCGGCATGGTGCCGCAAGATTCCCTCTTATTTGAAGGTACAGTCGCAGACAACATTAGTATGAATGACCCAACTGCAGATGACACGCAAATAATCGAAGCAGCTTCAATAGCTTGTGCCCATGAATTCATCATGGAGTTACCACAAGGATATGCCACTTCTATTGCAGAAAGAGGTTCCAATCTTAGTGGTGGACAACGCCAAAGAATTGCAATCGCTAGAACAATTTTAAGCAATCCAAGTCTACTAGTTATGGACGAAGCAACTAGTGCTCTGGACTATGAAACCGAAAGAATGGTATGCCTAAATCTTCAAAAGTGGGCAGAAAATAGAACAGTATTATTCATTACTCATAGATTAAGTACGATACGCAATGCCGATTTAATTTTATTAATGCATCAGGGGAGATTAAGTGAGCAAGGAAAGCACGATTATCTTATGAAACTTAATGGTAGATATGCCACATTATTCGGGCAACAAGATGCAGCAGAAGGTCTCACTTAAATCATTCCCAAGTGACCCAAGAACGAGTTGCAGCATTTTTAATACACTCACTTGGTGAAACAGGTGAACGCACTAAGGAGTTTATAGATAAAGAGCACTTTCTAGCTTCATTTCGGTTGAGACTTAAGCCTGCAATGGAAGCAGCCAAAGCAATTGGTCTAGAGCCAAAAGTATTTGTACTGCGTAGTGAAAATCCACAAGATATTGATACCCTAGCGGATACAAAACCTGTCATAGCAATTATTGGGAAATTAAGCCATCCCGAAAAAACTTACCATGCACGCATCAGAATAGCTAATCTAGCTGCTATTTCTATCCTTAAAAATTCAGATATTCCTATTATCGTAGATTACTCAGATCATCTTGTTGGTGGGAAAGAAGAAAGTCATCAATTCTGGAAATTGATATTAAAAGTAGCCAATCTAATTGTGGTCCCAAGCAAGGCAATGCAAGCACAATTAAATACTCATACAACTCAAGAAAGTCGTATCATTGAAGATCCTTTAGAGGGGCCTAAAGGTGCAACCAGAAATCATGGTCTCAACACTTCTTTTAATTTAAAAGAGGACCTAAACCTGCTTTGGTTTGGTCACAGCACTAATCTTTCCTACCTAGTCCCATGGCTAGTTAGTCTAAGACAAGCCAAATGGCCAATGAAAATTTATTTGAGGGTGCTTGGACAACCTGGTGACTTAAGAAAGTTAACGAAATGGATTAAGAAGCAACCAAAACCTGAAAGTCTTTGGCATCACGAATTTATTATCTATAAAAGACAGTCTGACGTTTTCACGGCGCTTAAACCATCACATCTAGTACTTGTTCCTTCCAACCCAATGGATCAAAGGAAATGTGCTGCAAGTCATAATCGAGTAAGTGAAAGTCTGAATGCTGGGAGGCTAGTACTAGCCAGTAAAATAGCTTCTTATGCAGAAATCTTACCAGAAGTTATGCTTGTTCCAAAAGAAATATCTGCCAGCGAGAAACTCAATCTAATACTAGAAAGATGGGGTGAAATAAATCAATGGGTCAAAGAAAATCAAGCTTCACTTAGGGAAAGATTTAATCACGAATCAGCCGTAAAGGCCTGGAGTGATAGCCTGAAATATGCATTAAAAGAATCCTCAAAATAAATATAAATATCTCAAGTTAATTTATCAACAGCATCTCTTAATTTATCAGATAATTCTGGCGTAAATCTTCTCCATTTCAAGACAGTTTCTATAACTTTATCACCTAATTCTCCTGCCTGACGTGCTCGTTTTGCCAATGATCTGGCCATAGCAATTAATATAGCAGCATGATCATGTTGCTTATTTTTGAACCAGCGACTCATAAATAAAGGTTTTTCATGAATAATCTTTCTAATAAGAACTTCCTCCTTATCAATATTGCATCTATTTACTTGGTCAACAAACCTAGATTCCAAATAAGGCCACAGCTTTAAGTCTTCAGATGAATGTTCTTGCAAAACAGCCCTGCAATTATCAGTTAACCTTCTATCCTTATGACTACTTCCACCAAGTTCAACCGGGTTATGCCTTAGATCTGAAAATGGATTAATTAAAGGAGTAGTTAAGCCATACCTACGTTCTATACATATAGCTGACTCATGAAGCCATTGAGAAAGGATTAGGATACTGATATTAGGCAGATTACTTAAAGCAGCTTCAAACAATTCTTCTCGTTCAAAGTCTTCTTGATCCAAAAAACTTAGGCGTTCTAGTTCTTCATCAATAGGAATCTGTGGATTTTTTGTAAGGGTATACGCAGCAAGTCTCCGACACATGCCATTACTTTCTCTTTTCAGAGTAGTGCGAAGCAAACGATCTACTTGAGAGGGGTCACCAAGCTCAGTAGATTTTGAAAACATCAGGTCCTGGTCTTCAGGCTTAAGAGTCTTGTGGTGAAAGCGCAGCAAACCACTTTTCATTCTGATGATTGGTTCCCTTGCATTCATCCAACATTCCCAATTACCAGGGAGAGCAGCCTGTAAACCCAGAAACAAATGCCCACCAATAATGCAAGATTCACCAGGGGTCCTTTGCTTAGCTAAACGAAGCTGACTAAGACTAATTAATGGGGGCCTATGTTTTTGGTAATTTTCAGGCCAGCCAAAAGAATCGAATGGGTGACCAATCTTCAAATAGGACTGATGAAAGTTTGCACTAAGCAAAGAACTCAACGTACTTCCAGCACAACGCCAATTATGTAAAAAATTAATTGATTGCCGGCAAGGCCAATCACCTAGTTCATTAAACATAGAAAAAAACCCCCCTCCGAAGAAGGGGGTTAGATGGTTTTATTGACTGTTTAAGAAGGCTCTTAGAAGCCAATAGCAGTACTACCAGTTACGAATGCATTAGCCAAGCCTGCACTCAAACCTTCGGAATTAGACAACTTGATAACTGTGTCGGTAGATCCACCTTGAACGAACATGAACTTTTCAGTTCCATCAGTAGTGAAGATTGCGACATTACCAGTTGTGGTGTAGCTGGCATCAATAGCTGAAACTCGTGCAGTGAGATCAGTATCGGAGAAGCTGCTCCAAACAATCATGCCACCAGTTGCTGACAGTCCACTTCCTCTAGATCCAGCACCAGAGGCAAGTGCAATACCACCCTGGCTGAAGCTAAAGCGAACTGTACTGTCGACATAACCAGAGTTATTACCGGCAGAGATTGCAGCAGTTTGGATTGTAATCGTATCCATGCTGGCCAAGGTCGAATCGCTGTATGCCGCGTATCCGAATACAACTCTTCCGGAAGCAGTACCAATTCCACTAATAGAGAGCTTGTCAGCACCAGCACCACCATTGATAGTGGTTCCGTCCAAACCAGCAGATGCTACAGCAGTTGCAGCCATGGTGATGGTGTCATCACCTGCTCCCATGTCGAAGAGACTGGATACCATTACGCCCTTGTCTTCACCAGTAAGCGTGACAAGGTCAGCACCAGCACCACCATTGATTGTCCAAGCTGAGATAGCGGCCGCATCAGAAGCGGAATCACCAAAGGTGATGGAGTCATTACCAGCACCACCCTCGATCAAGTTGGTACCACCAGCAGTAGTCGCACTGACGTAGATGGAGTCAGCACCAGCAAGACCCTTAACGGTTACCGCAGAAGAGCCAGAGAAAGTAACGTGGATTGTGTCGTTACCGGCCTGAGAATCGGTTGTATCACCTTGAATCAAGCCAGTCGCAGCATCGCCTAGGCCATCAAAGTGAACGCTGTCGTTTCCAGCACCACCATTAATTGTCCAGGCATTACCTGAATTAAAGGAAGCGTAAACAGTGTCTTCGCCTTGACCACCACCAATCAATCCTGTGTAGTAAGCAGCAGTAGTGGAGGAGAAGGAAACGGAGTCATTACCTTGATTACCGTTAAGGGTGTTCTGACTTGCACTAATGCTGCCTGTATAGGAGATAAAGACTGTGTCATTACCTTTACCGCCATTAACGGTATTTCCACTAAAGGAGTCTTGGATCTGACCAGCTGTACTTAAACCAGTAGTTGCGTTTCCAGAACCCCAGTTATAGGTACCGACGTAGTCATTACCTTGACCACCACCAACAAGTGAACCCGCGAAAGAACTGAGTTGGTCACCCAAGACAACGGTGTCGTTACCAGCGTTACCGTTAACAGTTGCGTATAAAAGACTTTGAATACCTGTTGACTGTATTTCAGTCATAGACAAAGTTAACTCAGCCGCACCAGCGCTGAGGGATGTGCTGGTAGAGGTTGAAGCGTTTGCTATAACGCCACCAGATACAAAATTACCGCTATAGGTAAGAGTCAACGTTCCTGCTGATCCTGCACCAGCAGAAACAGTGACGCTGTTCTTACCTGAGAGATTGATTTGCTCAGTCTCGTTACCGAGTTGAATCAAATCATTTCCATCTAAGCCTTGAACTGTGTTCCCAGACACAGTCCCTGTGAAGGCATGGATGCTGTCATTACCGGAACCCCCCTGGAAGAGAGACCCCTCTTGAGTCACGAAGAGACGTTGATCAGCCATGAGGAGTTGGCTTCATTTAAATATTGGCCCGCAAAACATAACAGAACTAGGTCGTTATGACTAGCCGTGGGACAATTTGCCAACAGGACCGAAACCTAAAAACTCGACTAAAGGAGACAAGCAAAGGCTGACGTCATAAGCCTCAGCACGTTTTCTGGCTCTCAAGCGAAGCTCCCTTTGCAGGTCAAGATCAGTTAACAATTGCTCGATTGAATCGCAGGCAGAGCCATGGTTCTGATGATCAATCATTAATCCCGCAACAGCATCACCCTCACCCAAGAGCTCTCTTGTCGCAGGCAAATCGGACACTACTAACAAGCAACCTGAAGCCATCGCTTCTAAAAGACTCCAACTAGGAACAAACGGACGAGTCAAATAAATATGAAGGCCAGATCCAGTCAGGAAATCACGATATTCATCAAACGGGAGTCTGCCAGGCCACAAAACCCTCTCCTCCAAGCATGCCTTAGAAAAAATATCTTTAGCCCAAGCCCCCATAGAGGGATGCCCTTTAGGAAGAGGGCGATATTTCGCCTCATCTTTTCCGCCAATAGCCGCAGATCTCGAAGAATCAAACAATAAAAGGCTTTTTAAGATTGGAACTAAATGGTCAAAGCCCCGCATTGGTTCCATACCTCTTGTTGCATAAGTAATTGAAGCCTGAGGTACCTTTGGAAAATCAAATTTTGGCTTAAAAAATTTAGTATCAACACCTTCATGAAAAACTTCCATTTTTTCTTGAAGTGCATCAGGGAATTGACTCTTCTGCCAATATGTAGGAGTCCAAACCTTATCGGCTTCAAGCAATTCTTGAGAGACAGTTAAGTTAAGTAATCGTTCAGGAATTAAAGATTTATCAGTTAATTTAGGGCTATAAATTGAACTTGGCTCAAAAAAATAATCGTCAGCATCCCATTTAAACCACCATTCAGCATAAGCAGCGAGAATGGCATTTGGAAAGACCCCACGCAAATGCAGCCCAGCACCCCAACCACTATGAAAAATGACTACATCTGGATAATATCCTTTAGCTTTTAACTGACGAAATGCACCCAAAAAAACCTCAGAAGCGTCAAGTTTTTTCCCTAAAAGCTTAAACTTTCCAGGAAGCCTTACTGCTTCAGGAGCATTTGCCTTACGTGAAATAACAGAGTGTCTGATTCCAGTATATTTACCTCCATGAGACTCTAGACTTAAAAATGTGACTTCATGGCCAGCCTTTTTTAACCAAACAACAAGAAACTTAAACTGAGCTGGGAAGTTTTGGTGCAAAATCAGAACTCTCAACCTATAGCCCCGTATCATTCATTCATACCTTATAAGACGCCCAGGAACACACGTGAAAGAGCCTGAGACCATATCCGAAGCAATGAGGTTGCATAGGGCAGGCGAGCCTGAAAAAGCAATCGAAGCCTATAAAATTGCTTTAAAAAAACACCCAAAAGATAAAAGATTGTATGCAAATCTAGCGGCATTAAATAGAGCACAAGGCAAGCCAGAAGCAGCTGCACATGTCGCCCAAGAAGGACTGCAATTATGTGATCCTAATTCACCAATGTTACTTAATACTTTGGGGAATGCCTTACGAGACCTTAATCGACAACCAGAAGCAATTAATTGCTACAGAAGGGCACTTAAAGAAACTCCAGAA
Organism: Prochlorococcus sp. AG-409-B13; assembly: GCA_003216035.1. Lineage (GTDB taxonomy): Bacteria > Cyanobacteriota > Cyanobacteriia > PCC-6307 > Cyanobiaceae > AG-409-B13. The sequence goes on from QCJM01000001.1 coordinate 116,736, forward strand.
TATTTTGACGCGCAGTTTTCACTACTTTTATGCCTGGAAGATCTGAAATACAAATCTCTCGCTAATTTAATGCTTGGTGTTCTGATTCGTCGTCATGGTCCTAACAACCAAATGTTAGCCAACCGCATAATTATGAGAGAAGCTGAAGAAGCCTCAAATGAAAATAGAAAACTTCATCCAACAGTAGAGCTTTGGATGCAACGTATACAAAAACAAGCCGCAAAAGAAGATAATCCGAAAGCTCCAGATCATTGGTTTCAGGTAGCCCAGATATGCTGTAGTTTCAATCGAATTGAAGACGCCAGACATTTCCATAAAAAAGGTATAGAAGCTTTGGCAAGTTATCGATCACTGCCTAATAAAATGCTTTCAGATGACCAACTAATTAATATTCAGCATGTTTCAAGTTGGAATTTAGGGTGTGCCTTATTACGGGCAGGTGATCTTAAAATGGGCTGGAAGTTATATGACCATGGGCTGAGAGCACCAGCCGAGGGGGCTCAAAGATGGCAGAGATCACTTTACAAGCCTTTTAGTTTGGCCAGAGTACCTATATGGCGTGGGGAAAACTTAAAAGGGAAAAGGTTATTACTTCTTGGAGAACAGGGAATTGGAGATTCTATGATGTTTATAACTTGCGTGCCTACACTAATCAGAGAAGGAGCAATAATTAGTCTAGTAGTTCCTCAGAGATTAAAAGATATCTATACGCGCTCACTAACTCAATGCAAGGTATTAGGAGAGAAAGACATGAGAGAAGAAGAAGCACCATTGCCTGAAGAATATGATCTTCAATGCCCGCTAGGTTCAATCTTACAATTTAGATTCACTAGTTTAGAAGATTATGGACAAGATGCTGCACTTCTCAAACCAAATTCTCAGCGAGTTAAAATTTTGCGTGAACGTTATGGTGCAGATAAGCCTTTAATCGGAATATCCTGGCAAGGTGGAGGGAAAGGAAAACGTATAGACCAGAAATCGATTAATCTTGGACAGCTATGTGGAGCTCTGAAAACTTTACCTGCCCGTTTTTTAAGCTTGCAATATGGAGATGACGCAGAGATGGTAAGTAGATCAGTCAAAAAGCACCAAATTGATTTAATTGATGATCCTGAGATTCAAGCAATTAGTGACATGGACGATTGGCTAAACCAAGTAGCAAGTTGTGATGCAATTATTAGCGTTGCCAACACAACTATTCATGGTGCAGGAGGTCTTGGCAAGCCAACTCTCTGCTTATTAGGTGCAAAGCCTGATTGGCGTTGGTTAGCCGATGAGTCCCAAACTCATAGTTATTGGTACCCAACAGTAGAGATTGCCAAACAAGAACAAAAGCCTCAGGAATGGATTCCTGCATTAGAGAGCATTCCAAATTGGTGGAAAAAACAACAAATACAGGCCTCACAGGGCTAATCTAAATCTAAGAACTAACAACAAATGACAAGCATTCTGGCCCTACAAGACCTTTTTGCCGCAGGTCGCTTTGGAGATGTCGTTAGGGCCTGGGATCAACAAGACCGTCAAATCCAGTCAGATCCAGATACTGCATATCTTGTGGCCGCAGCACATTTTCGACTAGGCGATCATCAAAGGGCAAGAGAAATATGTGAACTTATTGAAGGTCCTTTTCATGACAATGCAAGTTTTCTCTCTCTATACGCGTCAATCCTAAGAAGGCAAGGTTTAATGGAAAGGGCGCAAACGATATTTACACGAGCACTTGATCTTCAACCAAATGATCAATTTATACAGAATAATTATGCTAATTTGCTAATCGATCAAAAGCATTTTGATGAGGCAAAAGCAATATTAGATAAGATTGTTAACGACAATCCAAATTATGATGATGCAAAAAATAATCTCAAGCGTCTGGAAGAGATTAAAGCATCAATAAGAGTCAAAGAAAGTCAAGTCAACTCTCAATCTAATTCAAGAGATAAGAGCTTTATTGACCCTTTAGATGAAGCATTTGAAGTAGATGAGGTAATTAAATGCGGAGCGAAGGTAGGTAGTGAAACAGCATCACTTTCAGAACTAGTTGGTCTTCCTAGCAACTCCGAGTTAGAGCAGGCGGATCTAGAAATGCTAGAGCTTGCAGTAAAACAAGTTGAGACCAAGCAATATAGAGGAGCAATTGAATTATGTCTGAAAGTTCGTTCACGTCGTGGGCCAAAATCCAGCATCTATAAGATTATCAGTGATGCATTGATAGGGCTAGAAAACTTTCATCGTGCTGAAGTCATGGCGTTAACAGCAGTCTGGCTAGGAGAAGAAACAGTCGCAAACTTTATTAATCTCAGTAGCCTTGCATCAATGAGAAAAGATCAAATGATGGCAAGGGTTTGGCTGGAAAAGGCAAAAAGTATTGATCCAAAAAATGAAGCGGTGAAGCAATGTGAGGACATGATTTTCCCTGAAGGAAAAACGCGTGGAGAAGATCATCCAGTTAACAATAACTGAATATCTCTAGTGACAGCATAAAAAGTATTTCTATACTTATTATTCACAAGGCAAGTACTTTTTTATATGTCATCAGCCACAAGAGAGGGTTTACAAAGCTTTCCTGCACGCATCTTGACCAATGCAAAAGTGATTTCAAGGCCTTCTCTCTCCCGCAGTTTATTAATAGCTAAGCGTTCAGAAGCACCATCCAAACTCCATTTATCTTCGAGGCCCAGAACAACTATTTGGTTAATCAAATGAGAAGGTTCAAATTCCTGGTCCAATATTTTCCATTCCAAACCTTTCTGAGCTAATTGATGCTGAATATGACTTCCTGGCTGACTCTTGGCGAGTGCAGCAGTGAAAGCAACCAAAACCTTATTGCTCCATAATTGTTCATCTGCTAATAACGCCTGATCATTTTGAAAGGCTATTCGTCTTAATACTGGGACCTTGTTTAACTTCAAAATCTTTAGTGCGCTTTCTGTTCGAGGAGGGGATGTCAACTTGGGTATACATTTACGATTCCTTGCATGAAGTAATACTTGCCTATGCAGGCAGGCATCATTTTGCAATTCCACTTCATTCTTATTGACTAGTTCTAAAACATTTTGCGCATTAACTGCACCAACACTTTCTTTCTCCTGGGAGAGGTATGAATCAAAATAAATAGGCTCAATACTGACAAATGACTTAAGAAGACTCTGAGTCAATGGCATTAGACCTTCATCAATGCCAGTGTTAATCAACAAATCTCCACCACTTCTACAAGCTTCTATCAAATTTGAAGTCGCCAAAGGCTGCTGATCAAAAGGCAGATGCGAAAAAGTATTGCAACTCACCACTGCATCAAAGGCCTGCTGGAATGGCAACGGTCGAGTGAGATCCGCCCAAAACAAGCGATCATTTGTTGCAAGTAGACTTTTTGCCTTCTCTAAACGAGTAAAAGCTACGTCCAGGCCATAATAATTACACCCTTTGGGGAACATTTCCTTAGTAATCAGCGCATGACACGCCGCATCAAGAATCTCTACAGGCTTATTCCTCTCTGATTCCAGGGCCAACAAACGATCACGTACCAGGCCCCACAAGTAAGCTTTACTAGTACGGAACTTACACAACGCCTTCCCTGGGAGCAGAGAAGGTTTATCCACCGTAAAATTCAACTGCATAATGGAATTGCAGAGGTGCGGTCATCACCTGTTAAGGAGAATTAAGCACACATGTTAAACAATGAAAGCAGCTTACTAATAACCGGAGGCACTGGAAGCTTCGGCAAGGCTTTTATTGAAAGGGTACTGAAGACTTATCCACAAGTTCGTCGATTAGTAGTCTTTAGCCGGGATGAGCTTAAACAATGGGAGCTACAACAGCTATATCCAACTGATATTTATCCACAATTACGTTTCTTTTTAGGAGATGTACGTGAGCAAAATAGACTAAGGCGAGCTCTCACAAAGATTGACATTGTTGTTCATGCAGCAGCGTTGAAGCAAGTGCCTACTGCAGAATATAACCCTATGGAGTTTATAAATACTAATGTAATTGGTGCCCAAAACTTAATAGAAGCATGTTTAGATAGCCAAGTGAAAACTGTAGTTGCTTTAAGTACTGACAAAGCAGCAGCACCTGTCAATCTCTATGGAGCAACTAAGCTTTGCTCGGATAAATTATTTGTAGCAGCTAATCGATATGCTGGTAAAGAAGATGGGTTGCGATTCTCAGTAGTTCGCTATGGAAATGTAATGGGCTCAAGAGGTTCTGTCATACCTTTTTTCTTGCAACAAGCCAAGCAAGGTGTTCTTCCAATAACAGATCCTCGCATGACAAGGTTTAACATATCACTCGAAGAAGGAGTTGATATGGTTCTTTGGGCCATTAATAATGCAAAAGGTTCAGAACTATTGGTTCCAAAGATCCCTAGCTACAAAATAACTGATGTTGCGGAAGCAATTGGTCCTAGTTGCAAAAAACCTATTACTGGAATAAGGCCCGGAGAAAAAATACATGAAGAAATGATCACATCTAGCGATTCATTTTCCACAATTGATCTCGGCAAGTATTACGCAATAATGCCTAGCAGCTATAATAGATCCATGACATCATATAAACATATTGGGGAAATAAAAGCCGTAAAAGCAGGCTTTGCTTACAATTCAGGAAGTAATGATTCTTTTCTCACAGTCCAAGAGTTACGTCGACTTATCTGTCAGCACGTAGATCCAGAATTCAAGCCAACTTAATTATATGAGCATTAAATTTCTGCCATATGCGAAGCAAAGGATTGAAGAGAGTGATATTGATGAAGTTACTCAGGTACTACGAAGTGAATTAATCACGCAAGGTCCCAAAGTGCCAGCATTTGAAAATGCCATAAAGGACAATGTCAATGCTAAACATGCCATAGCTGTAAATAGTGCCACAAGTGCACTGCATATAGCATGTCTTTCTCTAGGTTTAAAATCTGGTGATTGGTTGTGGACATCACCTATTACTTTTGTAGCATCAGCAAATTGTGCATTGTACTGCAGGGCAAAGATTAGCTTCGTAGATATAGAGTTGAAAACTGGCTTAATTAGCCTTAAAGACTTATCAAGAAAACTAAGGAAGGCAGAAGCTGAAGGCTGTTTACCTAAAATTTTAATCCCAATACATTATGGAGGTGCTAGTTGCAATATGAGAGAGATTAAGAGACTATCTCAGCAATATGGATTCTCAATAATCGAAGATGCTAGTCATGCTATTGGAGGTAGTTATGAAAACCAACCTGTCGGATCTTGTAAATATAGTGATATCACAGTCTTTAGTTTTCATCCAGTCAAGATAATCACTACTGGAGAAGGAGGTGTGGCAACTACTAATCATGATGCCATCGCAGAAAAAATGTCAGTTTTACGTAATCATGGTGTGATAAAAGATAATAATAGATTTCAATATCCTCCTGAGGGTGATTGGGCTTATGAGCAACAATCTCTAGGCTTTAATTATCGTATGAGTGACATTCAAGCGGCCTTAGGGATTAGTCAACTAAAGAAGTTAAAGAGAGTTGTAATTGAGCGAAATAAAATAATGAAAGTGTACAAGAATTTATTAGTAAGTGAGTCATTAGACTTTCTTGATATCCCTAAGGATGTTCTATCAACGTTCCATCTTGCTGTAATCAAATTAAAAGCAGTCTCAAAAGAACAACATAGAGAATTCTTTACAATTCTAAGAAGAGCAAATATAGGTGTTCAGGTACATTATATCCCTGTTCATAGGCAACCTTACTATAGAGAACTTGGCTTCAAAGAAGGAGATTACCCTAAAGCAGAAGCTTTTAGCCAAAGTGTGATTAGCATTCCAATGTATGAAGCTCTCACGATAGATGATCAAAAAAGAGTGGTTAAAGAAATACAAGGAGCAGTTGAAAAAATCATGTAGTGGATATTAATCAACATTCGAATTAATTACTTTCTACAGGAGACAACAAGTAAAGGCCATTAGTCACTTTATTAACAGATGGCGCAGGCTTGCTAATAACTTGGGACCATCTAGTTACTTTCCGCTGTACTTCGATGAACTTTTGGGGACACCATTTAATAGGATCTAAAGTAATTTTCTGAATAGTCGGTGCCCTTGAAAAAGAAGCTATGCAAGTAAAAAAATCTTTGTATGATTGGGTAGAAATTCTAGGGATTAAATCATCGACAATCTGAGAAAATCTTGCAGTTATTGACTCCGCTTCTGAGTAGCTACACATATTAGCTAAGGCATCAAAATCATGGAAATGATTTGATTTATTTAAAAGAATAGAGTCAAGACATTTAATGATTTCATTGGAAGATCTTGCATTATATTTAGTAAACATGTGTGATAGGCCTTGTTTTTGGTGACTTTCAATCTGGTTAGGATCGTCTATTTCAATAACCGGAGTTCCAGCAAGAATTGATTGAAAGCCAGTTGTACAGCCCATAGAAATCAAAGCCTTTGCGGAATGTATCCATGGTTCAACATTTAGATGGTAAATAGCATGAAAATTTCTATATTTCCAGAATCGATTAATCCACCATCTTGGGTCAGAAATAGGGTGAGGTCTAAGAATGAAGTTTCTAGAGGGATGTTTTACTATTAAATTTTCAAGTCGCTCAGAAAAAATTTCTCTACGCCTTCTATTACTTGCCATGCCATGATCATATTCAGACAAGGCCTCTAAATTTTTACTCTTGTCCTGGGTTAAATCAGGTGGCTTATAATTGATATTACGGTTTTCTACACAGAAATTATCGCTGCATAATATATACGAACCAAAGAGTTTCATTAAAGCATTTGACTCAGTTGAATAGAACTCCTTACCTAATTCACCTAATAGATCTAAACGGCAATTGCCAATAATTTGTAGCTTAGATTGTAATTCTGGTATTTGCGAAAAATAATCATAATCCTGCCTTCCCCAACATGCATACATATCAATGCTCTTAGCAGCATCAAAATGAACGCGATTTAGCCAGCTAGCTTCGGAATAACTACGCAAATTATTGATTCCCTCCTCATCACTAACAATTACACTGCCCCCTCTTTCCTTACATGGTTTAATTCGTCCTTCCCACATGATTCTAGAGCAACTTTTGTCAAGGAGAAGAGAAGGTGGTAAATAAGGAATTAATCGGATAAAGTGCTTATCATAACCAATTAATATATGATGTCCATATTCGCTAGCCAGACGACAAGCCAACAATAACTTCGCATCAAATTCACGATGGAAAATCTCGCATGGTAGAAGAGTGATTCCCAAGCAATTATCTAGATAAGAACTTCATACTATCAGAAGAATATTAGATCGGTAGCAATTCACAAATATACCCTAATACGACAGAGTTAAAAGACATCGAGGAAAAGATTAATTTCAAGAAGTCATCCCGGGGACAATAAATATAAGCCATGACTTATTTTTTTAAAGGTTGGTGGCTTAGTCCCAATGATTGTTGACCATCTTTTAATCTTGGCATGAACATCATAAAAGTCTGGCGAAGGCCATTTTATTGGGTCCAAATGAACTTCTGTTTTGACCTTAGGCTCTAAGGCATAAGCTCTTATAATAGAAGAAAATTTCTTTTCTTGGTTCTTATCAAGTTTTGGTGTGATTTTATCTATAATTTTAGAGAAATTTGAAGTAGTGGAATCTTTATACGGAGCAAACCAAAGATCTTGCAACTTGCCAAGATCTGTAAAGTGATCCTTTTCAGCGACATCTATTGAGTTAATACTTTCAATTAACTCTTCTGTCGTCTTTACATGATAAGGAGTAAATTGTTTTGCAAGGCCAGTTAGTCTGGCACTTTCTAATTCATTTTTAGATTGAATTTCTATCACAGGTGTTCCTGCCATAATTGATTGCATTCCTGTTGTACATCCCATAGAAATCAAAGCTTTTGCGGAATGTATCCAAGGCTCTACATTTAAATGGTAAATGACATGCACATTTCTAGACTTCCAAAATCTATCATTCCACCATCTAGGATCTGCTACAGGGTGAGGCCTAAGAATAAAGCTTGTAGCCGGCTCTATACTTATTAATCCTTCTATAATCTCACAGTAGTTTTCTCTGCGAATCTTATTTTTTTGCTGCACTGATGCAAATTCTTTAGCTGCTTTTATATTACTAATTTTATCAATACCTAAGTCTGGAGGAAGATAATTAGGTTTTCTATTCTCAATAGAGAAGTTATCATTGCATAATATAAATGAGCCAAAAAGATCCTTCATTCCCTCAGTCTCAGCTGCATAAAACTCCTTTCCTAGCTCTCCTAATAAATCTAATCTGCAATTACCTAATATTTGAAGTTTGGAAGTTAATTCAGGGATCTTTGAAAAGAATTCATAGTCATAGGAACCCCAACAAGCGTAAATATCAATACACTTAGCTCCCTTAGGGTCGACACGGTTTATCCAAGTTGCTTCAGCATCTATATGCAAGTTATTTATTCCTTCCTCATCGCTTACAATTACACTGCCCCCTCTTTCCTTACATGGTTTAATTCGTCCTTCCCACATGATTCTAGAGCAACTCTTTTCTAACAAGAAAGATGAAGGCAAGTTCAGGATTAAATGATTGAAATGTTTATCATATCCAATAATTACATTATGGTGGTATTGACTTGCTAATCGGCATGCAAGTAATAATTTAGCATCAAACTCACGATGAAATATTTCACAAGGTAAAAGATTAATACCCAATCAATGAGCTCCAAGAAGAGATAATAATATCAGACGATCAAGGTATTATTAGAAAAATAAACAAATTCTATAAAGTCTCAATTTTACTATTGAAAAGAATTTACAAAGAATCTAAAGATAACTTTGGGAGTCAATTAAATTCATTGCTGTGATCAAATTAGAAGAGTCCAAATAATACTTCTTTATTTTATCAAAAACATTCTCAACTTGATTATTCGTTTTCTCTGAATAGTTTCTCAATAAAGAACTGAACATAATAACGCACCATTTTATACGGTATATGTCTAATAGTATGGCAATGCGACTAATAAATATTTGCCTATCAGGGACTAGATTCACAATTCCTCTTAAAAAATTAAAAGCACTCTGAACTTCTAATAAGTTATCAGGTTGAAGAATCCAATCTACAGTGAACTTTGCCAGGTCATCCCAACCTGCATATTCAAAATCTAAGAACACATATTGATCATCAATTCTAAGCATATTATGTATCCCAACATCAGAAGGTGAAATAATCTTCTGACTTAAAGGAATAGTCTCACTAACTAATCTTTGAGGAGCTGAGGTTAATATATTAGCTAGCGTCTTCTCTATACTCGGTCTAAGGTTCATGGATATCCACTTAGAAATTTCATGTTCAACTGGAACATTTTCTATAAGGTCCTCCAAGTCAGATAGCCTAGAAAAAACCAGATTGAAGTGGCTTTGAATTGAAAAGCAAGCCTCTGATGCGTTCGGCAAAGAGTGAGCTCTAGGATCTTTAGCTACGAATATTAATTTTTCAAGAAAATAAAGTACAGATGCAAATAAATCATCTGTTGCAGTCTTAATAAGTTCTCCTTCTACATAATCAAATAAAGCTATCTTACTTTGAAAATTCCAACTAATTGGTCTAGAAATATTTCTAATATCTTTTTTTCTAAGAAAATTTAATACCTGAATTTCTGTGCCAATCCTATCTCTAATGTCATAGCTTATATCTGGATATTTCTTTAACACATATCGTCTACTTGATGACTTTACAAGATAAACAATGCTGTTTCTACCGCCTTTGAGCATAAACAGTTCCGCTTTCCTAAGGTCATGTGCCTCTAGGAAACCTAATACAGAGGAAGTAGGAGTATGATTTAAATTTTTAAGGTTCTTATATCTATCCAAAATAATCTTGATTTAATAATAGGGGCAATTCTTCCCAGTTACGCATAATCGGGCCATCATGCCAATCAGACTTGCTATTAGGTGAATAATGAATCCTGCATATATAGTCAGGAAGTAAATTGAGTATTTCAGGAAGATCATCTATAAAATATCTACACCCTAAATCAATTACTTTTGCAACTTTCATTTCTTTTGTAGGCTCAAAGTGTACCTCATTTTGATTGAAGCACAATCCAGTTTTAGAAAAGAAGCCATTTTTCTCTAACCATCCTCTTGCAGCATTATGCAAGTCAAAACTAGGACCCTTATATGGGGTGTGAGTCTTGTGGCTAACAATCAACAATTTCATCTCATCCTTTTGAATAGATTTAAGAGCATTAAGCATCCCAATACAGGGATTTGCTTCCAAAATCCTTAATCCATAAACTTCTCCCTGAAGTAAGGTGAAATTATTATCTTGACTAATTGATCTTAAATAATTACGAACGCCTAACTTTGTAGGCTCAAGTTCTTTAGGAATCAAGCCCTTCTCAAGGGCAACCTTATAAAATAAAGCATCATAACTTATGAGTGTATTATCAAAATCCAAGCCAATCTTCATTACTTTATTACTCATAGCTCAACTGCCATTAATTAATTTGTCTAACTGGTTTACAAGTCCATGAGAGTCTAGATTTAATGAGTTAAGTACAAAAGATTGGTTTCCTAAATGATGAATGAATTCATCAGGTGTGCCAAGCCTTAGTAATGAGATTTTATCCATAAGGTTATGAGTTTGTATCCATTCAAGAAGTGTACTGCCTACTCCTCCAATCAAGCTATGCTCTTCATAACTAACCCAAGTGGAAAATCTACAAGACATTGCCTGCAAAAAAGCAGTATCTATAGGCTTAATACCGCCTAAGCTTGCTATCGCCACTGAGCAACCTTTCGTTTCTAGGAATTGGGCAGCCTTCATTGCTTCATTCAGAATTGGTCCGACTCCTAAAACTAAAAGATCTTTACCTTCACGAATTAAATTAGCTTTTCCTATACCTAATTTAGACGTATCGGTATGGAGTATAGGTTCACCCTTTTTACCTATCCTTATATAAGTAGGAAATTTAGATTCAAATGCTTCCTGCAATTGAGCTGATAGCTCTAGGCTATCTACAGGCGCTAAAACGTTTAAACCTGGAATTGCACGAAGAATTGCCAAGTCTTCTAAAGAGTGATGTGTAGAGCCTAATTCTGCATAGCTTAGTCCAGATCCAGTCCCAATAATAACAACTGGAGCCTGATGATAAGCAACACCAACTCTAATTTGTTCTAAACAACGAGTCGTTGTAAATGGAGTAATTGTATAAACCACGGGTCTCATGCCACTAAGCGCCATGCCAGCAGCCATGCTCATCATATTCGATTCTGCTATGCCGCAATTAAGAAATCTTTGAGGTGCAATCTCCTTGAACTTATCAAACATTCTATTCCCAATATCACCAGATAAAAGAAAGATATCCTCTCTTTTCTGGGCAATTTTAGTGATTTCACTAGCAAAAGTATTACGCATTAATCAACCTCAAGCTCTGCCAGGGCAGCTGAAAGCTCTTCACCATTAGGAGTTCTATAGTGCCAATTATTATCATCTTCTATAAAGGTAACTCCCTTACCTTTAATTGTATGAGCGACAATAACACTAGGTCGATCAATTTCCTTTCTAGCATTAATAAGTGCCGAAGAGATCTCGGCAAAATTATGCCCATTAATTTCTTGCGCATGCCAGCCAAATGCTCTCCACTTATCAGCTAAAGGTTCAAGTGCCATAATTTCCTTACTGCGCCCAGTCGCCTGCCATTTATTAAAATCAATAATGGCAGTTAATGTGTAAACTCTCTGAGCTGCTGCCAACATGGCAGCCTCCCAAATACTACCTTCGTTACATTCACCATCACTTAATAAAGCGTAGGAGCGAGCTGGCAAGTTAAAAGATCTATGTGCAATCGCCATCCCCAATGCCATAGGTAAGCCATGGCCTAGTGAGCCTGTAGCAGCTTCAACCCCTGGAATATATCCAGGCTTAGGTGGATGTTCATGAAAGACACTACCTGCTTTCCCAAACTCGTTTAATAAGTCCAGAGAAAAAAAGCCTCGTTCTGCCAGAGCTTGAAAAAGTGCTGGGGCTCCATGCCCTTTACTAAGCACAAACCTATCTCTTTCTTTACCATTAGGGTTATTAGGGTCAACTTTCAACTCATACCAATACAAATAAATCAACAAATCAATACAAGATAAACAAGACCCTAAATGAGGTATCTTTGCTTCTGAAGAAGTTATTAAAATTCGTCTTCTAAGAAGGTTTGCAATCTTCTTTAGTGATTCAAAATTATTCTGATGATGTTCAGTCAATTTCTTACATCCTAACTGTCTAAATGTAGATGCTTCATCCACTTAACTGTATAGCAACTATCATCATCAAGAAGGCGGTTTTCAATATATGCTTGTTGTATTTCTGAGATTGCATCAGTCACACCTCTCGTAGGAACATAACCTGTTGCCAGCAATTTACTTGAATCCTGGCGATATGATCTTGGATCATTACTTTTTGTTCTAAGTACCTCTGAATTTGTAATACCTTTTACCTTAGTAGCAATATCTAATATTCTGAGATTCTCGAAACCAGCATTATAGCAACCAGAGGGAAGGTCAGGCTTTGATAAGAAATGTCGATAGACATTAGCCATATCCTCAATATGTATATTAGGGCGTGTTTGTTCTCCACCAAATACTGTTATCTCTCCTTTCTTGAGAGCCTGGTAAGTTAAAAGATTTACACTTACATCTAACCTCATTCGTGGAGACAATCCACAAACAGTTGCAGGCCTTATGCAATGAACTCTCATCCTATCTGAATAGGATAAAAACACACGCTCAGCAACCATTTTAGTTTTATTATAAACAGAAATTGGCACTAAAGGTAAATCTTCAGTAACTTTAGACTCTTCCTTAATGCCATAAACACTTCCTGAGCTTGCATATATAAAGTGCTCCACTCCAGAACGAACACATCGATCAGCCAATTGCTGACCAGCTAAAACATTAACTTCCCAGCTCAAAGTCGGATTAAGATCAACTGCTGGATCATTTGCAATATTTGCCAAATGAATAACGGCCTGCACACCATTTAATGGTATTCCATTTGTATCACGAATATCACACTTAAGATTAGTCAATTTTGAGTGTTCTGGAAGAAAGTTACCAAACCATTGAGTATCCAAATTTATTACTTCGTGACCATCAGCTAATAATAGTGGCACTAAAATAGAGCCTTTATATCCACAGCCACCAGTAACAAGTAATTTCATTCTTTTCCCTTTATCTCATTTTTTATGTTGATACGCCCAAGGCATAGACTTAAATATTTCAAGATGCTCATCAATCCAATTCATAGTTTCTTTTAGTCCTTGATCCAATTCAACCAGATCGGACCATCCAAAACATTTTCTAATAGCAGAGCTATCAAGCAAATAACTCTGATCTTTTCCAAGCCGATCAGGCGCAATCTCAACCAAAGAATCAAAAGTCACACCAGCCAGACTACAAATCATTTTAACCAATTCTCGAATACTGATTGCTGTTCTTGTAGAAAGGTGCCATGTAGTTCCAGGCTCACCAGAATAAGCAATTTGCAGAGTAGCTGAGACTACATCACTGATGTGAATGAAACTACGCTCTGAATAGCCTCCTCCATGTAATTGCATTGGTTTTCCAGTAAGTGTACTCAACATTGTGCGCGGAATAATTCGATAAAGCTGCTGTCCTGGCCCATATACATTAGCTGCTCTAGTAAATACAACTGGGAAGTCATACGCCTTTTGGAAGCTCAAAAGGTGTAGATCACAAGCAGCCCTACTCACAGCATAAGGTGTACTAGGGGAAAATTGATTATTCTCTGTAATCCATTCTCCATTAGTACTGCCATAAACCTCTGGAGTCGTAAAATGTACATATTTTTGAACAAAAGCTTTTTTTCTCAACTCATCGTGAAAAGCAACTTGAGATAGCAAGTTAGTGCGATACCAATGTGTTGGATTTGCCCAACTCTCTGCGACCATACCTTGAGCAGCAAAGTTAATAATAAGGGTAGGTTTAAAAACATCAATTATTTCAATTAACCTGCTTAGATCTTTGTTCAAATCAATAACATGATGAAAAAAATTATCTTGACTGGCTAATGGGTCTCCATTCGCATAATGAGGCCATCGGTATGGTAAAAAAGCAGCCTCAGGCTCAGGCGACCTACTAACACCACACACTGGATGTCCTGCCTCTAATGCTCCAGCAACAAAATGAGAGCCGCTAAAAGAGTTACTACCTATTACTAAAACCTTATGAGACTTCATTGATTAAATGCATCAAGAACACTCGAACGTAATGCTCCACTTGTAATAGGGGAATTGCCCATAGTTTCCACTGCAAGAGCCGCCATACAGCAACCAAGAGCTGCGGTAGGCATCATTGCCTGTCCAGTAGCCAGGCCAGTAGCCATAACCGCCAATAAAGAGTCTCCAGCTCCTGCGACATCTACAGGGTTCACCGATAAAGCAGGAAAAGGCTGACTGACTAATTTTCCAGAGCTATCCCGGTCATACGCAATAAAGCCCTCAGCTCCTAGTTTCATAATCAGCCTATTGCTACCTGTAGTCTCCAACAAACGCTGGCTCAACAACTCGAGTCCTGTCTCTCGATCTTGAAGGGCAACTCTCGCTTCCCGCTCATTCGGACATAAGAGCGAAAAGTTCTGAAATTTTGTCACCGCTCCAACCTGACTACTGCATTGGAGGTCCCCAAACAACAAAAGTCCATTTTGATGCGCTATGTGTTGTACTGCTTCCAAAATCCTTTCCGTAACCACCCCATAAACAAAGTCAGAAACAACAATTGCTTGTGCTTTAGGCGCAATTTTTTCGAGTTTTTCAATCAATTTGTCTTCTACCTGAGAATCAAGGCTATGGTCCTCAAATCGACTCACTCGAAATAATTTCTGATTCTCAACCACATAGCGCTTTTTAAACGTACTAGGCCGTGAATCATCTACTAACAAACCATCTCCTATTTCTCTAAATCGAAGTTCATTTCGCACCCAATCTGCTGTCTCATCAGTGCCAACAACAGAAAGCAAATCACATGAAGCACCTAATGCCCTTATATGTGAAGCAACAACTCCTGCTCCACCAATAAAATTGCATTTCTGTAATTCACGAACTACCACTACAGGCGCTTCAGCACTCATTCCTACAGCTTCACAAGCGGCATATTGATCGACAATTGTGTCTCCCAAAACAATTATATTAGACAAGCTAAATGCATCCAAAGATTTCAGCAATTCGTCTCGGCCAATTCCTTGCCTGCGGCAAGCTGCCATGAATTGATTGCGTCTCTGTTCAACGAGCTCACGTTCAGAACGACTAAGTAAATCAGTGCTTGCATAATGAATATCTCCTGCATGAAACTGAACACTATTTTTTTGTTCTCTCTGAAGATCTATAGCAATATTAACTTCTTCATTATCAGAGTTCTGGAATTCCTTTCCTAATACTAATAAAGCAGGATTTAATTGCCTGATAATATCACATAATTGCTCACCTTGAAGTAAAATAATAGCATCAACTATGCCTAAAAGAGCCAATGCTTCTGCACGCTCACCTTGAAGAAATTGAAAAAGTTGAGGTTGATCAGGGGGAGAATCACCTATCAATGCAACTACAAGATGCTCACCCTGCTCACGGGCATTTCTCAGGTAACGAATATGTCCAGGATGAATTGTATTGAAGTGTCCATAAGCCAAAACACAACCTTCTAAATGCTGAGCATCTTTAAGCGAATAAATAGATGTTCTCACAAGCTGATCAAGACTCGACCTGCTGTAGATCCATCCTGCATAACCTTAATAGCATCATTAATTTGAGATAGTGGGAATCGCGCGCTAAACAATTGATTAAATTCAAATTTTCTATTCTGTAATAATCTCATGTATCGAGGAATGTCGCTCTCAGGCTTACATTCACCTCCATGAGATCCAGTAATTACTTTACCAAAATGTAACGGTAAAGAATGAATGGATAAATCTGCACCATCTTTTGGGACACCAACCAAAATAATACGACCTGCTCCATGAGTGATTCTATATCCCAATTCAATCACTGAAGGCAAGCCTGTATTATCGATAAACACATCTAAGGCTTGCCCTGACAAGGCATCAAGAATTCCAGATTCAGCATTTGATTGAACACTATTTATCATATGAGTAGCGCCTAAATTCTTTGCAAGTTCAAGGCGTTTGTCAAATAAATCTACAGCCACAATAGGGAAAGCAGATACCAAAGAAGCAGCCTGAATAATATTTAACCCAATACCTCCAGCTCCATACACTACAACCGATTCACCAATCTTAATTTTTGCATTATTTTCAACAACCCCAAAGCCAGTCGTCAGGGCACATCCAAATAATGCGGCGACTTCAGGATTCATATTTGAGGGAACTTTAGTACAGCGATTCTCACTAACTACAGCATGGGTATTAAAAGTAGTGACCCAACCAGCATTAAGTGGCTTACCTCTCCAGCGATATTGTGGAGTTGCAGCCTGAATGCCCTTACTTTTCCTCCAATGTAAAACCACCAAATCTCCTATCTTTACGTGCTCCACACCAGGACCTACATCTAGAACCAACCCACATCCCTCATGGCCCATCAGATGAGGGAGATAAGGGTCCGGTCCTTTTAAACCGGCAATTTCACCCAATTGAGAACCGCAAATTCCACTGACATGTAACTTGACCAGAACCTGACCAACCTCAAGTTGGTCAGGCAGTTCTACAGTATCAACAACCAATGGTTGGTTTAAAGCCACCAAAATGGCAGCTTGCATAGTCTTTGGTCTTTCAATCATTGATTAATCATCAAAATAAATAAAAGAATAATCTCCACTGTAACCAGTTTGATTAAACCACCATTGCCACTCTTTAGGTGTATTAAAAGCTTCACAAGTCACCTGCCAATAAAGTAAATTAGTTTTTTCATTTTCATTTCGATAGCTCTCAACGCATAGGTACTTATTAGACTTACCCACTCGCTCCATTTCTTTAAGAGCGTCAAAAAGGTCATAAGAAGGCAAATTATGAAGCGTCGTAATAGAAATTACAAGATCAAAATAATCATCAGCCCAAGGCAAGTTAGTCGCATTTCCTAAATATAATCTTTCACGTATTTCTTCCTTTGAATTTGAAATTGCATAATTAGAAATATCTATACCATATATCTCAGCATCAGGAATAACTTTCAAAAAATCATAGAGCAAGTACCCCTTTCCACATCCGATATCAAGTATCTTAGGCTTATCCGGAAGCATGTAATGATTTGCAATTGCCCTCGCAACCTTTTCCCAGCGACCTTCTATATATTTATAACCACCATAACAAATTCTTCTATCGCCATCCCAATAGTCAAAATCAAATTGCTTAGCAAGCTCTGCAGCTCTAGCTTTTGGAAATTCTGAATCATTCACGCGTGCCAGATAATCACGCTTAGTGCTCTTGTGTAATGCACTCATAAAGTCAATCTCAATCATTGTTCCAATTCCGTGAGTTTTGAAGGCTTATTTAAATTCAGCCATTGCATGCACAAATGACCAACTATCAATTGTGTATCTTCAGCAATCTGCATATCATCAACAGCAAAATGAATAGGTACATCGGCAAGCTCAAGGCATTTGCCACCTGAAAAAGCAAGGATGGCATAACTACGTATTTTTCTAGCCCTGGCAATGCTTAATGCTCTGACTACATTCAAAGAGTTACCACTTCCTGAAAGAACTATAAGAAGATCACCTTCACGAGCTTTAACTACTAATTGATGAGCAAAAATATTTTCATAGCCAGTATCATTAGCCAAGCAAGTAATTATTCCTGAATTAGCTGGTAATGCCTCCACTCTTAATCCAGCTATTTTGGGCGCGGGACCACAAGCCCCAATTCCATAATGGAAATCATTAGCTAGATGGATTGCATTTGCAGCACTTCCTCCATTCCCGCAAATAAAAACTTGCTTATCATTAAGCCAAGCATTTCTAAGATCTAAAGCAAGTAATTCAATAGCCTCCAATATTTCTTGCTTAAAGCAAGTATCAAGGCAGTTTAAATAAGATCTTGCCTTTAAAACAAAGGTGGAGTGTTTGCTTATCATAAATCTATACAACTAATTGTCATAAGATATTATCTGTTGCGCTTTCACTAGACTTTGAGGAGTCCCAATGTCAATAAAGAAATCATTGGTATGCCATGACTGAATGCGTCCCATCAGCTTTGGAATTACATGCGTACTGAAGTCAATCACATGTGGATCCAACGTTTGCAGCCAATCAAGGAAAGGAGCATCAAATAAATAAATCGCTCCATTAGCCTTGTTTGTAGGTGGTTTTTGAACCTTCTCGTAAAAAGAAGTCACAACACCATTAGGATCAGTTTCTACAATGCCGCAACTGCTAGGAGTGGAAGTCGTGAAAGTAAGCATAGTTAGCAAACAATTAGTTGGCCGATTCTGATGAGCATCGATCAAACCTGACAAATCTGCAGTTGTAACATTATCAGCATGAATCAATATGCCAGTGGCATCAGTGAAATATTCCCGATTAGTTAACAGAGTGGCAGCAGTGCCTAGCAAAACCGACTCATGAACTATATCCAATCTTAGTTGCCTACCCTTCCAACTTTTTGCAAAGACCTGAACCTGTTCAGCAAGATAGTGAGTATTTACTAAAGCAGCTCGACAACCAAGTAATTCCAATTGATCCAACCAACGAGCCAAAAGAGGCTCTCCATTAATTGGGACAAGACATTTAGGAGTATTTTCAGTAAGAGGGCGTAGTCGTGTACCAAAACCAGCGGCTAAAAGAAGAGCTCTCAAAGGTTTAGTCATAGGTCATTTAGCCTCAAATCTATTTTTTCAATAATCAAATCAGCCAAAGCAAAACTTGCTGTAAAAGCTGGAGAAATAGCGTTCAAGACATGAGTACTACTTGGGCCAGGCAAGCAGAGAAAATCATCTTCCAGGCTCTGTGTGTTGTGGTTGAACAACTGGGAGCGAATACCTACCTTCTTACTTAATTCAATATGATCAATCCTTACATTAGGAATTAATTCCTGCGCAGCCCTCAAGAGAAATGGTTGCATAACCATTAATGATTGCTCGTTTACATAGCGACGGAATCCACCTCGGTTTAGCAAATACTGCCTAGCAAGCAAAGTCAAATTCGCTGCAGTCAAGACGGGCTCAAATTTTTGAAAGCCTCGATAATTTTCTCTCCCTAAGGCAGGAGTAGCAGTTGGACCAATACTTACTACCGGTCTCGAATCAGCGCTGGGAGTGAAATGAATACCAAGAAAAGGCATATTCAAATCAGGAACGGGATATAAATTAGCTACTGGCTTCAAATCACATTCTCTCTTGAGATCCCAATAAAGACCTTTAAAAGGAATCAAACTATAGTTCCTACCAACATCAAAACAATGTGCTACTCGATCCGCCTGAAGTCCAGCACAATTAATCAAATGTCCATAGCTCAAATAGTCACCTTCTGAGAAATATAGTTTTCTTTTATCAGAGTCAAAGTTTAAGCAATTTCTTTCTTTCAATATTTTAATACCTTTGAGCTCAAGCTCTTCCTGCAGCCTTCGAATAATAGTGATCGGTTTAACAACAGATGTAGAAGGGACCCATATTGCTCTTCCTGAACTAGTTCTAGCCTGTGGAATAAGTTCCTTTAATTGCTGCTCATCCCAAAGTTCAACCTCTACAGAATTACTTTTTGCACGATTTAGTAGAAGATCCAATTGAGAATCTAGTTCAATCTTTTGGGGGACAATCACCTTCCCACAAGCATTAATTGGAAGCCCACGTTCCTCTACCCATTCTCTTAAACGTCTAGCACCTTCAACAGAAACCTTAGCTTTTAAGGAACCAGGTTTGTAATAAAGACCAGAATGTAAAACTCCACTATTCCTACCAGAGCTATGCAGGCCTAGCGCAAATTCTTTATCAAGGACTGCAATATTTGATGTAATCCCTTTGACTTGAAGTTGGTTAGCCACACAAAGGCCAACTATTCCACCACCTACGATTAAAACGTCGTAGGTCTTTCTCATAAGCCTCTACCTTAATTAGTTATTTCATTTTAGTTAGGAGCGCTAAAGGTAACTCTTCTAATGAGGGTATCAGCAATATTCTAGGTTCATAAGCTTCACCAATAAAACAAGAACTGCAATTAATTCGTTTCTCTATAGAGGCACGCTCCTTTATTCCATGACCATTAAGCACATGCACTAAATTTTCCAAGCCAGCCCTCGCGCCAGCAATCAAATCTGTTAAACGGTCACCTATCAAAAGGGAGCGACTAAGATCAAGGTTTAAATCCTTAGCAGCTGAAAACAGCATTGCAGGACTTGGCTTCCGCCAACTATGATCCAATGCACCCGGACCATAACTATTGGCATAAATAGCAGAGATTGGTGATGGATTACCAATCTGATCAAGCAGATAATTAGTTACTGCATCATAATCATCCCACTGAAAGTAACCTCTTGATATCCCTGATTGGTTTGTAATAATAACTATTGGTATTTTTAAAGTCAGAGCCTTTCTAAGTATAGGCCGAATTCCCTTACATAATCTCACCTGTTCAGGTTTAGAAATATAATTTACATCTTCAATGATAACTCCATCTCGATCCAAGAAAATGGCAGGCCTACACGCAAGGCCTGGTTGAATCAGCAGTCGTCTTCTCTCATGGAAATTACCCACAACCCCTAATTCAGCTAGCTTAAGAAAGTCCTCATATTCTATTTTAATCGAATTCAACCTTTATTACTATTTATTTTCAAAACCCTCATTCTTAGTCAGATTAAGGGTAGCCGAAAATAATACAAAGCCAACCTTGCATTATTTTTCATATTTACAAAAGGCTATCTTGCCAATTGTACATAGTCACTCAGGAAGAAATCCCCTATTACTGCCAACATCAACTACATGTAACCCATACCAAAATAATGCTTTTACATTCTTCAACTAAACACCCATTTCCATTAGCGATTTTACTTTCCTTAAATGCGTATGCTCAAAGCATAAAGCAACCGATTGGACGTCTATCTGCAGGTGAAGGCTGGTTAGAAGCATATTTACGTTTTAGTGGTAATCAAGATCATTGTCTGGTAGTCCCAAGCAATAAAGATGCCTCTTGGTTTCATGAAAAGGCTTGTAAATTTAATGCTAAAGCAAACACGCATGCGTTTCACTTGGCTCAATGGGGCCAAGCCGCAAACAAATCAGGAGCCTTCTTGTTACCTGGGCCTGGAATAGATGAATGGGCCTGGAAAAGAATGCCTTGGGGAGATGGGCAGGCCTCACTAATTGGACTAGTACATACGCTTTGCAGTCGCAATGTGCAATGGGGTTTAGGGCAATTCATGTCATCACCTGTTAGAAACTGGGATGCACTGATTTGCACCTCTCATGCCTCTCGATCTGTAGTAGAAGGCTTCTTAAATCGCCAAGAATACTGGTATAGAAAAAGATTTGATGCAAAGAAATTTGAAAGACCCCAGCTACCTATTATTCCTCTAGGTGTTCACCCTGAAGTCTGGGCTCCCCCTGAAAATGATCTTGCCAAAGCTCGTACCAAATCAAGAGAAGAATTAAGAATTCCCCAAGATGCATTAGTCGTATTACTGGCTGGGCGCCTCGACGCTCTAACCAAAAATCATCCAGGAGCTAGCTTCAAAATGCTTGGAGAGCTCCAACAAAGATTTTCAAAACTACGAGTTTTAATTTATGGAGAAGCACCCAATGAAATTCAACATGATCTATGGGAAAAAGGAATTGAAGTAGCTGCTCCTGGTTTACCTGTTCATTGGATACCTGGTAGTGAAAGAAAATGGTCTGCTGCTGTTCGTTGGGCAGCAGATATATTCTTAAGCCTTTCAGACAATCCACAAGAAACTTTTGGTATAACTCCCCTAGAAGCAATGGCAGCAAGTTTGCCATGTGTAGTCAGCGACTGGGATGGATACCGAGACACAGTTATTCAACCAAATGAAAGTTCGCAACCTTGTGGATTCAGAATCGCGACCAGTTTTGTAGAAGGACTTGGCAAACAGCAGGCCCATAAGATGCTTCAACAATGTATTAATTATGACCAGGCTGTTGGGCAAATTTCACAAGGAATAGCAATCGATATTCCTTCACTAAGAAAGAATTTAATTCAACTATTAGAAGAAGAGAGCCTCCGTAAAAGTATGGGTCAAAATGGAAGGGCAAGAATTCTTGAAAAATATAGCTGGAAAATAATAATTTCTCAATGGCAAGAGCTTATTCAAGAACTAGCTTCCATCCGTAATCATGCAATCAATCAGGGCTCAAACTTAGCCCCCCAAATGCCCAGTTGGCTGCCGAGCACTGATGAATCATTTGAGCCTTTTGTTAGCGAAAAGCTTGATATGAATAGGCGTTTATATTGGTCTGGTGAGCTACAAGGTTTAACAAGCGCAAGAAGAGAAGAATTAATAAGGAATCGCCTTCTTGAGCCTTTGGAGGGATGGAGCTCAGATGGAGTTGGGTCAAGCATTGAAGCCATGGCAAATGACCCTCAAAAGTTACCTGCAAGAGCAAAAGGTTGGCTAATAAAACAAGGGTGGCTTCAAAAATGAAGGGATTGAAAAAGCTGATTAAAATATTCGACCAGAATATTACCTGTCTTCAAAATTGCAGATCTAATGAATATGAAATTTAGACATTCCCTTAACCAAATCATCAACTGCTTTTACCTGTTCCAAAAAAGGCTGAAGCAATTTCAAGGGTAAAGCACTAGGGCCATCACATTTTGCATTGTCAGGATCAGGGTGTGACTCTAAAAATAATCCTGCAATACCTATTGCAATTCCAGCACGAGCCAACTCCAAAACTTGTTCCCTCCTACCTCCAGAAGCTGCGCCCGCTGGATCACGACATTGCAAGGAATGTGTTACATCAAAAACTAAAGGTATGTTATTACAAGCACTCTTCATAATACCAAATCCAAGCATATCTACAACAAGATTGTCATATCCAAAGTTACTCCCTCTTTCACACAAGAGTATATTAGAGTTACCACATTCATGAAATTTCTCAATAACATTTCTCATTTGAGTTGGACTAAGAAATTGGGGCTTCTTAACATTAATAACAGACCCAGTTTCTGCCATTGCTTTAACTAAATCAGTTTGTCTTGCCAAAAAAGCTGGGAGCTGAATAATGTCACATATTCGTGAGGCCATAACTGCCTCTTCAGGAGTATGTACATCCGTAATAACTGGAATAGAAAGTGATTCTTTTATTTCTTTAAGAATAGATAAGCCTTTTTGGATTCCAGGACCTCGAAAGGAATGTATAGAAGACCTGTTAGCCTTGTCATAAGAAGCCTTAAAAACTAAAGGGATATCTAGCAATTGACAAACTTGATGATAATGGCCAGCTACATCCATTGCAAAGTCATGACTCTCTAAAACATTTACACCACCTATAAGGACAAAAGGTGCTTCATTTGAAAATAAAATTGGCCCGAGACGAACACTATTCGATTTCATTACGACACTACAAACCTAAAGGTTTCGCAAGGCTAACTGAGATCCCATGGAATAGCACTATGAGAAAACCATTAGATACTATTATAAAGTATATGCCTTAGAGCTTACCTAGACATTAGGCTTATAATCGAAAAATATTCCTATGTTTTATCTCTAAATAAGTGGCAAGTTATTTTCCTTTATAAGGACAATCATTAAATATTTGTGCGTATGTTTACATCAAAAAAAGAGGGGGGTGTCGCCCTTGAGTTATTAATTTACCTAAAATACTTTAGTCTAATTATTCCTAGAAAGTAAATTCGACATGCAAACTTCTGAATGCAGCATATGTACACTTCATAAAAGACAAAAAGCACGAGAAAAGTGGGAGATTTTTCGCAACGATTTATGGTTACTAAGGCATCATCCCGACCCTGCTCCAATTGCGGGTTGGCTTCTCCTAGATTCAAGAAGGCATCTAGGGGGGCCAGTCGACTTCAACGAAAGTGAGGCATCATCCTGGGGATTAATCGTTCAGCAAGCATCAGAATTAACACGAAAAATTACTAACTGTGATCGTATTTATGCCATAGCTTTTGGTGAAGGAGCGCAACATCTCCATTTGCATCTCATCCCTCGATTTGCGACAGATTATTCTACTGAGGCATGGGCAGTAGCTGACCATTATCGCTCAGTCATTCATGGCGAAACAAAAGCAGTAAATTCCTACAAGGTTACCGCTCTTGTAGAAGAAGCTCGTACCCTCTGGAAATGACAAAACCAATCTCAATTTTCATAGGCGTAGATCCGCGAGAGCGAGCAGCAACAAATGTGCTAATCGACAGCCTCTATCAACACAGCAACACTCCTCTTGCAATTACACCACTAGTCACACCTCAACTAGAGAAACAAGGGCTGTATTGGCGTGCAAAGGACCCCAAACAAAGTACAGCCTTCTCTTTTACTCGTTTCTTAGTGCCTCACCTAATGAATTACCAAGGCTGGGCAATTTTCATGGATTGCGACATGCTCTGCCGTGGAAGTATCTCAGAGCTATGGGATCAACAGGATGAGAGCTTCTCATTGATGTGTGTTAAACACCAACATATTCCTGAAGAAATGGTCAAATTCCAAGGAGAAGTTCAAAGCGCCTATCCCAAAAAAAACTGGAGTTCTTTAATGCTCTTGAATTGCAATAAATGCTCTGCCCTCACTCCAGAATTTGTTAATACTGCCAGTGGCCTGGAACTCCACCGCTTCCATTGGCTCTCAGGAGACCATGAAATTGGCGCCTTAGCCGACAGTTGGAATCATCTTGTAGGAGTTCAAAAGCCTGAAAAAGGTCGAGAAGCTTCTATGTTGCACTGGACTCTGGGAGGGCCATGGTTTCATGATCAACGAACCATGGGAGCAGTGCTTGCTGCCGAATGGTTCGCAGCCCGCGACGAAGCATTCAAGCTATGGGATTAAGCAAGAAAAACTAGTCCTATGAAGACCCCTATCAGAACTATCGTTGCCATTCCTGCTCGACTCAAGTCAAGCAGATTGCCTAACAAAGTGCTCGCAAAAATAGGTGGCAAGCCAATGTTGCAACATGTTCTCGAAAGATGTTCCCTTGCCACCAAACCAATAGCTGTGGCGTTATGTACAGATGACGAAAATCTTATTGCCCTAGCAAATAGCTTAGGGTTTCCGGCTCTTATCACTAGTCCAGAATGTCAATCAGGCAGCGAAAGAATTGCGTCAATCACCAAGCAACTGTTAAAACTTCACGCTGATCCAAATAAGACTATTGATGCAGAGGATTTAGATTCAGAGCTCAAGCGATATCTCATAATTAATGTACAAGGAGATCAACCATTTATAGATCCCCATATCATAGATACAATGGCAAAAGAATTCTCTAATAGAAATCCAACGCCAGATGTCCTTACTCCTGTTTACAAACTAGGTGCAAACAAAATACACAATCCAAATATTGTCAAGACATTACTTGCAAATGATGGACACGCTATTTATTTCTCCAGGTCAGCCCTGCCATATGTGAGGGGTGTAGCTCCAGAAAACTGGCATGAGCACTCTGATTTCTGGGGGCATGTAGGTATTTATGGATACCGTGCCGATATATTAAGCAAATGGTCAACTTTACCTTATTCACCATTGGAGCATAAAGAAAAGCTGGAACAACTTCGACTTATAGAAGCTGGCATCAAGATAGGCACATTCAAGGTAGAAGGTGAATCCTTATCAGTAGATACAGCGGAGCAATTAGAGCAAGCAAGAGAGATTGCTAAGCAAATTCAATCTTAAATTTAGCTTATTCAAAAGGCTTCTTTTTAAAGAGCAGTGAGAATAATATTTAATTAATCAACTTAGATGAAAGGCTAAATCAGGAAGCAAGTAGTTTAAACATTTTGATCTCTCCATCCATAACTAGCTAGCCTTAACCATGTGCCTCTTGATTGAAGTAATTGTTCAGCAAGTTCTCTTACTGCGCCATTCCCACCTGAGTGTTTTAAAACAATATCCGAATTAAGTCTTAAAGCATCTGTGGCATCTGCCGTTGCAATCAAAATAGAAACTTGCCCTTTTAAAGCCAAGTCATTTAAATCATCCCCAACAAAGAGCATTTTTTGAGGTGAAGTAGAAAGCTCATTACACAGCCTTGCCAAGGCTAAAGGTTTATCCTTCTCACCAGTGAGGCAATATTTAATGCCCAAATCCTTAGCACGAGCTTCCGTTGCCCCTCCTCTTCCACCACTAAGAAAAACAACCTCAACACCCTCTTTTTGCATAAGGCGGATACCCAGCCCATCTCTAACATCAAAACGTTTAGTTAATTCACCGTTAGCCCCATAAAAAAGACCTCCATCAGTCAAAACACCATCAACATCAAGGATAACGACATTAATCAGGGCAAGTTTCTTACGAAATCTCCACCAAGCAAATGCACCTTTTAAAGCAAGCCTAAGGCTTTTAAAGCTCATCAAAACTATCTATCCTTTAATCTTTTATTTTAGTAAGACCTGCTTCTACAAGATCATGCAATCTTAAAAGACCTAACATATTCTTCTCCTGATCCACAACAGGCAACACTCCGATAGATTTCCTTCGATTACGTTCCATTTGCTCAAGTGCATCAATCGCCAAAGTAAATCCAAAGACTGTAATTGGATCAACAGTCATAAAGTCATGAGCCTTCAAGTCGTCCCAATCAGTAGGGGAATGAGTTTGAAGAGCTCGGCGCAAATCACCATCAGTAATTAAACCTTGAATCCGCTTTTCATCATCCTTTCGTGAGACCCAACACGCACCCACCCCATCAGTTGTGAGATGAGCTACTACATCAGGCAAAGCTGTATTTGATTCCAAAGGGCTCAACTTCCCTACAGGCACCATTAAATCTGCAGCTGTAAGAGTCAACTGTTTACCCAACGAACCAGCTGGATGATTAAGCGCAAAGTCTTCGGGTGAAATTCCTCGCCGTTCCATCCATACTGCTGCAAGGGCATCACCAATTGCCATAGCTACAGCTGTACTAGCAGTAGGAGCAAGATTTAACGGGCAAACTTCCTTATCAACACCAGCATCTAAAACAACATCACATTGATGCGCAAGACTGGACTGGGTTTTACCTACTAAAGCAATCCTGCTAGTTCCTCGACGTTTGATGTGAGGCAATATTTGAAGAAGCTCTTCTGTTTCTCCACTATTTGATAAAAGCAATACAACATCATCTGGCGCCACAACCCCTAAATCACCATGAAGTGCATCAAGAGGGTTGAGATAAATAGCCATTAAGCCAATTGAAGAAAAAGTCGCCGCAATTTTTCTGGCGACAATTCCACTCTTCCCAACACCTGTAAGTACTAATTTACTTTTGTTTTGAGCACATTTTTCTAACAAAGTCAAAGCAGCCTCGACTTGATCATCAGGCAAGCGTTTGGCTACAGCATCAATTGCTGCAGCTTCTTCTTTCAAGCAATTAGTCAGAGCCGACATGAGAAGTCAATTTCCCCTCTTTGACTTTATTGCGCCCACAGGGCACTGAAATGAATATCTAAAATATATGAACCTCTTTTAATTTTTTGAAGAACTACTAATCAAAGCGATTTAACAGTTACTAAGACCAATTCTCTCACAATTATACTTAGCCCTCTTTAGCAAAGCCGCGCACCATTCCTGCCTCTGCATATACCAAGAAACTGTGGCAAATAACCCAGCGTCAAAACTATGCCTCGGCTGCCAACCGAGTTCTTTAGTAATTCGAGTTGAATCAATAGAATAACGATGGTCATGCCCTGGTCGATCAACAACATTTTGAATTAGTCGTGCATGAGGAGCACCTTTAGGTTTTAATCCATCAAGAAGTTCACAAATCTGCTCTACAACCTGTCTATTAGTATGTTCTCCATGACCACCAACGCAATAGCTTGTCCCAAGTTCGCCCCTTGTAGATGCAACTAACAAAGCATCCACATGGTCATCTACGTACAACCAATCACGAACATTTTTCCCATCGCCATAAAGTGGAATCGGTTCTGAAGCTAGAGCCTTGAGAATCACAACAGGAATCAATTTCTCTGGAAATTGCCACGGGCCGTAATTATTAGAACAATTACTCAAAACTACAGGCAACCCATAAGTGTGATGCCAAGCACTCACTAAGTGATCACTTGCAGCCTTAGTCGCAGAATATGGCGAACGTGGATCATATGGTGTGGATTCATTAAAAAAGCCTGTATCACCAAGAGATCCAAACACCTCATCTGTAGAAATGTGATGAAAGCGAAAGCAATCCCTTCGCTCAGGTTTGAGTTGCTGCCAATGAGTTCGAACAGCCTGTAGCAAATTGAAAGTGCCAATCACATTGCTTGTTATGAATAAATCTGGTCCATCAATAGAGCGATCAACATGACTCTCTGCTGCTAAATGAAAAACAAGATCTGGATCGACAAATCGCACAGCCTGATCAATCTCAGCTGAATTACAAAGATCACTCTTCAAGAAAAAATATCGCTCATTAGCAGCATTGCCTAATTGACCCAAGACATGGTCAATGCTTGTCAAGTCACTTGCATATCCCAATTTATCGAGGTTGAAAACCTGAACATTCGTTTCAAGCAATAATCTACGAACCAAGGTGCCACCAATGAAGCCTGCTCCACCTGTGACGAGAACTCGTCGAATTCCATCAGGCAACAAGAATGAGCTCAACACAGTGACTTCAATAATGCTTAATTCTCACATCAACTGTGAGTTCTTAGCCTCTCCAGAACTTGAACCAAGGCTTTTCGCCAATGAATGGAATGTAAGCCCAATAGCTTTCTACTTTGACTTACATCTAAAAGTGAGTAAGCAGGTCTAGAAGCAGCCGTAGGGTATTCAACTGTAGAAAGGGGTTGAACCAAAGCAGCCTTATCTAACAAGCCTGTGGCTACGCCAAGTTCTCCGATAGCACAGGCAAAGTCATACCAACTGGCAACTCCTGCATCGCTCCAATGCAAGATAGGTTCAAAAATCTTTTCTTCCCGTGAAAGACTAATTAAGCGCCAACATGCTTCTGCAAGGGTATGGGTTGAGGTTGGACAACCAACCTGATCCACAACCACTCCCAAAACTTCTCCGGTCTGAGCTTTAGCAGCATGTAACTTCAACATTGTGAGGCAAAAATTGTGCCCTACAGGCCCATAAATCCAACTGGTACGCAAAATATGAGCACGTCGTTCCTTCCCCAGTTTCTCTAATACAATTTTTTCACCTAAGGCCTTGCTTTTGCCATAAACGCCCAAAGGGTCTACAGACTGCTCTGGTGAATATGGATGACCCTGTAAACCATTAAAAACAAAATCTGTGCTGATTTGTAAAAGGCAACCACCGTTTTGAGCAAGTACTTCTGCAAATGCAGCTGGTGCCGCAGCATTAATAGCCATAGCAAGATCTACCTCCTTCTCAGCCTTATCTACAGCTGTATAAGCCCCCGCATTGATAACCCAATCTGGCTTTAATCGTTCAATGTATTTTTTACATGCATCAGGGTCCGAAAGATCTAAATCCTTCCTAGTACTTGTAATCAAATCAAATTCATAGGGTGCGACTGCTTGTAAGGATTGACCTAACTGTCCATTCGAGCCAGTAAGCAATATTTTCATTAAAACAATTCTCCAGATGAAAGCTCAGAGATTCTCAAAGCATTTGCATCCTTGGTTGAAAGCTGAGGAGACAAGTCTTGAAGTTGATCTAAAGGCCAATTTATAGAAAGATCCATATCATCCCAAAGAATAGAGCGCTCACAATCCCTACTCCAAAAATCCGTTGTTTTATAAAGCACTTCTGCTTTTTCAGAAAGAGTTAAAAAACCATGTGCGAAGCCAATAGGTACCCACAACTGCCAACAATTCTCATCGCTCAACTTACATCCCACCCACTGACCAAAAGTAGAAGAATCCACTCGTAGGTCTACCACTACATCAAAGATCTCACCCTGCACACATCTAACCAATTTTGCCTGAGGATGTGGTGGCAATTGATAATGCAAACCTCTTAAAACTCCTCTATTTGACCGAGAATGATTGTCCTGTACAAATTCAAGTGACTCCTGACCATGCTTAGCCAATAAATTCTTCCAAGAAATTTGGTTCCAGCTTTCAAAAAAGAAGCCCCTATCATCCTCAAATAGTTTTGGCTTACAAACCAATGGTCCTAAGAGATTCAGACCAGTATTTGTAGAAAGTAAATCAGCTTGCATAAGTAAACGATGAATCAGGATGCTCAATTACTTGCAAGAGATAGTCTCCGTAACCACTTTTAAGTAATGGGATTGCCAAAGCAGCCAACTCATCTCCAGTAATCCATCCCAATCGCCATGCAACCTCCTCAGGACAGCCAACCTTTAATCCCTGTCGATGTTCAAGAGTACGTATATAAGCAGCAGCTTCATGCAATGAATCACATGTTCCAGTGTCAAGCCAAGCCATACCCCTACCCATCAATTCCACATGGAGAGAATCTTCTTTTAAATATTGAAGATTGAGATCAGTAATTTCCAATTCACCTCGAGAAGAAGGTTTCACTGCTCGAGCCCTTTCAACAACAGTATCGTCATAGAAATAAAGGCCAGTTACAACATATCGACTCTTAGGGTTTGCGGGCTTTTCTTCAATACTCAAAGCCTTTCCATTATCGGCAAATTCAACCACCCCATACCGCTCAGGATCTTTAACTGGGTAAGCAAACACAGTTGCACCATCCAAAACAGTATTACTTGCCTTTAACTGAGGTACAAGTTCATGTCCATGAAAAAGATTGTCTCCCAAAATCAAAACCACAGGAGAGCCTGCTAAAAAATCTGAACCAATCAGAAAGGCTTGTGCCAACCCACCAGGACTAGGCTGCTCTGCGTAGTTAATACTCATTCCCAATGAGGTTCCATCTCCAAGAAGACGTTTAAAAGCCTCCAAGTCTTGGGGAGTGGTAATAATCAAAACTTCTCTAATCCCCGCCAGCATTAGAGTTGTTAAAGGGTAAAAAATCATAGGCTTGTCATAAACAGGAAGCAACTGCTTACTTACAGCCCTCGTAATTGGATGCAGCCGCGTTCCACTGCCACCAGCGAGAATGATGCCCTTGCGTGTCATAACGCCTAGTCGCTGAGAGGATGCTGCCATGGAGCTTATGAAATGGTTGCCATCCGTCTAATCCAACACAAAAAAGGTGCACCAGGTCTCAGATGGTTAGGACTAGGCCCTGACCTGATTCCTTGTAGGGGCCTGCTCAAATTAAAGAGTCTTCTCGAAAAGCACGCGTTTTGGGCTAAAGGACGGACTAAAAAACAACTTAGACGTCTCTTGGCAGGTAGCAGCGTGGTAGTAAGCCTATGGCATGGGAAAAGGATGGTTGGATTTGGTCGCGCAACCAGTGATGGAATATATCGAGCAGTGCTTTGGGACATTGTGGTAGCCGATGACCTGCAAGGCCAAGGCTTAGGGAGCAAAGTGGTAGAAGCACTATTAAAAGCTCGGGAGGTCTCTGGAGTTGAACGGGTATATCTAATGACTAGCAATAGTGCAAGTTTTTATAACCAACTAGGTTTTCGCAACGTTGGCCATCAGCAATTGCTTTTATTTGATCGCATTTAGTCAAATAAACAATCATTAAAGCGGATGAAGAGATTCGAACTCTCGACCCTCTCCTTGGCAAGGAGATGCTCTACCACTGAGCTACATCCGCATTCAGCCAGATAAAGAATGCTTTCTGACTTGAGCAGCATGCCCTAAAAAAGGGGACCTGGTCAAATATGAACTTTTCAACTAGAAACCGTTGAATTATTTAAATCGCCCATCAAAGAACCCATTTCTAGAGCTTGCAATGCATAAGTCCAGCCCAAATTACTTTTAATTCCTGCTCTCTCTAGAGCTTGTTGCATTGTGTCAGTAGTTAAAACTCCAAAAATTACAGGGACGCCAGTCTCACGGGAAACGGTAGCTATGCCCTTACTTGCCTCAGATACCACAACATCAAAATGGGGAGTATCGCCTCTAATAACCGCCCCAAGAGTAATTAAAACTTGGTATTTCCCACTACGTGCAAGAGATTGAGCAACTATAGGTAACTCAAAAGAGCCCGGCACCCAAGCCACATCCAATTGTTTGCTTTTTTCTGTAATGTCAACACCGTGCCTAGATAAACAATCCAAGCAACCACTAAGCAACTTTGCGGTAACCAAATCATTGAACCTGGCTACAACAACAGCTATGCGTAAAGCTGAAGCTCCTGTAAACCTTCCTTCAATAGTGGCCATTATTTCGTGGGAGTAATGCTTTCATAATCCCACTACGGTATAAGCCAAGTGGTTTTTTAGGCCACAAAGATTGATTAAAGCTATTGATCAGACCCTTTGTTGGGGCAAAACGCACCTAAAGCTGGTGCGTAATATATTCACCAACAAAAGCATTGAGGAGTACCAGGTGGAACCAAACCCCACCAATGATCTCAATGATCCGAATCTCTCTGTTGCGACGATCGCCTGGATTGGATTGGGCCATATAAAGCACTGGGACCCCGACTACCAATATTAATGAGGCGAATAAAAGTGCGTTCGCGGTGATGAAGCTAATGAACTGCATGGGGAAAGGGCGACAGAGCCAATGCTCACAGCATGCACAAATTCTCCCATGGAGTAGTGGCCAATAACTAAAAGCATGCCTCGTGTGTCGCGAGGCTTCACATGCAAAAAAAATCAACCCCCTTACTATGCGATCTATTCACGGGTAGGAGGCAACCATGACTTCCGACGCTGAACCGCTGCAAGGCAGCTTGTTTGGAGATAAAACGACGGTGCCTGAGAGCATCAAATCTGCTCAAAAAGACTATGAACCATCCAACAAAGCCCTATCAGAAGCAGAACTAGTTGCGGATGCCAAAAGCCGACCTAGGCCAAGAAAAATAGACACAAACGAGAATCCTGGGCCATCTACCTGCTCTCAAGCTGAAGGGAAAAATATCCTCAGCTCAGACTTACCAAGATGGTCTCACCACAAGCTTGTCGATAAAGAACAACTAACACCCGTCCTCCGTCATTACGTAGATCTCAAATCTGCCAATCCAGACAGGGTTTTGCTTTATAGGCTCGGGGATTTCTTTGAATGTTTTTTTGAAGATGCAATAAAGCTTTCAAAGTTATTAGAAATAACACTCACTGGGAAAGACGGTGGCAAGACATTAGGAAGAGTGCCTATGGCGGGGATCCCTCATCATGCCTCCGATCGCTACTGCGCAGATCTCATTAAGCATGGATTGAGCGTCGCAATATGTGACCAATTAGAAGCCATCCCTACCAAAGGGTCTCTACTGAAAAGAGGAATCACCCGAGTTCTTACTCCTGGAACAGTTATTGAAGAAGGAATGTTGCAATCACGAAGAAACAATTGGTTAGCAGCAGTTATCGCAGAACCAGCTAAAGAGAACAAACCCTTTAGCTGGGGCCTTGCCACTGCAGATATCAGCACAGGAGAGTTCGTTGTCTCAGAAGGTAAAGAAAGTCGATTACTGCATCAAGAACTCTCAAAGCTCGAAGCTTCTGAAGTTATTTGGAGTAACTCTTCAGAGCTCAACAATCAAAAAAATTGGTGTCCTGAACGACTAGAAATCAAGTCAATAGCTAGTACGCCATTCAGCCATCCTGAAGCGGAAATGATGCTGAAAAAACATTTTCAACTAAACACTATTAATGGCCTAGGTCTTCAAGATTTGCCATTTGCCCTAAGAGCTTCTGGAGGACTGCTTGCTTATTTGAAGGACACCAAAGCCATTAACTCAAGAAGCTCGGAAGAAAAAAGGGAACAATCTGTCCCCCTCGATTTTCCAAAAATCACTTTTCCAGGAGATTCATTAGTACTAGATGCACAAACTCGCCGCAATTTGGAATTAACCGCGACCCAAAAAGATAATCAATTTCAAGGTTCACTCTTGTGGGCTATAGACCGAACCCTGACCGCAATGGGTGGCCGCTGTCTGAGACGTTGGATAGAAGCTCCACTTCTAGATGTTGTTGAAATCCGAGCACGTCAAACAGTTGTTAGCAACTTGGTAGCAAAAAAAGCTCTTCGCCATGAGCTTCGTCGCATTCTTCGAGCGATGAGTGATCTAGAAAGACTGGCTGGGCGTGCAGGAGCAGGCCAAGCAGGAGCACGAGATATTGTCGCGATTGCAGATGGACTAGAAAGACTGCCGCAATTAGCTCAAAAACTCCAAGCGATTCGAAATGATTCGCCTAATTGGTTTTTACCACTGCTTGATACAGATCAAGATCTAATTCAATTAGCAACCACAATTCGCCATGACTTAATTAGCAATCCTCCCTTAAGTCTTAGTGAAGGAGGACTAATTCATGATGGAATAGACCCAATTCTTGATGGACTCAGAAATCAACTTGATGATCAAGATAGCTGGTTACGTAATCAAGAAATTTTAGAGCGTAAATTAAGTGGAAATGCAAATCTACGGCTCCAACATCACAGAACCTTTGGCTATTTCATAGCTGTAAGCAAAGCAAAATCTGAAAATGTACCTGATCATTGGATTAGACGGCAAACACTGGCCAATGAAGAGCGCTTTATAACTCCTTCACTTAAAGCGAGAGAAGGCAAGATTTTTGAAGCAAAAGCAAGAGCAAGTGAGCGGGAATATGAACTCTTCTGCAAGCTTCGGGAAATAGTTGGAACTAAAGCATCAGCAATTAGAAAAGCAGCTCGTGCAGTTGCTGGGTTAGATGCTTTAACAGGTTTAGCAGAAGTAGCAGCAACAAACTCATATTGTCAACCTGAAATTCTCGACACGGAAACTGCATCAAATAGCAGAAAAATTCACATCCAAGGATCTAGGCATCCAGTTGTCGAGCAAATCTTGGCAGACGAGTTATTCCAACCAAACGATGTCCTCCTGGGTGCAGATACTGATTTAATAATTTTAACTGGGCCTAATGCTAGTGGGAAAAGCTGTTATCTACGCCAAGTTGGATTGGTTCAGTTGTTAGCACAAATTGGCAGTTGGGTCCCTGCAAATAAAGCTTGTGTAAGCATCACAGATCAGATATTCACACGTGTAGGCGCAGTAGATGATTTGGCAGCAGGTCAGTCAACATTTATGGTCGAGATGACCGAGACAGCATATATTCTCAATCAAGCAACTAGTCAATCTTTAGTGCTGCTTGACGAAATAGGCAGAGGTACTGCAACATTTGACGGCCTTTCAATCGCATGGGCAGTAAGTGAATTTTTAGCCCATGAAGTTAAATGCAGGAGTATATTTGCAACGCATTATCACGAACTGAACGAGCTATCAAAATCATTCAATAATGTCTCTAATTTTCAAGTCTTAGTAGAAGAAACTGGTAAAGATCTCCTATTCCTTCACAAAATTACACCTGGAGGTGCGAGTAGGAGTTATGGAATAGAAGCTGCACGTTTAGCTGGCGTACCTTCCAAGGTCATCCAAAGATCACGCCAAATACTTGAGAAGCTACAACAACCAAATAACAAAGAGATTCCTAATGCTGCATGAGTAATTCGTTCGTTATTGATCTCTCATTGAAGCCCTCAATAATGCATTTATAGCTGCCGCCGCAAGGCCAGCTCCCCCACGAGTACCGTCAATACTTATATAAGGCAAAGTGCTGTTAATTAATTTGTGCTTACTATCAAGTACACCTACAAAACCTACCGGCATACCAATAATCAAGCTTGGAGCCAAGGCCCCTTCGAGGACTAAGTCCAAAAGAGAACTTAAAGCCATGGGTGCACTACCAATCAAAACAATCGGAGACCGATCACCTTTAAATTCTGATGAAAGCTCTAGCCAAGCCCGCCTCATCCCTATAGCAGTTCGAGTAGATCCTTGCGGGGCGTGTTCTGGAGCCCAATCAAGCACGCATCTAACAATGGAATTAAGTGTGCGACCAGCCATGGGCTTAACACCAGCCAATGCCATTGCGGTATCAGTCAAAATTGGAGCACCTTGACACAGAGCAAACACTCCTGATTGGCAGGCTCCATTACTAAACCTCAACAAATACTGAATACCAAAATCTCCGCTACTGTGAACTATTCTCTCGAGAACTTGCTGTTGCAAAGGATCGAGATCAGTTACATCCAATTGCGCCTTAATGCGGCGAATGCTCTCAATAAAAATCGGATGATCCAATTTGGAAAATTGTTCTGTCATGAACCAACTCTATTAAGTCATCATCTAGTTAATCCCTCTAGTCTGCTGAGAATATGCCGATACATCTGATTTGGGGCGATGATATCGCTGCTAGCGAAAGAGAAATAACCAAGTTAATCAATGAACTAATTGATCCTGCCTGGAAAAACATCAATCTAAGTCGACTTGATGGAACAAATTCCTTACAAGTCAATCAAGCTCTTACAGAAGCGCGTACTCCTCCATTCGGGAATGGAGCAAGATTAATTTTGCTAAAACAAAGTCCGATTTGCAATAATTGTTCTAACGAAATTGCAAAATCATTCGAAGATTTGCTGGAATTAATCCCTAAAAATACACACTTAATTCTAGTAAATACGAACAAGCCTGACGGTCGATTAAAAACTACCAAAACCCTGCAAAAGCTCATTAAAAACAAACAAGCTACAGAAAAAAATTATACCCTACCAACAGCATGGGATGGCGCTGGCCAAAGAGATTTAGTGATAAGAACAGCATCTGATCTAAATTTAGAGCTTGAGCCAGAAGCTATTTCATTTCTAATTGAAGCAATTGGGAATGACAGTAGCAGGCTTAGCTCCGAGCTAAAGAAACTTGCACTTCATGCAGAAACAAACAAACAAAAGATTTCAGAAAAAAATCATCTTTTAATTACTCTAAAAACCGCTCAGGCACTAATCGATGGGATGGCAACCAATGCACTAGAAATTGGCAACTCGCTATTAAATGAAGAGATTGGAGATGCAATTGCCCGCCTAGACTCACTACTAGATAGTGGGGAACCAGCTCTGCGCATTCTTGCAACACTCACCGGCCAAATTAGAGGCTGGCTATGGGTCAGCCTCTTGGAGCTGCAAGGAGAGCGAAACGTATCCGTCATCGCAGAAGCTGCAGGCATAGGAAATCCCAAACGGATATATATCATGCGTAAGCAACTAAAAGGCAGGCCTCCAAAACAATTCCTAAACTTGTTAAGCCGAATGTTAGAAATAGAAGCTTCCCTTAAAAAGGGTGTACTTCCTAAAGATGCTTTTCGAGATGGTCTAATCAACCAAAACTAATTTGCTACTTCACACTGAAAGAATCAAAACCTCCCTTGTGACTTTGAATGGCTTTGCTGGTGCAAAAATTTGGTGGTACATCCGTAGGGAATGTACAGCGGATACAAGCCGTAGCAAAGCGAATTGCGTTCAGCAAAGACTTAGGGAACGACTTAGTGATAGTTGTCTCTGCAATGGGACATACAACCGATGAGCTAACTGACTTAGCAAAAACCATTAGCAGCAATCCACCGCAACGTGAAATGGACATGCTGCTTGCAACAGGAGAGCAAGTCTCCATTGCATTGCTTTCAATAGCCCTTCACAAGCTCGGAGTGCCTGCGATATCAATGACTGGCACCCAAGTCGGAATCGTTACAGAGTCCTCCCATGGGCGCGCAAGAATTTTGGAAGTAAGGACTGAACGCATAAAGGCACGCCTTAACGAAGGCCAAGTTGTAGTGGTTGCAGGATTCCAAGGAACTAGTCAAAGCAGTGGCGGCACTGCAGAGATAACAACACTAGGGAGAGGTGGGTCAGATACATCTGCCGTGGCATTAGCGACGGCCTTATCTGCAGAAGCATGTGAGATTTACACCGATGTTCCTGGTGTACTTACAACCGATCCACGCAAAGTTGCAGATGCGCAATTAATGCCAGAACTTAGCTGCGACGAAATGCTTGAATTAGCAAGCCTTGGAGCATCTGTCCTACATCCAAGAGCCGTAGAAATAGCAAGAAACTATGGAGTAACCCTAGTAGTTCGTTCAAGCTGGAACGAAGATCCTGGAACTACTCTCACCAGTCGCCCAGCTCGCCCACTAGGTAGAGAAGGACTGGAGCTTGGTCGGCCAGTAGATGGGTTAGAGCTCTTAGAAAAGCAAGCAGTATTTGGCTTATCTCATGTGCCAGATCAACCAGGAATGGCAGCAACACTATTCGAAGCGCTTTCAAATGGTGGGGTGAATGTCGACCTGATTATTCAAGCGACCCATGAAGAGAATACAAATGACATCACATTCACAGTGTCCGAAAATGAACTATCCAACGCTCAAATTCTCTGCGAAAGCCTGATAGCAACTCTGGGAGGAAAACTCACTATTCAAAAAAATATGACCAAGCTGAGCATTAGCGGTGCAGGAATTATGGGCAGACCTGGCATCGCTGCAAACCTCTTCGATACTCTATCAAGAGCTGGTATTAACCTCCGACTTATAGCTACTAGTGAAGTAAAAGTAAGCTGTGTTATTGATGCATCCCTTGGGACAAAAGCGTTGCGTGTAGCTAGCGAAGCGTTTGAGCTAAATGATAGTCAAATCAGCCTCAATCCTCCAATTCATGGAAAAGGTCAACCTGAAGTCAGAGGAGTAGCAATGGATCCAGACCAAGCACAATTAAGCGTGAGAAAAGTCCCAGATAAACCTGGAACAGCAGCAGCTCTTTGTGCAGCCCTAGCTGATCAAGGTATAAGCATAGATGCAATTGTTCAATCAGAAAGACACCATCCAGATGGAACACGAGACATTAGCTTTATGCTGAAAAAAGAGGATCGGGAAAAAGCAGATAATGCACTGGCACCTCTTCTAGCTCAATGGTTGGGTGCCTACTTAGAAGATGGACCTGAAATAACACGTATAAGTGCTGTAGGAGCTGGCATGCCAGCAACTGCAGGAACCGCAGCTCGCATGTTTAGAGCAATAGCCGATGCTGATATAAATATCGCAATGATTGCCACTAGCGAAATACGCACAAGCTGTGTGGTTACAGCAACTGCAGGAATCACAGCTTTGCAAGCGGTTCACTCTTGCTTTGGCCTAGGTAAAAAAAGCGCCCTATAATTAAAGGAGCAAATATAAACTAAAGCAATTCACAATCACTTTTTACCTAGCATCCTTTTTCTTAAATATTTAATTCTATCTCTAATTTTTGCAGCTTCTTCAAAATCCAAACCCTTCGCAGCTTCTTTCATCTTAATCTCTAATTGTTCAATCAAATCAGGCAACATCTCAAGTGCCAACCCTGCATCCATATTTTCCTTAAAAGCATCTGCAGTCTCTCCAGCAATCTTAATCAAGTCATGGCCTTCTACTTCATTTTGTAACCGCCTAGAAATCTCAAGAAAAGAAAGGATAGAATTTGTAGACTTCTTACCTGCAGGCTTAGGAGTAATTCCATTCTCCTTATTATAAGTTTCCTGAATAAAGCGACGTCTTTCAGTTTCATTTATAGCTTTCGACATCGATTTCGTAAGGTTATCTGCATATAAAATAGCCAAACCTTCAATATGCCTTGCAGCTCTACCTATTGTCTGAATCAATGATCTTTCAGCTCTAAGGAACCCCTCTTTATCGGCATCAAGAATAACTACCAGAGAAACTTCCGGTAAATCCAATCCCTCTCGAAGTAAGTTAACCCCTACCAGAACATCATATTCACCTAATCTAAGGTCTTGAATAATCTCAATTCTCTCAATTGAATGAATCTCAGAGTGTAAATAACGTACTCTAACTCCATTGTCAGCAAGATAATCTGTCAAGTCTTCAGCCATCCTCTTTGTCAAAGTAGTTACTAAAACTCTTTGTTTTTTTAAAGCTCTTTTATTGATCTCACCCAATAAGTCTTCAACTTGCCCTTCGGTGGGTCTCACTTCAACCAAAGGGTCTAGTACTCCAGTTGGTCGAATTACTTGTTCAGCTACATCGCCATTACTTTTTTGTAGCTCCCAATCACCAGGCGTCGCACTAATAAAAACTGTTTGCTTAGCTTTTTCCCAAAACTCTTCACTCTTCAATGGACGGTTGTCAGCAGCACTTGGCAATCTAAAACCATGTTCTATTAAAACCTTCTTTCTAGCCTGATCGCCATTGTACATAGCCTGCAATTGAGAACAAGTTACATGACTTTCATCCACAACTAATAACCAATTATCTGGAAAATAATCAATTAAGCATTCGGGGGGTGTCCCTGCAGGCCGTCCAGCTAAATGACGAGCATAATTCTCAACTCCATTGCAATAACCAACTTCGCGCAACATTTCTAAGTCATAAGATGTACGTTGTTGCAACCTCTGAGATTCCAACAGTCTTCCCTCATTGTTTAATTCTTCCAAACGAAGCTTTAACTCTTGACTAATTGCATTTATGGCTGATTGAAGACGCTCCTTAGGTGTCACAAAATGCTTGGCCGGATAAATATTAATTGCCTGAAGACTCTGAAGTATTTCTCCTGTGATGGGATCTATATAGCGAATAGCCTCAACCTCATCACCAAAAAGCTCTATCCTCACTAATCGGTCTTCATATGCTGGTCCAATTTCGAGAACATCTCCCTTTACACGGAATCGGCCTCGCGCTATCTCAACATCATTCCGCATATACTGATTATTCACTAATTCCCGCAAGGATTGACGCAATTCAATAGACTCACCCACCCTAAATTTAACGGACGCCTTAAGGTATTCACTTGGAATACCCAACCCATATATACAACTAATTGATGCAACTACTATGACATCATTTCTTTCAAATAAAGATCTAGTAGCAGAGTGACGCAACATATCAATTTCTTCATTGATAGATGCTGTCTTCGCAATATAAGTATCACTTACAGGGACATACGCTTCTGGCTGATAATAATCATAATACGATATAAAATATTCCACTGCATTCTCAGGGAAAAATTCTCTCAACTCATTACATAGCTGAGCTGCGAGTGTCTTATTATGTGCCAACACAAGTGCTGGCCGCCCTGTCTGAGCAATTACATTAGCAATAGTAAATGTCTTTCCTGTGCCTGTCGCGCCCAAAAGAGTCTGAAAACGTTTACCTCCATTAACACCATCAACCAAGCTAGCGATTGCATTAGGTTGGTCACCCTGAGGACTATAAGGGGCCTGGATATGATAGCTAGGCGTCACAGTCCTGACCTGTAATCATTAATCTTATTCTGGGAAGGAATAAAAATCAATTCAAGATAATAATACGATGGCATAATAATTACTCATACATCTTTTCAATCTAAAAGCATTAAAATCAATGTCCTATTAAGCTTGTTATAATTTGCTTCACATTTAACAATTCTCTCTGTCATAAAGAATCTATAAACATCTTTTTAGAAGCTGTAAATGATTCGCGAAGTCTCCTAACCACAGCAATCATTTCTAGCTCATCATTCAGACGGTTAATTTCAGAACCAACTCCCACTCCTGCTGCCCCTACAGAGATTGCCATCGGTAACGTCACGGATGAGAGTCCTGATGCGCAAAATACTGGAACATTAAGGTCTGCTTGTTGAATCACTGCGGCAATAGTATGCGCTGCAGCCAGCGTTGGTGCAGCTTTTTCAATTAGACCTAATACGCCTGGACTTATAGGTCTTGCACTAGTACCACCCTCGGTCTGAATAAAATTAGCTCCTGCATCAATCAATTCCAAAGCCAACTCAGCCTGTTCATCAAGTGCCAAAGGGTGAGGTACTGTCACGGATAAAGGCACTTCAGGCAATAACCAGCGAGTGTGCTTAGTTAGTTGAAGTACTTCATCTGCATTAAAAATTCGGCCTTGAGAGTAAAAAGAATCAAAATTCCCAATTTCAACCATTGCAGCCCCAGCAGAAATGGCTGCTGGGAAACAATCTGGCTCAACAGAACTCACACACACTGGAAGACCAGAAGCATCTAACGCCAACCGAACAAGATCTGGATCACATGCCACATCAAGCAAATCCGCACCCCCTCTGCCAGCAGCAGTGGCAATCCGCTTTACAGAAGATGGGTCAAAATTGCTTAACCCAGAAATCACCTTCAGGAGAGAATGCCGCTCCAGGCTGCGCTTGAATTCAGAAGGCAAATTAAGGCTGTTCATCGAAACAACAAGGAATAATGTGATTCTCCCACTAATCCCAGCCTAGATCTAACAAACTGTTGTTAGGTCGGTAAACCAATAGATATGTCCCAAGCAGCCTCCAGTCCAATTACCTGGAGCCAATGGCACAATCGCTTGCACAAACAATTGCTGGCTAATCCAGATCTACTACCAAAAGGAGCTTCCCTACTTTTGTCCATCTCTGGAGGGCAAGACTCCATGGTGCTTCTTCAATTAATAATGGACCTCCAAAGAATTTATAAATGGAATTTACAGGTATGGCATGGAGACCATAGATGGCACCCGAAATCTCCACAAATAGCAACTGAACTCGGAGACTGGTGCAAAACAAAGAGATTATCTTTCTACTGTGACTGCGCAAAAATAAATCAAAAAAAAAATGAAGCAAATGCAAGAGATTGGCGATATAAGAATCTGATGAAGAAAGCATCAGAATTAACTAGGATTAACCCTTCAACTCCCTGCAATCATGTATTAACTGGGCATACAGGAAGTGATCGTGCAGAAACGCTTTTAATGAATATAGCCAGAGGTGCAGACTTGGCAGGGTTAAGCAGTCTCCGTGAATGCAGAGTGCTCCAAGGAGATGTGAAATTAGTACGCCCATTATTGAGCTTCAGTCGAAAAGAAACAGCCCAATTATGCAAAAAATTCAATCTGCCTATATGGATTGACCCTTCGAATGCCAATCACAAATTTAGTCGCAATCGTATTCGTGAAGAAGTGATTCCAGTCCTCGAGGCCTTACATCCAGGATCCAGTCTGCGTATGGCATCTCTTGCAGAACGACT
The DNA here is from genome assembly GCA_003216035.1 of Prochlorococcus sp. AG-409-B13. Lineage (GTDB taxonomy): Bacteria > Cyanobacteriota > Cyanobacteriia > PCC-6307 > Cyanobiaceae > AG-409-B13. Next base: position 159,613 of record QCJM01000001.1, read on the forward strand.
TAATCATTACAAAAGCAATCAGGATGATCTTGCGATATTTGCAATCAATGTAATTCGCAGCCAGGAAGGATTGTGTCGACTAAGTCTTTCTAAGCTCTCATCAAAATCCAGGGCAATATTATTAGCAAAATGGTTAAGGGAAGAAGGTGCCCCTAACTTAACTGCTGCTCAAATAGAAATGCTGAGCAGAAAAATTGGACCCAAACAACCACCTGGATCCTTAAACTTAGCCAAAGGGTGGCAAGTTCACTGGATCAAAAATCTAGTCAAACTAATTCAAACGAATTAAAGATACACAACAAATTAAGCCTAATTATCATTAATTTCCTTTAAGCCACTGCTGATCTTCTTCGGCGAGTTCTCCCAGCAGGCATCTCAGATTTCGATTCAGGATTAGGAGAACCGACAGCCTTAGAAGCATCAGTCTTTTCATTCAAAGCATCACCATCAGATGCCACAGTCTTAACAGGATTGGGAGAAGCCGAGCTAGATGAATTGCGAGAAGAATCTCTACCTTTAGGAAGAGTTCTAGTTTCAGAGGAAACGTCTTCTCTTAATTTGTAGGCGGGAGTTCCCCCTGGAGCAGGTTGAACTAAACAAAGAATTAAAGGTTCAACTTGCAATTCTCGACGCATACGACGAGCTAGCCCAACTTCTACTTCTCGCTGAACCCCCATCCAGTCGACTTCCATAGTCTTCCCTCCACTTTGACGTGTGAGTTGCTTCCATCGATTTTCTAAAACCCAACTAATTTCTCTTTCCGTCCAAAAGGACATCTTTTTAGCATCAACCGTAGTGACTACTCCTCGAAGATTTACACGTGGAGGAGCGACCATAACTCCATCAGTACTAATTGCAGCAAGGACTGTCACCACTCCATCTTCAGCCAACTGTTGGCGTTCTTTTAAAACACGAGCATCAACAATACCGTTCCTAGAGGCATCAAGAAGTTCAATGCCAGCTTTCACCGGATCGCCTTTGCAAATTGAATCAGCCCTCAACTCAACTACATCACCATTCTCAAGAATCAAAATATTGTCGGCTGGTACCCCCATGGATTGAGCACTCTTACTATGGCAAACAAGCATCCTGTGCTCTCCATGAACAGGTACGAAAAACTTGGGTTTTGTTAAAGCCAACATCAATTTCTGATCCTCTTGAAATCCATGCCCAGATACATGAATACCTTCTGTTTTCCCATAAACAACCTTTGCCCCCAACTTCATCAAGCGGTCAATGGTATTAACAACTGAAATTGTGTTTCCTGGGATAGGGCTAGCAGAGAAAATTACTGTATCTGTGCTTTTTAATTGAACATGTTGGTGCTCACCACGCGAAATACGACTTAAAGCTGCCAACGGCTCACCTTGACTACCAGTCATCAACAATAAAGTTTCACGATCCGGTAAATCTCTTATTTGTTTAATTGGAACAAATAGATCATCTGGAACACGCATATATCCAATCTCTCGGGCTTTCGCAATTACATTGAGCATTGATCGGCCAAGTAAGCCAACCTTACGGCCATTCTTTAATGCCAACTCAAGAATCATAGAAACCCGATGCACTGAACTAGCAAAAGTTGTAATAATTACTCGTCCATCAGCTTGGGCAATATGCCGATCCAAAGCCGGGAAAACTGAGCGTTCAGGCGGACAAAAACCTGGCACTTCTGCATTGGTAGAGTCACTAAAGAGGCAAAGAACACCTTGCTCCCCATGATGCGCTAGGCGCGCAAGATCAAACTTTTCTCCATCTACAGGTGTGTGATCAAACTTAAAATCTCCTGTAAAAATTACAGTCCCAACTGGAGTAGTTATGGCAAGTGAGAAGCTATCGGCAATCGAATGCGTATTTCTAATAAATTCAACAGAAAAATGTTGGCCAATTTTGACCACATCCCTAGGAGAAACAGTCTGAATTGTGGTCCGATCAGTAACACCAGCTTCTTCCATTTTTCCCTGAAGCATTGACATAGCCAAACGTGGGCCATGAATCACAGGAATATTGAAATTCTTGAGATGATGTGAAATGCCTCCAATATGATCTTCATGCCCATGAGTAACAATCATTCCACGAATTCTTTGCTGGTTCTCACGTAAATAACTTGTATCTGGCATCACAACATTTACCCCATGCATTCCATCACTAGGGAAAGCGAGGCCAGCATCAACAAGCATGATGTCATCGCCATACTCAAAGACACAAGTATTCTTGCCAATCTCATGAAGACCGCCAAGAGGAATTACACGTAAACAAGGCTGTTTAGCCTTGCCATTACCAGATGAATTTTGCCTGGTATTGGTGGAGCTGATAGAACTAGACGTCATGGAAAAAGGTTATGTAAAAGCTAACTAAAGAGATGTTTAATACGCCAAAATTGAACGCATCTACAACTCGGGAAGAAGCCGTGGCATCAGGTTTGACGCAAGGCGAAAAGGATCTTGGATAGTTCGTCTTTCATTTCAGAGTTAAGAGAGATCAAAGGACTGCGTGGAGGTCCGACAGGCCAGCCAGAGAGCTCAAGAGCTGCTTTAACAGGTATCGGATTTGTAGTGGCAAAGAGAGCTTGAAAAAGAGGTTGCAAATTCTCGTGATAACCAAGGGCAACTGCCACCTGACCGCTGAGATAAGCCTCAATCATGGCCCTGATACGTCGGCCCACAATATGACTAGCCACACTAACTACTCCTACAGCCCCTACAGACAACATTGGTAAAAGTAATCCATCATCACCGCTATAAATTGCCAAACGAGATCCACAAAGGCTCCTTAGTTGTGTCACCTCATCGGTATTCCCACTAGCAGCTTTAAAACTGACCACATTCGAGCATTCCATCAACCTTGCAACGGTACTTGGAGCCAAGGAGCACCCTGTTCTGCCAGGGATGTTGTAAAGCATCAGCGGTAAATCAGGTGCCGAAGCTGCAACAGCTCGAAAATGAGATTCCAATCCATCCTGGGGTGGTTTGTTGTAATAAGGGACAACCACTAAGGCACCATCCACCCCAGCATCAGCAGCCTCACGTGTAGCTTCACTTGCTTCTGCAGTGCTATTGCTTCCTGTTCCAGCCAAGACCTTCACAGCTGATCCAACTGACTGCCGAACCGTTTCGATTAATTGATGCTGCTCCTTCCAACTAAGAGTAGGAGACTCACCAGTGGTGCCACATACAACAATTCCATCAGAACCTTCTTCCACAAGGTGGCGAGCCAATCTGCCTGCCAAGGCAAAATCAACTCTTCCTTCATTATCAAATGGCGTAACCATCGCTGTTAGCAAACGACCAAAAGGTATTGGAGATAAAGAAGCTGAAACACTCATGAGATGGGTAACAGAAGTTCAGCAATTTGGATTGCATTTAAAGCAGCCCCTTTTCGAATTTGATCACCACAAAGCCATAGTTCTAAAGCATTTGGATCACTAATATCTTGACGGATCCGGCCAACGGCAACAGGATCTCTACCAGCCACATCTATTGGCATAGGGAAACGATTTGCATCAAAATCTTCAATCAAATCAACTCCAGGAGCTGCATCTAAAATTTGACGTGCTTTCTGCACAGGGAAAGGCTCAACAAACTCAATATTTACAGCCTCAGAATGAGCTCTGAGGACTGGGACTCGAACACAAGTCGCAGTAAATAATAATTCTGGAAGAGCCAAAATTTTACGAGTTTCATTAACCATTTTCATTTCCTCTTCGCAATAGTTATTTGATTGAAGTGGGGAGTTATGAAGAAATAAATTAAATGCAAGGGAATAAGGCAATACTTCACTCCTAGGAGACCGGCCATCTAAAACCTGTTGACTTAAATTTTTCAACTCATCCATAGCTCTTGCACCTGCACCACTTGCTGACTGATAAGTAGAGACAACAACCCTTCTGATTGGCACCCGAGCACCTAATGGCGCCAATGCCAATACAAGCAAAATGGTTGTGCAATTTGGATTGGCTATCACTCCCTCATGTCTTAACGCTGCGGAAGGGTTAACTTCTGGCACAACTAATGGAACATCAGGATCCAGGCGAAATGCACTGGAATTGTCAATCATTACAGCCCCTGCAGAATTGATTACCTGACGCCAATTGCGTGAAACTGAACCACCAGCTGAAGCGAAAACAAGATCCACTCCCTGAAAACTCGACTCACTTACCTCCTGAACTTTGATCTTTGTAGATTTCCAAACTTGCGATGATCCAGCTGAACGCGATGAAGCCAATAAACGCAGTTCCTGAACCGGAAAAGCTCTCTCATCAAGAAGGCTTAGGAGCTCATGACCGACTGCACCGCTGGCTCCAAGGACAGCGACTACAAGGGGGCGATCAGGAAAGAGGGGTGTAGCTAACAAGCGACCTGAGCAGGTATATACGGGGAAAAGGGTTGATGTCACAGAAAAACTTCCGTTTTCCTGAGATCAATAACTAAAAGCTGATATTGACAATACGTTGAAGCCACAATACGTGGTAAGTGTTTGACTGCTGCTTTCTTAATGTGATTCGCTGGTTCTATTAGCTGATCAATGAGTGATGTGACCCTGCAGGTAAATACGAAAGCCCTTCCTAACAGCCGTCTTGCGGTAACCATAGAAATACCAGCTGAGCGGTGTCAAAAAAGTTATAACGAGGCAGTGTCTCGTTTAAGTCGCTCCGTCAAGCTTCCTGGCTTCCGAAAAGGGAAGGTCCCCAAAGCAGTAATTCTTCAACAAATTGGCATTCCTCAAATCAATGCAACTGCTCTGGAATCACTTATTGAGGGAGTTTGGAGAGAAGCACTACAAAAAGAAGAAATCGAACCACTAAGTGAACCAGAGTTAATAAATGGATTTGAGAACCTACTAACACAGTTCCAACCTGGAAAAACACTGAATCTGACACTAGAAACTGACATAGCTCCTAATCCAGAACTAAAAACCACAAAAGGACTAAAAGCAGAAGTGGAACATATAGCTTTTAATCCCAAGAAAGTAGAAGAATTAATCGAGCAATCTCGTAAACAACTTGCAACACTCATACCAATAGAAAATCGTCCTGCAGAAATTGGTGATGTAGCTGTTGTTAGCTTTAAGGGTAATTATGTCGATGATGGCAGCGAAATCGAAGGAGGAAGTTCAGAGTCTATGGATATTGATTTAGAAGAAGGTCGCATGATTCCTGGATTTATAGAAGGGATTATAGGTATGGGAATAGGCGATGAAAAGCTTTTGCAATGTGAATTTCCACAAGACTATTCTCAAAAAGATGCTCAAGGAAGAAAAGCTAATTTCAAAGTCAAGATAAAGGATCTAAAAACCAGAGAATTACCTGAGCTAGATGATTCATTTGCAAAGCAAGCTGGAGATAAAGCCAACATGGCAGAGCTAAGAAAAGACTTAGAGACAAGGCTTAAAGAAGACAATGAACAACAAAATAAAAACAATCGCCAAGAAGCTTTAATTCAGGCATTAATGAAAGAGTTAAAAGTAGATTTACCAAAAAGTCTTATTGATCAAGAAGTACGGCACTTAATCGAACAGACTGCTAGAAAATTTGCACAACAGGGCATGGATGTTAAATCCATGTTCACCTCAGAATTGGTTAAATCTCTAATGGACTCCTCCCGGCCAGAAGCAGAAACTAACCTTCGTCGCAAACTAGCGCTAAATGCACTGGCAAAAGAAGAGAAAATAGAGCTAGACAATCAAAAAATAGAGGCAAAGTTCAAAGAAGTCCAACAGCAACTTGCTAGTGAAAAAAATATTGATCCTCAAAAATTGCGAGAAGCCGTGGTCGAGGACCTATTACAAGAAAAGCTTTTGACCTGGCTAGAAGAAAATTGCTCCATCATAGAAAGGTCTTCTGACAAACCATCCATAACAGATGAATCCAGCCCTCAAAAAACAACATCAAAAAAACATTCCTCTAAAAACAAAGCTAAGAATGAAAAAGACACGAGCCAAACTCCCAAGTCCTAAGTTCTAGAAATAGATTGATTTAATCAACCTTCTACTGTCTGTACCCTTTCGCGTGATCAACGCCAACTACTACTACCCAATTCGAAACCACTGGTACGGGTCAAGGCCCATTTCTAGTCAGGTTGTGCTGCCAACAGTCATTGAACAATCTGGACGTGGTGATCGGGCATTTGACATTTACTCCAGACTCCTTCGTGAAAGGATCATCTTTTTAGGAACAGATGTAAATGACCAAATTTCGGATGCTCTTGTAGCCCAAATGCTTTTTCTTGAAGCAGAAGACCCTGAAAAAGATATCCAGATCTATATCAACTCACCGGGAGGTTCTGTGACAGCCGGTTTAGCCATTTACGACACCATGCAGCAAATCAGTCCTGATGTAATAACCATCTGCTATGGATTAGCGGCAAGCATGGGGGCTTTTCTCCTCTCCGGAGGAACTAAAGGGAAAAGACTTGCACTACCAAATTCTCGAATAATGATTCACCAACCACTTGGTGGAGCACAAGGACAAGCTGTAGAAATCGAAATCCAAGCTAAAGAAATTCTGTTTCTTAAAGAAACCCTCAACGGATTGCTAGCTGACCACACAGGCCAACCCATCGAAAAAATTGCTGAGGACACAGACCGTGACCACTTCCTTTCGCCGGAAGAAGCGGTTGAATATGGCTTGATCGACAAAGTGCTCACTAGCCACTAAGACCGGAGGAATCGTTAAGGAAGGCTGACGAAGACCTTATCCCGAACGATCCTGTTAGTTAAGGCTTACAGCATTAGTTAGGTCCTGTTCCCCTTCATTGAAACGCTAAGCGCCCGATGGCAAAGTTCGACGCCCATCTGAAGTGCTCCTTTTGTGGGAAATCCCAAGATCAGGTGCGAAAATTAATTGCTGGTCCAGGTGTCTACATCTGTGATGAATGCATAGATCTCTGCAATGAGATCTTGGATGAAGAGCTGATAGATAACCAAAACAACCCTAGACAAAGCACAGAAGGAAATAGAAAAGGTGTCCCGCCCGCTCGCAATAGTGGGAAACCAGCTCCGACACTTGCCTCTATACCAAAACCATTAGAAATTAAAAGCTTTCTTGATCAACAAGTAGTTGGTCAGGAAGAAGCTAAAAAAGTGCTTTCAGTCGCTGTATACAACCACTACAAACGTCTCGCCTGGCAAGGAGATGGCAAAGCTGAAGCTGATCGAACAGCTACCAAATTACATAAATCAAACATTTTGCTAATTGGACCTACAGGCTGTGGCAAAACACTTCTGGCACAAACTCTCGCGGAACTTCTTGATGTCCCATTTGCAGTTGCAGATGCAACCACTCTTACTGAAGCTGGTTATGTCGGTGAAGACGTAGAAAACATTCTTCTAAGGCTTCTACAAAAGGCCGAAATGGATGTCGACCAAGCTCAGAGAGGAATTATTTACATAGATGAAATAGATAAAATTGCACGAAAAAGCGAAAATCCCTCGATTACTAGAGATGTATCAGGAGAGGGTGTACAACAAGCTCTTCTTAAAATGTTAGAGGGCACTGTTGCAAATGTTCCTCCTCAAGGAGGACGTAAACACCCATACCATGACTGCATTCAAATAGATACAAGCCAAATACTCTTTATATGTGGAGGGGCATTTGTTGGTCTTGACGAAGTAGTCCAAAGAAGACTTGGGCGTAATTCTATAGGCTTCATGCCTAGTGATAACCGTGGAAGAAGTCGTAGCAGCAGAGATTTAAAAGCAAGCCAAGTCTTAAATCAATTAGAACCCGATGATCTAGTGCGTTATGGCCTTATCCCTGAATTTATTGGAAGAATGCCGGTTAGCGCTGTGCTAGAGCCATTAGATGCCCAAGCACTGGAATCAATACTCACAGAGCCTAGAGATGCATTAGTAAAACAATTTCGCACCTTATTAAGTATGGACAATGTTCAACTTGAGTTTGAAACAACTGCAGTAGAAGCAATTGCAGAAGAAGCTCATCGAAGAAAAACTGGAGCGAGGGCTTTAAGAGGCATCGTTGAAGAGTTAATGCTTAATGTTATGTACGATTTACCATCACAAAAAGATATTAAAACTTTCACTGTAACTAGAGCAATGGTAGATGCTCATACTGGTGGGAAAGTGCTGCCGCTTCCTGCAAACGACGATTTATCTCAAAAAGAATCAGCTTAAGAATTATGGGTGCTGCTGATCATCTTCAGGTGCCAAGGCAGCACGGTCTTTTTCAACATCACGGCATAGACCTAGGAGATGGAACAGTCGCTCATTACCTAGAAGGTCGTGAGATTCTTCGAAGTCCATTAAAAGAATTCTGCTGCAATCAACCCATCGAGATAATAAAACATGAAAATTGTTGTGCAAAAAGTGTGACACTAAGACGCGCAATGAGCCGAATTGGCGAGCAAAGGTATAACTTACTTTTCAACAATTGTGAGCACTTCGCAAACTGGTGCAAAACAGGCCGGTATCGTAGCCCTCAAGTGGAGAACTTACTCCACAAAACCAGCCTAGGTGCAATAGTTATTGGCCAGCTAATGCCTGCTGCAAGCCTCATAGGATTAAGACTCATCTTAGAAAAAGGTTTAATTGATGAAGCATCTCGAGATAAGGCAAAGCAAGGTCTAGAAATGCTTAAAAAGCTCCGCTTAAAACTCATAGAAAATCTCGAAACAGCCTTGAAGAAAATTGATACTTGGCTGGAAGTTGAACAAAAAGCGAATGGAATGAAGCATAAAAATACCTACCCAAAAAAACTTTTGTTGCAAGGGCAAAACATTGCAGATGAACTCAGTGCTGTAGAAGATCTCGAAGAAAGTGTTGCTGCAATGCTTAGCAGCTTTGAAATGAAATCAGAACCTAGTCTCAGCAACCCACAAAGCAGAACATGATTGAGAACTATCAACCACTTCATCACAAATATCGACCACAAAACTTTGATGGTCTAATAGGGCAAGAAGCAATTGCGGCAACACTCAAGCAGGCATTGATCACCAATCGAATAGCACCGGCATATCTATTTAGTGGCCCAAGAGGGACAGGAAAAACTTCCAGCGCAAGAATCCTGGCACGTTCACTTAATTGCACCAAAAACACAAATCCATCCCCTACCCCATGTGGCAATTGTGATCTATGCACATCCATTTCAAGTGGATCATGCTTAGACGTCATAGAAATTGACGCAGCTTCAAACACAGGGGTAGACAACATCAGGGAACTAATCGAACGTTCGCGATTTGCACCTGTTCAAGCACGCTGGAAAGTTTATGTAGTGGACGAATGCCACATGCTCTCAACAGCAGCATTCAATGCCCTCCTAAAAACGCTCGAAGAGCCCCCCCCTAGAGTGGTTTTCATACTCGCGACAACAGACCCACAAAGAGTTCTTCCAACAATTCTGAGTCGTTGTCAAAGATTTGATTTTCGCAGAATCCCTCTAACAGCCTTATTCAAACATCTAGAAATGATTGCCTCACAAGAGGCTATTGCCATTCAACCAGAGGCTTTGCATCTCGTAGCACAAAGAGCCCAAGGAGGACTAAGAGATGCGGAAAGCATGCTCGACCAATTAAGTCTGCTGCCTGAGCCAATTCAGATTGAATCAGTTTGGAACTTGTTAGGGGCAGTACCAGAGCAAGAACTACTCAAACTTACCTCTGCCTTATGTGAAAAGGATCCACTCAACCTTTTGGAAACTAGTCGCGGACTTCTGAACCAAGGTCGAGATCCCATTGCTGTACTGCAAGGATTAACATCAATACTTAGAGACTTAGTCCTCATCCATGCCGCACCTAATAGACCCGAATTATCAAATTTATCAAAAGACTTATATACACAACTAACCAAAATTGCAAGTCAATTAAAGATTGAGCAATTACTTCAATGGCAATATCAACTCAAAGGGTCTGAGATCCAATTGAAACAAAGCATGCAACCAGATCTTTGGTTAGAAGTTTTACTCCTAAGCATCCTGGCTGAACCCATTAATGAATCCAAGAAAAAAATTATTTCAACCAGAGAAGATAGCCAAGAGGAGTCAAAACAAGAGTTGAGTATTTACTCAGGGAAGAAGCTGACAACAAGAGAAACTAAATTAGATGATCAGTCAGGAAAAACAAATGAAATCTCAAATGATATAAATGTCAGTCATATTCCCTCAACGAATCAAACAAAAGAGGCAAAAGAAAACTTATCGGAATTGTGGCAACAAATTCTTGGAAGGCTAGAATTACCTTCTACTAAGATGTTACTCTCTCAACAAGCCAAGTTAATAAAGCTTACCCCAGACAAAGTAGTGGTTCAAGTTGCAAGTAACTGGATCGGAATGGTTCAAAGTCGAAGCAAACTTTTAGAAGAAGCAATTAACAAAGTTCTTGAAAGTCCAAGGCAATTAGTTATAGATAATCAAATTGAAACAAACTTAGGCATTGAAGCAAATTCAACAGTGCAAGTTAAATCTAACCAAATATCCTCTTTAGACTCAAACCCCAATCAATTAAAGCCTACCAAGGAAATTATCACAAAAAAGAATGCAACTATCAATAATAAGTCAAATAAAGTAGAAAATCCTGATTTAGAAGATCATTCGTCAAGCGTTAATTCAATTGAAAGCAAAGCAAAGAAACTGGCTGATTTTTTCAACGGGCAAGTATTAGACATAGATAATTAACTTCCCAAGTCTTCCAAACTATTTTCCATGATGACTAGTTTTTGCCCAAACAAGCTTCTTTGGAAGTAATGCCATTCTTAAAGTTACCCAAGGTATCACTACAAACCAATGCGCCAAATATGTTATGGCCAAAAATAAAGTGACCGGTTTAGGTGATGGCAAGGAAGGTCCCTCACTATAACTTTTGCAACCTCTCCAATATGCCAAGCCTGAAACACTAAAAGCAACTATCGAAAGAGGCCAGTAAGTCGGAATAGTTCTAGTCAAAAGTGTTGTGAGAAGGTCGACTAAAGAAATAACTGGGAGAGCATATTGAAGTAAAAAGAAGCAAGTCAAGTCAAAGTGCTGTGGAAAAGTTAACTGAGAAGATGTCAACAAAGGCCAGTAATCAAAAAAGCGCTGAAGTCCACCTTCAGCCCAACGTTGTCTTTGTCTCCAAAGCGCAGGGATTGTTGCAACAGCCTCCTCCATAACAGGAGGATCCCAAAGAATTCCAACCAAAGCTCCTGCAGTAAGAAAACGAAAACTTAAATCAAGATCATCTGTAACGGTATCTTCATTAAAACCACCACATTTATCAAGCATTCGGCGTTCTAAAAATTGACCATTTCCACGCAACTCGACAACCCCTCCACCTGCCTGTCGTCCCTGCTGAATTACCGCATCCATGGCCATTTCCATCGCTTGGAAGCGAGTAAGAGAATTCTGCTGGGGATTGATAACTGCTTTCCTCAATTGCACAGCTGACCATTCGCCTTCCTCTGTAAATGAAACAAGACGTTGAAGCACATCCTCCTGTAATTGAGCATCTGCATCAAGTATCAATAGCCACTCACCATCAACTCGACTCAAAGCCTCATTAAGTGCACCTGACTTGCCTCCCCCAGCTGTCCTCGAACGTCTAATGACATGAAGGTTAGGAAATTGATGAGTTAATTCTTCTAATAAAGCTGGAGAACGATCTTGACTACCGTCATCAATAATCCAAGTTGAAAGTTTCTGCTTCGGATAACGAAGAGCTGCAAGATGCTCAACCAATCTCCTAAGTACTGCTTCTTCATCCCTTGCCGCAACTAGCACATCAACCTTTGGCAAAAATTCATCTCCCCGCTTAGAAACTTGCTGAATCGACTCAGAAATATTCTTTCTGTCACGCAAGACCGTTCGCAAACCATATCCTCCAAGCACAATGGCCAGAGTGATTGCAGGCAAAAGACTTTTTATTGGTTCCAACCAATGCGTTACAGCGCCTGCCCAGCCACAAGCTATCAAGAACACGGCTGTCTTGGCGCGTCGATGCTTCCCAATCACAACAGCCGCGGCCATAGATGTTCGCGAGTTCAGCGACTCTAAGGGGCTTTCCAAAAGTCAGGCAAAGACCCATACATTGTCCCTGGATAATAATGCTGAAAAATCTTTTCCAACGTCCACCCCTTATTAGCTAAATCAATAGCCCCAGCCTGAGAAAGGCCAGCACCATGCCCAAACCCTCCTCCATAAAACTGCCAAATACCTTTACCTAATTGATTCACAACAAATAAAGTGCTGGGTAATTTTGGCAAAGTTCTTCGGATACCATCCAACCGCAAGACAATGGGAGGGTGATTTCCCTCTGCACTAATTTCTAAACTCAAGACCCTCCCACTAATGCCTCTTTCAAGAACAGTTACCTGATCAGGGATAAACAAAGAATTTTTAGGGGAATACAAAGCACTCTTTAACTCCTGAGCACTGATAACCCGCGTCCATCTAAAACGGGGATGTCTATTGCCATATGCCTCCTCTCCAGAATCAAGTAATGACTTGAGCAAAAAACTCTTATTAATAGGTAGGCGAAATCGTTCTCTAAATTCAGCTGGGCCGTCTAATTGAGCTTTGAGATAAGGGACTGGCTCCATTGACCATGCCTCAGTCCCAATCGCCATGACACCCCCATTACTCGCGTGATAAACAGCATGAATTGGCTGGTTATTCCAAGTCAGAACCTTGCCAGCAGTACTCCTAATTGCTTGCCTGACTTCTGGACTTACTTGCAAAGGATCCTTATAAACCTGACATTGAGTATTACTGCATAGATGGTATCCATCCACCGAGAAACGATGACTATTGGCTAAGGCCCAAGTACGAGCAAGTACTGCCTGAGCAGCCAATGCAGTTGGAGGTGAACCAGCTCCTATCTCATAAGGCACAACTCCATTGAGATAGCGCTCAAGAGGTACCAGCTCCACCAAAGTCCAACTTCCATAAGCATCAGTCTGCAAACGAAAGGGTCCTTGATAGATCCCACCCTTCAATCGCAATCCATCAGGAGCCTCAATATCTAATGGGCCCTCTAAAGGGATCTCACCATGAAGTCCTTTTAAAAATGGCTGAACCTTCTCAGTACTAATTTCAGTCCACTCCAAGGCGCTCATGCCCTCAGGGAGCTTGACTCCAAGAGGAAACCAGACTTCCCAATCTTGAGGATGAGCTACTACAGCTTGAATGCCTAGTTGCCTCAATTTCAAAGCGAAGCGATTAGCAGACTCAAAGCTGGCGAATGGACCAGATACCTGACGAGAAAAGCGTTTCGGCTCTCGCAAAACCACCTTCCGCCAAGCAAGGCTAATCTCCTCCGCCTGATGGATTACTCCTTGTGCATCCTTCAAAGACAAAGGTTGGCCAGAGCTTTTAAGAAGCAAATCAGGCGGTGCAAAACCATCCTTTTGGTCTCGTCCCAAGTAAGGCTCTATACCAACCCAGAGGACTGAATCTCCAATCTTGAAGTCAGGAGGTTTTGGGACTTGTCTATGAGTAAGCCCATTAGATGCCTCTGAAGCAACAAAATGCCTGGCATGACAACCGAATAAAAGTCCTGGAATCAATACACAACAACCCTTTTTGAATAACCAAGAAACCTCATTCATGCGACTAAAAAATTGCTTGAGAAAATCACTAATTGCTAAACATCCAGCTTGCCTAATTTGGCTTCTGGCAGGTCAAGGTCGTAGGGTTGTAGTTTGTGAGCGCAGTAAGACATGCCAAAGCTAAAGACCCGCAAAGCTGCAGCCAAGCGGTTCAAAGCTACTGGTACAGGCAAATTCATGCGACGCCGCGCCTTCCGCAACCACTTGCTCGACCATAAGAGTCCAAAACTAAAGCGACATCTGGCAACTAAAGCAGTTGTAGATGAACGCGATGCGGAAAACGTTAGCTTAATGCTCCCCTACGCCTAATTCATTACTGGCAAAAACAGTTCACTTACCTTGAGTTTCACTTAATTAATTTCTCCCCATGGCCCGCGTCAAGAGAGGCAATGTTGCCCGAAAACGTAGAAATAAGATCCTTCGACTTGCTCGCGGCTTCAGAGGCAGCAACGGAAGTCTTTTCCGAACAGCAAATCAGCGCGTAATGAAGGCTCTATGCAATGCATATAGAGATCGTAGAAGACGCAAGCGTGACTTCCGCCGTCTTTGGATTGCGCGCATTAATGCCGCAGCAAGACTGAATGGCTCAAGTTATAGCCGTCTTATGGGAGGTCTTAAAAAAGCCAATATAGGTCTAAACAGAAAAATGTTAGCTCAACTTGCATTGATAGATCCAAAAAGTTTCACCACTCTGGTTACTTCAGCCACAAAATGATTCTTTGCACTATAAAATGCATCTTTGCTGCCTAAATATCTAAATTTTTTCATAATAGAACCCTTCTCCTCATATAACTTCTTTTACTAATAGGGTAATTCCTAACTAATCTTCCAATAGCAAAGCTTTGTTGATATATCGTGTAAGCAAGCACTTACAATCTAATTTATTGGTCAATGCCTTTTATCAGTACCTCTAGCATGACCTCCAAAACAGTGAACTCAATACCAATAACCAATTCAATTACAGCAACATCTTAATGTCATCATGAACAGTGTTCTCCCTCAAACGTATCTCATAGGCCTCATAGGCTTATTAGCAATCGTTGCAGTATTAGTAGGGCGACAGCTCCTAAGAGTTAGGCGAGACGAAATCAATCTATTAAAACTTGAAAAAATTGGAACAAATTCATCTAAGGAAGCATCTGCACTTTATGAACTTGCTTCTGTTCAACTACGCAAAAGACTATATCCTCAAGCTACTACAACACTGCGAAAAGCCTTAAAGCAACTATATGATGAGCCAGATGAAGCTAAAGCCATCATTGAAAATGCCCTTGGGTTTGCACTGGCCGCACAAGATGATTTTGAATCAGCAGTTGGTCACTACAAAACTGCACTAAAAGCAAAGTCTGACTACCCAGTAGCCCTTAATAATCTTGCATTCGCACAACAACGCTTAAAACAAGATGATGAAGCGGAAAAGCTATATCAAGAAGTTTTAACTATTGATTCCGCAAATCAAACTGCCCTAAAGCAACTTAAAGCGATCGAAAAAAGGAAGAGCGATAAGTCACCAAATAGTTCTGACAGCAGGGGGTTTTGAGACTTTGCCATCACATTCTTCTTGAATGAGAAGTTTCCCCCCT
The DNA here is from genome assembly GCA_003216035.1 of Prochlorococcus sp. AG-409-B13. GTDB lineage: Bacteria > Cyanobacteriota > Cyanobacteriia > PCC-6307 > Cyanobiaceae > AG-409-B13. The sequence goes on from QCJM01000001.1 coordinate 174,726, forward strand.
AAATTCTGCAAGCTAGTAGCTTTCCATCCGAAAATTTGTGATCCTTGTAATCCCATAAAAATCCCTCCTGGTTTCATTCCAGGCAGCAATATGTCTGCTAAAGGTATCAATTCCAACTGATCCGACTTCGCATTTAAATATCCATTGATGGGGGTTTGAATATTACCAATACGCATTTCTCCACTCAAAGAAATAATTTGCCCTTTAGGTGTCACTTTAGAGAATAGTAATTTCACGTCATGGTCTAATTCATCATCAAAGAATCTAAAAGTTCCACACCATCTACGAGGCATTGTCTTTGCTAACTCTTTTGCACGAGCTACAGGATCAAAACTCTCGACAGAGCCCTCAAGCACATAAGGAATTATTTTGAATTCTGAATCAATAAGAAATGGATCTTCATCGAGTGCCTTTTCACCAGTGGCTTTCAAAGGCATGGTTTGCTCTAGAGAAGGCTCATTAGCAATCCAAACATCCATTACTGGCAAGAAAAGCATTGAACCGCATGATGATGAGAACAGGCTAAGCCAATTGGCTCAATAAGAACCCCTATGTAAGACGCTCCTCAAACCTCTCCAGAAGTACTAATTGTTCAGATGCCAAACACCCCAGATATCCTCACAATCGGCAATCGCAGCTTCAACAGCAGGCTTTTTACAGGCACAGGAAAATATCCAAGCCCTGAAGTTATGCAAAAAAGTCTGGTCAAGTCAGGTTGTGAAATGGTTACAGTCGCAATACGAAGAGTACAAACTCAACAGTTAGGACATCAAGGTTTAATGGAAGCAATTGATTGGAACGCTTTCTGGATGCTTCCGAACACTGCAGGGTGTTCTAATGCTGATGAAGCAATTCGAGTAGCTAAACTTGGAAGAGAGCTAGCAAAAGTCGCAGGTCAGATCGACAATACATTTATCAAACTTGAGGTTATACCTGACAAACGCCATTTACTACCAGATCCATTTGGAACACTTCAAGCAGCAGAAAAACTAGTTAAAGAAGGTTTTACTGTCTTGCCTTACATCAATGCAGAACCATTACTTGCAAAAAGGTTAGAAGAAGTAGGTTGTGCGACTGTTATGCCTCTAGGGTCTCCCATTGGATCTGGTCAAGGCTTACAGAACTTCGCCAATATTGCTCTAATCATCGAGAACGCAAATGTGCCTGTTGTTATTGATGCAGGCATAGGTGTGCCCAGTGAAGCCTGCCAAGCCATGGAAATGGGGGCCGATGCAGTGTTAGTCAATAGTGCAATTGCAATGGCTGGAAAGCCAGCCGAAATGGCCGAGGCGATGGCTAAAGCAGTGGAGTCAGGAAGACAAGCTTTCCTAGCTGGTCGATTACCCAAAAGAACACAGGCTTCTCCAAGCTCCCCCCAAACTGGCCTTGTTCATGCAAAACAAGAGTAACGAGGCACAAAAGAAATTAACGGAGTAAGGTTTAGCCGCATCAAATCCATCAGGTCCGCCGAGAGGAACACAACTCATGTCGGTTACAGAAGAAGAAGGTGGTCGGCTAAATGCCTTCGCAAAAGAGCCAAAAATTGAAGTGATTGATCAAACAAGCAGTTATGGCAATAGTTTTTGGTTACTGATTGTTGCTGGAGGACTGCTTCTAATAGGACTAATTGCCTTCACGATTAGCATCAGCTGAAAAGCCTGTAGTAGCTTGCATTAATAGAGTAAATGCTCTTTATCTGTAGGAGTTTGGGGTGAAAGTTCTTGTTCTTGGCGGTGATGGCTTCTGCGGATGGCCCTGTGCCGTGAACTTGGCGGATCAAGGACACGATGTTTTGATCGTGGACAATCTGAGCCGCCGAAAAATAGATATTGATCTTGAAGTGGAGTCCTTAACTCCAATCTCAAGCATGGGAGATCGTCTCAAAGCTTGGGGCGAAACAGGTGGCAAGCCAATGCGTTTTGAACACCTCGACATAGCTCAAGAGTACGACCGGCTTGTGAACTTGCTACTAAGCGAGAAACCAAATGCCGTAGTTCACTTTGCTGAGCAACGAGCTGCTCCATACTCAATGAAGAGCAGTGCTACTAAGCGCTACACCGTTGACAATAATGTCAATGGAACTCATAACTTGCTCGCTGCAATTGTCGAATGTGGATTAGATATTCACATCGTGCACCTTGGGACGATGGGTGTTTACGGCTATGGATCCCATCGCGGAGCAACCATTCCTGAAGGTTATTTAAAGGTTGAAGTGCCTCAACCAGATGGCAGTCGTTTTGAAGAAGAAATCCTCCATCCAGCTAGTCCTGGCAGTGTGTACCACATGACCAAGACGCTAGATCAACTTCTATTTCTCTACTACAACAAAAACGACAACATCCGTATTACCGATCTGCACCAAGGAATCGTTTGGGGAACCAATACAGCAGCCACCAGCAAAGACCTGCGGCTGACAAACCGATTCGATTACGATGGAGACTATGGGACAGTGCTGAATCGCTTCCTAATGCAAGCTGCGATCGGCTATCCACTTACAGTGCACGGAACGGGGGGCCAAACACGTGCCTTCATCCATATCCAAGACTCAGTGAAGTGTGTTCAACTCGCACTAGAAAATCCACCTGAGCAGGGAGAGCGAGTGAAAATTTTTAATCAAATGACTGAAAGTCACCAAGTTGGTGAATTAGCAAAGAAAGTAGCTGCTCTAACTGGAGCCACACTCAATTACCTGCCCAATCCCAGGAATGAAGCGGTAGAAAACGATTTAATCGTGGATAACCGTTGTTTTTTAGAACTAGGGTTAAAACCAACCACACTTGATGATGGTCTACTAGCTGAAGTAGTAGATGTAGCCCGTAAATGGGCTGATCGCTGCGATCACAAACGAATTCCATGCATATCAGCATGGACTTCCACCCAAGCCAAAGCAATCAATAAGGCTTCTTAGTAGGCCTACTCTCTCGACCCTTAACCCAGTGAAGATAGCCTTTTTCACAGAGACTTTCCTGCCCAAAGTAGATGGGATAGTTACAAGGCTGACTAAAACGGTGCAGCATCTGATTCATTCAGGGGAAGAGGTTGTTGTCTTCTGTCCAGAAGGAGGTCCAAGCCACTACATGGGTGCAAAAGTTGTCGGGGTACCGGCCATGCCCTTACCTTTATATCCAGAACTAAAACTTGGTCTTCCCGGCCCTGCAGTATCTGAAGCACTCGAAGATTTTCAGCCAGATTTAATTCATGTTGTCAACCCTGCAGTACTTGGCCTAGGTGGTATTTGGCTGGCAAAAACCAATGGTATTCCCTTAGTTGCTAGCTATCACACACACCTGCCGAAATACCTAGAGCATTACGGCATGGGAATGCTTGAACCTCTGCTCTGGGAGCTTTTAAAAGCTGCGCATAACCAAGCAGTTTTAAATCTCTGCACCTCCACCGCAATGGTGCGTGAATTGAGCGAAAAAGGGATTCAACACACAGCTCTTTGGCAAAGAGGCGTTGATACAGAAACATTTCGTCCAGACTTAAAAAACGATGCGATGAGAAAGCGCCTTCTTGGAGAACATAGTGACGAAGGCGCACTACTTATTTATGTAGGAAGACTCTCAGCCGAAAAACAAATCGAAAGGATTAAACCAGTACTAGAATCACTGCCTCAAACCCGCCTAGCTCTGGTCGGGGATGGGCCTCATAGACAGCAACTGGAAAAAACCTTTGAAAATACAGCCACAACTTTCGTAGGTTATCTCTGTGGAGAAGAACTAGCGAGTGCTTATGCCAGTGGCGATGCTTTTCTCTTCCCTTCAAGTACAGAAACTTTAGGATTAGTCCTGCTAGAAGCCATGGCAGCAGGTTGTCCTGTGGTAGGAGCTAATAGAGGAGGTATTCCTGACATCATTAGTGACGGAAAAAACGGATGCCTCTACAACCCTGATGGAGACAATGAAGGTTCAGCCAGTTTAATCAATGCAACTCAAAGACTGCTTGGGAATGATCTAGAACGCCAAACGATGCGCAAAGCCGCCAGAGAAGAAGCTGAAAGATGGGGATGGGCAGCTGCAACAAACCAATTAAGAAACTATTACAACCAAGTTCTTGAGAAATCCATAAATATTGCCGCCTAACAAATCAGGCTGCCTGGGGTGGAGGTGTAGGAGAGCCTAAGGGTTGAAAAGGCAAGACCAAAGTCGCCAATCTTTCAGGTCTGTGAGGACGCTGTTTACGTGGTTGACGTATACCAAATGGAACACGTACCACATTGGTGCCATCTACAGATAACGACCTGCCAGTACTCAAAGCAGATTGCAAACCTTCAGAAAAAGAAGGCAAGTTCAACTCATCATGCCCAAACTTTTCTTTGTCTTGGACAAATGATTTGTCTCTACCCATGCTGTCCCCCTATAAATGAGAACCGCTGCCGTACAGAGTAGTGAAAAAACTCGAAAGGACAGCGAATCAAAACCAAAAATTCGGTTTTCAGTGAAAATTTACCTCCAATACAGCTTTTAGACCAGTCCTAAAAATTTTCCCTATTCATCCATAAAGTCTTGGATAGTGCTACAAGTGCACACGAGATTGCGATCGCCAAAAGCATTATCTATTCGAGAAACTGCTGGCCAGAACTTGTCTTGGCGCTGATGAGGCAATGGAAACGCTGCCTTCTCTCGGGAATAGGGACGATCCCAAGCGTCATTAGTTACAGCGTCCAAGGTATGAGGGGAGCGCCTCAATGGGTTGTTCTCTAAATCCATCTTCCCCTGCTCAATGCTCTTTGCTTCGGCCCTTATTGCAATCATTGCGTCACAAAAGCGGTTTAATTCTGCAAGACTCTCGCTCTCAGTAGGCTCAACCATCAAAGTCCCAGGAACAGGCCAACTAATAGTTGGAGCATGAAAGCCATAATCCATCAATCTTTTTGCGATATCTTCAACCTGAATGCCTGCACTCTGCTTCAAAGGCCGCACATCCAAAATGCACTCATGAGCCACAAGGCCATTCAAACCCCTAAACAAAACTCGGTAGTAGGGGTCTAGTCGATGGGCAAGGTAATTTGCAGAAAGCAAAGCAACAGAACTAGCCTTTCTTAAACCTTTAAGGCCCATCATTCGTAAATACATCCAACTTATTGGCAAGATGCCTGCACTCCCCCAAGGAGCAGCAGAAATAGCACCAATCGCTTTATTGCCGCCACAATTAACAACAGGATGACCTGGTAAATAAGGAATTAAATGAGAAGCAACTGCTATAGGGCCAGCCCCAGGGCCACCCCCACCATGTGGTATGCAAAATGTCTTATGGAGATTAAGGTGACATACATCAGCCCCATAGTGCCCAGGGCGACAAAGACCAACCTGTGCATTGAGATTAGCGCCATCTAAATAGACTTGACCACCATGCCTATGAACCAACTCACACATCTCTCTTATCTTTGGTTCAAATACTCCATGTGTTGAAGGGTAAGTAACCATCAAAGCCGCAAGTTCAGAAGAGTAATGCTCAGCTTTAACTTGCAAATCTTCTAAATCAACATTTCCCTCATTATCGCATGAGACAGAAACAACTCTCATGCCTGCCATAACAGAACTGGCCGGATTAGTGCCATGAGCACTGGCTGGGATTAAACAGATATTTCTAAAATCTTCCCCACGAGACTTATGCCATTCCTTAATTACTAAAAGACCAGCAAGTTCTCCCTGAGATCCAGCATTTGGCTGCAAGGAAACCCCAGCAAAGCCAGTCAAATCACCCAGCCATAATTCCAGGTTTTTTATTAAGTATTGATAACCTTTTACTTGCTCTGCTGGAGCAAAAGGATGAACTAAAGAAAACTCACGCCAACTAATTGGGAGGAGCTCAGCTGTTGCATTCAGCTTCATAGTGCAACTACCTAAAGGGATCATCCCATGCACAAGGGAAAAATCCTTATTAGTCAAACGATGGATATAACGAAGCAACTCTGTTTCACTCCGATAAAGATGAAAGACGGGTTGCTGTAACCATGATCTTTTCCTTAAAGGGATTTTCTCAATTTCTCCAGGAGAATCTAGATTGATAACCTCAAAAGGTTGAACTGTCTTACCCACCGCTTTTGCCAAGATCTGATAAAGATTACATATTTCTTTTTCTGTACTTAATTCATCCAAAGTAATACCAAAACCTTCTGCTTTTTCCGGGGAAACTCCTATAGGTAAAACACGCAAGTTAAACCCTGCCAATGTTGCTAATTGGTGAACTTTAGGAGCCTCCACACATTTCACTTCAACCGAATCAAAGCGTCCAATTAACTTCAATGGAAAACCAAGTTGCAACAAACCAGCTTCAAGTTTTTTTCGCAAGCGAACAACTCTACGAGCAATCTTTTCTAAACCCTCAGGACCATGATGAACGGCATAAAAAGAGGCCATTACAGCCAATAAAACCTGCGCAGTACATATATTGCTGGTGGCCTTATCCCTCCGAATATGTTGTTCCCTTGTCTGCAAAGCCAACCTCAAAGCCTTTCGTCCTTCTGAATCCAATGATTGACCGACTAGCCGTCCAGGGATCTGTCGTTTAAAAGCCTGACGGGTTGAAAAAAAAGCTGCATGTGGACCTCCAAAACCCATTGGAACTCCTAGGCGTTGGGCACTCCCTACCGCAATATCAACACCAAGATCTCCCACTGGTGTCATCAAAACCTGGGCCAAAGGGTCAATGGCCACTGTCACGAGCGCATCTACTTCATGAGCAGCATCAATACAAGAGGAAGGATCCCAAAAATGCCCGCTACATCCAGGCAGTTGCAGAAATAGACCAAAAACACTTTCATCTAAATGAAAAGTATTTGGGTTGAACAATTCCACCTGTATTCCTAAAGGCTCTGCGCGAGTCAGCAGTATTGCGAAAGTCTGAGGCAAGACATCCTCATCAACTAAAAACCGCCGGGCGTCAGGCCTCTTCTTGACAGAGAAACACAGGCTCATCGCTTCTGCGGCAGCAGTCCCCTCGTCCAACAAAGAAGCATTCGATATAGGCAAGCCTGTTAATTCGCTGATCAAAGTCTGAAAGTTAAACAGTGCCTCAAGCCTCCCTTGAGAAATTTCTGCTTGATAAGGCGTATATGCCGTATACCAACAAGGGTTTTCAAACACATGTCTCTGGAGCAATGCTGGAGTTGCTGTACCGTGATACCCAAGCCCAATTAATGAACGCTGAACTGAATTTTTGCTTGCGATTTCACGCAATTCTTCAAGCGCAACAATTTCACTGCAACCTTCTGGCAGAGTTTCAGAAGGCTGGGTTTCATCAAGAATTTCCTTAGGGATAACTGCTGAGACAAAATTCTCCAAGTCTGGATAATTAATCGTTTGCAGCATCTGGTCTTGATCCTCGGTAGTAGGACCTATATGACGTTGATGAAACTCACTAGCCTCAATGCTTGAAGCCTCTATCAGCTGTTTGTCAAGCAATTTGGATCGATTTCATGGGTGTGGGGAAGGCTAGAAAAACTTTGCCTAAATTGTCGACTAACAAAGTTTCAAAGTGAATTGAGTTAACTAGCGGTCACTTTGCTCGCATAAGAAGCTGCATCCATCAACTCCTGCAATTGGCCAAGGTCAGCAGGTCTCACAAGCAATAACCAGCCTTCACCATGAGGATCATTTTGCAACTCTTCTGGACTTGATAAAACCGATTCATTGCGCTGAACTACTTCACCTGTAATTGGGGAATACATTTCTTCAACAGCCTTCACAGATTCAACCGAACCGAAACTCGTACCCCTATTCACGGAAACCCCCACTTCAGGCAAATCAACAAAAACTATGTCTCCCAACTGATCAACAGCAAAGGCACTAATTCCCAACCTCACCAAATCTCCCTCCAAGAGGGCATATTCATGGGAGTCAGCGAATCGAAAGTTGTCTGGAAAATTAAAGGCCATCGAGATGGGCCAAGCAAAGGTCAAACAGTTTGGGGGAAATCTAGGAATCTCGCTTTTACAAGCTCCACTAAGGCTCTTTCAAGAGCAATTTTAATGTGGGTGCGATGCGTTCCTCCTTGAATATAAATATTGTAAGGAGGCTTCAAGGGAGCATCAGCAGAAAACTCACTAGTGCTTCCATCAATAAATGTACCTCCAGCCATAACCAATGGATTGGAGTAGCCAGGCATCGAAGAAGGAACAGGTTCTAGATAATGAGCCACAGGTGACGAATTTTGAAAAGCCTTACAAACCACTTTCACTATGTCTGGATCACCTAATTGCACTGCCTGAATAATGTCCGAACGATAGTTGCCTAACGATGGCTTAACGGCAAAACCAAGTTCGGCAAACACACCAGCAACTAGATCGGCACCAATCAATGCTTCAGCAATCATCTGCGGGGCCAAAAACAAGCCCTGCAAAACAAGTCGGTGAAGGTCAAACCCAGTACCTCCTGCAGCACCAATACCCGGCGCAGTAAGGCGGCAACAAGCCTTCTCTACTAAATCAGCACGACCAGCGACATAACCTCCTGTTGGAACTATTGTTCCCCCTAAATTTTTTATCAAAGAGCCCGCTATCAAATCTGCGCCTACCTCAACAGGCTCCTGATCCTCAACCAACTCGCCATAACAATTGTCAACAAAACAGACTGTCTGAGGCTGCCTTCTATGAATGGAGTCACAAATTTCTCCTATTTGTTCAATAGTTAATGAGGGCCTCCAGGCATAACCACAACTACGTTGAATAAAAGCCATTCGGATTGGAGTATCCAAAGCTCTTTCCAATTGCTCAAACTGCCAACCTCCTTCAGGGGAAAGAGGCAATTCTTCATAACAAATGCCAAAGTCAGCAAGAGAACCTTGCCCAGACCCACGCAAACCAATTACTTCCTGAAGAGTGTCGTAAGGCTTACCAGTAACCGAAAGCAATTTATCCCCAGGCCTTAATACTCCGAATAAAGCAGCAGTTATTGCGTGCGTTCCACTAACGAATTGCATACGAACAGCTGCTTTCTCCGCTCCTAATACCCTTGCAAAAACTCGATCTATTACCTTCCTACCCTCATCTCCATGGCCATAACCAGTCACAGAAGCAAAATGCTGAGTACCTAAATGCTCTTGAGCAAAAGCCTTTAAAACTTTTTCGAGACGATGCCTCACCGTTTCCGTACGTTGTTCCGCAATCCACTGCAGTCGCTCGGAAACTAAGGAAATTTGCTCCTTAGCCCATAATTGAACTAGTTGTTCATCAACTACATCTGGATTGAATTTCTGCACAAAAAAGCAAGGACGAGGTTTACAGTTCCTTTAGATTTAAACGTTTACTGGATCTATTTCTCATTCCGCTCTAATTGAAAGCCTTAATGAGCGGTTTTCGCCATCTCTTGGAGTACATCTTGGTTTCCAATATTCCTTCAACTGCATCTTCCTCCCGTGAGCTTCGCTTAAGAGCAGGCATTGTGGCTCCCCGTGAACCACTCCCTCCGACTCAGCGTCGCTTTAGAGCCGGAACAACTTTTTTCATGTTGATAATGCATGTTGGAGCCTGCTTTGCGTTACTGCCTCGTTTTTGGAGTTGGCAAGGGATAGCAGCTTTTGGAGTGCTCTATTGGATCACTGTCTTAGGGGTAACACTTGGATTACATCGACTGGTAGCCCATCGGAGCTTTGTAGCTCCAAATTGGGTTGAAAAAATTTTAGTTATCATGGGCTCTCTTGCCTGCCAGAGTGGGCCCATAGAATGGGTTGCTCTTCATAGACACCATCATAAATTTTCCGACCAACCAAACGACCATCACGATGCAGGTCGAGGGTTTTGGTGGAGCCATAGTGAATGGATGCTGCATGAGATTCCAGCCCTAAGACATAGCTATAAGCTCGCAACAGACCTTGTTGCGGATCCATTCTTTCGATGGCTAGACCATTGGTTCTTACTGCTACAAATACCCTTAGGCCTATCGCTCTACTGGTTTGGGGAAGTCAATCAAATTCATGGCGGAGGAACGGGGCTAGTGCTTTGGGCCATTCCACTACGTCTTGTAATCGTCTACCACGTAACCTGGCTTGTTAATTCTGCAACCCATACTTTTGGATACAGAAACTTTGATTGTCCTGACCTTTCAAGAAATTGTTGGTGGGTAGCCTTTCTTTCTTTCGGTGAAGGCTGGCATAACAACCACCATGCTTATCCACAAAGCGCTCGGCATGGACTTAGATGGTTTGAATTTGACCTAACCTGGCAGCATATAAAACTTCTCAAGCGTCTTGGGCTTGCCAAACAAATTCGACAAGCTCGATACGTTGGGAGGACTGCCTAAGACTTCAAACTTGAAGCACAACTTCGAAGATCCTCCAGAAAACGATCAGGTCCATTGATAGCACTACCTCCAAGTACTTTATAAGTTGAATACAAATCGATCAATTCGCCATCCAATTCCTCAGCGCTGTAATCCCTGAGGCCTGCCATCACCGCTGCAAATCGTTCTCTGCGCAAAGCTTTCGTCGCTGGATAGGCCTCCATCACCTGTTCACGACATTGACGCCAAGGCAAGCCTTGGCAAAAACGATCTGCTAAAGCTGCACTAAGTGATATCGCTTCACCATCCTCTATAAACCAATCAAAAGATGCAGGCAAAGGCATCAAGCCAACAAAAATCTCAAACAATTCGCCTGCGCCTAATGGCTCCCCATCGTTTCCTTGTATTGGTAAAGCAGATTCGAGTAGAACCCTAAGCAATTCAGGATGACTCTCCTTTAGAACAGATCTAATAGGCTCTATACCGTAATGCAATAAAGCATTTGCCTGGGCAAGCGCTAAAAACACTTCCGGGCCAGGTGAAGCAAGCTTGGCATTACGAAGATTAGAAATTTGAGAGCTATGTAGCCGCCCTAGATCTAGACAATCCGACAAAGCAGGAAGAACTTTGTGCGACCAACCATTCTGCTCATGCCAAACATGAATCAAATGAGCCATAGCTCTACGCCCATCAACCAGCCTGTCGCGATAGCCACTATTCGGAAAATCATGTAGCAGATCATTACCTTTCACTGATATTAATCCTGATCGGCTAAGCTAGGAGAACATTTAGAAGATCACTAAAGGTTTCCCATAGTGATAAATCATACTGCTCATCAACAAAAACCAATACCCTCGAAAGAAGCTATCAAGGTCTCATCAAGACTTCAAAGACCTCTCAAGACTGATTGCATCTACCCCAACAAGGAACAACGCCGATGGGGAACGATCGGATTCATGATCACTATTCACAGCTTAACGATATATGCTCTTCAGCCAAAATTCTGGAATTGGCAGGTTCTTTCAGCCTTATTAATCCTTTACTGGATAACTGCTTGTCTTGGAGTCACGCTTGGTTATCACCGACTTCTATCTCATCGCTCATTTCGGGCACCTAAATGGCTAGAACGTTTCTTTGCAACATGTGGAGCTTTAAGTTGCCAACACGGCCCAATTGACTGGGTAGGACTACATAGACATCATCACTCGTTTTCGGATACTGACGCAGATCACCACAACAGTAAGAAAGGGTTTTGGTGGAGTCATATGGGTTGGATGTTCGAGCCTATTCCTGCAATGCAAGCGGTCCCACGCCTCAGTGGAGATTTAAATAAAGACAGTTATTACCGTTGGCTAAATAAAAACTTCCTACTCCTTCAAATACCCCTAGGCGCAACCCTTTTTTGGATTGGGAACTTGATGGGAATTAGTGGTTGGGCAATGATTTTATGGGGAATACCTGTTCGCTTGGTATTGGTTTATCACGTGACTTGGCTTGTCAATTCAGCAACCCACTGCTGGGGATCAGTCGCTTTTGATAGTGGCGACGATTCAAAAAATAATCCTTGGGTCGCAGCACTAACTTTTGGAGAGGGATGGCATAACAACCACCATGCTTTCCCTAACTCGGCCAAACAAGGCCTTCAATCTGGCCAAATTGATCTAACCTGGGAACATATTCGTTTGTTGAAGGCACTAGGTTTGGCAACCAAAATTAGGTTGCCCATAACGTCGTAAGGTTATGGATCAAAACTAAATAGTCTTCTCTTCAATTAATTACCATGGCAAAGCGCGTACAAGTGGTTCTGAACGAAGATGTTCTCAGTCTTGGCAAAGACGGAGATTTAGTAGAAGTGTCTCCCGGATATGCACGAAACTTCCTATTGCCTTATGGGAAAGCATTACCAGTGACTCCTGCTGTCATGAAGCAGGTAACACATCGACGCGCCAAGCAAGCTGAACATGAAGCAGCCTTAAAACAAGCAGCAGTGGACTTCCAAACTGCCCTCGTCACGATTGGGAGGTTCACAGTGAAAAAACAAATTGGCGAGGACGAGGTTTTATTCGGAACAGTAACCAATGGAGATGTTGCAGAAGCTATTGAAGAAGCAACAAAAAAAGAAATCGATCGACGTAACATAACTGTTCCAGAAATCCACCGTACTGGCAAATACAAAGTTCAAGTCAAGCTGCACAGCGAAGTAACTGCTGAAATCAATCTTGAAGTTATTAGCTATTAAATAAGTTGCAAGTTTTTAGGAATCGGCCAAACTTCAACCCCAATAAACACTTCTCCTTGCAATGGTGAGTATCCCACTTCCAAACAATGGAGATGCTTCTCAAGGTGAAGCTCGCAACTCAGAAAAAGTTTCCAATTCACGTGGCCCAAGCTTTGAAGCCAACCCAGACTCAATCCCTCCACAAAACCTGGAAGCAGAGGAAGCAGTTTTAGGCGGCATACTTTTAGATCCAGAAGCTATCAGCCGAGTAGCGGATTTTCTACAACCAGAAGCGTTTTATCTCAACGCACATAAAGAGATTTACCGCACAGCCATAATGCTCCATAGCCAAGGAAAACCAACTGATTTAACAGCAATGAGCGCCTGGTTAGCTGACACAGGTTCCCTCGAGAAAGTTGGAGGTAGCAACCGATTGGTTGAACTAGTTGAAAGAGTTGCCTCTACCTCTTCCATTGAGCAAGTAGCGCGATTGGTGATGGACAAGTTCCTTCGCCGCCAACTCATCCGCTCCGGGAATGAAGTCATCCGACTCGGCTTTGATCAAAGCTTGGCTATGGAACAAGTGCTAGATCAAGCAGAGCAAAAAATATTCGCCATTAGCCAAGAGAAGCCCTCCAAAGGCCTTACTCCTACTTCAGAAATTCTTACCAGCACATTTAACGAAATCGAGAGCCGCTCCCTAGGGACATCTGTTGCAGGTATTCCAGTTAATTTCTACGACCTGGATGCAATGACCCAAGGTCTACAACGCAGTGACCTGATCATCGTCGCAGGTCGACCCGCCATGGGGAAAACCTCCATAGTGCTGAATTTGGCTAAAAATGTTGCTCAACTCCACAGCCTCCCTGTCTGCGTTTTCAGTCTAGAAATGAGTAAGGAACAACTTACATATCGACTGCTATCGATGGAAGTGGGAATTGAAAGTGGCCGGTTAAGAACAGGTCGATTGCAACAAGATGAATGGCCCCTTCTTGGACAAGGTATCAATACTCTTGGTCAATTACCTATCTATATCGATGACAAACCTAATTTAGGTGTATTAGAAATGCGATCACTTTGTAGACGTTTAAAAGCCGAACAAGGCAAAGAGCTCGGATTAGTAGTCATTGATTATTTACAGTTGATGGAAGGTTCAACACCTGATAATCGAGTGCAAGAACTCTCCAGAATTACCAGAGGTCTAAAAGGTTTAGCTAGGGAAATGAAAGTACCCGTTGTAGCTCTTTCGCAATTAAGTCGAGGAGTGGAATCACGTACCAACAAACGCCCAATGCTGAGCGACCTGCGTGAATCAGGTTCAATTGAACAAGATGCAGATTTAGTGCTAATGATCTATCGCGATGAGTATTACAACCCCGAGACGCCAGATCGAGGTATTACTGAAGTCATAGTGACTAAACACCGCAATGGCCCAGTTGGGACAGTAAAGTTACTTTTCGAGCCACAATTCACAAGGTTCCGAAACCTTGCTGCATAGACATCAAACAATATCTATTGAATGCATGGCAAAAGCAATAAGTCTATGAATCAAATCAAACACAATAATGAAGGTTTTGATGTAATCGTGATTGGCGGCGGCCATGCAGGGTGCGAAGCTGCTATTACATCTGCTCGTTTAGGATTATCAACTGCCTTATTTAGTCTCAATCTAGACAGAATAGGCTGGCAACCTTGCAACCCTGCTGTTGGAGGGCCAGCAAAAAGTCAGCTAGTCCATGAAGTAGATGCTCTTGGAGGTGTCATCGGCAAATTAGCTGATGCAACAGCATTACAAAAAAGAATCTTAAATGCAAGTCGAGGACCTGCAGTATGGGCCCTGCGTGCACAAACAGATAAGCGTCTTTATGCAAATAAAATGTTGCATTTGTTACAACAAACAGAGAACTTAACTCTTAAAGAGGCCATGGTAACTGGTTTGGAAGTAGTAGAAAATGATCATAAATTAAGCATCAATTCTCAAGCAACTCAAAGCCAATCTTGGCGGGTCAAAGGAGTAAGGACATATTTCGGAACTGTATACCTTGCGCAAGCAATAGTTCTTACAACAGGCACTTTTCTTGGAGGGAAAATATGGGTAGGAAATCAATCAATGTCTGCTGGCCGTGCAGGAGAACAAGCTGCTGAAGGCCTAACCGAAGCTCTTCAACAATTAGGGTTCCAAACCTCTCGACTTAAAACAGGAACTCCAGCAAGAGTAGATCGAAGAAGTATTGACCTCGATTCTTTAGATAAACAACCTAGTGATGCAGCGAATAGATTTTTCTCTTTCGATCCTGAAGCCTGGGTTACTGGAAAACAAATGAATTGCCATATAACACGTACTACAAAGGCAACTCATGAACTAATCAAAGATAATCTTCACCTTACACCAATATACGGAGGTTTTATAGATAGCAAAGGTCCAAGATATTGTCCATCAATTGAAGATAAGATTGTCCGCTTCGCAGATAAAGAATCCCATCAAATTTTCCTAGAGCCTGAAGGGAGAGAAACACCTGAAATCTATGTGCAAGGATTCTCTACTGGGCTTCCTGAAAGACTGCAACTAGAACTATTGCAAACCCTCCCAGGGCTGGAGCACTGTGTGATGCTTAGACCTGCGTATGCAGTTGAATACGACTATCTCCCTGCAACACAACTCCTGCCTTCCTTAGAAACAAAAAAAGTAAGTGGACTATTCAGTGCAGGGCAACTTAATGGGACCACTGGTTATGAAGAAGCAGCAGCCCAAGGGTTAGTAGCAGGACTTAATGCAGCACGATTAATAAAAAATGAAAGCCCAATTTACTTCCCTCGTGAAGACAGCTATATAGGCACCATGATTGACGACCTTGTTACGAAAGATCTTAAAGAACCATATCGAGTACTAACAAGTCGGAGCGAATATCGGCTAATACTAAGAGGCGACAATGCAGATCGACGTTTAACACCACTTGGCTATCAATTAGGGCTTATAGAAGAGCGTCGATGGAAACTATTTAAAGACAAGCAAGTACTTCTAGAAAAAGAAAAAGATCGTTTAGAAAATCAACGCCTTAAGGCAAGTGATCCAATCGCCACTGAGATAGAGAATGCAACAGGAGTTGCCATCAAAGATTCTATAACGCTGGCTAATCTACTCCGACGTCCAGGTATACATACAACTGAGTTGATCAAGCATAAGTTAAGTGATGAGTCTCTACCAATTTCAGTACTCGAAGGCGCCGAAATCGACATTAAATACAGCGGATATCTAAAACGCCAACAAGCCCAAATTGATCAAGTTAAAAAAAGCAGGCAAAAAGTACTGCCTCATGACCTTGACTACAGCAACATACGAACATTATCTAAAGAAGCAAGGGAAAAATTAAACGTAGAAAGGCCATTAAATCTTGGCAGTGCAGCAGACTTACCAGGGGTGAGTAAAGCGGACCTATCCGCTTTACTGATTTGGCTGAAAATACAAAGTCACCAGAAAGATCCAATTTAATTTAACGTGAATGAAAAATTTCTCCATGGTCTAATTATCTTCAAGGCAAGGTAAAACTATGCAAACAAAGATGATGCAGCGACAATGTATTTAGGCATAATGAAAACTGTCAAATCCCTCCCCATAGTGGGGCCAAAGAAAAAGAAACAATATCAACAATTTTCACTAGGAATTGGAGGGGACTTCTGAAACACGCACTCCTAATATCACCCAAGGTCCTATGGACTGCACCTAGTGAAAGCGTCCTTTCAGGAGCAGGGTTCAAAAAACTGCCAGGGCCCTGGCAACTCATGCTTTTAGGAGATGGCAGCCCTACTCGTCACCTTCGGCTGCTCACAGGCCATGAAGTTCAGGTCAAATTAATTGCCATGGAGCCAGATATTTTTCCAAACAAAGAAGCGCCAAGTGAAATAAAAGAACTCAATCCGCCTCTCCTAAGAAGACAGGTTTGGCTCACATGTGGGACTCAAACCTTGGCTTGGGCAGAAAGTTGGTGGAATCGAAATGAAGCCGAACATCATTTGAAAAATAAACATCAACCCATATGGAGCAGTCTGACCCAAGGCAAATCAGAACTCTTTCGAGAGGTCGATGGTCTTGCCCTTGTAGATGCTGATTGGCTAGCTCAAGAATTTGGCAGAACAGGGCCTTTTTGGAGTAGACATTATCGATTTTTTAGAAAAGAAAAGGAGTTAACCGTCATTCGAGAAGTGTTCAGTCCACAACTAGAAAGCTGGCTCGGAGAAACTCCTCGTAAAGAAAAAGAAATCAAGCAATGGAACAATTTCTGATAATAAAACGAATTGCCACTTGACAACTTGCCAAGCTTTGTGCTTATCGGAATATGGTCTCAATGGACCCCGACTGTGATGGCACACTCCTCTAACTGGCTAAACCTCCACGACCTAGGAGAAGCCTATGGCATTTCAGCAATCAACTGTGGACGCGTCCTCCAAAAACATGGCTGGAGAGATCAACAAGGACATCCCACCACACGAGCATTACAAGCTGGAGCAGCTCAAGAGTATGAACATAACAATTCCTCTTGTGTAGCACTCTGGAATTCAGAAGTTTGTAAAGGATTATTGGAACAAAAGAATGGACATACCATCAACAGAACCAACCAAATTGACTTGTGGGCAAAGCTGCTAGAAGCACTCGAGGAAGGATCTCCTTCCATAGTCACAACACCAGCACAAATGGCAGAAGAATTGCCTAAAGATCTAATCTATGAAGTCAATCAGAAACTTGCGTTAAGAGGATGCACTTTTAGAGCATCCCAAGAGATTAATAAAGTAACTATTCACACATAAAGGAGTATTTAATGGCTTTAATTAAAGTCTAGAATCGCCTACGACTAGATCTAGGTAAAGGCCGGCTATCAGGCCTTAATGAACAATTATCCGACTCAGAAGCCCTATCAGAATCAACCTTTTCGGAAGATTTCGGTCTTTGCCATCGATCAACACGAAAAGAGGACTCATCCGGCCATTCTTCTTCGGGATAATGATCCAATTGCCCTGAATCGCTCGAAGCCATTCCCTGGGGTACACGACGGGATATAGCTTCCAAAGGGCGTTTATTGCCAGGTTTATTCATCTTGAACTGTTTTTGCCAAGGTTCTTGCCAATCATCCTCATCTTCCAAAAACCAGTCAATCTTTTCACCCACCCATCGTCCAACTGACTCCAAATTAGATGTTGAGCGGCGATCAGAAGAAGGAATCCTACGCTTGCCAGGGCGTGTACCAGAAACACCATCTACAAACTGACGACCTGTTTCTAGCCACTGATCAACTCTGCGATCGAAAGTATCACGAGAACGTTGGCGTCTTTGTTGACTTGGACGACTTAAATCCATATTGAAAAGTTAACGACGCCTGCGCTTTAAAGAATGCTCACGTTCCAAACCTATAAGAACAATAGAAACTCCGCTCAATTGGAGTGCCAACAAAAATATCTCCAATTTAAATTTTCAAAGCTGCAGGTTCATACTCCAGCAAACAGCTAGCATGCCAATTACCCCCATGATGATTATTGCAACACTGCCTACAAGCTGCTCCTCTAACCAAGCGTTGATAAGGGAACCGCCCCCCACAACTAGGACAAACTGCCCACCATCTAGGTCCATTTACAGGAACAGGAAACTTATGGCGCACACTCACCACAAACCTGTCTTGAGACGAGTTTATAAAATTCATCCGTGCATGGAAATTAGGTCCATGGCTTTCTTTTAATCCCAAGACAAGGTCAATCCACGCATGAATCATCTCGTGGCAAAGGGTACTTTCCGTAGCCACTTCAGGAAGATGCTCCAAAAGTGGTTTAGACAAAACAATCTCAGAACCCTGTCTTTCAGCAATCCCTGGACCTCTTCGATAAAAACCTGCTGTCTTGCGCAACCGCCCATCACTCCATCTCACTGCTACCAATGACCTGGATCCGACCGTCAACTGACCGTCAAAATGTTTGCGATTTAACAAATGGAAAATTGGCAAAAGAGGAACCAATGGCATTAAGGCAGCTAGGGCATTGCCCTCTTAAAGATTCTGTAAGTTTGCCAAAACTCAACAAATTTGAAAGAAGCTCGTTATTGCTGTTATTAAGTCAGACTCTCTACTCAATGGGATTCAACTGATGGATGGAGCTCTAATCAAAGAAATAGGAACCAAAGCTCTACTTGCAGGAGCAGTAGTTCTAGTGGTCTTCTGGACGATCAACGCAGTACGTCTAGTCATTAATGCAAGAGGAATAAATCCATTGGTAAAGCAGTTCTTTAACCAAATTGCTTCAGGTCGAATTGATGCAGCGTACCTATTAACCTCTAAAACCTATCGACAGCATGTCAATCGCCAAGATTTTCTGAAATTTCTTGGCGGGCTGCAACTTAATCGATATAGAAATCTGAAATCAGGACGACCAAGAATCCAAGATGACCAAATCATTCTGACTTTGAAACTGAAATCTGAAGATAAAAAAGCTGAATTGCCACTGGATTTTACTTTCATCAAAATGGACAATTCCTGGCGAATAGATCGAATAGTCAAGGCCAAAACCTAACCGTTTCATTTCCACGTCCGAAGTGGCAACCTCCCCTCGTGAGCCCTTAGTGCGAGCAGCAGAGCTCCGTAATTTGCTCAATAAAGCTAGTCACGCGTACTACGTACTTGATAAACCATTTTTAGAAGATGCTGTTTATGACCGTCTGTACCGTGAACTTATTGATCTAGAAGCTGAAGATCCATTTTTATCTACTCCAGATAGCCCAACACAAAGACTAGGTGGCCCCCCTGCAGAAGCTTTCATCAAAATCAGCCATCGACTCCCTTTACTAAGCCTCGACAATGCCTTCAACTTTGAAGAGCTGAGTAGCTGGTTCTTAAGAGTTGAAAAAGCAATCACAAAAGGGAAAAGCCCGTCTTCAGACAATCCAATACTCAAGATGGTTGGAGAGCTCAAAATTGACGGCAATTCCCTCGCACTTAGCTATGCCAATGGGCTGCTTGTACGTGCAGCCACTAGAGGAGACGGGACTCAGGGAGAAGAGATCACTTCTAATGTGAGAACTATTGATTCCATTCCACTGAGGTTACATCTAAAGAATCCTCCGGCATGGCTTGAAGTACGTGGAGAAGCATTCATTCCTGAAACAATCTTTTCCAAAATAAATAATGAGCGAGCTAAATATGGGAAAGAACTATTCGCTAACCCTAGAAATGCTTGTGCAGGCACACTACGACAATTAGACCCACAAATAGTGGCATCTCGCCAACTGGATTTTTTTGCATACACTGTGCATCTACCAAAAGAATGGATTGCAAGTAAAAGCGATCCCAAAAAGCCAACAGAACAATGGCAGGCCCTAGAATGGCTAAAAATTGCTGGTTTCAAAGTAAACCCGACTTCTAAGCTGTTGAAAGATTTAACAGCGGTACAAGCCTTCTTTAATTATTGGGAAGTAGAGCGAAAAAATCTTCAATACGCAACAGATGGCATAGTGATCAAAATCAATGATTTCACTCTGCAAGATAAAGCTGGTGTGACCAATAAAGCTCCACGATGGGCCATTGCACTCAAATACCCAGCAGAAGAAGCACCAAGCAAACTAATACGGCTTACTTATCAAGTAGGGCGCACTGGTGTTGTCACTCCAGTAGCTGAATTTGAACCAGTTTTACTGGCAGGTACAAAAATTAGTCGTGCAACATTACACAATGCAAATAGGCTTCGCGAACTTAATTTACATAGTGAAGACACAATTGTTGTTCGCAAAGCAGGAGAAATTATTCCTGAGGTAATTCGTGTACTTAAGGAGCTAAGGCCTCAAACAGCCAAGCTTTTGGAACTACCTCAACAATGTCCTGAATGTCAGTCAGCCCTAATTCGAGAAATCAATGCCGCAGCGACCCTATGCATAAACCAGAGTTGTCCTGCAATTATTCGGGGTGCATTGCGCCATTGGGTTAGCAAAGGAGCTATGAATATTGATGGAATGGGTAGCAAATTAATCGAGCAATTAGTGAGCCGAGGATTAGTTAAATCAATAGCAAACTTATATGAATTAGATGAAGCACTGCTATCTAGCATCGACCGAATGGGTAGCAAGTCTGCAAAAAAACTGCTTTTAGCGCTCAATCAATCGAAGTCCAAACCCTGGCAAAATCAACTTTATGGACTTGGTATAAATCACATTGGTGAAGCTAACGCAAAAGCTTTAGCCAATTCTTTTCCAACAGCTTCAAAGCTTTCATGCATTGCATGCCAATCTCCAGAACTTCTTACATCGATCTTCGGAATTGGCAAAGAAATTGCCAATTCCTTAGAGCAATGGTTCTCGAATCCAAAAAATCAAGAGCTGCTTGTTCGACTAAGGAGTGTAGGATTGTCTCTTGAAGAAAAGAATGCAGACCTCAGCCTCGAATCAAAAGATAAACAAAACTCAGCTTTGCCATTCCAAGGCAAAACTTTCGTACTTACTGGCACAATGACTTCTTTAAGCAGGCATCAAGCAAAAAACCTCATCGAAGAAGCTGGAGGCAAAGTAAGTTCATCAATCAGCATAAATACAACCTACTTAGTTAAAGGAGAAAAACCAGGTAGTAAACTAAAAAAAGCCAAAGCATTAGACACAACTATTCTTGAAGAAGAAGATTTTAAAAATCTACTCTCTTTGATGAAACAAAGCTAATGTATACATCCTGGATAGAACATGAGCAAAGCAAGAATTTTTAATTGGATAAAAACCCCATGTGGTCGTTCAAAATATGAACAATTAACAGCTCAATCTGGACTCATATCCAAGCTAAGACTCATATGGTTCATAATCTTCGCAGCAATCAGAGACTTACCCCTGAAAAACTCTAATCACATAGACAGTTCAGAATCCTGAAGAGCCCTTTTTGCGGATCTAACAATTAACCAAACGACCGCAAGCGTGGCAAGAATGCCAATAAATTGCACTATTGAAACCTTTACATCAGAATTACCCGCAAGGACTTCACTAAATCGAGCTATATCTCCAGCCAAAGCTCCGAGTCCACAAAAAAGAATTGTACCCGGTAAAATTCCAATCAATCCAAGCGTATAATCACGAAAGCTAACTTCACTCAAACCATAAGCAAGATTAAGCAAGCTAAATGGAAATGCAGGAGATAGCCTGGTCAATAATATTAACTTCAAACCTTCTTGACTAACGGCTTTTCCTACTGATTGCAGTTTCGGGAAAGAATTCAAATATTTTCTTGCCCAATTCCGCAAAAGAGTTCTCCCCAATAAGAATGCAGCCTGTGCACCCAAAAAGGCACCAATAAATACCAGAAAGCTACCTAAATAGGTGCCATAAAGGACCCCTGCAACCATTGATGCCCATACCCCAGGCAACAACAACGTGACCCATAGAGCATATATAGGTATAAATAATGCGGCACCAATTGGAGTCTGTAAAAAAGAAAGCAAATGATCCAAACCAGAAAAAGCTTCGAGCATAATTATCACTAAGACAGCACCTATTGAGAGAAGGTAATGCCTAAAAAGGCTAAAGTCTGATAAGTTAAAATTCTCAACCAGGAAAGATTAACTATCGCCTATTAACAGATGAAGTTGTTCTTATACTTGCATTTCTTTTATATCAAATCAAGCTAAATCGAGCAAACGCTGACGAGCCAACTTAGCCTGCGCCTGCGCGTCAGATAACTTAGACCTGCATTCATCTACAACTGAAGCTGGAGCTTTATCAACAAAGTTCTTATTAGCTAAACGACTAGATAAAGCTAGGGTTTCCTTTTCTGCCTTTGATATATCTAGCTGCAGTCGAGATCTTAAAGCCGCAAGGTCAACCAAATCTTCTATTAGCAAAATTACCTGCAACTCTCCACTCACACCTGCTAGCGCCTTAACAGTTGGTTTTTCAGCAGCAGCTTTAGGATCTAATACCTCCCAAGCACTTGCACGTATAAGTGACTGCATATCAGTCTTAGCTTGTTGAAGTGCAGAAGCCAAAGCCTTCTTACCTGTAATAAACCTCACTGGAACAATCTGAGAGGGCTTCAAACCTGCGACGGCCCTGAGGTTTCGAACTAAACGTATGGACTCAAAGAGCTCAACAAACAATGTCTCTAATCCATCATCCAAGTGTTTTTCATCAATATCCGGCCAAGGTTGTAGCGCTAGCAAATTAACCTCTTGAACACCAGTCAGGGCATGCCAAAGCTCCTCTGTGAGATGCGGCATCAAAGGATGAAGCATTACCAAAAGGTCACTAAGGACCTTGAACAAAATATGACGAGCTACCTGTTGATCAACTAAAGCTGTTTCACTACTCACTTCCACAGGATTCAGTCGAGGCTTTATAAGCTCTACATACCAATCACAAAAGTCATTCCAAGCAAATTCATATAAACCCTTAGCTGCCTCACCAAGGCGATAGTTCTCATAATGACGAGAAGTTTCACGATTAACCCTTGCAAGGCGAGACAAGATCCAATGATCAACTAAATGCAATGACGAAGGATTGATTTCTTCCCCACTCTCAAATCTCGGGGAGTCCAAATTAATCAAAGCAAAGCGAGTCGCATTCCACAACTTGTTTGCAAAGTTTCGAGCTGACTCAACTGTTGCTGAAGTGTCTTTTTGACGATCGTAATCAAGCCTAATGTCCTGTCCAGATCCAACAACCTCTCTTACAAGAGCAAAGCGTAAAGCATCTGTTCCATAGCGCTCTATCAACAAAAGTGGATCAATTCCATTACCGGCACTTTTACTCATCTTGCGATTCTGCTCATCTCTTACAAGACCATGGATATACACGTCCGCAAATGGCATTCGTCCTGTCAAGAAACCAGCCATCATCGTCATCCTGGCAACCCAGAAAAAAATAATGTCGAATCCAGTCACCAAAGTATTAGTTGGATACCACTTATCCAAATCAAGATTGGTTTCATCCGGCCAGCCCAAAGTAGAAAAAGGCCAAAGGCCACTAGAAAACCATGTATCCAAAACATCTTCATCTTGTTGAATTTCTACAGCTACACCAAATTGATTTCGAGCTTGACTTAGCGCCAACTCTTCATTGCGGGCAACTACATATGGTGTTTCATCAGTTAACTTTCCATCCGTCTCACTGACAACAAACCATGCAGGAATACGATGCCCCCACCACAACTGTCGGCTGATGCACCAATCACGAATATCAGTTAACCAATCGCGATAAACCTTGCCCCAGCGTTCTGGAACAAAATGAGGTTCTCCAAGCTCCAGGTGTTCTCTACATCGATCAGCCAACGGTTCCATTCGAACAAACCATTGAGTAGAAAGCAATGGTTCAACAGGCACCTTTCCCCTGTCAGAAAAAGGGACGCTATGACTATGATTTTCAACTTTTACTAAAAAACCCTCATCATTTAAAGCAGCAACTACAGCCTCACGAGCATCAAATCGATCTAATCCAGCAAAACGCCCCGCATGATCATTCATGGTGCCGTCCTTATTCAAAATCGTGATCTGTGGCAACTTGTGCCGCTGACCTATTGCAAAATCATTTGGGTCATGAGCTGGGGTGACTTTCACACAACCTGTACCAAAATCCTGATCAACATGCGGATCAGCAATCACGGGGATTTCACGCCCTACTAAAGGCAACGTCAATGTGTGTCCCACCAGCTTCTGGTAACGAATATCGGAAGGGTTAACTGCAACTGCAACATCCCCAAGCATGGTTTCAGGGCGAGTAGTAGCTACTTCAAGATGAGTTATGCCATCTGCAGTAGGACCATTGGTGAAGGGATAGCGAAAATGCCAAAGATGACCATCTACTTCCCTCATCTCAACCTCCAAGTCGCTTACAGCAGACTGTGAAGCAGGACACCAGTTAACGAGATATTCACCTCTATAAATCAATCCCTGCTCATGTAAACGAACAAAAGCTTCAGAAACCGCTTTGCTTAAACCTTCGTCAAGGGTAAATCTCTGC
This sequence comes from Prochlorococcus sp. AG-409-B13, assembly GCA_003216035.1. Classification (GTDB taxonomy): domain Bacteria; phylum Cyanobacteriota; class Cyanobacteriia; order PCC-6307; family Cyanobiaceae; genus AG-409-B13. The sequence goes on from QCJM01000001.1 coordinate 199,120, forward strand.
CTAAGCCAATCAACCGAGTAACCCAATCGTCTCAGCTGATCAACTATCCGCCCGCCACTCTCTGACCTCCAACTCCAGGCTCGCTCAAGAAAAGCTTCCCTTCCTATCTCTTCTCGACTTAGCCCTTTTTCTTTTAATTTCTTTTCAAGGATCGTTTGAACTGCAATCGATGCATGGTCAGTGCCTGGCAAGCAGAGCACATTCTTCCCTTTTAAACGTTGAAATCTAACTATCGTGTCGATCAAGGCCGTATTGAAAGCATGGCCCATATGAAGACTGCCAGTGACATTGGGAGGAGGAATTACAACCGAGAAAGGCTCTCCTGACGCCTTTGGATCAGGATGAAAGGCCCCAGTCTTTTCCCATACTCTCTGCCAACGACTTTCCGTTCCAACTGGGTCATAGGTCTTAGGCAAATCACCAGCTGCCTGAGAAATGCCAGCATGAGCGTTCAACTCAGTCACCACAGAATTAAAAAGTATTCAAATCATGCTCGCAAATGACTAGAAAAACGGCTTTTTCTAAAAAATCAATTGCCAATTTTTGATGTATGCCACGGAATAGCAATCAAAGCATCTTGAACAATCCACAAATTTCTATCCTGCACAACTTTTTCCAGCAAACCGGCCTGAACAAGAGCCTCACCAGCCTTCTGATGAGTCACTAATTCACAACCTTCACTTGCGAGAATCAAGACATTTTCATCCGCTGGATCAGCCATCACCTTCAAAGCCAACTCATCCAAAGTGCGCTCAAAAAAAATCCTCCTCATTCGGCTAGATAGAACAGACCCCAATGACTCCGCAAAAAACTCCAAGCTCGCTCGCTCACCTGACAACCCACAATTCAAAGCCATCCAAATCAAGAACTTGGCCCAACTATCTATTGTCCATTGAGGTTTAAAGCGATTTCTGTGTTGATATACCAATTCTGTGAGTGCAAAATCAAACAGCTTTGCCTGAAGCCTCGTTGCTTTGATGTTCTCCATACAAGACATCTTCTCCTATAACAGTCAAACTGTTATTGCCTCTCAACTGGCAGACTCCCTTGTCATGGATCTAAACGACCCCGAACTAGAATTTTCCGATCTGGTGTATGCCTATCAAAGCTGGGTGATGGCAATCATCAATGATGAAAAACTTGACAGCAACGATCAACTACTTACTGATGAAATTACAGAAGATGCTCTAAATGCGATGCGCTTTCTACCTGGCGAAGTCACAAGTGCTATTGAGAGCAGCTTGGCAAGGGTCTATGACGTAGACGAAGAAGAGCTTGCATCACTCTTATTTCCAGAGGAGTAAATAAGATATAAGCATAAAATAAGCAATGGGCAATCAAGAGTTCTAGAGCTATTAAATAATCAAAAGATATAAATAATGAAAAAATCTTTATTAAAAAACCCAGCAGATAAGCAGATGAAAATACTAATCACTCATACAAAGTGCTCCAAAAGGCTTTGAGAAATAATTAGAAGCTTAACAAAGGAAACTATATATAACTGCGAATGATTTAAAAATGATTTTAATTTCTCTTCTCTTTTAAAGTACGAAAACCAGCTCCACAAGCACAACTTTCAAAACCTTCTGGAGAACTAATCAAGAAACCACCACCACTAAGATCACCATAATAATTAAGGCTCAAGCCCTGAAGAAAAGCAACTTGATCAGCTGGAGCGTACAAGGTAACACCATCTGTTCTAGCGACAGGCACACCAGTTAATTGGCCTGGTCGCAACCTGATGTGTAGCCAACCTTCACCACAGCTGTCTTTTACAAGATCTAGGTGCATTAACCCTGATGTTCCAGCAAAAGCTGCCTGGCGCCCCAGTTCAGCCGCCGCCGTAGAAGTAATACTTAGACAACTGCCCTTTGGCATAGACACAGAAAAGAAAATCAAGTGGGCGATCCAGGGTTCGAACCAGGGACATCCTGCTTGTAAGGCAGGCGCTCTACCGCTGAGCTAATCGCCCATTCATCTAATTCTGCACTACTGCGGCAGGTTAATCATATTCAAAGAAGGATCAATGAGCTCAGGCCAGGATCATGACAAAGCCACCATGCTATGGGCCATGCCATTCGGGCTAGTCATAGGAATTTTGCTCGATTTCCAATTTGGAATTATAGGAAGTTTTGCTTTTGCCTTCGGTGGATTGTGGCTTTCACCAGATCTGGACACTCATTGCAGGGCACTCAAGCGATGGGGAATCCTAAAAATTGTGTGGTGGCCGTATAGACAAGTAATCAGACATAGATCAATCTTGTCTCATGGCCCACTAATTGGAACATCCGTAAGAATAATTTACCTACTTATATTCACTTTCTTAACTCTATTTGTATTACAACCATTTGGTTTTCCGACACCTTTTCTGGCACTAAAGATTTTCAATGCTCAAGTATCCACATACCCTCTACATATTTTCATTTTTATCCTAGGTTTAGAAGCAAGTGTCTGGCTTCACCTAATTAAAGATGGAGATCCTCTCCCGCTCCAATGGCCTCAATCGAAGCATAAATGACACAGTAAAGATTTGCTTAGGGGAATGAAAAACCAAGCACAAATTAAAACCACACAAGCTCTAGACGAGCTAATTGGAATTGTGTCCCAACTTAGAGAACCAATAGGAGGGTGCCCTTGGGATCAAGAGCAAACTCATCAATCCCTAATCCCTTATTTACTAGAAGAAGCACATGAAGTCGCAGATGCAATCCGTTGTGAAGATAATGAAAACCTCTGCGAAGAGCTTGGAGATCTACTCTTACAGGTCATACTGCATGCACAGATAGCCAGTGAAGAAGGAAGATTTACACTAGAGGATATCGCTAAAGTAATCAGCAAAAAGTTAATTCGAAGACACCCTCATGTTTTCGATAAGCCACAAAAATTAAGTATCAATCAAGTTCAAGCAAATTGGGAAAAAATTAAACAATCTGAACAGCCTTTAAAAGAATCTAGCTATCCTCTTACTGATCTTTTAAGAAAAAAAATCAAGTCCCAAACAGCTCTTGCAGGCGCAATGAGCATATCTAAGAAAGTGGCAAATGTAGGGTTTGAATGGGAAACAATGCAAGACGTTTGGGACAAAGTCAATGAAGAGTTAGATGAGCTAAAAGAAGCCCTCCTTAGTAAAAATAAAATGCATGCCCAACAAGAGTTGGGGGACGTTCTATTTACTCTCGTTAATATTGCTCGTTGGATACAGATAAGTCCTGAAGAGAGTCTGGCTGGAACAAATAAAAGGTTCTTAGCAAGATTTTCTTATATAGAGTCAGCCTTGAAAGGACAATTTTCAGGACACTCGCTACATGAGCTGGAAAAGCTCTGGAAAGAAGCTAAAAAACAACTCGAAAAATCATCACAAGCTATAGAATAGATCACTTAAAATCTCGAAGGCTTTTGATGGTTTTTTCCTAGGCTTTGGAGCCATCACTTAGCTAGACATAAAAATCGAAAGCTTCAACGATCTAACTATCCCCTTTTATGTGGGTGACATAACACTGCATTGAACCAACAATAATAATCTGCTGGATTAGGAATGTCTTCAAGGTTGATCCATGAAAAAGCTTGTGTCAGTGAGCATCGCGATTGCAGCAAACTTATCCCTATACCTTTGGGCCTTATTTAATCAACCAATAGCTTAGTAGAAAGAATGACTTATCCCAAAAAGAAACCAAATCAATTGCTTGACATAATCCTAAAAGTCTAAGTGACCTCATCATTTGAATTTCTTCCAAAGCATATAAATGCTAAGAGCCATTAGTAACCATGGCAGAAGTGAGCTGATGAACCACGCAGAGAAAATGAAAATAAGCAAAATATATCCAAGCTTGCGAACAATTAATTTACTCTCCGAACTCATATATTGCCAGCGTGGGAGAAGAGACATTGAGCGACATGCAGATAATGAAATTATGCTTATGTTCTAAAAAAAGGCACAGATATACTTTGATTCTATCAATTGCAGCATTTATTTGGGAACCATTGAATCACAATCAAAGGCAACAGCTATCTCTACAGGCAAGTTGCAAGCATTAAATGCAACAAAATCTAATAAGATGAGAAACTTAAACCGAGCAGATCATTAGGTGTCGAAGCAGCTAACAAATATCCGGAATGTATACAAATCCACAATAGTCTTCCTAAACAATTGGTTGGCAGATTAATCTTCCGCTACAACTTGTACAAAGCTTGCTCTAAAAAACATATAACATAACAACAAAAGTAAAAGCATCCTACTTGCCTTTAAAACATTTTTTCCAAGCGCCTCAGCTAAATGATTCCTAGCAATTCAATGAGATGAAAAACCCATCAATACAAACAAGCGACTGGATTGATGAGTACCAAAATGGAGTGCGCTATGGATTGGCTGGCAAAGTTTTATTGGATGAGGCAAGTCCTTTCCAGCAAATCACCATCATCGAAAGTCTTCGATATGGAAAAGGGTTGTTATTGGACAGATGCTGGATGACTGCAGAGCGACAAGAAAAGCATTATCACGAATGTCTTGTACATCCAGCTTTATGCAGTGCTCAACAAGTAAACAGAGTTTTAATTATTGGAGGAGGTGATGGTGGTACAGCCAGACAATGCTTACGTTACAAAGATATTAAACATTTAGACATGGTAGAAATAGATAAAAGAGTCATTGAAATAAGTCAACAATATCTACCTAGTATTGGCGAGGGGGTCTGGACAGATCCTCGCTTTCATTTACATATAAAAGATGGTATTTCTTGGGCAGCCAATGCCCAAAGTAATTCATATGATGTAATTATTGTCGATGGTTCTGATCCTACTGGGCCTGCAACGGGTCTATTCAATAAGACATTTTTTAAAAACTGCAGACGAATTCTTAAGCCTGGTGGCATTTTTGCTACTCAAAGCGAATCACCCGAAGCATTTCCACAAATTCATATGGATATCGTAAGAATATTGAGAGAAGTCTTCGACTTTGCCGATCCACTCTATGGCTGTGTTCCTATGTATCCAAGCGGCTGGTGGAGTTGGAGTTTTGCATCTATGCAAAGTCCATTGTACCTACAACCACTTTCAAGCCGAGCCGCCGACATCTCAAAAGAGTGTGAAATTTGGAGCATACGTTGGCAAAAAGGTGCATTTCAAACAATGCCAGCTTTTATCGAAAGAGAATTAAAAAAATGAGCAAAAAGAACACTGCAAACCATCCATCTTTTGACACTGAAGGAGCAATATTTATGGGGGCTCAGCGCAATCATCTAGATTGCAAAGTTGGCCTATATGGAGTCCCCTATGACGGCACCACATCTTTCCGGCCTGGTACACGATTCGGCCCATCCGCTATTAGAGAAGTGAGTAATGGGCTTGAAACTTATTGTCCAAAATTAAATCTTGATCTTGAAGAGATGAAGTTTGTAGATCTCGGTTCATTAATAATTCCATTCGGAGCTCCTGAACCAATTATTGAAAAAGTAAAAGTTGCTACAAAAAAATTAATTAGCTTAGGCCTAAAGCCACTTATGCTAGGTGGTGAACATTCAATTACTAGCGGCGCAATCACAGCGCTCACACAAATCCATACTGATTTAATATTAGTCCAACTTGATGCACATGCAGATCTTCGTGACACATGGCTAGGCACTAGACATAGCCATGCATGTTCAATGCGCAGATGTCTTGATGTATTGCCAAGTAAACAACTTTTTCAAGTCGGAATTCGCAGTGGAACGTATCAAGAGTTTCAAGAAATACGAACAAGAAATACACTTATAGAACTTGCACCCAACCAACCCGCTATCCTTCTAGATGAAGCTCTCAAACCTTATTTAGGTCGCCCTCTATACATAACCTTAGATCTAGATTGGTTTGACCCAAGTGTAATGCCTGGAACAGGCACACCTGAACCTGGAGGTTACTATTGGCACGATTTTGAATCGATTATAGAGATTCTCAAAAAGCATCATCTTATCGGTGCAGACATAGTCGAATTAGCACCACAAATAGATCCTTCTGGTGCAAGCTCTTTACTCGCAGCTAAAGCTACTAGAAGTCTAATAATGATCCTTAACGAATCACAAAGGCCCAAATAGCAATGGAATGATCATATCTTTACTCATATAATCGACTACACTGACGAGCAGAGGTTTCACAATCAGAAAAAAGTCCCTATCTATAAGCCACACAAAAACTCGCTCACTTCTCTAAGAATTAAGATTGAAATGGTGTTAAAATCTTTCCTAATTTTTTAGCATCAGAAAATAAGAAGTTCTTATAGACAGAAGAACTCGCCGGGTGAATAACCAAGTCGCGGCCCTTAATCACGAGAAAGTACTTCTGCGATAGTCATCTCTAAAGGGTAAGTTCAAGTCAGCAGAGATTAACTATTTTAATGTATCAGCCACTAGAGCATAAATAATAAGCCCAGCATCCACTTGTTCATTAATTAGCTAAGCACATATTGAAAAAGTTCAAATAGTCATCAATGAGTAAAAAATAACCTCTACATAAATAAGCTTTAGGCTTAGATTATCCTTCTTGTCTATCAGTTCCTACAAAAACACGGTTGAATTCAAGCTGTAAATCCATAGAGGGTTGGTGCTGGTCCTCCTTAAAGCGAGGCAGGGCTGGTGCCTTTTGAACCCAATGATGGCAGAAGGCCACTAGAGAAATCTCATGCGGAACTGTGATTTGCCTTAAACGACACCATCCGTCGGCTTTTGTCTTGCTTAAAGCACAATGCTGACAAGTTCGGCAAGTTTCTTTCGTGGACATTAAAAATCCCGAAGAATCCTAGGTTAGTGAGGGTTTGCGTATTGAACTATTTCTCTAACAAATCTGCGGCTTTCCTTCCATTTCAGTGCCAACGCTTAATAAATGCATAAGCTTTCGCAAATAGCTCAATCCAATGGAGATGAAGCAAACACCTCTCTATGAACTCTGCTTAAAAGAAGGGGCCCGTATGGTTACCTTCAACGGATGGGAATTGCCCATGCAATTTTCAGGGGTAGTTCAAGAACATCACTCAGTCAGGGAAAAAGCTGGATTATTCGATATATCACACATGGGAGTCTTAAGGATTAAAGGGAACAACCCAAAAGATGCGCTACAAGCTCTTTTGCCTTCTGATTTACACCGCATCGGGCCAGGTGAAGCCTGTTACTCAGTATTCCTCAATGAACATGGTGGCATCCTTGATGACCTGATCGTTTATGACTTAGGGGAAGATCAGAATGGAGCTTACAACTTACTACTAGTTATTAATGCTGGCTGTTATGAAAAAGATCTGGCTTTCCTAAAAAAACATCTCGTACCAGAAGGTATTGCAGTGTCAGATGCCAAAGGGAATGGCGTTTTATTGGCTTTACAAGGCCCTGATTCATCCAAATTTATTGAACAACTCACTGAAGAATCAATCACTTCTCTGCCAAGATTTGGCCATCAGACAATCTTCATTCAAGGGAGCGAGTCAAATAATCAGGAGCCGATTTTCATCGCTCGTACTGGCTATACCGGCGAAAATGGATTTGAACTGCTTTTATCAGCAAAACAGGGGCAACAAGTATGGAAAAGATTAATTAATGAAGGAATCACTCCCTGTGGACTAGGTGCACGTGACACCCTGCGATTGGAAGCAGCAATGCATCTTTATGGAAACGACTTAAACACAGACACAACTCCTTTTGAAGCTGGTTTGGGATGGTTAGTACATCTAGAAATGCCGTCGAGTTTTATGGGACGAGATGCCCTAGAAGCACAAGCCAAAGAAGGAATCAAGCATAAACTCGTAGGCCTTCAACTAGAAGGAAGAGGGATTGCACGCAAAGGATATAGAGTTTTTGATCACACAAAGCCTGTAGGAGAAATCACAAGCGGCAGTTGGTCTCCCAGCTTGAGTGAAGCGATTGCCCTTGCCTACGTTCCTATAGAGTTATCAGAAGTTGGAACATCACTTGCCGTAGAAATTCGCAGCAAGCAATATCCTGCGAAAGTGGTAAAAAGGCCTTTCTATCGGAAAGGTTTATAGAGCTGACTAAAACTCTTCAAAAAGCCCAGGATAATATCCTGTGGGAAACTCCATTTTTGTTCTCAAATCTTCCCCATGCGCAGCAACGGGTGCGGCGAATTAAACAATAAAGACATCGCCTCCATAGTTCAACTTTGTGGCTGGGTAGACCGCTGCCGAGACCATGGTGGAGTGATCTTTATCGATCTCAGAGACCAAAGTGGAACTGTGCAAATCACTGTTGACCCTGATCAAGGCTCAACACTGTTTGCCACAGCCGAAAACCTTCGCAATGAAAGTGTTATTCAGATTTGTGGTCAAGTAAGAGCACGACCTCAAGAAGCTATCAATAAAAAATTAGCCACCGGTGAAATTGAAGTCTTAGCAACAAGTCTGACAGTGCTAAACCCTGTCCGCAGCAACTTACCTTTCACGGTATCAATCCATGATGAAGAGCCAGTCAAAGAAGAGCTGCGACTACGACATCGTTTTTTAGATCTGCGGCGCGAGCGAATGAATAGCAACTTGCGTTTACGTCACAACACAATTAAAGCTGCACGAAAATTTCTAGAAAATGAAAGTTTTATTGAAGTAGAAACACCAATCCTGACTCGATCTACTCCAGAAGGTGCTCGTGATTATCTAGTTCCATCACGAGTATGCGGAGGCGAGTGGTTTGCCCTACCGCAATCACCACAACTATTTAAGCAACTACTAATGGTTGGAGGAATCGAACGTTATTACCAAATTGCACGTTGCTTCCGTGATGAAGACCTTCGTTCCGATAGACAACCAGAATTCACTCAACTCGACTTAGAAATGAGTTTTATGAGTCAAGAAGAAATACTTGAAATAAATGAAAAGCTGATTGCTTCAATATGGAAAGCGGTAAAGGGTGTTGAGATAAATCTTCCCTTTCAACGTATTACCTGGCATGAGTCCATGGATCGCTATGGAACTGATAGACCAGATACTCGCTATGGAATGGAGCTTAATGATGTCAGTGAAATAGTCAAAGATATGGGTTTTAAAGTTTTTTCTGGAGCAGTGAATAGTGGTGGGTGTGTCAAATGCATAGTTGTTCCAAAAGGCAACAAATCTATTAGCAATGTCCGAATAAAGCCCGGAGGAGATATTTTCCAAGCTGCAGAAGAAGGAGGTGCAGGTGGCCTAGCATTTATAAGAGTCAGAGAAGAAGGTGAGATTGACACTATCGGTGCAATTAAAGATAACTTAAGCAACGAACAAAAAGAAGCGCTTCTTAAACAGACAAAAGCAATTGAAGGGGATCTAATTTTATTTGGAGCTGGTAGCACCTCTATTGTAAATAAAGCTCTTGATCGAGTAAGACAATTCCTCGCAAAAGAACTAGGACTAATAAAACAAGCTATTAGAGACAATCATTGGAATTTTATTTGGGTAGTTGACTTCCCAATGTTTGAATTCAATCAAGACGAGAACAGACTTGAAGCACTCCACCACCCTTTTTGTGCACCAAATAATGATGATCTAGGGGAAGATTCGACTTGCTGGTCACAACAACTCCCAACAGCCCGTGCTCAAGCCTATGATCTTGTCTTAAATGGATTGGAATTAGGTGGTGGATCAATACGTATTCATGACCCAGAATTGCAAAAACAAGTTCTAGAAACAATTGGCCTAAGTAGAAATCAAACGGATGAACAATTTGGTTTTCTAATTGATGCATTAGGCATGGGTGCCCCTCCACATGGTGGATTAGCTTTTGGCTTAGATAGAATTGTAATGCTCCTTTCAGGAGAAGACTCTATTCGGGACACAATCGCCTTCCCTAAAACTCAACAGGCAAGATGTCTCATGACAAATGCTCCAGCAAATGTATCAAAAGCCCAAATTAAGGAGCTTCATATAGCAAGCACTTGGCCCGATCCTGAATAGATTTAAAGCATTCTGCTGAACAAAACTCCATAGCCAGATAGAACCTCTATCGTTTCCTTGGCCTTATCCAATGACGAGTTACTGTAAAGAGTCACTTAGAAGTAAATGACCAAGTTCGTCTTCGTCACAGGTGGAGTCGTATCAAGCATTGGCAAGGGAATTGTTGCTGCAAGTCTTGGCAGGCTATTGAAGTCACGGGGTTACAACGTATCAATCCTGAAGTTAGACCCATACTTAAACGTAGACCCGGGCACTATGAGTCCCTTCCAACATGGGGAAGTTTTCGTAACCGAAGACGGGGCTGAAACAGACTTAGACCTTGGCCACTACGAACGCTTCACAGATACAGCCATGTCAAGGCTAAACAGTGTGACGACAGGTTCGATATATCAATCTGTAATTAATAAAGAGCGTAGAGGTGATTATAAAGGAGGAACTGTACAAGTAATCCCACATATCACTCGTGAAATTCGTGAGCGCATCCATCGTGTAGCCAACAATAGTGGGGCAGATGTAGTTATCACAGAGATCGGGGGAACAGTAGGAGATATTGAATCCTTGCCCTTCCTAGAAGCTATTCGCGAATTCAGAGGTGATGTAGGACGACGTGACATTGCTTATATCCACGTAACTCTTTTGCCATTTATTGGAACTTCAGGGGAACTCAAAACAAAACCAACTCAACATTCAGTCAAAGAGCTCCGATCCATAGGTATCCAACCAGATTTATTAGTTTGCAGAAGTGACCGGCCAATAAATGACGATCTAAAGCGAAAAATAGGTGGCTTCTGTGGAGTCAATAACAAAGCAGTGATACCATCTCTAGATGTCGACAGTATCTATTCAGTTCCTCTAGCCTTAAAAGAAGAAGGTCTTTGTAAAGAGATTCTTGATGTGCTCGACCTAACCGATCATGAATGCGATTTAAAAGATTGGGCCCAACTAGTACATAAACTACGCAACCCAGGGCCACCTGTGAAAGTTGCTCTGGTCGGAAAATATGTGCAACTTAATGATGCCTATCTTTCAGTAGTGGAAGCTCTTAGGCATGCATGTTTAGCTCAAGATGCATCACTAGATTTGCACTGGGTCTGCGCCGAGCAAATCGAAACGGAAGGTCCAGAAACTCTACTTCAAGGAATGGATGCTTTAGTTGTTCCTGGAGGCTTTGGCAATCGGGGAGTAGACGGTAAAGTTTCAGCAATTCGTTGGGCCAGAGAAGAACGCGTACCCTTCCTTGGCCTATGTCTAGGCATGCAATGTGCAGTTATTGAGTGGGCACGTAACCAAGCAAATCTTAAAGGGGCCACAAGTGCCGAGCTAGAGGCAAATACATCTCACCCTGTGATTCATTTGCTCCCTGAACAACAAGATGTAGTCGATATGGGAGGAACAATGAGGTTAGGAGTTTACCCCTGCAGACTCCAAGCAGAGACATTAGGACAACGTCTCTACAATGAACAGGTAGTTTATGAGCGTCATCGTCATAGATATGAGTTTAATAATGCCTACAGGAGTCTTTTCGTTGAGTCTGGCTACACAATCAGTGGGACATCACCAGATGGTCGCCTCGTTGAATTAATAGAACTACAAAGCCATCCCTTTTTTACAGCATGTCAATATCATCCAGAATTTCTTTCCAGACCAGGTCAACCTCACCCTCTTTTCCGCGGATTAATTGAAGCAGCTCAATTACAACTGCAAGCATCTCCCAAGGAAACACTCCAACAAAAAGCCTCTCCCTTAGGGGAAAAACTAACCAACCAATCTTAATGGAGCCCACGATTCCTGTAGTGGAGTGCTTCCATTCCCTGCAAGGGGAAGGCGCTCATACGGGTCGTAGTGCCTTTTTTATACGTCTAGCCAGTTGCAACGTGGGATGCTCATGGTGTGACACCAAAATTTCATGGTCAACAGAAAATCATCCCATGAAAAGTGTGCAAGAACTGGCTAAAGAAACTGCTATGGCCGCTGCAGCAGGTGCAGCATTTGTAGTACTTACAGGTGGGGAACCTTTACATCACAACCTCAATCCATTATGTGATGCAATTAGAGATTTAACTAGAAAATATAACAACAATCACATACCAATTCATATTGAGACTAGTGGGGTAAATCAAATCAGCGGTCAACCCAATTGGATCACTCTCTCCCCCAAGCGTCATGCACCACCTCGACCAGAGCTTTTGGCATCCTGTCAAGAATTAAAGATAATAGTGCACGAAAAAGATGACCTTATTTTCGCCGAATCAATTACTCAGCAAACTATTTCTGCAAAAGAATTGATTAATACCTCAAATATCTCGCAAGGCAAGCTTGCTGAACAACCATTACTTTTCCTCCAACCTGGGTGGGAGAGTGCTAATGGACAAAAGTTATCTTTTGAATATGTA
>QCJM01000002.1 GCA_003216035.1 Prochlorococcus sp. AG-409-B13
AAAGAAAGAATCCGTTATATAAGTTTCAAAGATATTGCCTTTTCTTATCTAATATTATCAAAAGCTGAGGCCCTTTCCTTAGCTATTAATTCAGAAGAAGTGTGGTCAAGTTCAGTCATCTTATCATTTATCGAATCCTCAAATAAATCAAACCAATAGTATTCACGACTTCTTTTATCCTCAAAGAGTTTTGGGAATAGTTTGTTATTAAAAGGCCTGAAAACCATTTATAACATCCATATTCAAAGCAATCCTCGGTTCATCCTTTAGGTTCTTTGAGTCCACATTCCAAGAGTTATTTATAGTAAGAGAAGGATTCCATAAAAACTCTTTATTTATAAGTCAACCACAAATGAATCACTTTCCTGCCAACAATCTGCCTTCCATATATTGAATAGTTTCCCTGAGGTTCGATTCAATGTACAACCGAGAAAGATATTAACTGAGGGGAACTCAATGCAGATGCTATCTATTACTCCTTTCCACCAGAAAGGGCTTCTTACCGTTACATGAGCATTATCCCCATTTGGTAACAATGCCTGAGCGGGATAACAAGCAATGTTAAGTAAAGCTAGCCTTGAAGAGTATGAGAGCATATCACGAATAAGTATTGGAATATCACAAATAAAAATATGTTCCAACACATCTATGCAAACAACACAATCAACTTTCTGCCTCTCATCAATTTCCCTTCCAGGCTCATATAAGTATACTTTTTCAAGTTCAAAGTATTCAATCGCAGAGAGATTAGTTTCCTCATCAAAACCCTTCTTCTCCCAATCTGCCGCACCCGAACCATAATCTAAAACGGTTGAGACATTGTTTTCTCTGAATATTTTCTTAGCCAAGGTTTTCATTTTCCTTAAATTGAAATAAGAGAATGGGTGTTTCACTCTCTCATCACCTATTCGATCATGGCCTTCTTGCGCAATTCCTTTGTACATCTCAATCAACGCTTCACCTTTAATGCTTAATGAGTGTGTTGGCATGTCTTAAATACTAATTTTCCATAATTCTAAAGGATAAGCAGTAAGCAAAGACTCTTAACATAGAGCCACTAATTATTGGACTGTAGTTACACAAACACCTTTTTTACTATAGAGGTTCTGTCATACAACACCCTCTAAATTTAAAGTGCACCGAACAACAGCTTGAATTTTCCCAAAACATCTCACGAAACACGCCCTTTTGTGATGTATTAGTGGTATTGGCATTTATACAAGCGAAGCCTTAGAAGATGTTTATAACGGGGCCAATCAAAGCCTAGTTCAGTTTAAATCAATGTTTTTGTTGCTAGCGCTTTGTTTTAAAGAGCAAGAACTCTATTCATAAGTTGACAATTCTGGTTGCGAAGCCTAATTCCACAATTAAGTCCTAGCAAGGTCAATCTATTTTAGCGATATTGAGGACTTCTCAAGCAAGATCAAGCCAATTCATACTAATATTTATGAGGAAAGCTTGAACCTTTTGAAATTCAGTTAGTCCCCAGATCAGTAGTCTGGCTGTCGTTAGAAAAGTCAAAAGAATTTTCTATACACAAGCAAACTAATTATCTGGCGGGAAAATATAATAAGGCCTGCCTGGTACTCCTATAGCGATCTCTATCTAAAACTAAACCAGAAAAGATATTACGCACCAAATGTGTCAGCTAAAGCAATTTAGATCTAACTATATTCAAAAATATATCCTCCTTTTCAATAGGCAATACTAACCTATTAAGTTTAGACTTATTTAAGTTTCCTCCTAACAGCTCAGGCTTAATCGATCTAACCTTAGTAATAGTGTTTAGCTTGTCATCAATTAAATAAAAACAATATTTTTCGGCTTGCAATATATCAGTACATCTTTTCCCTGATTCTGCATTGATACACTCCAAAATTAATACTGGCCTTCTCTTTAGCAGTTGGTGGGAACCCAATAAAACATCAGCCTCTTTACCTTCTACATCAATCTTGATTAAAATCTGTCCCTTGGCATTAATTCTTCGCAAGAAATTATCAAGACTAACGGAATCTATTTTGATTTTTCCTTTATCTAGCGAATCATATGAAATAGATTGCCCTGTTGTTAAAAATCCAATTGAAATATATAAGCTCATAAAAACCTTTCCCACAGAATCAGATACTGCCAGGGGAGATACCTTTACATTAGTAGTTTTATTATATTGTAAATTCATAACAAGTCTTGCTAGAGTCATTGGCATTGGTTCAAATGCATACACCTTCGCTCGTTTATTTAATGAAGCTATTAATGTATATGATCCGGTGTGAGCGCCAATATCTAGAATCACATCGGCATGATCAGACAATGATCTCCAAGCCATTATTGAAGTGTGTTCATATTTCCAGTTCCAAAGCCATTTAAGAGCTATACCATCATCCATTCCATTGAGGTATATATATCTAGGGAATTTACCTAATTTGACCCACCCAAAATAAGGTGGTTTCTTGAAAAGTTCTTCTATCTCTAAATCGAAACCTTCATTCATCTCATCTAAAATGGACAGAGCTTTTTTATTTATGTTTTTAGGATCCATAACATAAGTGTTCATCTATAAATCAAAAATTTAACTTTAATGCTTCTATTATAAATCAAACCTCTTAATCGCTAAGAGCCCGGTGCGAATAAGGTAAAGTTTCAGCAAGTTTAGAGTGATTCAAATAGCCTAAAACGGGTTTCCCTTTACTTTGCAGCCTATTTGAGGTCAAAACAAACTAGTTCCAATCTTCGCTGTGTTCAAGAGGTAGGTCAAATCTCAAAACATACACACTTGCAAGAAAAACTAATTCCACCATTGGGTACTATCAAACCAATGAACGAGTCACAGACAGAGGCCTACTGAAGTAAAGTACAGGAAGCCAATCAGGTCAATAATTTTAAAGGCAGTGTGTCACTTGAGCAAACCTTAGACAACACTCTTAAAGCCCTAATCAATCAAAGTTTTTGTTTAAAGAATGAAAATGAATACTATTTTAACGAAGTAGAATAGAAAGCATTGCAAACCAGTGGTTTTCCTATGAATTGCTTCCATCTGATTGTTACATAATCGCATTCACGCTAACATTTGGAATAAAATGAAGCCTCCTATATTGATTCATATTGGCAAGCCCAAATGTGCAAGCACTTTTCTTCAGAAGGAATTCTTTCCTAAATCTAATTTCAAGTATGTTGGCAAGCCTTATAACTTTTCATCAGACGAGAAAAGCACTCACTTTGAAGGCAGTTTCGACTATTCTACAGTCAAGAAATGTTTGAATAAAAGGCATCTACAAAATCAGAGCCACCTCAACTCCAACCTTCATGATTTATTCACAGACAAGGAAATAATCTTATCCGATGAACTTATTACATGTTCAATTCTAATAAATAAGTATTATGATGTCATTAGGAGGTATGGTCGAATAAATAGCGCCCATTCTAACGAGGCTCTTTTCTTTGATGGTGTAGATCTTGGAGTTAAAAATGGGAAGGTAGGTACAGAGCCAGAAAGATACGATACGGGGAATATAATATCTTCAATAGCACAATTATTTGGCAGAGAGATTAGCAGGATTCTGCTTATAGAAAGAGACTTTGGAGAATGGATGTGTTCATTTTTTCTTCAATTTTATGCAATGAATAATCTCAGGCAACATCTGCCTGGGTTAAAAGCTGCGGGCCTAACCAGGCTAGACAAGGCTTTATTCAATAGAAGTTCATTAATGGGATGTACTGGTTTTGCACTTGGTTTAGAGAAAGCAGCCATTCAACGCGGGGTTTCATACGGAATCTATCTCCTTAATACCAAAGATCGGATTCACAAGCTATTCCCTAATCTCAATCTCGATATTATTTCTCATAATAAAAATCCATCCACATTCAAAGAGAATATCTTTAAAGTCGCGAGCCATTACGGTATAAATAAATCAAGCAATTTAAGTCAAGTAGAAAGCACAATTATAAATAGCTCATCTAGCCTAGGCCTTCTTGAATTTAATGCGTTTAGTTATGTACAAGAAATAAATGAGTTGGCCAGTGATTTCTTTAAAACTTAACCGTAATTAAAATCAAGAGGCCAAAAAATGATTTTCACTAATAAAGCAATAATAACTAATAGAAAGCAATTAACACTCTAAGAATTATAAATACTTGTCTTAAAATAGAATAAGATACTACTATTAAGCAGCATCGGAACAGATCGAAAACTCCTTGCAGGCACTTAACCTATCTATTTTCTCGATTAATGCTCCCTTGAAAAATAATATAAACAACAAAATTAAGTTAGATGTGATAAATCAACCAATAAATCAAAAGAATTTACTAATCAAGTGAACCCTTGAATAAAGACTTTTAAATAAATCTCTTTGTCAGTTAATTATTTAATAAGGGTTGCCTCCTATGCGCTTTTTTTGTAAGAAATAAAATCTTTGCCATCTTTAAGATAATTCTCATAGTCCAACTCACAGAGTTTTAGAATTTACCCTCAACTGTTATCCCCAAGAATTGGTGATAACAAGTTAAATATAGAAAAAATAATTTAAATACTTAACCTCTCTTCAAATCAAAACCAAAAACGGTTAGAGTGATTAAAGAATGCATAAGCTACTTTGCTCTGCTTCATACATGTAGGGATGCATAAAACTGCAACCACAAGTTTTCAGTATTTCCTTAGCAAAAATAGCGGCTTACTTGCCAACTTTGGCTGCCTTTATCCTACAAGCATGAGATTTAAAGACCAACATTCACTGCTTCCAGGTTGCTTCATACCTAATCATACGTTTCTCCCAAAAGATCGTTGCCTCGATCCGGAAATATATTTAAAAGAACTAAAGAATGAAATGCATGCAAGACAATACAAGTTCTGTGTAATAAGTAGTGAAGTCTTTCACGAATTAATGATTAGAGAGCAAAATAAAGCCAAGGAAATAATAAAAAGGATTGGATCATTTGCCGATGACTATAAGATATTGGTAACCACTAGGAACAATCTTGATGCTGCTTTCTCTGGGTTAAAGCATAGGCTTAGATCAATGAATCTAGTAAAAGGATCTAAGCTTTTTAAAAATCAAAATTTGGTAGATACCTTTTCCCAAATGTTAACAAGCAAAAGGGAAAATCTTTTATTATGGAAGAATTCTGGGCTGCCTATAATAGAGCGTTCAATGGATGAAGCATCTAATCCTGCATTACATTATTTTGATGTGGTTTTAGAAAAGTACGATAGATCGACCAAAATCGAAATTATAAACCAGATAGGAACATCTAACACTACAAGAATTGGGGGAGATTTAAGGGTAAACAAAGACAACTCTCCAGCATATAAGTATTTAATACTTATACTTTCTAGTCTTATTATGAGCAAGATTAATGGCAATCTTTATTGTCAAATCTCATTCAATAGGCTTTCATCATTTGTAATGGAATTTAATTCGGAGGAAATTCCTAACTTACTAACGATTAAAAATAATTCTGTGCTTAGATTTCTTCAACTGTCTTGCGATATCAATTCAAAGTCACAATCAACAAATGAATTACTAATCAACGCAGGGATAGGAGCTAAGCTTGCTTCTTTGGTCATAAATATTTCATCATCCTATATTGAATATGAAAGCAAAACTCCTCTTAACTGAAGATTTGCCATCGTTGCAGCTCAACTCAAGTAATGGATTGCAGCAGCATTGAGAGCTACTCATGCAGCATGTCAAGGCTAGTTACAAAAAAAGTTTCAGAAGCCATCTGAATGGCTAACCACATTTCATTTAAAATACCTATTTAAGGCTCTTTTTTAGATTTAGCTTGCAGAAAGGCAAGCATTTCCTATTGATATGAATTAAATAAGATCTATTTAATGAAAGCCCAAGGCTATATTAAGCATAGTTTGGAGGTTAACGGCTTTGTCTAAATCAAAATTGAATGCGCAACCAGTTGCTGTAATCAAATTTCTTGCAAGAGTAACTTTTGTATTGACAGCAATAAATATTTCAATTCAATTTGCAATATATAGTTTTGGATTAGAGCCAGAATGGTTTTTATTATTTAATATGGACAAAGAGGTTAATATACCTACGCTATTTTCTGTACTTCTTCTTGTAATCTCTGCATCTTTAATTTCTCTTATCCATAAGAAGTTAAATAAAAAAAATAATAAAGTCAAGAAAAAGTGGGCAATGTTGAGGTGGGTTTTTATATTCCTAGCTTTTGATGAAGGGCTGCAGATTCATGAGGCACTCATAATTCCTAGTATAAAGCCTATGCTTCCTGCGATCCTAACTATTGTATGGGTAATTCCTTATGGGATACTTGCAATAATTGCACTAATATATTTCATACCACTAATAACAAGTCTACCTGCCGAATTAAAACAAAAAACCTTATTATCTGGAGCAATCTATCTCTCAGGCGCCTTGGGTTTTGAAATAATTGGAAGCTTTTTAGTCCGAACAGGCGAGATAAGACTTCATGGTATTTCCTATGGACTTATCTCTACAGTAGAAGAAACTCTAGAAATGGCTGGATTAATAGTCTTTATTCACACACTACTAAGATATGTTTTTGATTATCAACGCCAAAAGTTAAAAGTCAATCTTCGCCTTACCGGTAACCAGAGATTAACCAAGTAAAAAACATTTTTTATAAGGTGTGGGATCATCTTAGGACCTGGTGGGACCTGCCCTATCACTTTGAACTAAACGTGATTGATGGAACTTTAGTCCTGACTTCTCACTATAAAAACCTCTAATTGACTTAATCTTTCATCCAAAGTGCAAGCCCACCTCCTCTTCCTCTTGCTGCAAGCCATTTTTCACTCTCTTCCATCGCAATAAGAGCAAAGAAAGGCCTTTGTTTTTCATCCGGGATATCAAGCTGTCTGCTGATTAAAACGCTTTTACCTAATGCAAGTTCTATGCGTTCAAAATAAAACGGCAATAGAGGTTGAGGGCCTTTTAAATCGCCAAAGCCGATAAATTTAATTGCCAAAACTCCAAATTGAATAGAATTAATGATATAAAATTTTAAGGCCTCTTCATTAGACTGATCTTTGCTTAGCTCTAGGCTTGCAGAAAAAAGTCGCAGCAAAGAGCTGGAAATAGAATCTTCAGTGTCTGCCCCTTTCTTCCAAACTAATACAAATCTCCAGAGACCAAGCAGAGAATCAAATTCAATCCCACTGCTATCTTTTCTAGCGGATACCTCAAGGTCTAAAAGCTTCTTTAAGCTAGGTAAATCTTTAAGATCTTGCTCTAGCATTTCATTACTATTAATAGTCCTCAAAAAAGGTATTTTAAATTTTCCTCCCTGAAGAACCAACAACAAAGGCAATCCTAGAATGATTATAATAAAGTCAAAAAGTAGGAATCTGGCAAAATTCATTCAAGATAAATGGTTGAAATAAATTCATGCGATTCTGTAAACTAACAGAAGGCAACTTCTTAAGCTTCTATTTTTACCTGGAAATAATGAGATGGGCCAATCCTTTATTAAGTATGTATCGATAGTAATACTTAAAGACTTGCTTACCAAGATGTGCAAAAAATAGAGCTTCTCACTTTAATGTCTCAAATACAAAAAATGCTTATATCTATTGGCGGCATCTAGTGCCTAACCCTACGGTTGATCAGGCCAGGTCCCCATACGGAAATTACAGCTAGTTGAAAAGAATGTTTCAAAAGTAGTTTTTATGCCCAAATTGGCTAGTACTTGAGAAGTTGCCTGGATTGGATGAAAGCCACTGAATTACGTAGAACCTTGGTCCAGACTCTGTCTAAGGCTTTTTCAAGTTGTGGCTTGCTCCTTAATTACCGTTTACCAGGTCAAGGCTGAGGGCAGCAAGCAGATCGTGATCTAAACAAAAAGATTGATCGAAGCAAGCACCGTGAAGATCCAAGCAGCTGCCTTCTTTTGCTTTTCACCAACCTGGAACAAAGGCTTAAAAGGGTTCAAATCCATAAAATAGGCAGAAATGCTCAAGGAAGCTTAAACGGCAACGTGACAGAAAAGCCTATGCTTTCAGGCATCTTCGATTAGAATTATTTATGCGTAAGTTCAGGGAACCTTTTCAATGGCGCAGACATGCGCCCAATACAAGCTATTCATTGAGCAAAACCCCTTAATTAAAATGATTAAGACATTGATTTATAACCAATAATCTTTACTGGGATTTATAGGGTCTCTATTTGTTCGACTATTTTTTAATTCAGCTTCTATGAGGCACTGGGAGGGATAATCACAACCCCCTGACCTGTTGGAAGTTCCAAAATTGGGATAGATAGTTTGCTAAAATATTCCCGATATTCATTATTCTGCCTCCTAAAAGGACTCATTGCATAATCATCAAAAACAAGCACTGATCCACTTACCACTTTACTCATAAGAGAATCAATAATTTCCAACTCTATATCGCAATTATTAAGGTCAAGATGAGCGAATGCAACATTCTTATGAGCAAACAAATCACTATCTATAAAAGTTTCCCTAACATCTCCCTTTAGAATCTGAATATCTTTAAACATACCAGCTCTTTCCGAAGCAATTGCCTCCGAATTTGTGAAGTCAAGTGGGTCTCCTTTCTTTTGTGTTTTCGACTCCTTAAAGAGGTCAAACCACCAATATTTTCTTAACAAGTCCCTTTTGAATATTCCATCACAAAAGTCCCTAATAACTATTCCAGAAAAGCCTTGAAAACATCCGAACTCGAAAAAATCACCTTGAACTCCTGCCGCTTGACTAGCTGCCCAGCAAAGAACATGTGTGCGCCAGCAAATTAGCAACTCATTTGCTCTAGGGTTTGCTTTTAAAATAGCCTCAAGTAAGTTTGGATCTTCCATCCATCCAATTTCGCGTCCCCATAACAGCATTCCATCTGAAAGGAATGTATCTCCACCTAATTTCTTAGATAAAACAACTAAGGCATTAATTAACTGATCAGACTTCTCCTTTGGAAGATCTTTTCGCCAAGTATTTTGTATTCTAGCGATAATTGCTTTTTTCGTTTGGGTCTTGTCAATTAGAAAATCATGTTCAAACATTTTAATTGTCTATAAAGGCTCCGTTGAAGAAAGTAAGCACCTGCAAGAAATCTTGTAGCCTTTGAGGATAGTAAAATATCGTATTAGGTTTAAAGGTATTCATGCTGTTATATAACCTACCTAAAGCCATCTTTTGAGAAGTGGGCTCAACTAAACCAAGAAAGGCCCATTCCACAGGTCTAAGCACTAGAGCTATCCATCACGGAGAAAGCTTCGCGGGCAATACAGGCACCGTGATGCCTCCAATCTTCCCTAGTTCAACATTTGCCCATGGGAATCCAGAAGGCTTCGACTACACCCGCTCTGGAAATCCAAACTTCCGCATACTTGAATCAGTATTAACTTCAATAGAAGATTGTAATTATGCAAGCGTCTTTGCCTCAGGTGTAAGTGCAATTACAGCAATTGCTTCCTGCCTAAAATCCGGAGATCTTGTCCTATGCGAGGAGAACCTATATGGGTGCACAGTAAGATTATTTGAAAAAGTTTTCCATCATTTTGGAGTAAAAACAGCCTGGCTAGATTTCACTGATGAATCTTCTTTTAAAAGCATTGAAGCTCAAAAAGCTGCAATGATTTGGCTAGAAAGTCCAACCAATCCACTGTTGAAAATAATTGATCTTCAGAAGGTCTGCAATTCAGCAAATAAGCAACACATCCCAGTAGTGGTTGACAACACTTTCGCTACTCCACTTTTGCAAAGACCACTTGAGCTAGGCGCGACACTCTCTCTTGCTAGCACAACTAAATACATCAATGGACATTCAGATGCACTTGGAGGGGTTGTCTGTACTAACGAGCTCGAATGGCAAAACAAAATGAGCTTCGCTCAAAAATCCCTAGGGTTGCAACCATCACCATTTGAATGCTGGCTTATTACTAGAGGTATCAAAACACTACCTCTCCGTCTTGAAAGACAGGTAAAAAATGCAGCTTCTATTGCGAATTTACTTGCCAAACATTCTTCCATTAAATGGGTTAGATATCCATTTCGCGAAGACCATCCACAGAACAAAGTAGCCCTAAAACAAATGAATGCAGGGGGCGCAATAGTTACAGCCAACCTCAAAGGAGATCAAGCACAGACCTATGCCTTTTGCAAGAGGCTGAACTTCTTCACTATGGCTGAGAGCTTGGGCGGAGTAGAGAGTCTTGTTTGCCATCCTGCAACCATGACACATGCCTCTGTTTCATCAGAAGTGAAAAGCCACCTTGGCATTGACAATTCTTTGGTCCGCTTTTCGGTAGGTTGTGAAGACCTTAGCGATCTCAGCAAAGATCTAACAAAAGCTCTCGATCAACTGCAGTGAGCAATCGCAATCTGTTAGCCAGCCCTTGCTGGGAAGGTCACGACCTTGGCCAAGCACTACCGGACAGTCCGCATGCAGTTTCAGTTGCTTTACCTCGCTGGAAAGATGTAATTGCATACGAAGAGGAAGACCCTAATTGTCTAAAAGCACTACATGCCATATATCCCCGCTTCGGACTCAACCCTCTCGTTGCTGAAGTGGCCAAATATGCCCTAGAGCTAAAGGGCTTAACGACAAACAGTGCTTGGCCATATCCAAACAAAGCAACTGCAGAGAAAGCACAACATCACTGTCAACGTGTTGCAGCTAGTGGGGAAACAATCATTAGTGAAGTACTAGGGTTACATTGTCTAATAGCCGATCAAAAGGCCGCCCCTTCTGCAAAAAAGTTTTGGCAGCACACAGGCCTTGGAGCATCATCTAGGCAAGCTGCAATAGCACTAAAAAAAGAACAGCCACCTACTAATTCAGCAGGCACACTTGCCCGCAAAAAGATAAGACAAAGGATTGCCAAAATCTATTCCTGTAAAGAAGATCTTGTACAACTTCATCCTTCAGGCATGGCTGCACTTACGACAGCCTTGGAAGCAATAAAAGAGCTCCTTCCCCAAAGGCCCACACTTCAACTAGGATTCCCATATGTAGATGTTTTGAAACTGCCCCAAGAAATATTCGAAGGTGGCGAACTTCTTTTAAACACTCAGCCCAATCTGTTAGCTAAAGAACTCGACAAGAGACAACCATCAGCAATCATTGTGGAATTACCAAGCAACCCAATGTTGCAATGCATCGATCTGCCCAGGGTTGCTGAGTTGGCACATGAACGCGGTATTCCAGTTATTGCAGATGACACTATTGGCTCAGCAATAAATATTGACGCCATTCCTTACGCAGACCTTATTTTTAGTTCTCTCACAAAAAGTTTTGCTGGACGAGGAGACATCCTTGCAGGGTCGCTAGTTATTAGTCCTAATTCTGATTGGAAGAACGAACTAAAAAGTCTTTTAGCCAATGCAGCTCTAACACCAATCGCGGATGCTGATGCAATTGCCCTTGAAGAAACCAGCAGAGATATAACTACAAGAATTCCAACATTAAACAAAGCTTGTTCAAAGCTAAAAAGTCGACTAAAAGAGCATCCGGCTGTCTCAAGAGTTCTCCACCCTGACTCTTGCCCAAATTTCCAAGCACTGATGCGGCCTGGAGCAGGCCATGGATGCCTACTTTCCTTTGAATTATTCGGAGGTCTAGAAAAAACAAAAAAATTTTATGATGCTTTAAAAGTATGTAAAGGGCCTAGTCTTGGTACAAGTTTCACATTGGTCTGCCCATATGTGCTTCTAGCCCACTACAAGGAGCTCAAATGGGCTGAACAATGTGGCGTGCCTCCTCACCTTTTGAGAGTATCAGTTGGGCTCGAGGATCCATTAATTCTTTGGGAACGTTTTGAAAAAGCTTTGATGGCCTAAAAATAAATAAAACCTAAATAGTTTCTACATCAACTCAGCAGCGTGCAAGCCGCCTAGATTCCAGCTATTGATAGATCGCTTTACCGTCACGTATGTCACGAATTTACAAAGACAACAGCCTTGCAATAGGAAACACTCCTTTAGTGAGACTTCATTCAGTCACCAAAAACGCCAAGGCAACTGTCCTAGCCAAAATCGAAGGGAGGAACCCTGCCTACAGCGTCAAGTGCCGAATCGGAGCAAATATGATCTGGGATGCCGAAAAGCGTGGCGTCCTAAACAAATCAAAAACCATTATTGAGCCAACATCTGGGAACACTGGAATAGCACTTGCTTTTACAGCAGCAGCCAAGGGATACAAACTCATCCTTACGATGCCGGAATCAATGTCTTTAGAGCGTCGAAGAGTTATGGCTGTTCTTGGGGCAGAACTAATCCTCACCGAAGCAGCTAAAGGAATGCCAGGGGCAATTGCTAAAGCCAAAGAAATCGCAGATAGTGATCCAAATAAATTTTTTATGCCAGGGCAATTCGAAAACCCAGCCAATCCAGATATTCACTTCAAAACAACAGGCCCAGAGATTTGGGATGATTGCGATGGAGAGATTGATGTTCTTGTAGCAGGTGTAGGCACAGGAGGAACAATTACTGGAGTTTCTCGCTACATCAAACAAGAAAAAGGGAAATCAATTCTTTCAGTAGCTGTAGAGCCAACTCATAGTCCTGTTATTTCTCAAACTATCAACGGACAAGAGATCAAACCTGGGCCCCATAAAATCCAAGGGATTGGCGCTGGATTTATCCCTAAAAACCTTGACCTTTCAATTGTCGACAAAGTTGAGCAAGTAACTAATGATGAGTCAATTGAAATGGCTCTTCGATTAGCTCAAGAAGAGGGATTACTTGTTGGCATCTCCTGCGGAGCTGCTGCTAGTGCGGCGATAAGAATGGCAGAGCAAGAAGAGTTTGCAGGCAAAACAATTGTTGTGATTCTTCCTGACATGGCTGAGCGCTACCTTTCCTCAATCATGTTTGAAAAAGTGCCCACAGGGATCATTCAAGACCCTGTAAATGCCTGAACCCTGGCTTCTGGAAGAACCACCTCTGGTGCAATCCACATAGCATCACCATAAGAAAAGAAACGATACTGGCGCTCAATTGCTTCTGAATAGAGGGCCAGTAGACGTTTACGACCAATAAGTGCACTAACAAGCATTAAAAGAGAACTTTTTGGCAAATGAAAATTTGTTAGCAATCCTTCCACTACTCCAAACCTATAGCCTGGTTTGATCACCAGATCCACCATTCCTCTAAATGGTTTCAGACATCCTCCACAAGACAACCAAGCCCCTTCTAGAGCCCTGACACTTGTTGTGCCAACAGCTATAACCCTCCCACCACGAAGTCGACATTCTTCAACTGCTTTTATTGCATCGTCGCGAATCTCTACCCACTCACTATGAAGTATCAAATTCGAAAGGTCTTCATTTTCAACAGGCCTAAAAGTTCCTAAGCCAACATGCAAAGTCACCGTTGTAAATACAACTCCTATATTTTTCAACCTTTCCAATAGCTCATCGCTGAGATGTAAGCCAGCCGTAGGAGCAGCAATTGCTCCAGGCCTTAAGGCATAACGAGTCTGATATCTATTTGCATCGTTTGGGTCATGTCGATCTATATAAGGAGGTAAAGGAACCTCACCAAATCGTTCCAAAAGTTCCTCTATTTGCTCTCTATCGGAATAACAAGAAGGGAACTGGACAATGCGTCCTCCACTGCTCAGGTCCTTTTCAATTACTGTTAAAGCAATTGGTTCCTGGTCAAGTGCTTCAAGCCATAAATGGTCACCAGGCCTCATGCGCTTAGCTGGTCGTGCAAGACATAGCCACATTCCATCACCACAAGGTTCAAGCAACAAAAGCTCAGCATTACCTCCTCCTGCAAGGCGTACTCGCAAACGAGCCTTAAGGACTCGAGTATCGTTTAAAACCAACAAATCTCCAGAACGCAACTCTTGCTGCCAGTCCCATACATTCACATGCCTTGAAGCTGAAAGCTGACCTCTTGCTAACTCCACAATCAATAGTCGAGCAGCATGGCGTGGCTCTAAAGGCGTTTGAGCTATGAGCTGAGAATCAAGCGCATAGTCGTAAGAGCTGAGCAAAAAATCTCTAGAGTCCAACATCCCAGGAAGACTTAAGTCTTGATGAAGCAAAAAAGAATTAAAGAGAAATCAAATCTAAATAAATCCCTTTAAGAAGAAAGACTTTGCGGGTTGTTTTCTATCAGGTTGGCCAAGTCTTTAAGAAATGCAGCTCCATCCGCACCATAGACAACTCTATGGTCCGCAGTGAGATTGACCTGCATTTGTTTTTTAACTGCTATAGAACCATCTTTACAAGCAACAACACTCGGCTGAGATGACGCAACCGCTAAAATTGCTCCCGTTCCTGGAGGAAGAATTGCATCAAAGCGATCTACCCCAAACATTCCCAGATTTGAGAGAGTAAATGTACCAGTACTATATTCATTAGGCTGAAGCTGCTTACTACGAGAACGCTTAACCAGGTCAGCCCATTGGCGGGATAACTCATACAATCCTGTTGTGTTTGCATTCTGAAGAACAGGAGTGATAAGTCCTCCATCTTCCATAGCAACAGCGACTGCCACATTGACTTGGGCAGGATAAGCCATTCCTTTAGCATTCCATGCAGCATTTACCTGAGGATGGCGTGCCAAGGTTACACCGATCGCTTTAGCCAATAAGGCAGTCATGGTAACGCCATTAGGCTTTACTTGTTTATAGAAGCTATCTAATTTATCGGTGATTATTGTATAACCAACCCTGAAACAGGGTACAGACAAACTAGTCTCCATATTGCGATTAACCGCTTGCTGGAGGGTGTTAAAAGAAATCGTTTCTCCAGGTTTACCAAAACTATTCCCAGCCAAAGACTTGGCTTCACTGACCCCACTTCCTGAGGCCGACGAATCGACAACTATGGGCTTCTTGACTTGAAGGCCTGCAGGAGCATTACTTTCAGCAACCCAAGGGATTGAAATGGGCTGACCAGTAGCTTGTTGCACGTCATCGGCCTGTATACGGCCATGTGGACCAGTGCCCCTTACCGTGGCCAAATCAACACCTTTCTGTTTCGCGAGTTTTTTAGCCCTAGGTGAAGCAATTATTCTTCCATCATTCACAACAACTGAGGCCTTATTAGTAGCTGTTAATTGTGAGAAAGAAGGAACAGAGGCTTGGGTAGGTTCATTAACAGGACTAGTTTTTTGAGCAGCCTCTGCAGTTGCTGCCTCTTTCAGTGAAGGGTTAGGAGTCGAGGCCTCTGCGACAGAGGAAGGAGCCACAGGAGCTTTAGCCTGAACAGCCGCTATTTCTTCTTTACTCTCAACTATCAAGCCAATCGTTTCTCCAACTGGAGCAGTACTACCAGCTGGCATCAATACTGCTGCCAGGAAACCATCCTGAAAGGATTCCACATCCATATCAGCTTTATCAGACTCGACTACGAGAACTGACTCTCCTCGTCCAACCTTGTCTCCTGGCTGTTTTAGCCACTCAACAATTTTGCCCTCCGTCATCGTGGAGCTAAGGGCAGGCATAAAAATGTCATGAGTTGCCAATAACTTTTCCCCAATCGACTTTAATCAAACAATTTTAGAGACAGACTGAACCAAGGAAGCAATAAAGTTGGAATTAATCCTGCTCAATGGACTGTACAACTCCATCCTTAACAACCACAGCGACCTGCATCTTGCTCACCAAGTTGTCACCAACCCTCAAATCACAAAAACTTTCAATCTGTCCTTGTTCCACAATTTGATCCATCTCTAGCTCTCTCACTTGAGCCTGTTGCTGCAACAAGTTTCGTTTCTGTTCCTCAAGCTCAGCTCTTTTGGCTGCGACTTGCTGCTGCACTTGGGCAACCTGTTCTTGCACCCTAGGGTCTAAAGGATTAGCACTCTGACTACGCACGTCATTCACCACCTGCTGCCCTTCTTGCTCTAATTGTGCCAATTGTTGATCTGTCGTCGAAATAGCATTACTCAACTCTCTCTCAGCCTCCTCCTTCCAAGCAGGAGTTACAACAGCGCGAATTGTGATATTTCGCTTGATCGACAAAGAAGTCACTTCTGACATGGGACAAATTAATAAGGACCAACCCTCTCAGGCAGCAGCGTTAAGGTCAACCAAATTGATCACCTCCTGATATCAACGGCTATAAATTGATGCTATGGCTTCTGCATCACGTGCAGAAATATTCTCACGACGCTGTTTCAGAGTCTGAGTCAACAATCCATTCTCAATTGTAAAAGGATCTACTAACGCAACTCCCACAACTCGTTCATCTGGTCGAGAACTTGGTCTAGACGCAAGCAAGAAATTGATTTCTTTTCGCAAAAGTCTCCTTAAATTTTGATCCCCAGGAGAACCACCCAAATCACGAGGTAAAGAAACACCTTGTTGGTTAGCCCATGACATCATCTCGTCAAGTCTTGGAACCAACAATGCTCCTAATTGTTTTTTGTCTTGCCCTACCAACATCACCTGCTCTAATAGTGGACTAGCCACCAGTACTTCTTCTAGAGGACCAGGTTCAATATTTTCTCCATTACTTAAAACAATCGTGTCCTTAGCACGGCCAGTCAGCACTAGCGAACCATCAGGAAGAAGCATTCCTATGTCACCTGTGTCAAACCATCCTTGAGCATCTAAAACTTTCGCAGTCGCTTCAGGATTACCAAGGTAGCCAGACATAACCTGAGGCCCACGAACCAAGACAAGTCCACGCTGGCGAAAATTCTTTGGCGACCCAGTTTCAGGATCCACTATCCGAAACTCAGTTTCGGGAAGCGGAGACCCCGAGCTACCCCGAATATTTCTCCAAGGTCTTCTACAACTAACAACTGGACTTGTCTCTGTCAGGCCATAACCCACTAAAAGTTCTATCCCTAAGGACTCAAAAAAAACATCCACATGGGGAGCAATTGCGCCTCCTCCATTAATAGGGAAGCGCAATTGCCCCCCACAAAGCTTATCCAAAACTTTTGGCCAAAGAATCGCAGATGCCAATGCATGCATAGGCCAACGAAAACCTGCTTCAAAAACAGCCAATAATCGGCGAGTAGGGACTACATAATCGACTAAAAGCCCCCTAGCAGTTCTCAATGCCAATTTGTAAGAACCACTATTAGAGATTGCCGCTTTTATTACGGTCTTACGAGTTGAAGACATGCCTTTTACTGCTTCATCAAAGCCAGATTGCACAGCCTCCCAAAGTCTTGGAACAGTTGCCATAACGATCGGGCGCACCCTGGGGAGGTCTTGCTTGAGGTGTTTGATTGTGGTGTAACTCTGAGTGCACGCACATGAAAAGAAGTAATACTCAGCACTCCTTTCATATGCATGCCAGATAGGCAAAACACTTAGTACAGGAGACCCAGGCGCAGGGTTAGCGACACAAGACAGGGATCTCATCTGATGCAACAAATTAGCGTGAGTCAGAGGCACTCCCTTAGGTTTCCCAGTCGTCCCAGAGGTATAGAGAATAGTGGCTCCAGAAGATTGAGCAGATTTTGCGCATCGAGCCTTCCCCATGGATGATTCAAGCTGTCCTCCAACTCCTAAAGACATAAAGTTGTCCCATCCCAAAACATCTCCTTGAGGCTCACCTTCCAATTGCACAACAAACTTGAGGCGAGCTCGTTGCTCCTTTGTTAGAGAAAGTTTTTCCCACAATTCAGCTGTCTGAATAACAAGTCCAACTGCCTGAGAATCTTCAAGGATGTAACGAAGCTCATCTACTGGAGCAGAAGCCCCTCGGACTGCATCTAAAGCATCTAGTCGCATTAGGCCTTGATCAATTATTAGCCATCTGGGACTATTTTCTGCAAATAGAGCAACCACGTCTTCTCTTCCTATACCAAAACTGCGAAAAGCAGCTGCAGCAAGACCTATTCGTTTAGCCAACTCGAAATAACTAAAGGTCTCAGGATGCGCCGCATGAGGCGCATCTACCGCAATAACCTGACCATGATTTTTTGACAACCAATCCCAAATTTGATCTACACGTCCAAATCCTGCGAGATGTGCATGAGAAGCCAAAGCATCTTGTTCTCGCTTGGTAGGCCTCCAGAAGGCTCTAGCTCCAACAAAAGAATTCTTTTCATCAAAATCTTTAGAAATGTTCAATTTTCCTCCCGAAAAAGTTCTAAAAACAAAACACCATCCAAGCAATTATGCAGCTTTAGCTTAAGAAGTTTCATAGCTTTCTGAACTATTACTTATAAGGTCAAACCTTTCACACAAGCACCTTCTTACAAGAGGCTGTACATCTGCGACGGTAATACCAGGAAGCCAATTACTCAGGTTCTCTACAGGTTTCCCTTTTAGTCCGCAAGGGACTATTTCATCAAAACCCGCCAAATCACAATCCACATTTAGAGCAAAACCATGCTGAGTTATCCAACGACGACAACCCACACCAATTGCTGCCACTTTGCGCCCCTGAACCCATATCCCTGTAAATCCTGGGATGCGCTGACCGTCTAATCCCAGAACCCTTAGGGCATCAATAAGCACTTCTTCAAGTTGGCGTAAATACCAATTTAGATCTTTCTTATAATGACGAAGATCCAATACCGGATAAACCACTAACTGGCCAGGCAAGTGGTGAGTAACCTCTCCACCACGATCAATGCGAAACAACTCAGAAGGTGAACCTCCTTTATCAAATAAAACATTTGATAAACTTGCTCCTCGGCCAAGGGTGTAACAACTTGAATGCTGAAGTAGCCAAACAGCTTGAGAAGATAAAGCCTTTGAAAGAAGGCTTCTTTGCCAGTCTTGCTGCCATTTCCACGCAAGTTGAAACGGCACCAAATCTTTTGGCTCAAAAATAAATGTCGTTGGGGACTTTGCCAATACAGATGGCGTAACTACCTTTGCGATATCTACTGACACCGTAGGGATGCTATGAAACTGCTGATTCATGGTCGCAATCTTGAGCTGACTCCCGCACTACGTGATTACACGCAATCAAAGCTTGAGAAAGCTATTCATCATTTTGAAGATATGGTGAAAGAAGCTGATGTTCACCTATCAGTTGCTAGGAACCCACGTGTTCCAGAACAAACAGCTGAGGTCACCGTTTATGCTAATGGGACTGTAATCAGAGCTCAAGAAAGAAGTGAGAATTTATATGCAAGTATTGATCTTGTCGCAAGCAAACTTACGCGTCAATTAAGAAAGTTCAAAGAACGCCATACTAATCATCATCATAGTCATGGGCATAGTGCATCTACTACCCCAACCACCGAAGAAGTTATTCTTGACAACTCAATTGATCATTCCCTGATTAAAGGGAAAGAAGCACATCTCCCTGATCCTGGAGTTAGGCGCAAATATTTCCACATGACGCCTATGAATATCGATGAAGCAAGGCATCAACTTGACCTCATCGACCATGACTTTTATTTGTTTCGTGAAAAAGATAGTGGGGAATTACAAGTGATATACCGTAGAAATCATGGAGGCTATGGGGTCATCCAATCTAAGAATTGAGCTCTATTCCCCATGCAAAGTTCGCTCCCTAAGGTCGAATTGCCAGAAATTGCGACTCTTATTCATCAAGCAGTCTTAGACCCTCACATCAATGAAGAAGCCATAAAGACTGCTTGCGACGCATCGCTGCACTTTAGTTTTGCAGGGCTATGCACCAACCTCATTCACCTTGAACAAGCACGTAATCGCCTAGGTCCTCCAGGTACAACCAAGCTTATTGCAGCGATCTCTTTCCCATTTGGAACAACCCCAATTTCCATAAAGAAAATTGAAGCTGAGTGGGCAGCGGAA
The DNA here is from genome assembly GCA_003216035.1 of Prochlorococcus sp. AG-409-B13. Lineage (GTDB taxonomy): Bacteria > Cyanobacteriota > Cyanobacteriia > PCC-6307 > Cyanobiaceae > AG-409-B13. The sequence goes on from QCJM01000002.1 coordinate 19,658, forward strand.
AAAGGTGCTGAAGAATTAGATGTAGTTCCAAATTTCTTTGCTCTCAATCAAGGCAAAGCAGAGATTTTCTCCGAAGAATTAGCTCTTCTATGCAATCTCGGGTTACCAGTCAGAGCAATCCTGAACATCTCTTATCTAAACCCAGAAAAACTAAACTTGGCTATAGAAGCAGCTATCGATGCAGGAGTAAGTGGGCTTCAAACCAGCAATGGCTTTGGACCTGCAGTTACTGCAACTGATATTCAACAAATCAGAAAATTAACTCGTGGGCGCTGCAGCATAAAAGCTACTGGAGGGATAAAAAATCTAAATCAAGCCATAGAACTATTAATTGCGGGAGCCACTGAGCTTGGGACAAGTATGGGAACAAGCCTAATGAAAGATCTTCGCAGCAAGCAAAGTGAATTCTGAGAAACGAATAGAAGGCCTTTGCCTAAAGACTAGTCCACTCGGAGAAAAGGATCGCCTTATAACCATTCTTAGCGATCAAGAGGGCATCTCTCGTTTTGCAGTACCAGGAGCAAGACGACCTGGCAGCAAACTTGCAGCAGCGACCCCTCTAACCTTTCTAAAGCTTCAAGTTGGAGGGAAATCAGCTCTCCAAACGGTTCGCCAACTCAGGGTGCTTCACAGCTTCAGCAAACTAGGAGAACACCTAGAAATCCTTTCAGCAGCTCAGGCTCTTTCTGAATTAACAATGCTTTTAGTGGCCGGCCATGACCCTCTTCCTGGGATGCTAAGTACAGTATTGATTCACCTTGAACGCCTCGAAGAGCTGAGCGAAGAAGTTCCAATTAACCCTTTAAAAACCTTGGCTAGAAGCGTTCAATTCTGCATACATCTACTTGCTTTAGGAGGATATAGCCTCCCTGTTCAAAAATGTTGTCGGAGCGGGACGCCACTAGAACCACCAATTGGGGAATGGAACTGGCGCTGCAGTCTCATTCCTGATGAGGGATTCGCTATCGGCTCACTACCTTATGCAGACATTCAACTGAACCCATCAGAGTTGGCCCTTCTGCAGCGACTATTAAGACCAAATCTTCCAAATCGCTCCAATGGAGAGCTAATGGGGCCTAAAGAAGTATGGCTTCGCCTACTAACAGTGGTGGAATGCTGGATCAGCAATCATCTGCCTAAAAAAGTTCATGCCCTTTCAATGTTGCGTGAAATCCTGATCCCATTATTTGATGAGGGAGCATAAAAAGATGCTAAAAGATTCTTGAGCAATCGGACACTTGATAATGCAGAGAATGCTCTTCTCAAAAAAAAGCATCCTCAAGGGCCAAATGGGCTCAAAGCAGTCATCCAATTAGAAGGGTTTCGCAAACTTTGGATAGGGCAAATCTTCTCCCAACTAGCTGACAAGTTCTACATAGTTTTGATGGTCTACCTGATTGCCCAGTATTGGGTAAGCAGCACCCCACAAAACAATGAAGCACTGGCAGGTGTGGCAGCTGCTATCCGCATGGATTTCGCAACGAGAGCGCAAAGAATCACCCTTCTCGCAACAGGTATATACGTAGCCAATACAGTCCCAGCAATGGTTTTAGGCTCTGTCGCAGGAGTCGTGGCTGACCGTTGGCATAAATGCCGCTTAATGATTGCTTCCAATGGTCTGCGCGCACTGCTGGTCCTTTTTGCACCAATTTGCCTATTACCTGGTCCCAGTTTGATGGGTCTTAGTTGGGGATATTGGGCACTATTAATGATGACATTTTTCGAATCAATTTTAACCCAATTCTTTGCTCCTGCTGAGCAAGCTGCAATCCCTTTATTAGTTCCTAAAGAGAACCTACTAGCTGCCAACTCGCTCTACCAAGCCACCTCTATGGGAGCAACAATAGTAGGGTTTGCCCTTGGAGATCCAATCCTTCGATTACTAAAGCAATGCTTTATGACCTTGGGTTTCAATGGGGGAGAATTCCTTCTACTGCCTTTCTGTTATGGAATGGCAGCATTAAGTATTAGTGGCATCAAATTAAAAGAAAAGCTCAAAGCAACCTCACATGAAAGTTTCCTGAAAGAGATTGGAGAAGGAGTACAAGTGCTAAGAGAAAGGCCAACACTCCGAGGAGCAATGATTAACCTCGTACTTCTTTACAGTCTTCTAGCAGCGCTATACGTACTAGCCATAAGCCTCGCATCCTCAATCCAAGAGCTTGGTCCGACACGTTTTGGAACTTTGCTGGCAGTTACCGGACTTGGAATGGCACTTGGGGCAGTAATCATTGCCCAAGTTGGTCATAATTTCAATAGACGCAAGATTGCTGCAACAGGCCTTGCAGCAATCACATTGAGCCTTATTTTACTAGGCCAAGCAAGAGGATTACTATTGTGGACTGTAATTTATTGCAGTTTACTTGGAATAGGCGCTGCATTAGTAGCCATTCCAGCGCAAACAACTCTTCAAGAAGATACTCCAGAAGCAACGAGAGGTAAGGTTTTTGGACTCCAAAACAACTTAGTCAACATTGCCCTAAGTCTTCCACTCGTTCTAGCAGGCACATTGGTAAGTAAATACGGCCTAATACCAGTCCTTTGGCTGTTGGCATTTCTTGCCTTCATAGCAGCTGTTTTAGAGCATCCATGGCGGCGCTGCTAACTTGAAAGTGAGGCTTATCATGTGGAGCGGTTGGCGCACATAGCGTGGCTAGGAAAGAAAACACCGTTCTGCGGGAATGTCACTTATGGTCTAAGCACTACAAAGGCGCTTAGACAAAGAGGGCATCAAACAAGTTTTATTCACTTCGACAATCCAGGAAGCCCTGTCAATCGCAAAACTTCATTACTCGCAAATGATCCAGAGGTAAGCCTCCCTTACCTTGTGAAGTCTCAGGTTTATACAATTCCTTCTCCAAGGGCACAAAGAGAACTTAGAGAGTCACTAGAAAGACTTAAGCCAGATCTAATTCACGCAAGTCTCACACTATCCCCTCTAGATTTCCGGCTACCAGAACTAGGTCAACAACTCAAGGTGCCTCTTGTCGCAACCTTTCACCCAGCTTTTGATGCCAGCATTCGCAACCTAACTGCAGGAACCCAACAACTGACCTATCAACTATATGCACCTGCATTGGCTAAATATGACAAGGTAATTGTCTTCTCAGAATTGCAAGCAGAAGTCCTGGCAAAACTGGGCGTCAATGAATCAAGACTTGCCGTCATTCCCAATGGGGTGGATACAGGATGTTGGAGTCCCCTCAATAAAGATTTTCCCAATCCTAAGTATGCAGAAGTCAGGCAGCGACTTGGGAATGAGCGAATCTTTCTTTACATGGGGAGAATTGCTACCGAGAAGAATGTGGAAGCACTTCTGCGGGCATGGCGTGCAGTAGAGCCAAGATCATGCAGGCTAGTAATTGTTGGGGATGGCCCACTTCGATCAACACTCGAAACAAACTCCCTCTATACAAACGATTGCGATGTACTTTGGTGGGGATATGAGTCCGATCTAAATACAAAAATAGCCTTGCTTCAATGCGCTGAAGTATTCATCTTACCCAGCTTGGTAGAAGGCCTTTCAATCTCATTACTAGAAGCAATGGCAACGGCTACAGCATGCGTAGCCACTGATGCAGGTGCTGATGGTGAAGTTCTTGCAGATGGAGCAGGAATTGTTCTAAGCACCCAAGGTGTTACTACCCAACTTCGCACACTCCTACCAGTACTTAGAGATCAACCAGTTCTTACGGCTGAATTAGGGAGAAGAGCTCGCTCACGTGTATTAAGTCGGTATACACTTACTCGCAACATTGATGCAATTGAACGACTGTATAACGAAATCCTAGGAATAGAACCTCAGCATTCAACTACTCCCCTCCGTTCAGTGATCGACTGCGCTCAGCTGCAACCACCACCGCCTCCATCAAAGCAGATCGCACACCTGCCATCTCAAGATGGCGAAGAGCCGTAATTGTTGTGCCCCCAGGTGAAGCAACCATATCCTTCAATTCACTTGGATGCATTGCCTTTTCATTTAGGAATAATGCAGTTCCTGAAAGCATTTTATGTGTCAATCGATAAGCCAAATGCCTAGGCAAACCTGCAGCAACAGCACCATCAGCCAGTGCCTCAATCATCAAAGAAACATAAGCTGGACCAGATGAAGTCAAAGCCAAAAAAGCATCCAACTGCACCTCAGGCAACTCAAAGACCTCACTAATAGGATTAAAAATCTTCATTACCGACGATCTTTGTTTCTCTGTAACCCCCTCAGCCCAAGCCAAACCAGTCAATCCAGCACCGACTAAAACTGGGATGTTAGGTACAGATCTGACACAAACATGACCAGGGAAAATCTTCTGAAGTCGCTTCAAAGTCACGCCTGCCAATACTGAAATCAATAATGGTCGAGACGAGGGGTTTGGATTATCGAAATTAAAATTTTTCCCTTCGAACAAAGGCAACTGCTGAGGCTTTATTGCCAACAGTTGAATAGCAGCATTCCAGACATCCTCGGCAATTGGATCGTCTGAACTAACAATTCTCATTCCTTTTGGAAACTTTTCAGCAACACTAGGGACACTTTCCTTTCTACCAACAACTGCAAAAATTTCATTAGGTAGAAAATCTTTTCTCTCTATCAGGGGCAAAACAACAGCCTGAGCCATGCGACCCAGGCCAACAACCCCAAGAGAATATGGCACGAATTAAAGCGCCGAAGCTACTGATTCTCCCCATGCTGGAGAAGGCGCAGGACTAGCTTCTTGGGGCTGAGGCTCAGACTCTTTCCTGACAACAGTTGAAGGAGAAGCCTCCTCTTGGAAGGAATTTGTAACCGTCACACAACTTGGTGCAAAAAGAAAAATACTCTCGCCTACTCGCTCTTGATGACCATCAATAGCAAAAGTGCCTCCAGCCACAAAGTCAACCGCTCTTTGAGCCTGGTCAGGCTCCATCATCGTCAGATTCAGAATCACAGTTTTTCGCTCCCTCAAAGCTTGAATCGCTCGGGGCATTTCATCAAAACTTCTTGGCTCCATCAAATTAACCTCGGAAGTCGTAGCAGAGATCCCAGGCATACCAATCACATTTGATCCAGAGATGCCATTCCCCAAGTCAAACGGTGAAGACTGTGAAAGTGGTGCCAACTCACCACCCAGAGCCCTTGCTCTCCTGTCATCAGAATCAAATTGATCACCTGTTTCGTAATCGAGCTCATCGAAATCGCTGTCAAGGTAGTCGTCACCAGCGACGACGGCACGAAGACGGGAAATAAGCGACACCTGTTGAATCCTCTTGGGATGACGTGAAGTAAATCGGCTTAATGCCGAGCTTAGGAGAGTCTCCTTTTCGGAAACTTTTAAACCTAATACCTAAATAACGTTCCAGATAGTCTGGGGCAAGGTTTTCACTCCCTTTTATTTTTAATCTGTGAGAAGGTTGAGGTTGTCAGGACGTGCTCCAAACAAAGCAGACCCCAGTCGCAGCCACGTAGCCCCCACCTCAACTCCTACCTGCCAGTCTTGACTCATTCCCATAGAACAATCCGGCAAATCCAGTTGGTTTGCGAACTCACGACAATTCTTGAATAAAGTCCTTGTCTGGATGAGATCAAGGTTTTTGGGCGCCATTGTCATCAGTCCAGTTAACCGAACATTTGGTAAATCAATCAACCTAGGCCATAACTCAGAAAGTTGATCAGGAGCAAATCCACCCTTATTTGGATCTTCCAGAAATTTAACCTGAAGCATTACTTGAGGACACCGCTCTTCCTCAACTGCAATCCTTGAGATTCTTTCAGCCAAAGCGAACGAATTTACTGAATGGATCACTTGAAAAGTTTGCACAACTCCTCTTACTTTGTTTTTCTGAAGATGACCAATAAAGTGCCAGCGCAAAAAGGAAAGGTCCTTAAGCTCTTCAACCTTAGGAATAGCTTCTTGAAGACGACTCTCTCCAAAATCAATCTGTCCAAGCTCAGCCAAGCATCGAATTGACGAAGAGGGGTGTCCTTTACTTACTGCTAACAGATTAACTCCTTTGGGTAGGCAATTAATAAAATGCCGCCAACGATCAGGCAACATGACTCAATCTCTAGATAAAGGTCTGGTGAAACAACTCCCGCCACCGGTCTTCTTCAGGTGAAGCCTCACGGCGACAACGGGACAAATGGAGTTCAGCGTGGTGACGTGCGTCAAGGTATGGGATAACCTCAAATTGTGCCCCTCGAGGCTGAAGGGTCACCAGAAAAAACATTTTCTGTGCATATAAAGTCGCATAAATATCTCTACCATCTCCAGCTGGGGCAACCAGATAAAGCATTCCAAAAGTTGGATGGTTGAGGTAACGCTCTGCGCCCACCTTAATTAAACATCTGTAGATCTATAAAGCACCGTACTTCCCACGCAAGCTTAAAACCACTAATAAGGCCAAGCCTGATCCAATATTTATCCAAGATTCCCTTGGCTGCCGCAAAGTTGCTGGTTCGAAATGGTCTGGAGGCAACCACAAACCACCTCTGGCCAAAAGAGCATCAGCACCTTGCTCTGCCCTCAAAAGAATATTTGCCAACAAACGCTCCCCGACTGAAAGAATCAAACCCAAAGTTGCCTTAAAACCAAGTTCTCTCAGGTTTACAGCCCTACTTGCCATAGATCGCAATAGATTTTGCAACTCCTCCTGCACCAAAGGCAGAAATCTCAAAGCCAACAAAAGCTGAAAACTAATTCGATCTACTGGTAAGCCAATAAGAGCAAGAGGCGTAAGGAACCAACGAAGTGTCCACATCAGATCCTCCGGAGGTGTAGTTAAAAGCATCAAGTTCACACTATGTACGACAGTAAAAATCAAAGTGGAAGTCTTCAGCCCTAATTCCACTGACCGGCGATCAACTACTAACGGGCCAAAATTTATAGGTCCAAAACGAATTGAACCAAAACGGAAGATCTCCCACCCAGAGCCAGCGATTTCCAGACCAGGCAATTCCTCTGGAGGTCGAACTGCCAATACAGCAGGGGGAACACCTGTGGGCAATAACATGGCTAGCCCCCCTACGACACCGGCCAAAACCAACAACAAAAAGATGGAGCGCCACCAAACCCTCACAGGAAGTCGACTACACAAAGTCAACAACAACAACGTAATTACCAAAGCCAATCGCCACAAAGGTCCTGCCAGTACTGGAGTCAACAAAAACATCAACACCCAGGCAAACTTCAATCTTGGATCAAGACTTCTTAGCCAGCTGGAATGACCATCAACAAATTGCCCTATGGGAACCTGGCGCAACCAGTCCATAACTCAACCGGAATGCCTGTGCTGGCGAGCAATATCTCTTTCAACATCACGCTGTTGCTTGCCTCTCCAAAACAACCTTAATGGAGTGCCATCAAAACCAAGTCCTTCTCGCAATTGTCTCTCCATATAGCGTCGATAAGTTTCCCCAAATAATTTTGGATCATTGACGAAAAGAGTAAAACTTGGAGGGCTACTTGCAACTTGTGTTCCGTAATAGAGCCTCCCCTGGCGCCCCCCCCCTTGTAGTAGGTGGACTTCGCCAACTCAATGCATCCTTCAATACTTCATTCACTACTGATGTAGTTACTCTGCGGCGGTGCTGCTCAACTGCAATTGCTGCTAATGAAAAAATACTTTCCACCCTCTGGCCAGTCATCGCAGAAGTAAAAACCATTGTTGCCCAATCAAGAAAATAAAGCTTTGATCGGAGCTCTTTTTCCATCATCGTCATGGTATGACTATCTTTCGCGACTAAATCCCATTTATTAATTACCAGTACACAAGCGCGGCCTTCCTCCTCAATCCTCCCAGCGAGTCGCTGATCCTGCTCAGTGACTCCATCCAAAGCATCAATTACTAAGACGCAAACATCACTACGTTCTATCGCCTTAAAGCTTCGATTAATCCCAAAGAATTCAGGGCCATAATCCACACTTCTTCTGCGTCGGATCCCTGCAGTATCAATAAGTTTCCATGTCTGGTTATGACGTCGCAAGCTTGTATCAATCGCATCACGTGTTGTACCGCGAATTGGGCTAACAATTGCGCGCGGTTCACCGCAAATAGCATTTAGAAGGCTCGATTTCCCTACATTTGGCCTGCCAACAATCGCCATCTGAATTAAATCCTCCTCCTCAACTTCACTTTCTTTTGGTGGCAGAAGAGATATCACTCGATCTAACAAGTCTCCAGTTCCTGCTCCATGTATTGCTGAAATTGGATAAGGCTCACCCAAGCCAAGGCGCCAAAACTCTGCAGCCATAGCCAATCCCTGCTCAGGCGACTCGCACTTATTGACAGCTACCAACGAATTGCATGATTGTGGTCTCAACCACTCCGCTATGGCCTCATCCGCAGCCGTAAGGCCTTGCTGGCCATCAACAATGACTATTGCCAAAACGGCCTCTGACAAAGCCAAGTTGGCTTGCGCACGAATCTCAGGGAGGAATTCACTATCGTCATCAAAAACTAAACCGCCTGTATCAACAACCATAAATTCTCTATCTCTCCAGTATCCATCTTGATAGGTGCGATCCCTAGTGACCCCTGGCTGGTCATGAACTATCGACTCACGACTTTTACACAATCGATTAACCAACGTGGATTTCCCCACGTTAGGGCGACCAATTATGGCGACGACTGGACGCGCCACTCCTTAAAACCATCTATATGCTCTTGACCCTACATAAGCACAGAACAAAAAAGTTCTTAAAAGGATTCTTTCAATGCAATCCCTTTCCAAGGTATCTTCCAAAACCTTTCAAAGATTACAAAAGCGGTGACATAGTCTGGTCAATAGACATTGTCAACCATGACCCAATCCTTACAAACCAACTTCTAGTTTTACCAGGAAGATGAGTTAAGAGTCACATAATTAGCGCCCCAATCAAACTCCAATAAAAATGCCAACTACCAATCCAGGAATATTTATCAATGCCAAGAGACAATATAAAGCAAGTAAAATAAGTTCTAATAGCCTCACTTTGGTACACATCTCTAAATTCAGCTTTCAACCTGTTGAAGTGGAATTAAGCACGTTCATTTATGCAAAATTAATGCTCCACTAATTTTATCTGCAGGAGAAGAAGCTGAGTTCAATTAAAGTAAAAGCTCCCTATTTAATCCTCTAAGGCTAAACAATCTAATCTCAGGCTTCTAGTTTTAAAGTCAATCAATGAACATCAATTTATCAACGATACAGCTTTCTGGCAGAGGCACACCAAGGGAGCTGAAATGTTGTGTCCTTCAGTCTCCACTTGCTGGAGTGAGTGATCAAATCTTTAGAGGCTTGGTTAGACGCTGGGCTCCAGATGCCTTGCTTTTTACAGAAATGATGAATGCAAGCAGTCTCGAGCTAGGACACGGCCGCAACAAAATTGAAGAACTCTCTAAGGAATCAGGGCCCATTGGAGTTCAACTTTTCGATCATCACCCAAAAGCCATGGCCGAAGCCGCCAAAAGAGCAGAAGCTGCAGGCGCATTTCTGATAGACATCAACATGGGCTGCCCTGCAAAGAAAATTGCTCGCAAAGGGGGAGGAAGTGCGCTAATCAAGAACCCTTTACTTGCCGCGAGAATAATCAACACAGTCGTAGATGCAGTCAAGATTCCGGTCACAGTAAAAACAAGACTTGGCTGGCAAAAAAACTCCCATGACCCTGTGGAGTTTGCATTACTCATGCAAGCCGCAGGAGCTCAACTAATTACATTGCATGGTCGAACCAGGGAGCAAGGGTTTAGAGGAGCGGCAGATTGGGAAGCGATCGGCAGAGTAAAAAAGAATCTAAGCATCCCAGTAATTGCTAACGGCGATGTAAATAATGCAGAAGATGCATATCAGTGCTTAAAAAAAACAGGTGCAGATGGCTTAATGATTGGCAGAGCAAGCATGGGAGCCCCTTGGCTAGTTGGACAAATAAATTCAACCTTGCAAGGGAACGCCATACAAACCCCAAGCCCTTATACAAAAGTAAGCGTGGCACTTGAACACTTGCAGGCATTACTTGCAAGCAAAGGCGACCACGGCCTTTTAATAGCAAGGAAACACCTTGGTTGGACGTGCCGAGGATTTCCCGGTGCTTCAAAACTTAGATATTCCTTATTAAGAGCCCAGACCCCATTGGAAGCAGAAGCTCTTCTTCAGAAAGAATTGATTTCACTTAGCTAAAAAATAACAAAAGAATTTGACAACTATTAAGCCTCCTAATAGCTAACCATTTCCCAATCTAGATGAATAATTCAAGCCTTTTACACACAAAGAAATTAAAGCCTAGCCAATGCACAAATCAAGGAATCACATCAGGCCAACCTTGACGAATTAACAACAAAGAGAAATAAGGTTTCATGCTTTCGTCAACTTCACTAGCTGTAAGGACCTTTTGATCAGGCCAACCAACTCTCTGAGCAAACAGTGCTCCTTCCAAGAGGTGTCTCTTTTCCAATACCGGCCTAACCCATTTCCAACGATGTCCAAGTTTAATTAATGCAAGAACCCTCCTAGATCTCGCAGCATCTTCCAAAAGTTCCTCCAACTGATAAGGATGACCTGGTGTTGGCGTCACAAGAAATTGTTCTTGCTGGAGAGACAATGGCCAGCACCCTGCTGCTGCTGCTGCTGAAATGGAAGTAACGCCAGGCACCAGGCGAATAGGACATTCCGGATACCTTGCCTTCAAATCAAGCAACAGGTAAGAGCAACTTGCATATAAAGAAACATCTCCTTGGCATAAAAAAGCCACTCGCTCCCCAGTCAACACTTCAGCCGCAAGCTCATCACTAGCCTGTCTCCAAGCCTGCTTTCTAGGCAACGATTCTTCAACCATAGGGAACAGAAGTGGGAGCCTCTTCTGCTCAAGACCGATCCACTCAGAAGCAATAGTTGCTGCCATCCCTTCTGCACCTTGATGTGAAATAGGATAAGCAATTACTGATGCTTTTTTAATTTCTTTCACAGCCGCCAAAGTCATCAATAAGGGGTCCCCTGGTCCAACCCCTACCAAGGCAAGTGGGTGTTTAATGCTTTCAGAGACAGACTCTGAAGCACTCGAAACTCTGATAACTTTCCTGGGGCTAATTTTCTTCAAAAAACTAAAGAGCCATTAACAAGATTTCACATTTAACTCTATCCCAAAGTAATTACCAATCTTCAGGAAAAATCAAAATCAACTATGCATTCGTGGCTCAGGGTGAAGGTCAACAAGAATGGAAGCCTCAAACTCTGACAATTCTCCCAAGCGAGAAGTTATCACTCTTCGATCATATCTCTCATCAGCGAGCATCCAATAAAGACAAAAATGTCGAGCCTCACTTTTTAACAACTCTGCATATAGTTCCCGAAGCTCTTGATCAGGACTATTAGAAGCCAATAAAGACATTCTTTCATGACTTCTTGCTTCTATAAGGCCGGCGACAAGAAAACTGTCAAGCATGCGCCCTGGCTCAGCCTTTCTGATTTTTTTTGCCAAGGCTGCTCCATAAGGAGGGGCTGGTAAAGGCTCTAGATATCGGCCCCTAGTCTTCAATAAAGCCAACACCCTCTCAAAATGCTGGATTTCTTCTATTACCAATGGGCTAAGAACTTCTGCCAAACCAGGCTCACATAAATAACGAAACATCAGTTGTAAAGCAGCTCCAGCAGCTTTTCTTTCACAATGAGCATGATCTATAAGAACCTCAATTGGATTCGCGACTGCTTGTTCTAACCAAGCAGTACTAGTTCCACTCGCGAGCCATTTGATCCTAAGATTTGAATTCTCATAGGTAATCGAAGATTTCATAAGGATTCTCTGCCTTTACGCAGATATCCCAACAAGCCTTGAAGAGCAAGCTGATAGCTCATCACACCAAAACCACTTACAACCCCAATAGCTTTATCTGCAAGAAAAGAATGATGTCGAAACTGCTCTCTAGCATTCGTATTACTCAAATGAAGTTCCACATAAGGGATTCGAGCTCCTAATAAAGCATCCCTTAAAGCAACAGAAGTATGTGTATAGGCGCCTGCATTAATAAGGATCGCATCTACTTCACCTATAGCCTTATGAATACGATCCACAAGAGCACCTTCAAAATTGCTCTGGAAACACTCAAGCTGAGCTCCTTGAGCCTTAGCCTTTTCTCTAAGGTCACACTCAATAGATTCCAAAGTGCTCAAACCATACAATTCAGGTTCCCTTTGACCTAACAGATTTAGATTTGGACCATTGATAAGTAAAAGACGCATGGTCCTGGCGCATAGCAGTTCTTGAGAGATGGTATCTACCCCCTAGGGAATCGCCCAAAAAATTCAGACAAAAATGGGCAATTAACTGTTAATCTCTAAAAGTGGTTCGGGTCGGTGCCCGAGTGGTTAATGGGGGCGGACTGTAAATCCGCTGGCTCTGCCTACGTTGGTTCAAATCCAACCCGGCCCACCTTTCCACACGCCCTTGTAGCTCAGCGGTAGAGCACTCCCTTGGTAAGGGAGAGGTCTCGGGTTCAAGTCCCGACGAGGGCATTGAGCCCGGCCTCAACCAAGGGAAGGGATCTCAGGCACCAGAGGTTCTCAAAGATAAAAGTGGGCGTCCACTTTTGAGTACACTTTGACCTGAAAAGACCATATCTGGCTTGTCGCATCTATCCAAGATGCAGCTAACCCAATGGCAACCTTTCGAAGAAGCGGAAAAAGCTGGCAAGCTTTAATTCGAAAGAAAGATTTTTAGGCCAAAAAACTAAAACGTTTCCTTCCAAAAGGCAGACTCAATTGTGGGCCAATGCCGTTGAATCGTCCCTACAAATATCAACTCAATTAACAGATCGTGCACCCAAAATCTTTCAAGGAGCGATTGATCTGTATATCCAAGGTCCGTTGCAAGCCCATCGCAGTGGCCATAACGAGCGATACCCACTCCAATCAATGGCCAATCATTGGATCGGAGGAGTACTGGTCCATGAACTTTTGACCCGGCATTTGGTCCTGTGGCGAGATGAACGATTGCTCACCGTGAAGGCCAACACAGTCATGCGAGGACTCAGGATCGTACGAGTTCTTTTGGATTGGGACAGAGATGAATTGGGCTGTGACCTGAAATCCAATCCAGCACGACTGTTAAAAGTCAGAGGCGTCAGTGATGCCAGGTTCCCTTTCATCACACCAAAGCAAAAGAAGCAATTACTCCTTGAATTAGCAAAATCCAAAAACCCCAATCACAAACGACTCAACCAATTGGCATTGACGACTTTATTTTGAATAAGAAATCTAAATTATAAGATCATCTTACTTAAAAGATTTTGTATCAGCTATTTCTTAAACTTCATATAGTTTCTAGATTCGAAGCCACAGTTAAAAAGGAGATCTAATATAGATACCTCATGAACAAATGATTTCCATTGTTGACTGTAAATTGGATAATCAGAATAATCCATCCAGCTCACCTTAAAACCATGCTCATTAAATTGTTCTTCATTAATGTATGACTTCGCAGAAGGACCTGAATAGTATATATCAGCTTTAACCTCTGTTAAGATTTCAATCAACCTTTTACTTTTTTTAGAGGAAGTAGAAAATTGACTTGAATCAATAATTTCAGTATTTAATTCTAAATAGTTGGAAATAGCGACAATGAAGGTTTTATTCAAATCTGAAAGAAACTTATACTCTCTTTCAAGATATAGTGGCTTTAACCACTCTGAAATCTCGCAAAAATATTTTGACTTAGAGTAATTCGTTTCTAGTGATCGCCAATGTTTATTTGGCCAAAATTTGTCAGCTATTTCGACATCTCTGATTAGTTGAGTATGCCTACCTTTTGCTAAAACTGGGACTGTCAACCATAAAAGTGAATCTCGTGTTTTTATTTTATTTCTATTTCTCCAGTCATTGCACGTATATTGAACGCAATCTAAAATAATAAATTGATCTACCGATGCGATTATATCAAAGTATCCTTTCCAAGGAATATAATTAGATTGTAGAATTGCAACCTTTTTCAAATGAGTAACTCCTATTAAATCTAATCGTATAGATCAGACAATGAAAATATTGTGTTTAAACTATATCCATAAGAATTTAATTTATGTTTTATTTCATTTGAGAAAGTATTTGAGAAAATAAAAATGATATCATTCTCTTTAATTTTAGAACCTTTTAATGGCTTAATTATTGTATCTGCTCCATCAATAAAACCGTTATTCCAATATGGAGTATCATCTATAAATCTGACATTTTGATTAGACAATTGATCAATAGCAGCTAAGTAAGGAAGTGCTCTTAATGGACAGTAACAGTGAAATAGCCGACCTTTACCTAGAGTATCGGTGACAATTTCCCGAAATTTTTTAATTACATTATCTATTCGTTTGAAATAATTTTCTTCTGTTAATTGATTCTGATTGAATCCATCTATTGAGTAGAAATTTGGTTCTGAACTTCGCTTCACTTCTGCTAAGCAATATAAACTTCCACCATATCCTGAGGAAACTATTTTAATAGGATTTAATCCAGATTTAAGAATAGTATTGGTTAAACTATTTTTTGTAAAGTAAGTTATATGCTGGTGCATGCACATAGAAATATCCCCTGTTGAATGCTCAGTCGATGCATCTGGAACAGCTACTATAATTTTGCTGTGATCAGGCAACCTCGATTCAATGTCACTAAGAAAACTTATGGGGTCAGAAATATGCTCCAGCACATCAGAAAAGAAAGTAAGGTCATAGGGATCTGAAATCAAATCTTTTTCGAAGAATTTATCAATGATTTTAATGTTATATTTTGAACCACATTCAACTGCAAATGGACTTGGATCGATTCCAAGAACTTTTGCATTCCTTTTTTGCAGCTCATTTAAGATTGTACAACCGCCACAACCGATCTCTAAGACATGCTTTGATGATATGTCTGGAATATTTTTCAGTATGAAATTAAGTAAATCCGTATGATATTTTATGGCTAATGTATTATCTTCTCTAAGATAGCCAATGTTTTCGTGTTCTTGATAAATTTCATTTAAGGTTTTGTTTAACAAAGGTGAGACCTTTTGACGTGCACAGCCGTATTTCTTATCATAAAATAATGTAAAGTCAAGATTTGAAGGGATATTTAGATCATTATTTCCTGGGCCTACTCTCCAGTAAAGGGGTAAGTTCTTTATATATAATAAATTTTCTTTTAAATAAAAATTACTCAAATCGAACTCATCCATTCTTGAAATGCCTATTAATAGGTAAATACAAGTTAGAGGGTTTTCTTGAAACCATTTAGGTTATAAAACCTTATTTAATAAATGGTAATAAGTATCCTTGATGCTTCTGCTGATTCATCTCAGTGATTGCTGGAATTGAGAGTAAATATCCTTAAGTGCATCAACTAAAAAGAATGGTGATTTCGATAAAGGCTTATTTTTTCCAGGGAAAATAATATTAGGGAGGTTATCTATACGCTGCATATTACAACATAGTTCGTCTTCTAAGAGTAGTGGTCTAGGAAATATCCTTTTACGTATTTGGAATGATCTAACCATATTACTTTTAGGTTTTCTTGTAAGTACTTTCATTTCTAATAATTCATTAATAACTTGACCAGCGCAATCATCAATATTTCTATGATTATTTGATTCTTCAGTTGAAGAATGTTGCTCAATACAGATTAATTTTCTACCTTTAGAGTCAATATTATTCGTATATTGAGAGATATTAGTCACTCTAAATGCTGAGTATTTATCATCTAGGCAATAAAAGTAATATAGATCAGGTAATGATAGATTTTCCTCATCTACTCTACAGAATATGTAATTACTTTCTCCCTTCTGAGAAATATTTTTACTCTTAATCTTCATTGCATTGGCAAGGGAAGATCTTGACCCGCTCCAGAAAATATTTGTCGGGAATAATTCCAGAAATTCTCCGCTATTATTAGAAATTTTAACTCTATATTTACCCTTAAGATATTCAATGTTTCTAACTGTAGAATTCATTAGAAATTTAACTCCTGTATCTAATAAGTTTTGATTTAATGATTCAACTACTCTTCTCATACCAAGTTTTGGGTACAACCCTCTTTGCGAGTTAGATCTATAATTTGGCATATTCAATTGATCTGGAAATGCTAAAACTTTTCGCAGAAAATTACTGTTACCTATCTCCTGCATCAACTCAGATGAGAATATAATTACTCTGTCGAGTTTTGTGTAATAAGCAACATTAGGAGATAACTCATCTCCAAAGGCACCGTAAAGTTTTTTGCAAATAGGATTAAAAATCTTTTGGTAAATAGAACTTCCAAAACGGGAGGTCCAGTAATCCTTAGCCGAGAATTGATTGTACCCATTAGTGATCAATTCTTCCATTTTATTTTTTTTTATATAATTAAGATTATTTAGAATTTCTGTTATACATTCATCCCTATATTTTTTTTCTAAAAATCTCAGGTCAGGATATGGACTATTAGTCTGCAGCCTGCCATTATAATAAGCTCCTGCAACATCCTTGAAATTACCTTCTAAAATAAACCAATCTTTCTCTGGGATTGAATTAAATATTATTGAATCGATCTCTTCAATTAAGGTTTCATAATATATATGCATACCTTTATCTAATTCTCCTAAGTTAGGGCAAAACCAAGGGTTATATAAACCTCCACAAGAATTCGCTGACTCGACTATAACAATTTGATTTGGGGAGCAGATTCTCTCATTTAGCAAAAGAGTGGCAAATAATAGGCCAGATATGCCTGCTCCAGAGACAAGGAACATAGATTTTTCCATCTTTGTTCATTTTAAGCAACTTCTCTGATTTTTTGCTTTATTCACTTTCATAGTGAAATAAAGCTGCCTTATAAGCAAGGCCTCTATTCAATCCGTTATTTACAGACTTTTTTGTATAAGAATAACTTTTACTGATCTTGCAAATCACTTTTGCGAAGAATAGAGTTGGACAAACTTTATCAAATAATTCCTGAAATACCCTACAAAGAATTTTAGGCTGTATTGACGGGGTTGGGCAAGCAATTGGGTAAGAAAAGTCAGGATTAATCACGCCCTTTATCTATTTCTTCTTACATCCATTTCTATACATATGACTCTAACCAAACAAGCAAATTTGTAACGATTGGTATTTATTTGACGTTCAACGGCTTCTCGCTCTCGCTGGGTCAAGCTCTTGCCTGAATGAATTAATTGGTTAATGGTTCTCATCGTGAATTTGTGATGGTGGTTTTGCGCATAAAAAAAGAGGCCAGTCTTGGCCTCTGGGATCGATGCAATTGATTGTTTGATCTCTGAGCTTTTAACGTCCTCAATGAGATTAGACGAAACCTTATGGGTTGTAATTCACGCCGACCTGTCTAAGCAGCCGTTCGTACTGGCTCAGTGAAATCCCCATGGAAGCTGCTTTGGCTTCTCGAACAAAGACATTGCTCAAATCAGAGTCCTGCCGTAAAGGATCAATCGATGGTTTTGATTGGTTTGATTATTCATTAGTAGTGATAGTGGTTTGATTTCAGTTCTTCGTTTCAGTGCTTCTAGGTACCTGGTGCCGGCTCATCCCTCGACTTCGTCGAATCATGAGCTATCACCTATTTTCCAGTTGAAAAAGCGAATGGATCTAAGACGTAATTGATGAAGAAGGAGGAGAACTCGCTGTCGCTCGTTCTCTGCTCCTCATAATCAATAGGCTTTTTAAAGAGATTGAAGTCTTCAATGTTGTCTCTTCAATCCTTGCTCTCTTCCCCCTGTATTAAAGGTCCCTTTCCATATTCCCCGTGTTGTATTGTTGGATTAGCCAAAAGTCAGCCTTTGCAAGGGGACTCAAAGGGCCAAAAGTGGACTTTTGAGCGATCGCAGCACTTCCTTGGGGTGGTTTGGCAAAGCTAAAAGATTGGTCTACATTCTCGGAGCGTCAACCAGATCAACTGACTTAGCGGGGATTTCGGTAAGTCAACCAGGCCCACCTTTCCACACGCCCTTGTAGCTCAGCGGTAGAGCACTCCCTTGGTAAGGGAGAGGTCTCGGGTTCAAGTCCCGACGAGGGCACTGCCCCTCTCCCGCAAGGCACCTGCGGGAGCAGTCAAGAGACCTCAGAGGGTCTCTTTTTTAATGCAAAGGTGTTGCTAATACTGAGGGGTTGCGAAAAACATCCATCAGGAACTTTCAGGATAATTCAGAAAGGGGAAAACAAATGTTCCCGATTTGTTCCCGACCAGCAATAGCAATGTTCCCGACGCACACCAATAAAAAGACCACCCGCAGAAGAAGGTGGTCTTTCCAAAAGAGTGGAACTATTAAAACCACTCCTCTGTTGAACTATCTATAGGATTACTTCTTACCCTTGTGTTTTTCTCTTATCCATTCTGTAAGTGTTGCTGATAGTCCAATTGGATCTTTTCTTTTAGAAAGATCCTTAAGCATCTCAAAAGCAAGGTCATCAAGTTTTATCTGCTTCATGCTACTTATACAAATAGAGGCACTTGCCTGTCTTGCCGTTGATTAAACAAAGTTTTGATTCCAAGTATATGAACTTCACTTATTGTGAGTCCTAGTTCATCACACAACTTGTCCTCCATATCAACTACAACAGGTGCCACTCTTTTCTTATAATTGATACATCTACGTCTTGGAATTGGTTTCATTATTGGCATAGGTTTAATGAGTAAATTACGTCTAAATGGATTAACGGAGTTACCAGTATTTATAGAAGTCCTTATTTAACGAACTCTTAGAGGAGATCGATGAAGAAGAGCAACCTATTTCTAGAAGCATTCTTTTTGTAAAACCCTTCGGGTTTGCTCACTAACGTTCGCCTTCTCTATTAAGGTTGAATCTATTAGAGAATAAAGTTTGATGAATGTATAACATACTATATATGATAATTGAACATTTCACCAACATATACTCTATAAGTAATCTTCAATCCATTACATAGAACATTCTACAGGCAGATTGATATCTTGTCAAGCAACATTCCTTCATAATTGTATTTACAAGAATAATAGAATTAGCGTATAATTAACATACTTCCGGTTATAAATAATAAGGGAGTTTGATTTAATATTAGGAGTAGAAATTTAATGACTCTACAGGAGAAGTATATCCAGAAGGTCTTGCCCTACCTCATGACAGAAGTACCTGATGGTGAGGTGGGAGAATTCTACAAGAATGGTGCTAAAGCATATAACTTTCCATGTCCTTTCTGTTGGGGTACTACTAGTAAAGATAGGAACAAAAGGAAGAGAGTTGCAGCATTACTTCCCACTAAGGAGTGTAAGCATGTTTATGTCTTCTACTGCAATCGTCATGGTAGTGCTGAGTGTCAAAGAGGTAGGTCCTTTGAGAACTTCTTATGGTTATACAAACCTAGAATTGCTGAGCAATATAAGTTTGAGAAGCAGAACATTTAATTCCTAAAATTGCGCGACCTTATATCTCAAAAAAATTCTGGGGATTTTTTGATCGGAAAATGGATTTCTATATGTAATTGGTATAGTCCCACTTTTGTAGACTATGTGCTTTAGAAAAGTTCAACTAAAGCATCAATTAACTGCTGATACTGATAACAAAGGGGGGTACGCTTAAAGTGTCCTACTAATAAGAATGGGGGTCGTCGAAAGTGTCCCTATTAATGAATACACAACCTCACACAAGGAGCAAATTAATGACTAAAAAAACACGCAAAAAAAGAATTGAATTCAGTTGTCTTGGACTTGATTGGAGTTGTTTTCCAGAAGACTGTTATGGATGTGAAGACTTAAAAAATGATTACCAACTAAGCACAATGGTCGGTACCCACAACTCAATGACTGGAGAAAATCTGGATTACACAAAGGTAGAAGACGGAGACTGGGAATTGAATATGGAAACTGGTTCTGGGTGGTTTCGTTACCCATTCCCAGTCAAGAAAAAAGTTAGTGAGGAAAACTAATGACTAAAGATAAAGAGTGGGATCACAAGGAGAACTTATACATAGAACCTTGTGCCTGTAATTACAACTGTGGGCAATACATTCTCTTCATGAAGGGAGATAGGACACATTTCCGTAATGCTCCAGAAAATGAATTCATATCAACTGCTTCTCTTTCTGTAGGTGATATGTTCGACCTTCATGAGAACCTTAGTGAAAAACTTGATATTGAATGCCAACGAATGGACCTAGAAGAATTATTAGACAAGAACGACTTACCTGCTGAATAACACAAAGGGGGGTCGATTAAAGCGCTTGTAAATTGTAGACGAATGGGCAACCAGAACCGTCTCTAAACCCTGCTGGACGGATAAACCCTATTCACTTTTTATTATGACTACTGCAACCACAAAAATTAGACAATTAGATACTTGGAACATCCTCACTTATAAAGAGAGCAAACTTTATAAGGCATTCCAAGAAGCATTTGCGATTAGTAAAAATCTAAATGAGAAGCAGAAGAAAAAATTATATGCACTAAGGTATAATAGTTTTGAGGTAATAGAGGATTACATCAAACAAAACTTTAATGCAAATAGTTATGTGATTGCAGACATTACTAAGTATGGAATGGATATAGCAGTTGATTTATCTTGCAATTATGGGACGCAAATAGAAGGTCATTCAGATTTAGAACATATTGAAGAATATACGCAAATGCTTTATTACTCACTTTTTCCTTTCCGTCCTTATAAAGGTTTCATTCCTTATGGGGAGGAAGAGAACTAACGAACAAACTCCACGATTGCTTTACCTGCAAACAGAACAAATAAACCTTCTGTCAAAAGTATCCATCCAATCGTGGAGTTATTCATACCCAACCTTCTATACCTATCGATGGTTGAGTCGTGTACCCGTCGGATAGAGGCAAGCATTACTTCTTACTTCTGCTCTTGTACACGATCCATCCCACAATTCCCGTAACTAGAACTGCATCAACTACTAAATGCCACTCAAAGAACCCCATAGTTAATACACCGGATTCATAGCGATAACCTTTGCCGTTGGATTCCTACTTTCTGCCGTCCTCCTTGCTGATTCGCGGTCATTAACTTCATAGGTTTCTTTCCAAGTCTTCCCACCCACGTAGAAAGTCACTTCCATCTTCATTTGCTTCTCTCCTTATAGAAAGGATTGGGGATTACAAAGTTTTTGGGACTCTCTTCTCCCTTTTTAGGTTCAATCCAATTCGCTGTACTCCGTAGGACATCTGCTGTTACTTGACGTGCCTGAGGGGAACTCCAAAGCACTAGAACAACAATTCCAAGCAGAACTCCTTTCATCAGTTAAGACCTCCCATCTTTTGCATCAGGGTCTTATTCATATCAATACTGCAACTCATCACTACTTGTGGATAGATAGTCCCTTTCTTGTATTGGTCATATGCCTCCTCGCACATCTGCTGTCTGATTCCAACCCAGTTCTCAAAGGTCTTTGGTTTCATTACCTTCTTCAATTCCTTGTCTGATTCCACCAACTTCTTAAACCTGCATTCCCTTATTTCATAGGTAGTCCCATCGCAATCATCCTTTTCAGTCGCTGCTGCTGGCAGAGGAATGAATAGCAATAGGAACAGAAGCAACCTCATGCCACGGTCAACTCCTTAAGAAGGCGATAAACGCTATCTCTATGCATCACACCTGCCCTCGATATTTCTTGAACTCGTCTAAATCACTTATGACGATGCTCTGGTAATCCTCCGGGAAACGCTGCTTCATGATTGCTGGAATTTCCAAGCAATCCGGATAGGGATTATGCAGATAAAAAATAACTTCTTTCTTTTCCTTCAGAACAATGTAATCAGATAGTCCCCCTATATCTTTTTTAGTCATGCTGATGCCTCCTTAAGTAAACGATAAACGCTGTCTCTATGAATATTCAGTTGCTTTGCTATTGCCGTTGCACCTAAACCCTCACTCTTCAGTGCCTTGATTTGGTCAACATCAATTTTTGATCTCCTGCCCTTGTAAACGCCCTTCTCCTTTGCACGGGCAATCCCTTCTGTCTGACGCTCTTTACGAAGGTTCGTCTCCAGTTCTGCGAAGACACCCAACATATCCAGGAAGCATTTTGAGGTTGCATCCTTTGTGGATATGGGTTGTTCAGTTGCTGTGAGGGTCACTCCCTTGTCGGTGAGTTCTTTGACGATTAGTTGAAGGTCAAGGACTGAACGGGCAAGTCGGTCAATACGGGTAATGACTAATTCATCGCCTTCACGCACGAAATCAAGACACTCTCTCAACTTCTGTCTGCCTTGAGTCGATGTCCCTGAAACCTTCTCTTGGAAGACCTTATCTACTCCAAACTTTTTGACCGCATCTAATTGAACTTCTAGTGACTGACTAGAAGAAGAAACACGAATGTATGAAACTTTCATCCTCCTAGTGTCGTTTTTACTTCTAGAGTCTAACCAATACTCGTCGTAAAAATGAAAACCGACTTAAAAACGACACAAAACTGTCGTATTCCTATCCGATTTATAGGTATACCCAAAGACGACACTCCTCACACAAGTTTGTCGGTATGGGCACTGCTCGATGAGGGTGCCCTTTTTTATGCCTGTTCACCACTGCTTTCTGATGAGATCGACTGTCCTAACTAGACTGTCTAGGTAGTTCGACGGTATGAATGAAATTCCGTAGAACTGCTATTGCCCTAGGAGTTGGTGCTGCAACTGCTGTTGGTTTGTCTCTATTGAAGGTGGATAAACCAGTTGTTATTGGATCGACTGCTGTTGTTTTTGGTGCTGGACTAATGATTTCTAAGAAAGATGGAGAAGAATTAAATACTGAGGATTTAATTGAAAGTGGATATAAGAAGTTATTCGATGAAAAAGATTTTGAAGGTGCAATAGTCGATGCCCAGCAATTAATCTCAATTAATCCGAAAGAATTCAGAGGATATTTGATCCTTGGTACTTCAAAAATAGAACTAGAAGATTATGAAGGAGCAATGTATGCCTACAATAAATCGATAGAACTAAATTCTAATAACGCGAAACTTTACTACAACCGTGGAAATATACATAAAGAATTAGATCAAGAAGAAGAAGCAGTCCAAGATTTTAATAAAGCAATAGCAATAGATCCAACTGACTCAGATTTCTATCACGCAAGAGGGCAAGTTAAAATAACGATAGAGAGTTATCAAGAAGCAGTTGAAGATTGCACTAAAGCAATTGAAATTAATCCCAAAGAACCAGATTACTATTTTACAAGAGGGCGTGCTCAAAGCAAATTAGGAAATCACGAAATAGCAATAGAAGATTTGAATAAAGCGATTCAAATTAATCCTGATGATGATGAATATTATCTTATAAGGGGATCATGCCATTATCTATCCTATAACAATGAAGAAGCAATTGTAGATTATTCAAAAGCAATAGAACTTGATCCCGAATTTGTTGGTGCATATTATAATCGAGGAATCGTGAGAAATGAGATAGATGATTTTCAAGGAGCAATAGATGACTATAGTAAAGTGATAGAATCTTCTCCAGAGAATGAGGATGCTTATATAAAACGTGCTCACTCGAAAGCACTTTTAGGAGATACAAAAGGAATGGTCTCTGATTATACAAAAGCAATAGAAATAAATCCAAATAATGATTATTACTATTTTCAACGTGCAGTTGGGAAAAGAGACCTTGCAGACCCTAAGAGTGCTAGAGATGATTATACGAAAGCAATAGAAATTGAATCAGGAAATCAAGAGTATTACTTCCATAGAGCAACAACTAATAAGTTATTAGTTGATTATGAAGGTGCTTTAAATGACTATCTCAAGGTAATTGAACTTGATCCAGAATCAAAGAATGCAAAAGTTTCATCCGTTGGTTTGGATGGAATCAAACTTCACTTCTTTAATGCTGCAGGTTCAGGAGATAAGCATGCTATCGAGATCTTAAAGAACAAATGTTATCCAGATGCTCAGAAATTAATTGAGTTGGAAACCTCAGAAATAAAGAATAATTCCAAAAATTCAGAACATTTAATCAATAGAGGTCTTCTCAAAGAGAAGTTCGACCCTTTAGATGCAGTGAATGATTTTACAAAAGCAATAGAAATCGATCCTGAAAATGCCAATATCTATTTCTTTCGTGGAATAGTTAGGAGCAAATTGAGGGATACTCAGTCGGCAATTGATGATCTGAAAAGATCGATAGAAATCGACCCACTCAATCAAGGTGCTAATGAACATCTAAATTTCTCAAACTATCTTTTAGGTCATAAGTTCTATGAATGCGAGAATGCTAGTGAATTATTAGAGAAGATTCTAGATCAAGAGAAAACCATTAATGAAGATGCATCCAATGATACTCAAAAGAAATTCGAACTTTGCTCTGAGAAAATTCAATTAGATCCAACAAATCCAATTCCTTATTTTGATCGTGCTTGTGTTAAGACAGACTTAGGAGATATTCAGGGTTCTATTGAGGATTTAACTAAAGCAATTGAATTAGATAAGGACTTCGATTCTGCTTCTATTGCATATATCAATCGTGGTCTTAATAAATACGATCTAGGAGATTTTGATGGAGCAATATCTGATTACTCACAAGCACTTGAAAGAAATGCGAAGTTAGATATTGCCGCCTATTATCAAGGTAACGCTAAGAGGCAATTAAAAGATTTAAAAGGAGCAATAGCGTGTTACACAAAAGCAATTGAGATTAATCCTGAAAACTGTGATGCTATTAACAACAGGGGAGTTACGAAGAAAGATCTAGCGGATTTCAATGGGGCAATTGAAGATTACCAATTAGTTTTAAAGTATAATGCAGATTATCCTCTTATTTTTTACAATATTGGTTGCGCTAAGAGTGAGGAAAGAGAGGATTCGGCAGCAATTAAATATTATGATAAAGAAATAGAAATTAATCCTAAGTATCCCTATTCTTATTACAACCGGGGGAATGCATATCAGAACCTAGGAGACCATCAAAAAGCAATTGATAATTATAATACTGTCTTAGAATTAATTCCAGACTTTGCACTTGCTTATCGAAATCGTGGTGTTTCAAAAAAAGATTTAGGCGATTTAAAAGGTGCATGCAAAGATTGGAGTAAATCAACGTTATTAGGAGATGGAGGTTCTGTTGAACTAATTGAGAAGTATTGCGCTTCTGAAGGAGTTGTTGCTAGTGAATCTTTTTACTTAGAACGTGCCGAAGCAAACAAATATGATGATCCTGAATCTGCTATAAAGGATCTCAAGCAAGTTTTAGAATTCTCTCCTGAAAATACTGATGCATTATCACTCTTAGGTGAAATTCTTGTTGAAGAATGTAGATACGCAGAATCAATTGAACACTTAGACAAAGCAATTAAATTAGATCCAGAAGATGCTACTTCATATTACGATCGCGCTAATGCCAGAAGAGAACTAGAAGATTATGAAGGTGCTTTGAATGACGCCATGAAAGTATATGAAATAAACCCTGACTATCAATATCCTCCAATATCTTTAAATATAGCATCAGACTATTATCAACTAGGTAAATATCAAGATGCAATAAATCTAATGAATAAAGAGATGGAAAGAGAGATAGATAATGACGGTGAATGTAGTACGCAAGAATTTTATTACGAAAGAGGACGTTCTAAAAAAGCATTAGGAGATGATAATGGAGGAATAAAAGATATAATCAAAAGCAAAAATATGCGCCTTGATTACCTTAATGAATATATCTATCCTGAACGATCAAATGTCGAGAATGCATATGTTGAACGTGGTCATCTTAAAAAAGAGTTAGGTGACCTCAAAGGTGCCTGTGAAGATTGGAAGAAAGCAGCAGATTTAGGTGATGAAGATGCTGCTGAATTATTGAAGGAGCATTGCCAATAATGCCTGAACCTAAAACTGCTTCTGAATATCTTGATCGTGGATGCGATAAGGACGATAAAAGGGACTCTAAAGGAGCAATAGAGGATTACACCAAGGCAATTGAACTAGATCCTAATTATGCAGAGGCATATGCAAATCGTGGATGTGCCAAGGAAGAGTTAGATGATAAAGAAGGTGCTATTGCTGATTGGCAAAAGGCAGCAGATTTAGGTGATGAAGAGGCAGGGGAGTGGATTAAAGAGATAGAGGGAAAAGCAATCAATGCAAGTCAATCCACTCGCAAACCTGATAATCCAGATGCTCTCTGCAACAATCTAGAGACCGTAATGATTGATCTCCAAAATGAATCTTTGGAGGATATTGCGATAGCACTGAACTATTACTACACAGATGAACAAGGCAAGAAAGTTCCACTGATCGACCTACTTGAAGAACAGTTTGTTGATGACGAAGGAGATCGTTGGGTAGATAACTTGGTCGATTGTGAACCAAATGACCCTCCCTACAAAATATGGGAAGGTTTTCTGATTCAAGAATATCGAGACTTAGAAGGTAGTGTTTACGTTCCGAAGAGACTTGTTGAAGCAGATCCAGAATTTTATAAAAATACTCTCCTTGAGGAATTTGATGAAGAAGATTCAGTATTTACTGAACCAATGTTTTGGACACCTTTAACTTTTTACGAGATAGTTAATCCCTCAGACCTTGAAGATCGAAACTTGTTTACGTCTGAACAAAGCGCTAGATACCACGGTTTTAAAGACGAAGATGTTGTTGACTGCCAAATTTATGATTGATGAATAGATAAATGATCGATCTCAAACGAAACAGTAAGAAAGAACCCGTCAAGGCAACTGGTCTTCGCGTAAGGGAAACATCGTCTTATACCCCTAATCAAACGTATGACTTCAAGATCAGTCGAGGTCGCTTCTCCAACTTCCTGACCTGTAAACGGTGCTTCTATCTAGACCGGGTGATGGGTCTTGATCCACCTGGCACTCCCGGTTGGACGCTCAATGAAACCACCGACCTCTTACTCAAGAAAGAGTTTGATCACTGCCGAGAACATCAGATCCCCCATCGCTTATTTGCTCCCAATGGGTTGAGTCATGTCGTTCCTTTTGACCATCCAGAAATGGACAACTGGAGGAACTCACTGCATCACGGATTGATGGTGAGACATAAGGACACGCCGATCATCCTGACTGGAGGTGTGGACGACATCTGGCAAGACACGATCACCAAGAAATTGATCGTCGTGGACTACAAATCCCAGGCAAAGAACAGTGCTGTCGATCCCGATGAATATCTAGAGGATGCCTATCACGATGCCTATAAGACCCAAATGGACTTCTATGCCTATCTCCTTTTAAAGATGGGGTTTGATGTTCATCGCACTGCCTACTTCCTCGTCTGTAATGCCAATCGCCACAAGGAGAACTTCAATCAGGTCATGACTTTTGAAGAATCACTGGTTCCTTATGACTGGAATGCTGGTTGGATCGAAGCAGAGGTCGATGCCATGGTTGCTCTGATGAACCAACACCAGATCCCAGAACCGAATGAGAGTTGCAAGAACTGTGCATATGCCGATCAATATGCAAGAGCAGTTCACCCAGAAGGAAATGGTGAGAGCAAACCAGTTCAAAGGAGGTTGTTTTTCTAGCAATGAAACTCCGTAGCACTGCTATTTTCCATTCAAAGACTTTCTGGATTTTTGCAGGAATTGCTCTTGTTACCTTTGGATCTATTCAATTTGATTCTATTAAAGATAATTTGTCACTCGTTATTAAAAGTCAATCAGCAAATGGTTTTGTTAGTTCTGGCGCAAAGAAAGCAAAAAGAGGAAATCACCAAGATGCTATTGAAGATTATTCCAAAGCAATAGAAATTAATCCCAAATCATTTTCTGCTTACTTTAATCGTGGATATGCAAACTTACAAACAGGTAATTTAAAAGGAGCAATTGAAGACTACAATAAGGCGATAGAAATTAATCCTAAATATGCCGATGCATATATCAACCGAGGAATTGTAAGGTCTCAACAAAGAAATTATCAAGATGCTATTTCTGATTATGGTATGGCATTAAAGATTGAACGAAACATCGCTTCTGCATACTTTAATCGTGGGGTCGCTTACCATAATCTTGCTGAATATGAATCTGCTATAAAGGATTTCAATAGGACATTAGAAATTGATCCGAGAATAAACTCAAGAAGTAACGTAATCTATTTTTTAATTGGCGAAGCAAAGTCTAGGGTTGGAGACAAGGCAGGTTCTGTTGCTGATTATATGAAAGTACTACGAATGATTCCAAAGTCAAACTCTGACTATTTCATCAGAGGTCATGTCAAGAAAAATACAGGAGACAAGTTAGGTGCTTGCTCTGATTGGAAAAAAGCAAAGGAATTAGGGAATCAAATTTCCGCTAAAGTCTTAAAGGAGCATTGTCAATGACTTATAAAACTGCTGAAGAGTTAGTAAGAAGTGGATACAGTAAATTTGAAGCGAGTGATTACGAAGGATCAATTGAGGATTATACGAAGGCAATCCAGATTGATCCAACATTTGGAGATGCTTACTTAAATCGTGCTAATTCAAAGATTAATTTAAAAGATTATGATTCAGCAATTAATGATTTGCATCTAGCACTAGAAATTGATCCAAATTTGTATCAAGCATATTTTTATCGAGGTCTTGCAAAACTCTGTTCAAGTGATTTTCAGAAAGCAATTGATGACTTTAATAAAGTGTTGGAATTTGATCCTGATTATAGTGAGGCATATATAAACCGTGGAATAGCAAGGCATAATACTGGTTATATTTCAGACGCTATCGAAGATTACAATAAAGCATTAGAAATTAATTCAAACTCTGCCATCACTTTTCAGAATAGAGGTGAGTCGAAATATGTATTAGGTGATTATAAAGGTGCTGTTGATGATTACACAAGCGCGATAGAAATTGACCCAAAAAATCCAGAATTATATATGGAACGTGCCCATTCCTTGTCTGCTCTTAAGAGAAATAGACAAGCAATTAATGATTTTAATAAGATTATTGAAATAGATCCAGATTATAAAACTTCCCGGGAAAATTATGCTTTCGCAAGGATGCTGTTAGGAGACAATAAAGGTGCTATTGAAGAATTGACAGAAGCAATAAACAATGAAGGTCAATCTGCTTATCGATTTCTCACTCGAGGGCAAGCAAAGAGCAAGTTAGATGATATGGAGGGCGCTATCAGTGATGCTAATAAGGCAATAGAGATAGACCCAGAAGATCCAAAGATAATAGATATGATATTCATCAGAGGAGTATTTAAACTTAAATCTGGAGACAAAGAAGGTGCCCATGAGGATTGGGAAAAAGCATCAGAATCTGGGCATTTACTTGCTATTCAATGTATAAAGAGATATCCCAAAAAAGCAGGGAAACTTTCATTCTTTACTTCAGGAAGAGTTATCACTTTCTGTCTTTTTATTGGTATTGCTATTGTACCTGGACTACTGTTTAAGAATGAAACCACAGTTTCTGATCAGTCCATTGAAACCCCCAGTCCCAAAACATTCTTCGACAGTGCAATTAGAAAAGAAAAATCAGGTGATTATTATGGAGCGATATCTGATCTAAATAAAGCACTATCAATTTCCTCCAACAATGCTCCTAATAATGCCACTATCTATTACAAACTTGGAATAATAAAAACCAATTTAAAAGACTATAAAGGAGCGATTAGTGATTATAGTAAAGCGATAGAAATTAACCCTAGAGATGCAGATACATATATCATGAGAGCAAAGAGTCGTGGTCTATTCGGGAATCAAGAAGGTGCTTGTTCAGATATTAAAGAAGCAATGAATTTAGGAGATAAGGAAGCATCAAATATATTTACAAAAGCATGCAAGTAAAGAAACAAAATCGGAACCTAAAGATAAAAGTTCGATTCAGGTCAATCCCGCATAGAACCACTTGACCAAAGACCCCTTTCTCTACTAGTACAGATGTACTGACAGAGGAACCTTATGGCATGGGCAAAGCGTAAAACCCCAGTCGCACCAGTCAAAGTCACTGACGAACCCGAAGAGTGGGACTACTTCGAGCACGGGGAACTACAGCACTCAAGAGGTAGTGCCGTTTGCATGACCTGTGAGCACTTCACCTATTCCTGTACCAAGCAGTGCGTCACTCTTTTGACCTGTCCGATTCACCAACGTCTCATTCAGCAAGGAGAGCACCTGACCAAGCGTTGTAGGCAATGGCAGAAGAAGCGAGTGCTGGAGATTGGTTGGTGTCCTGAAGTTGCTTAGTACCGCTTGAAGCAATAACCGCCACTCCTCGATGAAGTGCCTCCGGGACAAACTGAACCCTGCTTAGGCAAGTAGTACCCATCTGATTTTCTGTAGATGCAGTACCCACCACTCCTATAGGAAGTGCCATTAGGACACACACTTCCTCTCTTGGGGATCATCTGTTCAGCAAATGCAGGTGCAGAAAGAAAAGCAACTGCAATAAGAAATGCCTTCATCGTCTTTTGATCAAGGTCTCCAATAAAACTCTAATTAGAAGTTGCTTAGATCCTCAATCCTTCAGTAATGAGTAGTTGATTCCAACATTCATGAATCTCTCTTCTCTGATCTAGACGTTTAGCAAAGTCATAGTGCTTGATGACTCCCTCATTCTTTAGATGACCTAGACACCTAGAAACCATCTCTCTATCAAAACCTCCAATATCAACTAGAGCATTGGTAGCAACGTGTCTAAACCCATGAGCATCTTGTCGGTCCTGGTATCCAAGATTTTTCAGATGGTCATTAGGAGTTTGAGATGAGACATAAGGATGCCTCCCTTCATACGGACTAAAGAAAACATATTTTTGATGCCCATTGATCGCACTTAATGAGTTCATCAATGTCTCCAACTGAGGAGTGTTGGGGATGTAGTGATCGTGCTTATCGTCATCCCTTCTCCTTTTCACCCCTTCTGTTTCTGAAGGCATTACCCAACAATTAGTTTTGTCGTCATACCAATTCCACTGCATAGACACAACAGCAGAAACCCTCTGGAGCATCATCAAAACCCCTTTGGTAGATAGATCCGTCAGTCGGGAAGCATTGCATAGGTTTTGATTCAGATCTGGGATCAACTCTTGCTTGAACTCATCCCAAGGAAGGTGTGGATGAGGTTCTGATTTGATGTTTTTCTCAAATGGGAATGGTTGTTCTAGTCGATACGGGAGCAGTTCAGGTTCTAAGAACAACTCATCAACTGCATAGTTAAAAACTTGGTTAAGGAGTCTGCGATACCTGTGAGCGGTGTAGTCATTACCCTTCGCAATGCATGGATCAAGAACTCTTTCCTTAAGGAATCTTCTGCCTGCATTACCAGAAAAATTATCAACCAACATCCCATCAGGGAGATAAAGAAGAATCCTTTTCAGGCGGTTCTTGTTAGTGGTTTGAGTGTTGGATCTGGTATGCCCAGATTTCCACTGAATAAATGACTCACAAACTTCCTTTAGTGATGTCTCTGATTTCTTCAGTGCATTTCTCTCTGCATATTTCCTGAGATCCAAATTATTTTCCTTACCCCATCGCTTCAACTCATCCCATTTCTTCAGGACTTCCTCAGGAGAGTTGAAGTCCTTACCCCAAATACCAAGAGGAACTGAATAGTTATTGCCTGAAGCAGATCCAATCCTTGTCTTACCTACAAACCTTTTGGAGTTGCGTGGGCGTGGCGCAACAACCAAATAGCAACCAGAACGATCAGCAACAGGTATCCACTGTTCTTGCTGTGTTGACTTTGTCTTATTGATTTTGGTCGCACTGAGAGGCATTACTTACCTCCTTCTGCACTCCACCTCCCCTCACACCAGAGGTAGATATCTGCTTTGCGGAATCCGACCCTGCCTTTATTTCCAAACATCGAAACAGGTGCAGGGAAGGCATTTCTCTTAATTGCTCTACGGATAGTTGCCTCAGATGAACCCGTAAGAGTTTTCACATCATCCCAGAACAAGAAATAATTCCTGAGATCCTCAATAGCATTTGCGATCATGCTCATAATTAAATAAGTGGTTAAGGTAAATATTGCAGGTATTAGTTAAACTTAGTAGGAACTATTTCCTTCTCTGCAATAGCATAAGTATAGCAGAAAACCCAGTATTTGTCTAGGTTTTGGCGTGTTAATTTCATGTAGTTAGTGGGATAATTGGGGACTAATGTTCCCGATTTGTTCCCGACAAATGCCTATAAACCGCAGGCATCCCCTTCAAAAGCAGTCACCAACTAAGCAGAGACAATCAGTTCAAGTCCCGGCGAGGGCATCTCACAAAACCTTAGGACCCAGAGGTTTTATTCAAAAGCTTCAAAAGCAGATATAAATCAAATGCCTAATCGTTTCCCATAAGATGCTATCTAATGAAAGTTCCAAGACTCGAGTCAAATTCATGCTATATCCAAAAACCTTTAAAAAAGCTGTTTCACTTCATCATTAAAGTTCCCTTTAAAAAGGACAGCAGACTGGGGAGCTACCCTCTTCCTAGTTAAATCAAGATCCCCAACAAGAAAGAGTTGCTCAATAAATGATTGCGAAAAGCTTAACCATTTTCTCCGACTACGATTGATTAAAATACATATAGAGTCTTTCCCTTCAGAACATGAATAAGCTCCATCACTTTCCATTCCTAAAAGTCCATCTTGACCAATAGACTTCCATTTCAAACCTTTCTGATAAAGCTGAGGAAAGTTACTTCTAAGAGAAACTAATTCTAATATGTAGTGTCGAAGATCTACACTCCAGGCTTCGTCCCAAGGGAAACCTTCTCGGCATTTTGGTTCAGCTCCTCCTGACAAGCCCGCCTCAGTTCCATAATAAATGCAAGGTGCTCCTGGCTGAGAGAATAAAAGGAGAAGAGCTAGCTTTAAAGCTCTAATGTCTCCCTCAAGTGTGTGCAATGCTCTAGGGACATCATGACTATCAAGTAAATTTAGCTGGCTAGAGTTAGTTTCCGATTTATACCATCCGAATGTAGTCTGCAAAATCTCAATGAATTCATTATTTTCAAGTTTCTTTAGTGGGTATGCCGGATTTCTATATTTGGATTTTAATCTTCTACCGGCCACCCAAGAGATGGTACTCCAACCAATTCGATAATTCATAACCCCATCAAAATGTTCTCCATCAAGCCAAGGCCTAGCATCACCCCATATCTCACCAATTATCCAAGCATCTGAATTAAGTCCTTTAACCTTGTAGCGAAATTCCTTCCAGAAATCCAAAGGCACTTCATCAGCTACATCTAATCTCCAACCATCAATTCCACGTTCAATCCAATAAGTTGCTACACGCAAAAAATAATCACGGACGGGCGGATATTCATAATTAAATTTTGGCAGGGCCGGGTCATTCCACCAACAACTATATCCACAATTATTACCACGGTTTGAATAAGGTCTAAGGGGCCAGTTATGAACACTAAACCATTGCCGATACGGGGAATCTTTACCATTTTCTAAGAGATGGTGAAATGCAAAAAATCCTCTTCCACAATGATTAAAAACACCGTCTAAAAGTATTTTCATTCCTCGAAGATGCAAAGCCTCGATCAAAGCTTCAAGTGCGTTATCCCCCCCTAATAATGGATCCACATGAAAGTAATCATAAGTATGATAACGATGATTAGCCGCAGAGCTAAAGATTGGAGTGAGGTATATACAAGTGATTCCCATTTCCTGAAGATAATCAAGATTTTCGATCACTCCATAAAGATCACCACCCTGAAAACCTTGAAGAGAAGGATCTGCACCCCAAGATTGAAACTTCAACTCCGAATGTCCATCAACCAGACCACTTCTGCGAAAACGATCAGGGAAAATCTCATAAACAATTGCCTTTGCCGCCCAAGAGGGAGGCAAAGGCAATTGATTCTGATGTATTTGACTTTGCATTCGTCCAACTCACCGCTAGGAAGTAGTAAAGACAATTGCCATGCTTGATCAACCCCTCCTCCTCGCTCTCGATCAAGGAACTAGTAGCTCCAGAGCAGTCTTGTTCAATACCGAAGGTTACTTAGTTGCCAGTGCCAGTGCAGCTCTGGCAATCGAATATCCCTCCGACGGCTGGGTTCAGCAAGACCCACAAAAAATCTGGGAAAGCCAGCTTCAGGCAATGAAAAAGCTAGAGCAAAAAATAACGCCAGAACAAGCCAGAGCAATAATTAGCTGTGGAATAACTAATCAACGTGAAACCACAGTCCTTTGGCGCAAGAGCAATGGCATCCCTTGCGGGCAAGCAATTGTTTGGCAGGACGGGCGGACTACCAGCATCTGCTCCGAATGGAAAGCAGAAGGCTTAGAGGAAGAGTGGCGAAGACGTACTGGCCTTCTCCTGGATCCATATTTCAGTGCCAGTAAAATACGTTGGCTTTTATTAAATGAACCCGCAGCTCAGCAAGCACTTCGTGATAAAGATCTCTGCTTCGGCACAGTTGAAAGCTGGCTACTTTGGAAACTAACTGGAGGCAAAAGACACTGCTCCGACATGAGCAATGCCAGCCGGACCCTGCTAATGGATTTAGCGCGTCGAGAATGGATTGAAAGTTATTGCAATGTAATAGGTCTCCCAATAGAAGCGTTACCAGAACTAGTTCCTTGCAGAGGTGATTTTGGAGCCATACAAAGCAATATCCCCTTCGGGGGAGTAGCTATTAATGCCATGCTTGGTGATCAGCAAGCCGCTACCTTTGGCCAACTTTGCCTTGAACGAGGTGAGGCAAAATGTACTTATGGCACTGGAGCATTCCTAGTTGTCAATACAGGGAAGGAAATAACCCATTCAAGTTCTGGCTTGCTAAGCACACTTGGCTGGACAGACTCGAAAGGTTCACCAACTTACTGCTTAGAAGGAAGCCTGTTTAATGCAGGCACAGTAGTGCAATGGCTTCGAGATGGGCTAGGCATCATTGATAGCGCCGAACAAATTAATACTCTTGCTGAAGAAGTAGAAAGCTCAGCAGGAGTTATGCTTGTTCCTGCTTTCACTGGTTGGGGCACTCCACATTGGGATCCAAGTGCTAGAGGCCTATTAATAGGTTTAACTCGTGACAGCTGCAAAGGCCATATAGCAAAAGCTGCCTTAGAAGGGATTGCTTTGTCTGTAGCAAGTCTGATTGAGTTAGCTCAAATGGCCTTAAATAAAACACTAGGAGAATTAGCCGTTGACGGAGGAGCAGCTGCCTCTAACTACCTACTCCAGGCCCAGGCAAATAGCACAGGTTTAGGAGTACGCCGTCCCACAAATCTTGAAAGCACTGCTAAAGGAGTTGCCTTACTTGCAGGTCTCCAAGCTGGAGTGATACCTGACTTGCAAAAGCTTGTCCTGAAAAGACAAGAAAATGCTGAATTATTTATTCCTAATTTAAGTATTGATAAGCGTAAACAATGGCATGCAAAATGGAATGAAGCAGTAAACAGAAGCCTCAAATGGCATGACAATTAAAAGTGTTGACCTAGTAATAATCGGCGCAGGAGCCACAGGAGCAAGCGTGGCCTATGAGGCCACCAAAAGAGGATTGAAGGTGGCTTTGATTGATGCCGGAGACATAGCTGGTGGAACCAGCTGTCGAAGTTCAAAGCTCCTACATGGAGGAGTTCGTTACTTAGAGCTAGCTTTCAAGACACTTGACCTCTCACAACTAAGCCTAGTCCGGGAAGCACTACTCGAGAGAGGGTATTGGTTAGAGCAGGCTCCCTTCCTGGCAACAAAGTTAGAATTAGCCCTCCCCACCGAAAACTGCTTAGACAAGGCTTATTACCGAATAGGGCTTGGTCTATACGATGCATTGGCTGGGAAAGAAAGCATTGGGAGTAGTCGAGTACTTTCTCGAAACAAACTCAGCCAGACCTTACCACTCCTCCGCAATAGTCATAGTGGTGGAGTCGCCTACAGCGATGGGCAGTTTGACGACGCAAGACTCAATCTATTACTAGCACTCACAGCCGAAAGAGCAGGCGCGATAATCCGCACCCACTGCAGTGTTGTTGGTTTTGAACATAGAGAAGATGGGTCTCTAAGCGGTGTTATCAGCCAAAATACAGAAGGTCAACAAGAGCTCTGGCACACTAATACAGTTGTAAATGCTACTGGAATTGAATCTGACAAGCTTCGTCAAATGGTAGATCCCAGTGTTGAGCCAAGGATGCTTACCAGTAGAGGAATGCACATTGTTATAAAAGAAAGCCTATGTCCGAAAGGAATAGGGCTTTTAATTCCATCAACAGATGATGGCAGAATTCTATTTGTACTTCCATTCTTTGGAAGTACCTTAGTTGGAACAACTGAGACAGCTTGTGGGATAGAAGATGCAAGAAGCACTTCCAAAACAGAGAAAGACTATCTACTAAAACACTTAAAAAGATGGTTCCCATCACTAAAACAACCAATAGTGCAAAGCTCTTGGGCAGGTGGACGCCCCCTCGTTAAACCATCCAACTCAAACGTCGATAGCAGTCGTGTCGTCAGAGAGCACCAAATCGAGACCCTCCCATGCGGAATGATCAGTGCTATGGGAGGGAAGTGGACTACATGCCGATCTATCGCAATTGATACACTCACAGCAATAGAGGCATGGATAGAGAGACCACTACTTACACCTAATCATTTACCTCTGATTGGGACAGATCCTAATTCAGTCAATACAAAACCATTACTTAAAAAGCAATTAACCCCCCTTAGGGAATGTCTCCCTGACACTCCTATTCGAGAAAAGCAACTAGCTCATTTACAAAAGAAGTATGGGCTAGAGGCTCTGCAAAAAATTACAACTAGTCAAAAAAACGAAAGGGAGCCTCTCAGTGATGTAATTCCTTTGTCAATTGCAGAAATCGATCAAGCAATAAAGGAAGAACACGCTCAAACCCCAACTGATGTACTTGCGAGACGATGTCGACTCGCAATGATAGATATAGATGAGGCGAAGCGAATCCTTCCAATAGTGCAAGACCGTCTCCTAAAAGCCAAGCTACCTGGTGGGGAACTTAACTTAGAAAAGTAAACACTTAAGCAATAGGACTTGGTACCTTCCCAAAATTCCCAACAGATTCCTCAACTTCCCCTATCAACCACCAACTGAAGCCATACGAGGGAAGATATATAAACCAGTCTTCATTGGCGAGAGGATATTCACAGCCCCAAAGGACCTCTCTTGTACGAGCACCTTTCCATCGGCCCAAGTTTAAACGTAATGATGCACCTGCAGCAGAAACATTGGCGGCTATGAGTACTGTCATCGTTTCAGAGCTACGTAGAAAAACTATGACACTTGGATGAGACGACTCTAAGATCTCAAAGGATCCGTGCCTTAAAGCGGGCAAAAGGCGGCGGCAAGTAAGCATACGTCTATGCCAATTAAGGAGTGAACCCGGGAGTTGTTTTTGCACCTCAACATTGACTACTCGGTAGTCATAGCCAGGGGCAGTAATTGGTGGAAGTACCAACAAAGGGTCTGGAGCCAAGGAGAACCCCCCATTGCGAGCAGAAGTCCAGGCCATAGGAGTCCGATTAGGGTCTCTATCTCTTAATCCAGGCCAATCACCCATACCAAGCTCGTCCCCGTAGTAAAGGCAAGGCATTCCCGGCAGGCTGTAGAGAAGAGCATGAAGCAAACGATTTGCACGCGGATCACCATTAAGTAATGGTGCCAAACGTCGATTAATACCCCAATTCAACCAGTGTCCGTGTCCTTGGTGAAGACCAGCTCTAATGGCTTGAATCACTTCCTCAGAGACTAAATGGCCATCTCCTAGCCATAGCTCATCATGATTACGAAGTGGCAAAGCCCATCGACACCCAGGCACTACAAGCTGCGACTCTTCTAAACACTGTCGCAAATGCTTACTACTACCATTTGCCACCGCAGCAAAAAGATTAGCCGTCAGAGCGAAATTAAATGCACCATGAAGTTCATCTTCTGCCAAATATGGTGCTGCCTCATTCACAGGCTGAATAGCTTCTGCAAGCAAGAGCACATCCCTGCCATGGGCTTCAACCCTCTGACGAACCTTCCGAAGGAACTCATGAGTTTCTGGCAAACCCTCACATCTACTGTTTTCAGCCTCAAACAAAAATGGAACTGCATCAAGACGAAACCCATCTACTCCTCTTGCAAGCCAAAAATCAACAACTCCTAGCATTTGATCTTGTACCCATGGATTCTCATAATTAAGATCAGGTTGATGACGTAGAAATCTATGTAGGTAATATTGCTGCGCTACTTCATCCCATTCCCAATTCGAAGACTCAAACTTACGAAACAAAACAGGGGCTTCTTTATATCTACTGGGGTCATCACTCCATACATATACATCTCTCTCTACGCTCTCCTTGGGAGCCCAGCGAGCACGTTGAAACCAAGGATGAAGGTCACTTGTGTGATTTAAGACAAGATCAATAATTACCTTAATCCCCTGGGCATGCGCAGCAGTAAGAAGGCGATGGAAGGAAGAAAGGTCCCCAAGCTCAGGATGGATATTCTCAAAATCTGTAATGTCATATCCGCCATCCTGCAAAGGAGATGGATAAATCGGAGTCAGCCAAATCGCTTCAATGCCAAGCCATCTTAAATAGCTAAGTCTGCTGGTTAAACCCTGCAGATCACCAATACCATCACCATTCCCATCTGAGTAGCTGCGGGGGATCAACTGATAGATCACTGCCCCTTCCCACCAAGAGTCTCTTACAGCCATCTGACATTCCTAGCCTTAACCACTTCATCACTGCTAGACAAACCTTGCAATGTCGTCAGCCCCTTGCGTCCAGAAAATTTTTCTTTAAGTACTCTTCGGAATCCAGTAATCACTGGTCAAACCAGGCCAGAAGCCTGGCGGAGGCTACAACTCAAACGATTCAAAAAACTTCTAGAAAAACATGAAAATGAAATACTCGGTTCCCTGGCAAAAGATCTAGGTAAGCCACCAACGGAAGCAATTTTTGAAGTCATAGCACTTTGGCAAGAGCTAAAGCTTGCTGAAAAGAAGCTCAACAACTGGATGCGTCCACAAGAAGTAAAAGTTCCTCTTTCTCTTAAGCCAGGCAAAGCACTGATCACACTGGAGCCACTTGGCTGTGTTTTGATCATAGGTCCTTGGAACTATCCCTTCTCCCTTACTCTTCAACCACTCATAAGCGCCTTAGCAGCAGGCAATACAGCCGTCCTAAAGCCTTCTGAGCATGCACCCGCGACTTCTGCTCTAATAAATAAAATCATTTCCGAGCATTTCCCTCCAGATACAGTTCAGGTTTTTGAAGGCGCCGCTGAAACTGGGGCATATCTTCTGGAAAAACCATTCGATCACATTTTTTTTACCGGAGGGGGCACTATTGGGAAGAAGGTTATGGCTGCCGCTGCGAAACATCTAACGCCGATAACTCTTGAGCTTGGAGGTAAAAGCCCAGCCATAGTTCTAGAAGGTGCCGATTTGGAAGTTACTGCCAAGCGACTTATGTGGGGTAAAGGTTTGAATGCAGGTCAAACCTGCATAGCACCAGACCACCTACTAGTGCAGGAAAATCTCAAGGAGCCCCTTTTAATAGCAATGAAAAGAGTATTGTCTACTTTCTATGGTCAGGACCCACTCAAATCTCCTGATTTAGCGAGAATAGTCAATCCAATCCAATTCAAACGACTGCAAAACTTACTAGAACAAGCAACGCAAAAAGGACAAGTTCTCTTTGGAGGAAATTTTGATACAACCCAACTTCGCATAAGCCCAACTCTTATTGAAGTAAACGATATCCAAGACCCTCTTATGCAAGAAGAGTTATTCGGTCCATTAATGCCTATGATCACTATCACGAACCTTGAGGCTGCCCTTAATAAGGTAAGGAAACAACCTCGCCCACTAGCTTTATATATGTTTGGCGGGACCGAAAAAGATCAACAAAAGCTTTTAAATACAACTAGCTCTGGGAGCATTTGCTTCAATGATGTTGTTATGCAAGCAGGAATACCTGAATTACCATTTGGTGGCGTGGGCCCTAGTGGAGTCGGGAAATATCATGGGCTGGCAGGCTTTGAGACCTTCTCTCATAAGAAGTCAGTTTTTAAGCGGCCCTTTTGGCTTGACCTAGATCTTCGATACCCACCTTATAGATTAGATCTAGGTTTCCTAAAAAAACTACTCAACTAAAAAAGAATAAGCAAATCCAAAACATCCCTACAGAATCTTCTATAAAGGGCTGGCAAATCATTAGAAGGGTCCTATCGTTCACGAAGTGTTTAGAGGTCCATGCGACCAGTCAAAATTACATTTCTTGCACTTGCAGCTCTATTACCAATGCCCAGTTGGGCAAATACAATAATTGTGCAGCCAGGTGACACGCTTTCTGAATTAGCACAGCGTCATGGCGTAGCAATAAACTCAATCGTGAGCCTGAATAGGCTGCAAGATTCAAATCATCTACAGGTAGGCATGAAATTACACCTCCCAACTAACGAGAAAAACAAGATAAAATTTTCCGGGCGCAATCACACAGTAACCAATGGAGACACCATAGGTCAGATTGCAAAAAGATACAAAGTAAAAGAACAAGATCTTATCAACCTTAATCGTCTAGGGAATGCCAACTATCTATACCTTGGTCAGCAGATAAAGCTGCCCTCAAGTGAAGGAGATAGCGAAAGCCGAAGGAATCCCAATCATCATATTGTTTTAAAAGGAGAAACATTAAATGCGATATCAAAGCAATATCAAATATCAACTACGAAGCTAGCTCAGATAAACAATCTGACGAGCCCCAACAAACTCTCAATTGGGAGAAAGCTATACCTAAAGCCAACTTCTAATTTAACGAATGTTAATCAGAAGAATGTAAAATCTAATTCTAAAGAAAGTTTCAGAAAACAATTTTACAAGCCTATAATTAGATCTTCTCGCAGAGCGATAGCAAGACCTCCAATCAAAAGCGAATGGCGAACTTATGGCCCTCTAAAGGTTGATTGGTCTAATTGGCAATCAATGGGAGGCAGTCATGTCGCACCAACAATAAATAAACAAGGGAAGGCTTTATATCTAGCTATAAACTGTCCAGCAAAAAAACTCAATGCAACAGGAGTAAATGGTCTATGGAGAGAATGGAATTCTCCAATTGATAGGTTTGAATTTAGGCTTCTAAATGATTTCTGCAAGTTGAAATCAACTTGAAATACTTTTAACTGATCAAGCCACATAAAATAAAGGCCAAGGTTCATTTAAAAACCTCAGCCCATGGTCTTTAATAAAAAGTCTTTGTGCGCCATCATTACTCTCCTCAATCAATTCTTCTTGCACCAACCTCCTGACCAGCCAACCCCATTTACCTTCACCATAATCCTTACCCTTAGCCAAAGCATCTATAAAGCTGTAGATATCTAAACCCTCACTTTTTTTCAACTCCTCTAGTAAAGAAAAGGCCTGTTCTGACCAATCTCTACTTTTAGTAGAGGTAATGCAACGATCACATCGACCACAGGGGGATGAGTGCTCACCTACTGCCAACAACAGAGCTTGTTCCCTACAAAGCTCTCCCTCAGCGACTTCCTCCATACGTCTTAGCTGAGCCTGTGATACTTCCAGGCGAAACTCTTCTTTCTCCTTCAACAACGTATTTTCACACTGAGTAAATGAAGCTTTAATAGCCCATCCCAATCTTGTTCTATCTCCTGGTGAAAACAAAATCTTGCAGTTCGCTGGTAATCCATCCCGGCCGGCCCTGCCAGATTCTTGAAGATAAGCTTCTGGAGAAGAAGGCAAATTAAGATGTAAAACCAATCCCACATCTCCCCTGTCAACTCCCATGCCAAAAGCCACTGTTGCTACTAAAACAGGCTTTTGTGCATCAAGGAAATGACTTAAGGCCTGCTTACGTGCCAAAGGGTCCATGCCCGCGTGATATTTAATTGCAGGTATTCCTGCATTAAGGAGAAGTTTTGTCCAGCTTTCAACTGATCTACGTGATCGAACATATATCAAAGAGGCTCCACGGGAGTCCTTTAAGGCTTCAAGGACTTCCTTAAGTGGATCCTTAGAACGTCGACGCATGCTGTAGTTAAGATTACTTCTACGTGCAGAACAAACCTGCACAAAAGGCTTTCGAAGATTTAAAAGGCGAATGATTTCTGCTCGAACCTTCGGAGCAGCTGTAGCACTTAATGCAACCACAGGAACACCTGGGCATAATTGACGAATCGTTCCAAGTTGGCGATAACAAGGGCGAAAGTCATGGCCCCATGCACTAATACAATGCGCCTCATCTACTGCAATCGCAACAATCTTTCCTTCCTCTGTTTTTTTCTCAAGTAGTTTGCGTATTTCACGCCCCTGAAGCCCCTCCGGGGCAAGATAAAGCAACCTTAACTGATCATCTTTCAAGGATTCCCAAACTTCTCTCCTACGAAAAGAATCCAAACCAGAGTGAAGGCAAGCAGCAGATATATCTCTTCGTTCCAACTGCATGACTTGATCCTCCATTAATGCCAACAACGGAGAGATAACCACTACAAGCCCTTGACGAATTAATGCAGGGAGTTGATAACAAAGGGATTTACCACCACCTGTAGGCAATACAGCTATTGCATCTTGTCCAGAAAGAATCGCACCTACAACTTGACGCTGTCCTGCCTTAAAGAATCGCCACCCATAATGATCGTGCAATGCTGTAGTTAGGGAGTCCAAAGGACACTACCCAGAACCTATAAAAAATAGCGACTGCAATTAAGAAAGGCCACCTCTAAATCAATCCATCGTGGGAGGGTCAAGCTGATCCGCGGCCTCCTCAACTAACTGAAGACGTATTTTCTTTCCGCCAGCCAGCTCGCCAAGAGAGACTCTCATAGTCGCTCCAGTAAGGCTTTGAAATACCGAAAGTACATCTCTTAAATAAGGAGTACTGCTTCCACTCTCAATCCATAATCTCTCTTGAAGCCCTCCTAACCTTCGCCAAGCTG
Organism: Prochlorococcus sp. AG-409-B13; assembly: GCA_003216035.1. Lineage (GTDB taxonomy): Bacteria > Cyanobacteriota > Cyanobacteriia > PCC-6307 > Cyanobiaceae > AG-409-B13. The sequence goes on from QCJM01000002.1 coordinate 62,385, forward strand.
TATGCAACTTAAGGACCGATGTCTCAATTGCTTTTGCTTGTCCAAATGCATCTGAAAGTAATCCCAACGCCTCAAGTCGCTGAGCCTCTTGCATTGCCTTCTCTAAATTTAAATGTTCCAACTGACAAGCTCTAATTGATAAACATGCATCCATTGACTTACTCATCCATCGTGCAGTACTTGTCACATCCTTAATGCAATCAAGTTCTGGTTCATCCCTCAAGGTCTTACGCAAATCATCTAACTGAGGTTCTGGCAGCTTGGCCAACTCCCTTACTAATGGAGCAACTACTCTTGGAGGCAACAAATTCTCTTGCGTTCGCTGACGTATCTCTTCTGGCAGCAAAGGACTAGTTGCTGAGGTGAACTCATCAGAGAGCCTCCGAACTTGTTTGCGCGTTATCTCTTGGCCCTCATTTGCTGCCTCCGTAATCATCTGCTGAACTTCAGGAGCCGCTTGTGCAGTCTCAAGAAAAGCCCTCTTAGAGAATTGGTTAACACTACTTTCTTCAAGGATACCTCCACCTAACAAATCATCTGCTGAGTCTGCAAGTTGAATCAAGCCATATGCGCGAGTCTTACTGATCTCCCTTTCACGCAACCATTGCAAGAAACCAGCCCCTCTACCTTCACCACCTCTTTTCTCACGATCTCGAACCACCCTGAGAATTCTCCCCCTCCAAATTTCTGTTTGTAAATCAAATCGATCGCAGACAATCCAAGCCTTTTCCAGCCTTGCATGGAATTCAATAATACTTAGATCATCCTTATCAGGATCTGGCAGATCCAGCTTCAGGACTGAAGGATCAACAGCTTCAGACGTACTCACAAAAAAAACCTAATACGAAGAGATGCTGCCATAGCATTTATGAACTGGGGCGACATTCTGTGACGGTGCTGCAAACTCTTACAGTCTCAGCGATAGGCTTATGTCTGACATCCTTATTTAAACAGCGATGGCGATCTCTAGAGGAGATATGGTGCGAGTCAAGCGCCCAGAGTCCTATTGGTACAACGAAGTGGGCAAAGTAGCTTCCGTTGACCCCTCAGGAATTAAATATCCTGTGGTCGTTCGCTTTGAAAAGGTGAACTACGCAGTATTTAGTGGTACTGACGGTGGCAACAACACCAATAATTTCGCCGAAAGCGAACTAGAGCCTGCATAAGGCAATTGCCTGAACTACCTGAAGTCGAGACGGTCCGCAAAGGATTAGCGGATCGTCTTGCAAATTTTCAGATTCAGAGAATAGAAGTTTGCAGAGACAGGGCAATTGCCAGTCCTGGAGGAGTAAAGGAATTCACCTCAAATATGAGTGGTGCATTCATAGGGGAATGGTATCGAAGAGGTAAATATCTATTCTCTTCTCTCCATCGTGAAAGTTCATCACTAAATCCGTCTGAAGGACATAAAGCTTTCATCGATGGTGGCTGGTGGGGCATTCACCTTCGAATGACTGGTTATTTTCAATGGCATGAACAAAAAACCTCTCCATGCCGCCATACAAGAGTTCGATTATGGAATACAACGGGCAAGGAGCTTCGATTTGTAGATATACGTAGTTTTGGCCAAATGTGGTGGGTTCCACCGAACAATTTACCTGAAACAGTTATTACAGGCCTAAGAAACCTTGGGCCTGAACCATTTAGCAAGGAGTTCAATCCCATATACTTAGAGGCAAGGCTGAAAGGCAAAAAAAATACCATCAAATCAGCCTTATTAGATCAATCTGTTGTCGCTGGAACAGGTAATATATATGCAGATGAAAGTCTGTTTCAAGCTGGAATACTTCCTAATAAGCCATCAGGAGAGCTTAATAAGATTGAGCTTAAAAAGCTTTGCAGCAGCTTAATCTCAGTCTTAAAGGTAAGCATTGGCCAAGGAGGAACAACCTTCAGCGATTTTAGAGATTTAGAAGGTTTGAATGGCAATTATGGTGGCCAATCCTGGGTTTATCGTAAAGGGGGACAACCTTGCCGGAGATGTGGGACCCCAATACTCAGAAAAAGGATTTCAGGCCGGAGCACACATTGGTGCCCAAGATGTCAGAACTAAGGTTTTTTAATGTTCAAAATCAGTGCATTAATATTCTAATAATCGCTTACTTGAGATAACTTGCAAATAGTTCTAAAAGCAGAAAGTGTAAGTAGATATTGTTCTAGGCTGAATTCAAAAAATTAAATGAAAATGATTAAGGTTGGATAGACTTTCTAAGCATAAAAAAAGACACCCTTACGGGTGTCTTTTTTTATGCACTCAGGGCCTATTAAATAAGCAATGAGTAAACTTAAAGGGAATGTTTTACCTGGCATTGAGCTATTTTCTCAGGGGGCTACCCCCCAAATATCTTTGCCGCTGCTGCGTTTCACAACCGAGTTCGAGATGGATCGGAGTGGGTCCACAGCGCCATGAACACCAGGAAATCTAAATTCCCAAGGTTTGAGCCTTGAGAACTACATAGGTCATGATTCTCTGAAGGAGAAATCATGGCTGAATTGAATAAAACTCCTATTTTTCAAGACAAGAACCATAAGTATGGTCAAGCCCTCGGTCTATTAGTACTCCTCCGCTGCACCTGTTACCAGGCTTCCACGTAGAGCCTATCAACGGGTGTTCTTCCCGTGACCTTACTGGCTTATGCCATGGGAACACTCATCTTGAGGTGGGCTTCCCACTTAGATGCTTTCAGCGGTTATCCACTCCGCACATGGCTACCCAGCGTTTACCGTTGGCACGATAACTGGTACACCAGAGGTGCGTTCCTCCCGGTCCTCTCGTACTAGGGAGAAATCCTCTCAATGTTCCTGCGCGTACACCGGATATGGACCGAACTGTCTCACGACGTTCTGAACCCAGCTCGCGTACCGCTTTAATGGGCGAACAGCCCAACCCTTGGGACCGACTTCAGCCCCAGGTTGCGATGAGCCGACATCGAGGTGCCAAACCTCCCCGTCGATGTGAACTCTTGGGGGAGATCAGCCTGTTATCCCTAGAGTAACTTTTATCCGTTGAGCGACGGCCCTTCCACTCAGAACCGTCGGATCACTAAGGCCGACTTTCGTCCCTGTTCGACTTGTAGGTCTCACAGTCAAGCTCCCTTCTGCCTTTGCACTCGATGACTGATTTCCAACCAGCCTGAGGGAACCTTTGCGCGCCTCCGTTACCTTTTAGGAGGCGACCGCCCCAGTCAAACTGCCCACCTGATACTGTCCGCTCCCCGGATAACGGGTGAACGTTAGAACCCTAGCTCTGAAAGAGTGGTATCTCACCATTGACTCAGTAGCACCCACAAGCACTACTTCAACGTCTCCCACCTATCCTGCGCATTCAGAGCCCGGGCACAATACCAAGCTACAGTAAAGCTTCATAGGGTCTTTCTGTCCGGGTGTACGTAGTCCGCATCTTCACAGACAATTCTATTTCGCCGAGCCTCTCTCCGAGACAGCGCCCAGATCGTTACGCCTTTCGTGCGGGTCGGAACTTACCCGACAAGGAATTTCGCTACCTTAGGACCGTTATAGTTACGGCCGCCGTTCACCGGGGCTTCAGTCGCCAGCTTCGCTTACGCTGACCGGCTTCCTTAACCTTCCGGCACTGGGCAGGCGTCAGCCCCCATACATCGTCTTGCGACTTAGCGGAGACCTGTGTTTTTGGTAAACAGTCGCCTGGGCCTCTTCACTGCGACCAGCTCTCGCTGGCACCCCTTCTCCCGAAGTTACGGGGCCATTTTGCCGAGTTCCTTAGAGAGAGTTATCTCGCGCCCCTCGGTATTCTCTACCACCCCACCTGTGTCGGTTTCGGGTACAGGCAGTTATGTCTTAACGGGTATAGGGCTTTTCTTGGAAGTGTGACATCACCAACTTCGCTGCCGTAGCAGCTCGTACTCACGCCTCAGCTCGGAACGTTTTCACCGCTCCTCAACGCCTCGAACGCTTGAACCAGTAACCAACATCTGGATTGGCTAGCCTTCTCCGTCCCCCTTCCCAAAACATAACCGGTACAGGAATGTTGACCTGTTATCCATCGACTACGCCTTTCGGCCTCGCCTTAGGTCCAGACTAACCCTCCGCGGACGAGCCTGCCGGAGGAACCCTTAGGGTTTCGGGGCATGGGATTCTCACCCATGTTTTCGCTACTCAAGCCGACATTCTCACTTCCATGCAGTCCACGCCCGCTTACGCTAACGCTTCACCCCACATGGAACGCTCCCCTACCATTTAACAAGTTAAATCCGCAGCTTCGGTACAACGCTTAGCCCCGTTCATTTTCGGCGCAGGATCGCTCGACCAGTGAGCTATTACGCACTCCTTTGAGGATGGCTGCTTCTAAGCAAACCTCCTGGTTGTCTGGGCAATCCCACCTCCTTTATCACTTAGCGTTGATTTGGGGACCTTAGCTGGCGGTCTGGGCTGTTTCCCTTTCGACTATGGAGCTTATCCCCCACAGTCTGACTGCCTAGTTACACACAGGGTATTCAGAGTTCATCTCGATTTGGTACCGCTCTCGCAGCCCGCACCGAAATGGTGGCTTTACCCCCCTGCTGGAGCACTAGACGCTACGCCTCAACGTATTTCGGGGAGAACCAGCTAGCTCCGGGTTCGATTGGCATTTCACCCCTAACCACAGCTCATCCGCTGATTTTTCAACATCAGTCGGTTCGGACCTCCACTTGGTATCACCCAAGCTTCATCCTGGCCATGGTTAGATCACCCGGGTTCGGGTCTATAAACACTGACTAACGCCCTATTCAGACTCGCTTTCGCTATGGCTCCACCATTTCCGGTTTAACCCGCCAGTGCCTATAAGTCGCCGGCTCATTCTTCAACAGGCACACGGTCACCCGATAAGTCGGGCTCCCATTGCTTGTAGGCTCACGGTTTCATGTTCTATTTCACTCCCCTCCCGGGGTTCTTTTCACCTTTCCCTCGCGGTACTGTTGCGCTATCGGTCACACAGGAGTACTTAGCCTTACGAGGTGGTCCTCGTTGATTCACACGGAATTCCACGTGCTCCGTGCTACTCGGGATACAGCTAGGTCAACTCTCCTTTCGATTACGGGGCTTTCACCCTCTATGGCGCGCCATTCAAACGCTTCTTCTAGGTTCGTTGATCCACATTGCTGTCCCACAACCCCGATGGTCGAGACCATCGGTTTAGGCTCTTCCCCGTTCGCTCGCCGCTACTGAGGGAGTCGTTTTTACTTTCCTTTCCTCCAGCTACTAAGATGTTTCAGTTCGCTGGGTTGGCTCGAACCAGCCTATGGATTCAGCTGGCCGTACTAGGGGTTGCCCCATTCGGAAATTCCCGGATCAAAGCGTGTTTCCAGCTCCCCGAGACTTATCGCAGGTAACCACGTCCTTCGTCGCCTCTGTGTGCCAAGGTATCCACCGTGAGCCCTTTGTAGCTTGACCATTAACCTCTAAATCGCTATGTGTTGTTAACACTTTCTTATTGATTTAATAAATCAATAATCAAACTTCTGATGCCTCGACAGCATCAAAAGAACGATAAAGAGTCTCGGCTCTTGCTCAAGAATTTGATCTATTTCACAAAAAAGTTTGTAAAATAAATTCATCCATGAGATGCTTTATTCTTTCCAGACTCACCTATGCAGTTGTCAAGGTTCTACTGAGGTCTCTGAATCCGTAGGATTACAGTGAGCCCAGCGTCATATCAACCTAATCTATTTAATTTATAGATTGGAATGATAAGAAGCTAGGTTCTATCAGTTGAACAAATTCTAAGTCACATCAATAAAGGTAATCTCCTTCAAGTTCGTAATCAGGAAGTTGATCAGTGGAGGTAAGCGGACTCGAACCGCTGACATCCTGCTTGCAAAGCAGGCGCTCTACCAACTGAGCTATACCCCCAACACCGAATGGGCCATCCTGGACTTGAACCAGGGACCTCACCCTTATCAGGGGTGCGCTCTAACCACCTGAGCTAATGGCCCAGGAGTACCCTTGTTGGGTGTGACCTAGACAAGTTTAGGAACTGAAGTTAATTCACAATCTCTAAATTGATCACTCAATTTTTCGAAGGTTAACTTGAGGTACCGATCGACCTAAGGTGACAGGATCATGGCTTGAGATTCAATAACTCAAACATCATGATCATTTGTTTGTCTCCCTGTTAGGAGGTGATCCAGCCGCACCTTCCGGTACGGCTACCTTGTTACGACTTCACCCCAGTCATCAGCCCCACCTTCGGCGTCCTCCTCCACAAGGGTTGGAGTAACGACTTCGGGCGTGGCCAACTTCCATGGTGTGACGGGCGGTGTGTACAAGGCCCGGGAACGTATTCACCGCAGTATGCTGACCTGCGATTACTAGCGATTCCTCCTTCACGTAGGCGAGTTGCAGCCTACGATCTGAACTGAGCCACGGTTTATGGGATTTGCTTGCCCTCGCGAGTTTGCTGCCCTTTGTCCGTAGCATTGTAGTACGTGTGTAGCCCAGGATGTAAGGGGCATGATGACTTGACGTCATCCACACCTTCCTCCGGTTTATCACCGGCGGTCTCTCTAGAGTGCCCAACTAAATGCTGGCAACTAAAAACGTGGGTTGCGCTCGTTGCGGGACTTAACCCAACATCTCACGACACGAGCTGACGACAGCCATGCACCACCTGTCACTGCGTTCCCGAAGGCACCCTCCAATTTCTTAGAGGTTCGCAGGATGTCAAACCCTGGTAAGGTTCTTCGCGTTGCATCGAATTAAACCACATACTCCACCGCTTGTGCGGGCCCCCGTCAATTCCTTTGAGTTTCACACTTGCGTGCGTACTCCCCAGGCGGAACACTTAACGCGTTGGCTACGACACCGAGGGGGTCGATTCCCCCGACACCTAGTGTTCATCGTTTACGGCCAGGACTACAGGGGTATCTAATCCCTTTCGCTCCCCTGGCTTTCGTCCATGAGCGTCAGTTATGGCCCAGCAGAGCGCCTTCGCCACTGGTGTTCTTCCCGATATCTACGCATTTCACCGCTACACCGGGAATTCCCTCTGCCCCTACCACACTCAAGCCCAACAGTTTCCACTGCCTTGATGGAGTTAAGCTCCACGTTTTAACAGCAGACTTGAAAGGCCGCCTGCGGACGCTTTACGCCCAATAATTCCGGATAACGCTTGCCACTCCCGTATTACCGCGGCTGCTGGCACGGAATTAGCCGTGGCTTATTCCTCAAGTACCGTCAGATCTTCTTCCTTGAGAAAAGAGGTTTACAGCCCAGAGGCCTTCATCCCTCACGCGGCGTTGCTCCGTCAGGCTTTCGCCCATTGCGGAAAATTCCCCACTGCTGCCTCCCGTAGGAGTCTGGGCCGTGTCTCAGTCCCAGTGTGGCTGATCATCCTCTCAGACCAGCTACTGATCGTGGCCTTGGTGAGCCATTACCTCACCAACAAGCTAATCAGACGCGGGCTCATCCTCAGGCGAAATTCATTTCACCTCTCGGCATATGGGGTATTAGCGGCCGTTTCCAGCCGTTATCCCCCTCCTGAGGGTAGATTCCCACGCGTTACTCACCCGTCCGCCACTAACCCGAAGGTTCGTTCGACTTGCATGTGTTAAGCACGCCGCCAGCGTTCATCCTGAGCCAGGATCAAACTCTCCGTAGTAGATCAAACCCTTTCACAAATAAACCTTTGGCTACTTGTTCAGCTTGATTTGCTCCACCCACTAAATAAGTATTTTCATACTAAACAAAGCAGTTGTCGCCTCCTTCTTCTGACAGAAGGGTTCAAAGAGTGCACTTAAGAATCTCTTCTCGTGACTTTCCAGGATCTCAGATCCGGTCGTTGCATAAACCTGCTACACCTTTATATGAAAAAGGTCCGTGAAAACCCTTTTCAACTGTATTTACAGGTTTTTGCAACTTTAATTTTTGACGGGACCTCACACTCTCATCGCATATCTGCTAAGCACCCTTCAACAATCCTCATATCAAGGATTCATGAAAGTACCTAACGCGACAAAAGCGTCAGTTCCTAAACTTTTCAGTTGTCCAGGTTCCGACCCTAGGCTCCTTAGAGAGAGCTTCAGGTCCAGCAGTTCTTCAACTGCTTTTAAAACTTACAACACCGTTGGATTTCTCCTTGCTGGCATGTAAGCGCCCACAAAACTACTAAGACTTTCGCCTTCGTGGCCCGTGGGCTGTGCTTCAGGGCTCAGCCCATTGCACATCCAAACAATGTAAACCATAACTAACCAAGATTGCAACAAGTATCGACAACTCTCATATAAAGACTTGCCGCCATCACTCAAAGCAGCTGCAATTACAAGGGTTTTCCTAATGAGATTAGGGCTTACTAAATGGCTGGACGTTTTAGTCAACAACATCAACGAGTACGACCAAACTCCAATGAAGACCAAGTAGTACAAAGAGCAAAAGAGCATTTTGAACGCACCCTCATTGAAGTAGGCGGCTCTCTTGCAGGCAGTGTTGCAGCACTCGAACACCCTGGGAACAACGATGCCCTGAATTATGGAGAGGTTTTTCTGCGCGACAACGTGCCAGTGATGATCTATCTCCTCACCCAAAAGAGATATAGCGTAGTCAAACAATTTCTTAGTGTTTGCCTAGACCTACAAAGCACTACTTATCAAACTCGCGGCGTTTTCCCTACAAGCTTTGTAGAAGAAGAAGGTGAACTTATCGCTGACTATGGCCAGCGTTCTATAGGGCGTATCACATCTGCAGACGCAAGTCTTTGGTGGCCAATTTTGTGTTGGCTATATGTAAGAAGAAGTGGTGACGAATGTTTTGGGACTAGCCAAAGAGTCCAGAGAGGGATTCAACTGCTTCTCGACTTAGTACTGCATCCAACATTTGAAGGCACACCAGTACTTTTTGTACCTGACTGCGCCTTCATGATTGATCGTCCAATGGACGTTTGGGGGGCCCCTCTGGAAGTAGAAGTACTTCTTTATGCCTGTCTTAGAAGCTGCATCGAGCTCATGGAGCTAAGTCGAAAACATCAGGTAAGTCGACTGCTAGATCAAAGACTTGTTCTCACTCGCCAATGGGTTCATGACCTTAGACAGTTTCTTTTAAAGCATTACTGGGTAACGAGCAAAACAATGCAAGTACTTAGAAGAAGACCTACTGAACAATATGGAGAAGACCAACATCAAAACGAGTTCAATGTCCAGCCACAGGTTGTGCCTTCATGGCTACAAGATTGGCTAGAAAATAGGGGAGGATACCTAATTGGAAATATTCGAACTGGTAGGCCAGATTTTCGTTTTTACAGTCTTGGGAATTCTTTAGCCTGCATGTTTGGAGTATTAACTGCTCCCCAGCAAAGGGCCCTTTTCAGGTTGGTACTGCACAACCGCCACCACTTAATGGCTCAAATGCCTATGCGAATTTGTCATCCCCCAATGGATGGAGCCGAATGGCAAAACAAAACAGGTTCAGATCCGAAAAATTGGCCCTGGAGTTATCACAATGGTGGTCATTGGCCCAGTCTTCTTTGGTTCTTCGGAGCCTCAATCTTGCTTCATGAGAAGCGATATCCAACCGCTGATGTACTTCTTATGGGCCAAATGAGGGCACTTCTAGAAGAGTGCTACTGGAGCCATTTAAATCAACTCCCAAGGCAAAAGTGGGCAGAGTACTTCGATGGCCCTACAGGAACTTGGGTAGGCCAACAATCTAGGACCTATCAAACTTGGACAATCGTAGGTTTTCTATTACTACATCACCTTTTGCGTGTTAACCCGGATGATGTTCTAATGCTAGACCTTGCCGAACTTATGCCTGAAAACCTATAATTCTTAAGCTTATTATTATCCTATTAAATAGCTCAAAAAAATCAGAATAAACCTAAAGTTAATGACTTATCAATAGGCAAAGTCGCTCCTATACCTAAATAAATAGTCAAAATCGTTCCAAACAAGAAAAAGCTTGTTGCGATAGGCCGACGAAAAGGGTTGGCAAATTTATTGACATTCTCAATAAATGGTATGAGCATTAATCCTAAAGGGATCAATGTCTGCAAAGCAATTCCTAGAAGCTTATTTGGAACAACCCTGAGAATCTGAAAAACCGGATATAGATACCACTCAGGCAAAATTTCCAAAGGAGTAGCAAAAGGATTAGCTTTGTCCCCAAGCATTGCAGGGTCAAGAACTGAGAGACCTACAACGCAAGCAATAGTTCCGAGGATTACAACGGGAAATATATACAAAAGGTCATTTGGCCATGCGGGCTCTCCGTAATAGTTATGCCCCATTCCCTTTGCGAGCTTGGCCCTCAACTTGGGATCTGCTAGATCAGGCTTTTTAAGAGTGGTCATTGGTTAAGAGTTCGAGTCTTTAAAAACTTGTGTAATGAAAATCAGCCTAAAGGTCAGCATTCCTTCATAAAGGACCCGAGATTCCTTGTTTGCGAATCATTAGAAAATGCATGAGCATAAATACCGCCAAGGTCCAAGGGAGAACAAAAGTATGCAAACTATAAAAACGTGTAAGGGTTGACTGACCGACACTCTCACCACCTCGAAGCAATTCGACCATAAAATCCCCAACAACTGGAATTGCTGCAGGAACTCCGGAAACGATTTTTACTGCCCAGTAGCCAACTTGGTCCCATGGGAGGGAATAACCAGTAACACCAAAAGCAACAGTTACTACAGCCATAACAACACCAGTTACCCAGGTGAGCTCTCTTGGTCGTTTAAAGCCCCCAGTCAAATAAACCCTAAATACATGCAATATGAGCATCAAAACCATCATGGAGGCACTCCAGCGATGCACTGATCGAATTAGCCAGCCAAAGCTCACATCCGTCATTAAATAACTCACTGAGTTATAAGCCTCAGTAACAGTGGGCTTGTAATAGAAGGTCATCGCGAACCCTGTCGCGAATTGGATCAGAAAACAAACCAAGGTGATTCCACCAAGGCAATAAAAAATGTTTACGTGGGGGGGGACGTATTTTGAGGTGACGTCGTCAGCTATGTCCTGAATTTCAAGACGTTCCTGGAACCAGTCGTAGACGGGTGAGGAGTTCGCCATGTATTGGTGAGTTTTGATACGAAGAGTCTACTGAATGTGCGCCAGGGTCCGTGCCAGGGATCAATCCAATGCCTTCGAATGTTAAATCCTTGACAAAAATTCTTCGGCGACCCCTTTTGGGACTGCTGAGCTTTGCTTTGTGCACCTTTCTTTTTGCACAACCTGGTCTGTCTCTCAATGATGGCCAGCAGTTGGTTTTAGATACCTGGAGACTTGTTAATGAAGGTTTTCTAGAGCCATCAAAATTCGACCAAATTCAATGGAGGAATCTCAGGCGCAAAGCGCTAGAAAAGCCCATTTCAACAAGTGAGCAAGCTTATGAAGCAATCGAAGCAATGCTGCTTCCGCTTGGAGATCCATACACAAGGCTCCTACGGCCTATGGATTATGAAGCGATGAAAGCTAGCAACCTTGGTAGTGAAATCAATGGTGTTGGGCTGCAATTAGGTGCACGAAATGAAGATGAAGAAATAGTTGTAATTGCTCCTTTGGAAGGATCCCCTGCAGCCGATGCTGGAGTGGTTAGCGGCACAGCATTACTAAGTGTTAATGGAGAATCTCCAAGAAGTCTTGGCTTAGAAGCAACTGCCGCCAGGCTTAGAGGAGAGATTGGTTCACAAGTCGTAGTAACTCTCAAACCACCCAATGGAGAAATAGAAGAAATTACACTTGAACGCAGAAGCGTTGACTTACGTCCAGTGCGAACTCGCAGACTAAGAAATGAGTCTCATACGCTTGGCTATCTACGCATTACCCAATTCAGCGAAGGGGTTCCAGAACAGGTAAACGAAGCACTCGAAGAGCTCTCTGAGAAAGGAATCGAAGGACTTGTTCTTGATCTGCGAAATAATTCTGGGGGTCTAGTCAGCTCGGGACTAGCAGTAGCAGATGCATTTATTAGTCGCCAACCAATTGTTGAAACTAGAAATAGGCAGGGCATAAATGAAGCCATTCCCGCTGGTATTGAAACCAGCTATGAAGGGCCAATGGTCACAATTGTCAATGGAGGCACAGCTAGCGCCAGTGAAATCCTTGCTGGCGCTCTTCAAGACAATCACCGCTCTCAGCTCATCGGCAGCAGGACCTTTGGCAAAGGTCTCATCCAATCACTAACAAATCTGAGCGATGGCAGCGGAATAGCCATAACAGTGGCCAGCTACTTAACACCCAGCGGTAGAGACATCCAAAATTCAGGTATTCAGCCTGATCGAATCCTTGACATGCCAGAGCCCCTGAATCCAGGTGCAACAGAGGACAGATGGCTTCAAGACGCAGAGCTTCTTATGGGAGCCACGCTTGATCGAGAAGGCACAGACACAATGATCCTTCAGGTAACTGAAGAAATTCCTACAGAATCATTAGCTGAGCAAGCAAATGTCTTCTCAACTAAAGAGTCAATCAATGGGCCTTAGGACATATCAAGACCCTTTACATCATGGGATAAGCCTCGACAGTGCTGATTCAGCGGAGGCAATGGTTATGGAATTAATCGATTCCGCTCCATTCCAAAGACTGCGAAGAATCAGGCAACTTGGTCCGGCATTTTTAACATTTCATGGAGCAGAGTCCAGTCGATTCACTCATTCATTAGGCGTTTTCCATCTGGCCCGTAAGGCTCTAAATGCCTTAATAAAATTAGAACCAAACCTAATTAAATTTCGAGGCCTACTTTATGGAGCAGCGTTACTCCATGACCTTGGTCACGGCCCTTTAAGCCATACAGGAGAAGAGATCTTTGGTTTTCGTCATGAAAAATGGTCATCACTTCTAATTAGAAAGCATTCAGCAATTAAAGATCCTTTAGAGAGATTTAATAAAGGTACAGCCGATCAAGTGGCTGATTTAATAGAACTAGACCAAGCACCCCATGGAGTTATCAAAAACCTGATTAGCAGCCAACTGGATTGCGATCGGCTGGACTATTTACTTAGAGATAGTTACAGCACAGGCACTAGCTATGGCCGCCTTGATCTAGATAGAATCCTCTCTGCTCTAACTATCGCTCCTGATGGAGATCTGGCCATTCATCCCAAAGGCTTAATGGCAGTAGAGCATTACTTAGTAGTTCGTAACCTGATGTATCGCAGTGTTTATAACCACCGCCTAAATGAAGTTTGCAACTGGCTACTTGAAAAGATAATTCACATAGCTCGTGAATTAGGTCCCAATCAAATATGGGCAGATAATTTTATGAGGAAATGGCTTTGGCATCCAAATACAGTTGATCTAGAAACTTTTCTTGCAAATGATGATATACGGATGGGCTATCACCTACTTCGCTGGCAGGACGAGGCTCCCATTCCGCTTTCTAAGCTATGCAATCGTTTGTTAAATAGGCATCTACTAAAAGCTTTAGCAATTGATCACTTAAACAATGGAGAGCAATTGGAAGTTCTTGCCCTAACTAGGAAGCTTGCTGAAGCGAATGGCCATGACCCTGATCTTTCTTGTGGATTACGCCATCAACAGCATCATGGATACCACCCTTACAGAGGAGGTCTGCGCTTATGGGATGGGAACCAGCTGCAAGCTATCGAGCAAGTTTCTCCATTAATTAGAAGCCTTATTAATCCTTGCGGATCATCTTGGTTGATTCACCCAAAAGAAATCCATGAAAAGCTCAAAACCCAACTCAAAAGATTCTCAGAATCTATCTAGAATTATTCAAATTTAAAATACCAATGCCCTTAAGTGACAGTAAAAAGCAAATTCTTAGATTACCCTCCTCAAGGCAATCACATTGGAAAGAGTCATTATCAAGCGTAATCAATCAAATGCAACCGGGCAAAATAGACTTAGACTGCAAAGATTGGTATCTTTGCTGCAGAGATCTTAGGCAATTAGAAACTTTAATTAGGAAAGCTGATCTTCAAATAGATAGGATCATATCAGAAGTACCAGAAACTCTTGTCAGTGGTTCCTCTTTAGGCCACAAAACCTATCTATATATTCCACCAAAAGAAGTAAAAAAAACCAATCATCAAAATGAGCAAGATAATCTTAAAAGCCAAGAAAATAAAAAGCTATTATTCCATCAAGGAACTCTAAGGTCAGGAGAAAATCTTGATTCAGAAGGCGATATTCTTTTACTTGGAGACGTCAACCCTGGCGCGAGGATTTCTGCTGGCGGAGATGTAATGATTTGGGGGCGACTTCGGGGAATTGCACATGCTGGTAAGTTTGGTAATTTAAAAGCTAAAATAATTGCTTTAGAGTTAAGGCCACTTCAATTAAGGATCGCAGATCAGATAGCCAGAGGCCCGGAGGGAACGCCTGAGCAAGGCCTGGCAGAAGAAGCCAAAATTAAGGGCAATAGAATAATTATTAATCCAGCAACTACTAAGTCACAAACAGCATTAAAAAGCGAACATTCATAAAAAAACCTTAGATAGCAATTATTAATCAATCCATAAATACTCTCTTTAAAGGAAAGGGAGTCAAAATTGATACAAGGTCCAATTCAAACCTTGGCTACCTTCTATTGGGTATAAAGCAAACTCAATCTAAGCTAAAGCCAATTTTGAGAGGTCCGTGTCGCCAAGTACTCGCATCATCCTTATCTGCTCTGGCAAAGGTGGAGTTGGGAAAACTACTCTTACCGCAAATTTAGGCATTGCCCTTGCCAGACAAGGAGTTCGAACAGCCGTTTTAGATGCAGATTTTGGATTGCGTAATCTTGATCTGCTACTCGGTCTTGAAAATCGAATCGTTTATACAGCGCAAGAGGTATTAGAAGAGACATGTCGACTAGACCAGGCGCTTGTAAAGCACAAGCAAGAGCCAAATCTTGCTCTTCTGCCAGCTGGCAATCCCCGCATGCTTGATTGGCTCAAGCCAGATGACATGCAACGGATAGTCAATATGCTTGCAGAAATTTTCGAATACGTCCTAATAGATTGCCCTGCTGGTGTAGAAGACGGCTTTAAAAATGCTGTTTCAGCCGCCAAAGAGGCAATAGTTATTACAAACCCAGAAGTGTCGGCTGTTCGTGATGCTGACCGCGTAATAGGTCTTCTAAATACCCATGGTGTTAAGCCTGTACAACTAGTTCTGAATAGAGTTCGGCCCAAGATGATTGCAAGCCAAGAGATGCTCTCCATTGATGATGTAACCGATATTCTTGCTCTCCCACTACTAGGACTAGTTCTAGAAGATGAACAGGTAATAGTTAGTACAAACAGAGGAGAGCCCCTCACCCTCAAAGAAAATCAATCTCCTGCTGCTCGTTGCTATTCCAACATTGCCAAACGAATGCAAGGGGAAGAAATTCCACTTATTGATCCGAGTAAAGAAGGCTCTGGAATGCGCGACAAATTCAAGCGCTTGATGCAAACCAAGATTTTCTAAATCAATGACACTAAGAGACATCCTCAACAAATTGCTTGGGCGCCAAAAAACAAGTGCTAGCACTGCCAGGGAACGACTTCAATTAGTTCTTGCCCATGATCGATCCGATTTAAGCCCAGAACTCTTGGATCAGATGAGGAAAGAAATATTAGAAGTTGTCTCTAAGTACGTTGAAATAGACATACAAGAAGGAGCGGTTAGCTTAGAAACAGAAGATCGGATGACAGCACTTGTTGCCAATTTGCCCATCAAAAGGACGCTTTCAATTGCCAGCTCTAGTGAAGAGAACTAATTTCCCACCTATTATTGAACAACCCAAGCTCAAGCAATGCCTTCTTTACTTCATATGTAAGCCCATTAGTAGTTAAAATTGCCACGATGCCGGCTTAGCTCAGTGGTAGAGCAGCGCTTTTGTAAAGCGAAGGTCATCGGTTCAAATCCGTTAGCCGGCTTTCTAAGGAGTCAACTAGATCCAAAATTTTTAACTTTAAGAGAATCAAGCTCTTATCTGTACAAAAATCATTTTCTATAGATATTTCCCCTCCCAGAAAGAATCCAGCCACCCAACAATAAGAATAATATGCCAAAACCCCTTAACTCTACTAATGGAGTACTAAATAAGATCATTGGCTTCAAAAGCCAATGGAAGCTTGCCTGAAGGATTAAAACTAGTCCCACAAGCCAAATCATGAATTAAAAATAAGATTGGGAATTACAGCACCTTTTCTCAAAAGTTGCCATCGTCCAACATCTTGCCAAGAAATAACAGTGCTTGCCATGCCAGAAGAATTTGGCCAGGGCAATGGCCCCAGGAGTGGCACTCCTGGGAAAGCAATTGAAGCCTCTACAGCATTTCTAGAAGAAGAAGCACCTGACAAATTTGCACTAGTCGTAGCAAGAGGACCACTTTCTTGAAGCAATTGGTTTGTGACAGAACAAGCTGGAACTCTTAATCCAATATTGCTATTCCCTGGATTAAGTAAGTCAACTATCTCGCCAGATGCTGGCAAAACAAGGGTTAATTCACCAGGCCAATATCTACTAGCCATAAACCAGGCATCATCTAAAGCACAAGAAGCAATTAGTTCAAACAATTCATTAGGACTAGCACCCATAAGTATTAAAGGTTTATTTGCAGGCCTTTGTTTTATCTCCCACAAGTAAAAAGCATTCTCAGGACAGGCTCCTAATGCAGGCAATGTATCCGTAGGGAACAAGCCTGCTGAACCAGCCTTCAACCTTGTTATCAACTCAAATTGATCAACTATCGAAGATTGCTCAATGTTCATCATTCCTCGTATATGAGTTTAAGGACGGCGTCCAATAGCAAATCGTCGAACCCCCTCCAGATCAAAAGAAAATTCAACATCCTTCAAACCAGCATCCCTCATAAGTTCAAGCACCTGATCACTTTGATCATGATGATGTTCCATCATCAAAAAGCCACCAGCCATCATTCCTTGCATCGCCCCACTTAAGATTTCGCGGCAAGCATCTAGTCCATCAATCCCCCCACAAAGAGCCAAACGAGGCTCATGATCACGGACTTCAGGCGCCAGTGCAGCCAAAAGAGCTTTTGGGATATATGGAGGATTGCATAAAACCAAATTAATAGTCCCCCACCATGGCCTCAAAGGATTCCACCAGTTCCCTAAATGCATCTGGCAATTTGCTTTTGGGGCCAAAGATTTTAAATTTCTTTCCGCAAGGATCAAAGCATCCTTACTGCAATCCACTGCATACCCTTGCCAACCATCTAGAGCCCTTGCAAGAGAGACAGCAATAGCTCCAGAACCCGTGCCCAAATCAGCCCAACTACCTTTACCTTTATTAAGCTTGCCTACTCTTTTTAAGGCAAGGTCAACCAAGATCTCAGTTTCCTGACGAGGGATCAAAACAGCCTTACTTACCTCCAATTCAAAATCTCTCCAAGGGCACCTACCTATCAAATACTGAAGTGGAACATGCTCCTTAATATGAATAAGCCAAAGTTTTTCCAAGCTCTCTATAGGTTGCGCCAAACGAACTTCTTGCCTTTGATCAAAGTGCAGCTTTTGCATCGAGCTCCAGCACAAACCTCCTCCTAGATCTAAGAGCCAATCCAAATCAACAGAACGACCTCCCAAGGCCAACTGCCGTCTTCTCCAAGCCAAAAGCTCTTTAGCGGAAAGCTCTATTGAAGCCATAAAAAAGGCTTGATAGGATTAACTCGGCAATTACTTTATAGGCATAAAACCTATTATTGAGCAAATAAAATAATAGATTTTCCAGACATAGTTAAAACAAGTCGTTTTGAATACTCACTAGAAAATAAAACTGCATCGAAACAAAGTGCCAAGAAAATTTATCCCTCAAAGGCAACAATCTCTTTCATTTAAGGGGGCCTTTCTGCAATCTAGAAAACGCACTAGAAAATTTCTTAGGAATATTCCTTTTCAAATGAAACTCTTCCCCTACCTTGCTAACTAATACCAATTCAACCCTAGCCTCAGCAGCTGTCGAACCATTTTCCCTTTTGAAAGCAGTACGCCATCGCCACCTAACACCCTTAGGCTTATCACACCAACTTTCAACCAAAACTTTATCCCCATGCAAAAGAGCAGACTTGTAATTAATTTGCAAATTTACTACTGGCAATTCAAACCCACTCCTAGAAAGTTCGCCATATGAACAATCAACATCTGTCAAAGCTTGAATTCTTGACTCTTCCAACCATGTCAAATATGCCCCATGCCACATAACACCGCTATGGTCTGTATGCTGAGGTAATACATATCTAATAATTCTCCATGGATTAATCTCAGGCTTCCCCTCAAACATTCTGAAAGTCCATCAAAACATTTAATCATAAATTAATGACTATATAACAAATTTTTAATTGGATTTAGCTTAAGAAAGCCTTTGCTAATAACTAATAAATGAATATTAGCCAAAAATTAAATTCATAATTAATTTGATTTTTAACAACACCTAAAGATAGCCATTAAAAATCCTCGCCCGGCAATCAGCCACTAGAATCTATACCCTCTCTTTAAGGGGGAGTATCTAGAGCTGTTTTAGAGCGAAGGGATTGTCCTTAACAAGCCAAAGGCGAGGCCAGGGCTTACTTGCCAGGACCAATTTTGCCCTTACCAGATGCGGAAAAGAAACTCGACTTTTCTCCATCACTGGTCGATATAAAAAGACCAATAAGGAAAATCGTCGGAACCGCAACGAACAGAAGGCTGGCGATAAAGCCGAAGTTGGTGGTTTCCATGACCTCAGGATTTACTCGGAGAACGTATCACCGGCAGGTCCTCTAAACCTCATTACTGTCAGGCCTCGTCATCCGACTTAGCAGGAAGGGAAGCCTTTGGGTTTAAGAAATCCCATGGAGAAAATCACCCAATCCCCAATTGGGAGAATCAATTCGGGAAATTCGAGATGACTTAATCACCTCAAAAATCCAATTTTTTTTTCAAGCCCTCTTAATGTCTTGTCAAGACAAAAGGACATATTCAAGCCAGAGCATCAAAGCCCTTCAGGAGTGAAATTTTCAATTTTTTCTCACTGTCCCCCCAAATATGACTGGAAGACAAAGGAATCCAGCAAAACCGATTCCCAAAAAACAAAGCTGAGAAAAAAAGGTCGCTTTCAGGGAATCAAGTCTCTCCTTCAGCATTATTCGATTCTTTCCAAATCGACCAAAAAACAGGCCCAGAATATGATTTCGCTTCATAGCATTGAGATTTGCGACCAAAAATTTTTCAAGGGAATGATCGGTCCAATCTCCCTTTTTACCCAGAAATCCAGCTTCGTTTGATCAAGATAAATATCACTACTCGTTTCAGCTAGCGACATCTGGGCCCTTCCTACAAGGTGGACCCCTTACCATCAATCAGTCTGGCTGCATTAAGCAGCTTCGTTCCACGAACCTGACCCCATGGGATTGCCCTGGTATCGGGTGCACAGCGTCGTTATCAACGACCCCGGCCGACTCCTGGCCGTGCACCTCATGCACACAGCTCTTTTAGCCGGCTGGGCCGGCTCCATGGCCCTTTATGAATTGGCCATTTTTGATCCTTCTGACCCAGTCTTGAACCCAATGTGGCGCCAGGGCATGTATGTCATGCCCTTTATGGCCCGTCTAGGCGTAACAAGCAGCTGGACTGGTTGGGATTTAACGGGTGCGACGGCCGCATTCGATCTTGATTCATTAGGATTTTGGGGCAAGGCTCTTCCGTTTTCTACGTTTGAAGGCGTTGCCGTAGCTCATATCCTCTTCAGTGGTCTCCTTATGTTGGCGGCCATCTGGCATTGGACTTATTGGGACCTTGAACTCTGGGAAGATTCCAGAACAGGCGAAGCCGCTCTTGATCTCCCAAGAATCTTTGGTATCCACCTTCTCCTTGCAGGCTTAACTTGCTTTGGATTTGGTGCTTTCCACTGTGGATCAGTTGGAATTTGGGTATCAGACCCATATGCACTTACTGGCCATGTAGAGCCAGTTGCTCCTGCATGGGGGGCGGCTGGATTCAACCCTTTCAATCCTGGAGGCATTGTTGCCAATCACATTGGCGCAGGCCTAATAGGCATTGTTGGTGGAATATTCCATATCACCAACCGCCCAGGCGAAAGGCTCTATAGGAATCTGAAGATGGGAAGTCTCGAGGGAGTGCTAGCTAGCGCATTAGCAGCAACTCTTTTCGTATCTTTTGTAGTCTCCGGAACCATGTGGTATGGCTCTGCCACAACACCAGTCGAACTATTTGGTCCAACTCGCTATCAATGGGATTCAGGCTATTTCAAAGCCGAAATCAATAGGCGAGTACAAACTGCTATGGATAAAGGTGCTTCTAAAGAAGAGGCTTACGCATCCATACCTGAAAAGCTTGCCTTCTATGACTATGTAGGCAATAGCCCTGCGAAGGGAGGCCTTTTCAGAGTTGGTGCCATGGTCAATGGCGATGGTCTCCCAACTGGCTGGCAAGGTCACATTGCTTTCACTGATAAAGACGGGACTGATTTGGAAGTCAGAAGAATTCCAAACTTCTTCGAGAACTTCCCAGTTATCCTTGAAGATAAAGATGGAAATGTAAAAGCAGACATTCCATTCCGTCGTGCAGAAGCAAAGTATTCCGTAGAGCAAACTGGCGTAACAGCAACCATTTATGGTGGTGAGCTAAACGGCAAGAGCTTTACTGACCCCGTTGTCGTCAAGCGTTTAGCACGTAAAGCACAACTAGGTGAAGCCTTTAAGTTCGACCGAGATCGTTACAAGTCTGACGGAGTTTTCAGGAGTTCTCCTAGAAGTTGGTTCACGTTTGCTCATGCCAGCTTTGGATTGCTCTACCTCTTTGGACACTGGTGGCATGCAGCAAGGACCCTTTACCGCGATGTATTCGCTGGAATTGATCCTGACATGGGCGACCAAGTGGAATTCGGTCTATTCAAAAAACTTGGAGACGAATCCACACGTCGTGTTCCAGGCCGTGCTTAATTAGTACAACCACTTAGCTCATAGCCCTTACCGAGAATCTCGATGGAAGCCTTCTCTTACGTCCTCATCCTCACATTGGCACTTGTCACTCTGTTTTTCGCAGTCGCTTTCCGCGACCCCCCGAAATTCGACAACAGGTAAGCCAAGTCCTAAACCCCCGCCTCGGCGGGGGTTTTTCATGCCTTGTTTCCTATCTGAAAAATGAAGCAGAGTAGATAATTTCTCTGATTTGCTGCTCGAAAAATAAGGTTTCAAGAACGATTAATCAAGCAAGCCCTTCTCAGAAGACCATTCAATGTATAAAGTTGGTTTAAATACATTTGAGTAGATAGGGCAAGCATGCAATGCCCCTCATGCCAAAACACCGATAGTCGTGTACTCGAATCACGAGCTGCAGACGCAGGAAGAAGTGTGCGTAGACGCCGAGAGTGTCTTAATTGCGACTTTCGATTTACTACCTATGAAAGGGTTGAATCTGTACCAATCACAGTTTTAAAAAGAAATGGCAGTAGAGAAACGTTTAGCAGCAGCAAACTGCTAAATGGAATCTCTAGAGCCTGTGAAAAGACCTCTATAAGGTCAGAAAGAATTGAGCTGTTAGTAGAAGAAATCGAGCTTCAACTGCAACAAAGCAGTATCAAAGAAGTAGCCAGTTCAGCTATAGGTGAAATTGTGCTGGATCAACTTAGGGGAATCAACGAAGTTGCTTACGTGCGTTTTGCCTCTGTTTATCGTCACTTTCATGGAATTAATGATTTTGTTGCAACCCTAGAAACCCTCAAAAGTAAGAAAGGAGAGCTGGCCTCTGTGCGCTAGGTGAATTAAGCAGATCTGTAGAGTGGCTAAATAATTCCGAAAGGTCGGCGGGCCTCTTGGGAAACCTTTCGCACTGCCACTAAAGGCAGACCCGTCATCTACTTATGTCTTTAACTCCCACAGAGCCTGCTAAGGAAGCTGTTTCAGTAAAGGAAACCGAGCAAGAGCAGAGCGCTGAAGCCATAGATGAAAATTCGAAGGCTGCCAATGAAATAATTCCTGAAGAAGATTTAAGCATTCCAGAAGAAGTTCCTACTGCAGACAATCCAAGTAGCAGAGTCAGCAAGACTGATTTTGATGGAGCTGGATTCACTCTTGACGAATTTGCTTCATTACTAAGTAAATACGACTACAACTTCAAACCAGGAGACATTGTTAACGGCACAGTCTTTGCACTTGAATCTAAAGGGGCAATGATTGATATAGGGGCTAAAACTGCAGCCTTCATGCCTATGCAAGAGGTCTCTATCAATCGAGTAGAAGGATTAAGCGATGTGCTCCAACCTTCTGAAGTAAGGCAATTCTTCATAATGAGTGAAGAGAATGAAGATGGTCAACTTTCTCTATCTATTCGCCGCATTGAATATCAACGTGCATGGGAGCGGGTTAGGCAGCTTCAGAAAGAAGATGCGACTATTTATTCAGAAGTATTTGCTACCAACCGGGGAGGAGCACTTGTTCGTGTAGAAGGTCTAAGAGGATTTATTCCTGGATCTCATATCAGCACTAGGAAGGCAAAGGAAGAACTTGTCGCCGATTTCTTACCATTAAAATTCCTAGAAGTAGATGAAGAAAGGAATCGTCTAGTTCTAAGTCATCGCAGGGCATTAGTTGAAAGAAAAATGAATCGCCTTGAAGTAGGTGAAGTGGTTATAGGCACGGTCAGAGGGATTAAACCCTATGGAGCCTTTATAGATATTGGTGGAGTAAGTGGTCTTCTACACATTTCCGAGATTAGTCATGAGCATATTGAAACTCCTCACTCAGTGCTAAATGTAAATGACCAAATGAAAGTAATGATAATCGACCTAGATGCTGAAAGAGGTCGAATCTCCCTCTCCACAAAAGCACTTGAGCCAGAGCCAGGTGACATGCTCACTGATCCACAAAAAGTATTTGATAAGGCTGAGGAAATGGCTGCACGTTACAAGCAAATGTTGCTTGAACAGGCAGAAGAAGGAGAGGATGCAAGCACAGCGATTACAGCCTGAAATAATTAAATTCCCATATGGCGCAACTTTTGTTAAAAGGAGTGCCTATTGGCACAATAAAAGGGGTGCTATTTGATAAGGACGGCACCCTTTCGAATAGCGAAGATCATCTTTTGGCCATTGCAAATTTAAGGATTGAAGAATCAAAGCACATTTTTAGGCGCAATTATGCAAAGCACCAGAAAGTTAAGTCAATAGAACGCTTACTTACTTCTGCATATGGACTTACTGAGCATGGCATCCACCCCAGTGGAACTCTTGCAGTTGCCTCTCGCTCTCAAAATCTAATTTCAACTGCAACTATCTTCTGTCTACTAGGAGCAGAATGGCCAAAGGCCTTTGATATGGCTAATGAAGTCTTCAATAGAGTTGATCTTTTAACTACTCAACGTCCAGACAAGAACAAAAAGCAAACACTTCTCCCAGGGGTTCAAAGGCTTCTAAAGGACCTTCAAAAAGCCAATGTTTTCTGTGCTCTTATAAGCAATGACACTACTTGTGGCATTAGGAATTTCTTGAAAACCAATAATTTAGAAGAAGCCTTCTTAACATTCTGGAGTGCAGATAATCAACCAACCAAACCAAGCGCTGACGCAGTCAAAAAGCTATGCAATCTTCTAGGGGTACTACCAATTGATTGTGCCCTGATTGGAGATGCCGACTCAGATTTACAGATGGCTAGACAAGCAGGAGTAGGAATAACCCTAGGCTATGTAGCAGGCTGGACTCAATCACCTCAGCTATCCGCCCATCAACACCTGATCTATCACTGGGACGATCTAAGGGTTGAGGCAAAACCTAAACTTCCTAAGGATTAAAGGTCCCTATGAGTAGTTACGTCTTTACTTCAGAATCAGTTACTGAAGGACATCCAGACAAGATTTGCGATCAAGTAAGCGACGCAGTTCTAGATGCCCTTCTTGCTGAGGACCCAACCAGCAGAGTGGCCTGTGAAACTGTCGTCAATACAGGTCTATGTCTAATTACAGGCGAAATCACTTCAAAAGCTCATGTGGATTTCATTAAGTTAGTGAGAAATGTAATTAGTGAAATTGGCTATAAAGATGCTAGAGCAGGTGGATTTGATGCCAATAGCTGTGCAGTTCTAGTTGCCCTCGATCAACAATCACCTGATATTGCACAAGGGGTTAATGAAGCAGATGACCACTCAGGGGACCCCCTAGACAAAGTTGGGGCAGGAGATCAAGGCATCATGTTCGGATATGCCTGCGATGAAACCCCTGAGCTGATGCCTCTACCTATCAGCCTTGCCCACCGACTATCAAGAAGGCTTGCACTAGTACGTCATAACGGGACCTTGGACTATTTATTGCCAGATGGGAAAACTCAAGTAAGTGTTGTATATGAAAAGAATATTCCAATTGCTATAAGTACAATCTTGATTTCAACTCAACACACCTCAGAAGTTGAAGGCATTTTTAGCGAAGAAGGCATCAGGGAAAAAATAAAGAAAGATCTATGGGAACACGTTGTCATTCCTTCTACAGCAGACCTTTCACTCAAACCCAATCATCAAAATACCCGATTTCTTGTAAATCCCACAGGCAAGTTTGTTGTGGGAGGTCCGCAAGGTGATGCTGGTCTGACTGGTAGAAAAATTATCGTCGATACTTATGGAGGATATGCCCGGCATGGCGGTGGAGCCTTTTCTGGGAAAGACCCAACAAAAGTAGATCGTTCAGCAGCCTATGCTGCAAGGTTTGTAGCCAAATCTCTTGTTGCAGCTGGCCTAGCAAAACGAGTTGAAGTCCAATTAAGCTATGCGATTGGTATTGCAAAGCCCGTATCAATCTTAATAGAAGCCTTTGGGAGTGAGCAAACATCCAATTTGGATCTAACTTCCCTCGTTGAAAATTATTTTGATCTTCGTCCAGGAGCAATCATAGAGAAATTCAATCTCCAGAATCTCCCTCAAAAGAATGAAGGGCGCTTCTATAGAGATACCGCTGCATATGGTCATTTTGGTCGACCTGATTTAAATCTTCCATGGGAAGATGTAACCAGAGCAGCATCAGAGCTTAAAGAGTTATCTAAAAGGTTGAGCACATAGGTCAAAAATAACTGATTAAGAATGGATTCATCTTCTTTATTTCTAGGAATAGATTTAGGGACAAGTGGAGTTCAAATAGCACTAATCAATGCGGATGCAGAGTTAATACATCAATCCAAAGAAGAGTATTGCAATGGTGTTCAATTCCCTGAAGACTGGCAATCCTGTTGTTCATCACTTATAGGGGATATTCCTAAAAAACTCAAGCAAAAGATTAAAGCCCTTTCCGTTGACGGGACTTCTGGCACATTACTTGCCTGTGACAAAAAAGGAAGGCCAATTAGCTTAGCCTTACCATACAACATTAGCTGCCCAGAACAAAAACAATTTCTAGCTGAACTTATTCCAGAAGGTGGTATAGCCTCCAGTATAAATAGTAGTCTCGCAAGAACACTACGCCTTATTGATCAACATGGTCCTAATATTCTGATAAGGCATCAGGCAGATTGGTTGTGTGGTTGGTTCCTTAATAATTGGCAATGGGGAGAAGAAGGTAACAATATTCGCCTGGGATGGAACTTAATCAAGCAATCTTGGCCTCAAAGATTTGCTAACCTGCCATGGAAAGAATCTCTGCCTTCGATAATCAACAGTGGCAATATATTAGGCAAGCTAGATGTAAAAATATGCAAAGTTCTTGAACTTCCAGAAGAACTCATAGTGATTTCTGGAACCACTGATTCAAATGCCGCTGTTCTGGCTGCCAATCCCAAACCAGAAGATGGCATAACAGTATTAGGAAGCACTATTGTTCTGAAATGTTTTGTAGAACAACCTCTAACAGGCATAGGAATTACAAATCATAGAGTGGGAGGGAAATGGCTATGCGGTGGAGCTTCTAACGCTGGAGGAGCTGTAATAAGGAAATTCTTCAGCCCTAAAGAGATAAAAGAGCTCAGCAGACAAATTAATCCAGAGTTAAATAGCGGGCTAATGCTTAGACCGTTGCCTTTCAAAGGAGAACGTTTTCCAATAGAAGACCCTTATCTTGAACCCATTCTTGAACCTAGGCCAATAAGTGACTCTCTCTACCTTCATGGGTTATTTGAAGGTCTTGCGAGAATAGAAGCCCAAGGATGGGAAGCATTACAAGCCATTGGAGTACCAAAACCAAGGCGAGTTATAACGCTAGGAGGAGCCGCTCGGAATCCACAATTCAGAAGATTAAGAGAAAGGACTTTACGCATACCAATTCATAGTTGTTCCAACCCACCTGCTTTAGGGGTTGCTCTCCTTGCCAGGCAATCAATTACAAATAAAATACTCTTTAGCTATTAAAAAAGGAACCATTCTATTTCATTAAAATTTTGCCCCAAAGTTACAACCAATCACCTTTATTAGCAAGTCACTTCTACTGTAAGATTGCATGAGATTCAATGCAATCAAATTAGGTTTAGCTATTTGGCATAGTCCCAACTAATTCTCTAATTCAATCCATCTCCAGTCAAAGTTATTATTTTTTTAGGTTTAAAGCTTATTTCCTATGGCTCCTGAACAAATTACAGCTGTTGTTAGTGCCAGGATCTGTAAGCATATGAATGCCGATCATCAAGATGCAGTCTTGGCCTATGCCAAGCACTATGGAGAGGTCAAACAAGCCAATAGCGCAAAAATGATCGAGGTCACTCCTATAGCAATGAAGCTTGCAGTAGATGGTGAATTAATCCAAATCCGTTTTTCACACAAACTTACTGACAGTGAAGATGCCCATAGGACCCTGGTTTCAATGCTAAAGGCCATTCCTAGGACTGATTAAAAACCTAAGCAAAAGAGAAGGCAGAAGAAGCTCCAAATTTAAAGTCGATTCATTGAGAGAGACTTTCCTTATAGAGCTCAAGCAAGGAGTAGAAGAAAGAAGAAAAGGTGCTGCCTCACACCGTGATCTAAGATTGTATAGAGCACATTCACTCAAGCCGGGATAGCTCAGTTGGTAGAGCAGGCGACTGAAAATCGCCGTGTCCCCAGTTCAAATCTGGGTCCTGGCACCTCTAAATAGCTACACAAGGGAGAGCAAGCCTATGAAGGGGGCCAGAACCTTCAACTAATCAAAGCCAAATACAGGTTCTTTCCTTAAGACAAAAGGGATTCAAAGGGATATTTTGATAGAGAGCCAGAAAACAGAAGCTCAAATCATTTTATTTAATGAATATAAATTAAGTAAAAATCAAAAAAAATTTAATACCTATGAAGAAAAATTCTAGCTTTAGATATTCTTACTTCTCGTCAGACACAGATGTATACAAACAATAAATTCCAAAAGCAAAGATTCACTTAAGCAATCTCATGGCAAGTTAGAGAGTCAATTATTAAGACAGGTAAGCATCCCTAAATCAACCTGGGAAGATAAATGGAGTAATCCTCACAAGCCTTCCTCAGGAAAGATCAATAGACATTAATGGCATGCTAGATTATCAGTGATAAATGCCTTATGATTAAGTGTCTCTCCATCTTGGAATAAATGTATTTCATGATGTTGGATTTGCTGTCGTAAATTCTAATGGGGAACCTGTAGCTATATACGAAGAAACAAAATTCACCGGGCGCAAAGAAGAATACCTCTACCCTTTTCAATCATTAGAACAATTAAAGAGAGACGGGTTTGAGGAATTTGATTCAATAACATGGCCAATAGAATGTACAAACCTGCTTGATCTTCCTGAGGAGTACAACTTTCACAAACTAGGAGTATCTAGCACAAAAGATTTTGAGAATTACCTAAACAAAATCTTTAAAATAAAGAATAAGCATACTTTATACCATCACGCTGTTCACGCTGAATCTGTGTTCTATGCCAGTGGTTATGAAAATGCACATATATTAGTTATTGATGGCGCTGGAGAGGAACAATCTATATCAGTTTTTTTTGGAGATATAAATTCAAAAGAAGGGATTAAAGAGTTTTTAAGAGTTCCAAGGTCACAATTTTCATATGGTCACCTCTATGGATTTGTAACCTCTTATTTAGGCTATAGCAAAGGCAATTCTAATACCCACTGTGGCAAGATCATGGGTCTAAGTAGTTATGGGAAACCTATATATGCAGAAGAGTTTAGAGCCTTATTCAATAAGAATAATCAGTTATTCCCTGAAGCCCATTTCTCTTCTTTAGAATTCCTTTCAGAAAGATTTGGCCCAGGCTATTCATTAGCCAATGGCTTCTCTCAACAACAAGCAGATATAGCAGCATCACTACAAGTATACCTTGAAGAAGATTTAATTAGAGCCCTCAGAGATCTAAGAAAATTCCACCCAGAAATTCCCTATTCCAATAAGCTCTGCCTTGCGGGTGGAGTGGCAATGAATAGTGTAGCTAATGGAAAAATATTATTTTCAGGTCTATATTCAGATATTTTTGTCCAACCAGCATCAACAGACGCTGGGATAGCTTATGGGGCGGCTCACTTTGGTGCCCGAAAAGCAGGCTCTATAAAAACCAAAGGTTCAAAGTGGATCAAAGCCAACTATGGCTATGATTGCAAAGCAAGTCCCAAGGATATTGATTCACTGATCAATGAATACAATCTACCATTAACTTCAGAAAAGCTTATTAATGCTGCTGATTATATAGCAGATTCATTACATAGATCAAAGATTATAGCTGTTTGCAGAAGCAAACAAGAAGTAGGAGACAGGGCTTTGGGTTTCAGATCTATATTTGCTCTCCCTTCAGAAGAAATGCGAGATCGAGTAAATTCAAGAATTAAATATAGAGAAGGTTGGAGACCTTTTGCTCCTATTATTCTTGATACATATATGGATAAAATATTTGAAACTAACAGGCCAGAACCTTTTATGACAGTAGTATATCCTGTCAGGCCAAAAAGTCCTGATGAGATTGCAGGAATAATTCATGTTGATTCAACTGCAAGGCTTCAAACTGTTAACAAATTTTCTGACCCATTTATAAGTCAAGTACTCAATCAACTACAAATAAAATATTCACGGTCGCCAGTCATTCTCAATACTTCTTTTAATATAAATGGCCAATCAATGATCAGAACAGAATATGATGCCTTAGTTACTTATATGGCTACAGGTATTGACGAGTTAATCATCAATGACACTCTTGTTAAGAGAACTAATGCTGCGCCCGAACCAAAGCCCTCAGGCATAACAGCAATGGATCGGATTTTGCAGCCATATCTTTCCAAACAATCTGAATTAACATTAATAAGTATAGGGATTGAAGATGGGATAGAAAATCTACTTGCTTCTTTCCTTGAATCAACATGCATAAAAAACAAATACAAAGGTGACCTTCATAAAATCAATATCTTCTCCAATTTCAGTTCAGACAAGCAGAAATGGCATCAAGAAGCAACTATTTCTAAGCACCTTGGAAAACGTATGCATGTAAACCATACTATTAAAGATAGTCTGAAAATGAATGAATCGATAAGCTCTTCTCACAAAAATATTCTAATAACTAATGGTCAAGTCCTACCTTTAAAATCAGGTTATTTAATGTCTTCATTTAAAGGGCCAACTGTAGAGTCAGAATTGGAGTTAAAAGATTACATTTCCCGTATTAATCCAACTGATTTAATAATTGACATTCAACGAAGGCCTTTTACGAAAGAAGATATCACTTGCCTAACTCTATAAGATGAAGAGTCGAGAATTTAAGGAAATTAATTGGGTCTAGAATATTTAGTGCTTAGTCACAGAGCTTATAGAAACAATATCTAAGTAAACCTGGCCTCCAAACACAATGATTAATTGTTTCAAATAGAAGACTTACAAAAGTTTATTCAAATGAAAAAGGCAAAGAGTTCTTGTCTTAAGACAATCAAATATTAAGGCTTTCTCAGACTGCAAATACTGGACTGACCCCTAAAAGTCACAAGAACCAGAGAGACTTTCAGTGAAGCATTCCTAGGCCTTTTAAAACACAGAAGAAAGGCCAAAGCCATATTTAAAGCTTAAAGAGAACTTGCATTAGCAGATATAGAGGTAAAGTCTTTAAGTCTGAACCAATAGAAAGGTCATTAGCTTTGTCTTTCCCTCCTACAAGTCAGGATAATGAGCGAGTTTTTAATAATGCTGATAGTTTTGGGATGGCTTTTGACGCTGCCTGGAAAAATCTGAAGATAGAGAAAGAAGATAAAGCAACTAATCAAAGTGAAAAGATGAGGCTTGTATTTGAAATATTAAAAAATCATCCTTTTCTAAAAGAGTCTCCTCTCCAAGCAGAAGAAGTAGCAAAGTTTCGAATTCGTCTCTTAAACTTAGTTTAAAAAAGGTTCTCTTTTGATTAATTAGCCAACCTCATTTAAGAGGTGAGCTAACAACTTATCAAAAAATACAATTCTCTTACTAAATGCCAGAATTAATCTTCTAATAGATGTAATCTTACCGATGGTATCGATGCCCTCTAACTGTCCATCTCTTTAAGAAGAACAAGACGAAACTGACACCATCCAATCTTCCAAATGAGCTTAAACAATCAAGAACAGGCGCAGCCTTCTAAACAATTGACTCCTCTCCGCCTAGCAAGGTTGAGTTTATTTCAAGGTTGCATGGGTTGCCTTGCTGTCATTTTTGCAGGAATGCTCAATCGAGTCATGATTTCCGAGCTTGCCTTCCCTGCCATTTTGGTCGGTGGAGGGCTTGCTTTCGAGCAATTAATGGCACCATCAAGAGTGCTTTTTGGCAACGTTTCCGATAGTTGGCCAATTCGAGGACAAAAGAGAACTCCCTACATATGGCTTGGTACAGCAGGTTTTTGCCTAATGTCTGTAATGTCAATTCCTCTAATATTCATTACTGAAAAAGCCTTAAGACAAGGTGACTGGCTCCCAATAACAATTTGTTCATTTGCACTTTGTGGGCTATTTGCTCTTTACGGTCTGGCAGTCTCAATGGCTACCACACCATATCTTGCACTTGTAATTGATCTAACAACTGAAAAGGAAAGACCAAAAACTGTTGGGATTATTTGGTGCATGTTAACTATTGGAATCGTAGTTGGAGCCATTGCAATATCAACTACAACAAAAGGGCTTGATGGCGTAACAGATCCAACCTTACTTGAACCTGCATTAAAGAGATTTATGATTTGGGTGGCAGGCATTGTGTTAACACTATCCGTTATTGCCTGCTGGGGTATTGAGCCAAAGAGCCCTAATAGTAGACATAACGTAGTAGCGACTCAAAAAGAAGTTGGAATAAAGCAATCATGGTCAATGATTACATCTAGCCCTCAAATAATTATCTTTTTTACCTTTCTCATCCTATATACACTTGGATTATTTCTTCAAGACCCAATCCTGGAAAGTTATGGCGCAGAGGTATTCAATCTACCAATCTCTAAAACAACCCTTTTAAACGCATATTGGGGTTCAGGTACATTAGCAGGACTTCTTATTGGTGGGCTTTGGGTTACTCCTAAGATCGGGAAACTTTCAACTGCTCGCATTGGTTGTTGGATGATAATAATCTCACTAATGCTCCTTATAGTTACTGGTCTAACAAGAAATGCCAATGGGCTGTATATGGTTATGATTTTCTTTGGTCTTGCGGCTGGGGTGGCAACCAATAGCGCGCTATCTTTAATGCTTGATTTAACTCTGCCTGAACTTGCAGGTACCTTTGTAGGGGTTTGGGGACTTGCTCAGGCTCTATCTAGAGCAATGGGGAAAGTATTTGGAGGAGGATTACTAGATTTAGGACGTTTAATTAGCAGTTCAGACAATCCTCTAATAGCCTTTTCATTTGTATTTATTTTAGAGTCATTCATTATGTTGCTTGCAATACTTGTGCTAAAGAAGGTAAATATCAACCAGTTCAGGCAAGATACAAATACAAAAATGCAAACTCTTATATTGGCTGATCTAGATAACTAGACTCTCACAGGCTAGGCTCTTGCAAGACCAATCTTAAAACTTATTGGACCAATTCATTAGATAGGCTTATCTGACAAGTTAATAATTTAATCACTACCTTGCTAAAGGCTAAACACTTGAATTCTTAAGATTGAGATTATTACCACAGCAAGCAGAAATGGAAGGCAGCCAATCCTCTGGCTTAAAAACAAAAAAACTGTTCAAAAGTAATATTTGAATGCGAAGAAAAGCATTTCATATCAACCCTAGAGCGGAAAACTTACTTCTATGAGAAGAAACATTAAATCGATTCAAAGAGGCATGTAATCTAATGCTCGCATGCGATAGCAATACATACGAATTACAAAAGAAAAGTTTAACTTTTTAGCAGTGCAGGCAGTTAGGGCAACAAGAGAATGCAAACAAAGTGATTCAACCACTCATAAAGTCAGGAGTTAATCCTAACTTGGCAAATTTAGTTCAAGCTAATTGCCATGGAATAGGAGAAGAAATCACATGGGGCTTCTATCTATAACAACATGGATACTTGCGCACTTCTCCAGTTTACGGACCGCTAGCCCAATCTATAAATTAACCTCAACTTTTTATGAGAGGGGGAACTCCCTAGAAGAAAATTGCTCAAAATCCTGTTAAATGACAAATTAATTGAAACAAGCTCAACAATCACTTGAGAGCGTTAAAATGCTTTTGCTAATTAATTCATCTATTTAAATCAATACAAGTTTCCCATTCTCATCTTTTACTCCTGAAACTAACAGCCCTAAAGAATATGAATTCTATTCCAACTGATGCACTTGGCTTTGGAGCAGAAAGCATTTCCCAGTCAATTATTAGCTATGGGAAGTCCAGGGTGGCAGGAAGCCCTTCCATGAGCTACATCCTCTGCTCAAAAGCTGGTTGCATGCCGGGCCAGCCTGAAGTCTTCTCAATTAACTCCTTTACAAAGAGGAATATTAATAATGATCAAATCAGCAAGCAGATAAGAAAAGCCTTTAAACTTGAAAGATACAAGTTACTCAATATTCCTATTGATAACATATACCTAGGGAGTGCGATAGATCGTTTTACCTTCGATAAGCATTCACCACATGATGATCAGGCTCTTGAAATTGCAATAAAAGCCTCATATAAACAAGTCTATGGCAACTTTCATGCCATGGAAAGTGAGAGGCCGGTAGATCTTGAAAGAAGATTACGTAATGGAGATATTTCGATACGGGAGTTCATTAGGAAACTTGCAAAATCGTCATTTTATCGTCATCACTATTTTCAAAGAGTTACTCAACAGCGCTGCATTGAACTTAATTTCAAGCACCTGCTAGGGCGACCGCCTTTAAGTCAAATGGAAGTTATTAACAATATTGAACTCATGTGGAAAGAGGGTTTTGATTATCAAGTTGATTCATTAATTGACTCTAATGAATATTTCAACATATTTGGTGAAGATACAGTGCCATTTCAACGTTGCTGGAATTCTCCAAGTGGTATAAGGACATCAAGTTTCAACAATACAGCCTCATTAACCAGAAGTTTTGCTACGAGTGATAATGCTATTCATCAAAGAATCAGCAAGCAGGATGCCCCTAGTGGCACCAGTCAGCTCATCAGTAGTCTAGCCAAAGGTATTAAAGATGAAATCAAAATTCCTACGCATGTGCAGGCATTACAAGCTATGAAATCTAAACCGGATTCAAATCACTAATAAATATAATAAGGGTTATTGAAAAGGAATCATCTGTCATCAAAGGTCTTCTTCATGCTAAATAGTCTCTAAGTCTAATCATGATCCAATGAAGACTAGTAATTCATATTCATAAATTCATCACTCTCACCAACCATCTCAATCCTATCCATGTCTATACTCCGCCCCACTTCAAATGAAAGGCCAGGAGATCAGTCCTCTAATACACCTTCAGGAAAGAAAATCCCTACAGCAATGTCGATGATGGTAGATTCTATGGTTAGGATGATACAAAAAGCCAATGATAATGAATTAGAGCTTAACAATGAATCCTCCACCGAAAATATTGATGGGAATTGAGCAGTTTATTGCTCAAAGTGAAGGTGAGTGGAGATCAATGAGAACTAGCCATTCTGTTGCCTTCCAACAATTTGAAAATATAGTTAGTTTCGTCAACATCAAGTTGTTATCAATTAACCATCCAGACGTTGTAAATACCTTAATCTCTAACAAAGAATCAAAGACTTTAGTTGGCTCACCATTCAGAATAGATTGGAATACTGATAGTGATTGGAGCCCAGATCAAACTACTGGAGCGACAACAGGATCTTCTATATTAATCCCTATACCAGAATCAAAAGAGAGTGGGAGGATGTTAAGGAGTTTGGGGTATGCCGAGGAAATTCAGGCAGTATCAAGTTATCGAATTCTTGATGATGGTACATTTACCCTCACAACCAACTATGAAAAGGCAATAGCAGATGAAAGAATTTGGTTTATCTCTGAAAATGTCAGGTGCAGATCCTCGGTAGTGCGTACATCTAAAGGGAGCGGGATAATACAAACCTCTTTTGCTTCAGAGCTAAGAATATTAAGTTCAAAATAATTTTTAAATCATCTGTCATTATATGAATTCTATTTCACTCCTAAAATTTGCCAAGACCATCGCCAGCAAATATAGCAACCAAGCGCAAGCTCAAAAAGATCCAAATCGATTTGCTCATATAAATATCTTCTTCAGGCCAATACCCTGGAACATTTTCGATGGTCCAGGCTTCTATTCAGAACAAAGCTATGACTATGCGCCCTGGTCACCTTACCGCCAAAGTGTACATAAGCTATTTCTTTCAGGCGAATCATTTGTGATGGAAAACTATCAGCTCAAGAATCCTGAAAGAGTTGCAGGGGCTGGTTTTAATTCGGCACTAATAAAAAATATAACAGGCAAAAATATTCAAAGGAGAAATGGGTGTGACATGTATTTCAAAGAAGTAAGGCCTCATAATTATATAGGTGAGGTAAGTCCTGGTAAAAGCTGTTTAATAAATAGAGCAGGCAAAGTTACATACCTAGTAAGCAGAGTTGAATTCAATCAATCCAGATGGGAAAGCCTTGATCAAGGTTTTAGTCTTGAGACAAATCAAAAGATCTGGGGCTCAGATAACGGTCCATTAAAATTCAAAAGAATCCTAAGTCTTGAAGATGATATTAATAAGTATTGGCTTATTTAAAATAATGCTTCTACGCTCTATACCCACATATTACAAGGCATCTTTTCTCTTAAGAGATTGCTAATTACTTAAAATTCATTTATAAGATTATTAGCCTTTAATCTCACAAATCTATGTACATCATCTTTAGATTTCATTACCAATGGCATTAAAAAATCCCATCCTTTACAATGAAACTTTTGACTAACACTCATTAGCGTTGCATAACGACTTGCCCAAAATAAAGTTTGGTTTTCATCTAACCATTGTTCTATATATCTACGACACTTATCAGGGCTAAATTTCATCAAAGTAATAATTGCTGCCGGCCTAAACTTCATATACTGAGGCCAGTTGTTATTTAGGGCAGAAAACAGAAAATTCTCTATCCTATCGGATCCCTCACACGGCCATTCAGCTAGCTCCCTGAAAAGGATGATTAAGAAGTAGATAGCACCATAATCCTTTTGGAATCTATCTAAATTCTGTAGTATTAGTGGCAACACACTAAGAAAATCTAAACTTTTTAGAGTCTTTAATGCAAGATAACAGCGACTAAAGTCAGTACAGAATAATTCCTCAACCAAGAATTCATTACTAGGTGCATTAGAATAAGAATGTAAAACCTCTATATCATCAGGGCTATCAAGTATCAGTGAGTCAAGAAGAGAAAATAAGTTCAATTCTTTATACTTCACTACGTTTGTAGGCCAAAGAGAATATATAGCACGCAAGCGGAATGAAGGCGCAACAGGAGCCTGCAAAACTGAGGGCAGTAAAGAGATATCACCCGCATCTATTACATCTTGTACAGCACATTGTCTATCATTTTGACTTGGCAATGCAAGATATTCTTCAAGCTGTTTAAGACGAGTCCTTTCTCCACACAATTTAGAGATTGCAGCAATCGAGGCTCCGCGAACACCAGGAGAAACATTTTTATCTTCTACAAAGACTTTGATTCTTGGAACTTCAGAGACCGCACCTAGTCCAGTCAAAGACTGAATCAAAACACGCCTATTTTGTATGGGGTCATCCAACAAAGAAGCAATCTCATTAATTAAATCCCTGTCTTTACAATCCAGCTCTTTCAATGCCCATGCAGCAATTTCCACGAGATACGGGTCAGAGCTTTTCAGGCATCTGCCAATAGCTGGAATTGAAGCATGGCATCTCAGGCGAGCCAAGCCTTCTACAGCCTTTCTCCTGGCAATCGCAACAGGCTGTTCATCGATATCAGATTCGATCAAGGCTAAAAGCACTTTCTCAGTATCAACTCCTGGGTATTTCTGCAAGTGAAAAACAGCCTTATAGTAATCACTTGCAAGCTCAAGTTCACTTATAGGCTTCGCCAATATGGCAAGAGCATCTTCCTTACTTAGCAATGGAAGGTTATCAAAAGGGCTAACTTTCACTTCATTAATAGCCAACTAATTAGATTCATAATTTATGGTCTAGCATAAAAATCATTTCATCAAGTGGAACCTAATGATTAATATTCATATAATAAAAATCTCAAGTAAAGTAGTTCAATGATTTTATGTTTACCATTAATGAAAATTCATGTACAAAACCTATTCTCTTCATAGACAATAAGAATGCCTTTTTGGAAGTTAATTGCAAAAAGAAAGTGGTGACTTAAAACTGAATAAAGATGAAGCTGCCAAATTGGCTGAAGAATTATCAACCCAGCTTCGAAAGGGGGAAATACTTAATGCGGACAAGGTAAGTATCCAGCTTATGATTGCAGGCCTTGGAGATACCAGAGGTCTGCTTAGAAGGACATTTGCAAAAAGCTTGGGGAAAGTAGGGAAAGCAGCCACCCCCTCACTCCGGAAGGCTCTAATAAATCATCCAAGTGTCACTGTAAGGCGTGCAGCTGCAAAAACCCTAAAATTAGTAGGTGATCCTTCCGCCTTACCAGATCTTCTAAAAGCACTCGTCAATGACCCAGACCCTGTAGTTCAAGGGTCATCAGTAGGTGCAATGGCAATTTTTGGAGAATTAGCTGTTGAGCTTTTATTGAAAGTTCTAATTGATCCAAATAGCACAGCTATGCAATGTGGTCTAGCCACATGGGGACTGGCATTTATAGGCGATGAAGCACCAGAAGCAATTCGCGAAGCAGCCCAATCAAAGCACTCACAAATCAGAGCTGCCGCAATTGCAGCACTTGGAGATCAAATTCAATCCTTAGGAGACCAAATGGCACAGGATATTTTAATTGCCTCATTAAGTGATCCTGCTAGCGAAGTCAGAGCTTCAGCAACAACATTGCTTGGCAATATCAATGATTTAAGCTCAGCAGAGCCTTTATTAAGGGCAAGATTATTTGACTCTAGTTCCAGTGTTCGCATAAATGCAGCGCTTTCTTTAATGAAACGCAAAGCCACTACTTCAGTCGAAACAATGCGCTCTATAATCTTGACAGAACAAGACCCAAAGGTGTTGAGGGTATTACACTTAGCAATTAAACAAATAACCAATAGTTAATTACAAATAGCAACACAATAACTATTTGTAAGATTGAATTCTTGAGTTTGCACTTAGTGCATCATGAATACTTCCAACCAAGGTCTTGTCTAACGTATTTACCTCCAACAGCTCTCTAAGACAAGACTCTGCCAAGGGATCTTGAATTTCACCCAAGGCAGTAATAGAGGCTGTAGCTTTAAGAATATTCTCATCTCTAGATAATTTAATAAGCAAAGGCAATCCTTGATTGTTAAGCTGCCTGAGTATTGCTATTCCCGTAAGAATCACTTCTGGATTCTCTTCTTTAATCGCCAATTGAACCACTCTCATTACTTCTTCTGGGAATGGCTGCTCACTATTATTTGCAGCAATCTTCACAAAAACCTTTAAACAACTTGTGCGTAAAACTCTATCTTTAGTTTCGATAAATAAGCTTGCTAGCGGGAGCAATATAGCATGTCCAAAGTATCCTAAGGCTTTCACTGATTTACGTCTAACAACCAAATCTTTATCATTTAAATTCTTAATCAGCTTAGGCCTGGACTCCTCTGGCCAATCTCTAGCCATACTCAAATAGGCTTCCTCATTAATATTAGGGTTAGGGTGAGTAAAATCCTCAAATACTTCATTAAGACTTTTTCTATTGTTTTTTGATTTACTGAGTTCCATGAATAAAAACCTTTCCAGGGCGAAGCTAAGGTTGAGTTAATACAAGGAATAATCCCAATCAAGGGCCTAAAACTTTTCTTCAGAGAAAAAATCTATCTAATAATTCAATCAGGGAGTAGCAAGTTGACTTACAAGGCTAAGCGAGGGCATTAATTAGATAATCAAGAAGGCCCTTGAATTCAGCAGCAGCCTGTGGGTCCATATCTCTAGGTATGCATACACGGTCACGAATATGAGTAAAAGCCTCAATATATGCAGCAGTAGGAAGTAAGTGAGCCCTGATAACTTCCCTCATTCCAGCAATACCCCACTCATCAAGAGGGCCGGTGCCACCTGTAACTAAGCAATAATTAATCAGCCTTAAATAATGATGAATGTCACGAGCACATTTATCCTTATTTGCCTGGTCATAAGAACCTTTGCTATAAACAGCATCTACAGCATCTTCTGTAACTTTATCTATACCTGCAGCGAGCTTTTCAGCAGCCTCCATTCGAGCTTTAGCTCTATCAAATGAACCTTTAACGGCCTCAAAATCACTAATGCTTGGGAAACGGCCCGCTGCATCTGCAGCTGAAACAACGGTTGTAACGGCGGATTTCATGTTGGTCTTCCCTAATTAAGGATTTTTAACTTGTCGATGTGACTAATCACATAATTCATTTTATTGCGTTGATCACTCGATCAAAATAAGAGGCAGCTTCAGCTGCAATGTCCTTGCACTGTGCACCTGAACCTGAATTAATACCTTCGAACATTTTCCTTCCAGAATTAGTCTCCGTCATTATTGCAACTGTGGCCACTTTCATGATTTCTACTGCCCTAATTGC
This sequence comes from Prochlorococcus sp. AG-409-B13, assembly GCA_003216035.1. Taxonomy (GTDB): domain Bacteria; phylum Cyanobacteriota; class Cyanobacteriia; order PCC-6307; family Cyanobiaceae; genus AG-409-B13. The sequence goes on from QCJM01000002.1 coordinate 101,317, forward strand.
ATTCTCAATTGGAACACCTAGTGCTGTATAGGTTTCTTTCAAGCCATTTAGACATCTATCATCAAGTACGGAAGGGTCTCCTGCTAAAAGGGCATAACTTATGTATCTGAGGATAATTTCACCATCTCGCAAACAAGCAGCCATTCTTCGAGTTGGGTAACAATTGCCCCCAGGCTGAGTCATACCAGTATTTTCACAAACCATCCCTGCCACAGCATCTGCAGCTATACAAGAAACATTTTGAGTAATTGCCAGTGTTGCGTCTATCCGCTTGTTTGACTCAGCGACATACTTACGAAGTGCTTTCAGATCACTACTCCCAATTGGAGCACCTTTGGCATCAGCACTAACTACAGCACGGGAAAATGCGTCAAGCATTGGGACTTAGGACAGACCTGAACAGCTAACAGTGCTTCTAATCCGTAAGGGAAGACACCAACTGCCAACCTACGCCTAGGCTCTATAAGGAAGCGAAAACAACAAGTACTCCGAAACGGTTCGTAACTGAACTGATCAGCTCAAAAGGAATCTATTAGGCAAAACGCTTTCATCACAACCCTTTTGATGCAATGTATTCTCATTAATTAAGGTAGTCTCCTGCCTAAGATCCCAACCAATACGCTTACTTTAGGAGTCTAAAAAGATTGGGCGCTAGTCTTCTTTGAATTGCTTAGATCAATGCCTAAACCAACACTTGAAGAACTAACTGATTCCATCAATGAACTCACTGCATATAGAGACAGGCTCCGCAAAGAGCTTATATCTATGGGAAAGAAGTTACATTTGAACCCAAAAAAAATCGAGTCCACACTAAAGAATCACAACGAGTTGAGACTTCTTGAGAAAAGCCTTTCAGACCTCTTGAAACATCGCGAAGAGTCAAACTAATTAACTAATAAAAAGGCTTCCCCCAAAAGGGAAATAGAAGTCATGCGCAAGAGTCACTTCATGGTTATCGTAGAGATTGAAAGGAAGGAAGACTCCTTAATATAGCCAGGTCGCTCTTTAATAATTATGTTCACTTATCAACCCAGTAAGCCTCAAAAAACAAAAAACACTGTACTTAAGTAATTACACAGAAATATAAACTTGAATTTATTAATCAGAAAATCGGAAGTTATTATCAAGCAAAAATAACTCTAAGAAAGGCTAATTACATTAACCGAACAGGAAAAACTAAGTGATCGGTTGGTAGACTGGCTATTCTTTAAACCCAATTGTCTATTAAAGGAATAAATTAAAAAAAGTATTTGGCGTTCCGGAGTGCCTCTTCTAAAGGGCCAAACGGTTCATCGACTTAGCCGTTTGTTTCGGGTGATTCCCCGCAGGCGCGTCAGGTCACTGATGGCTGTTATCCCACTATCTGCCCTTACTGGAATTTTAGATCTTGGCACGGTCGCTGTTGCAGCTCGCCTAGCAGGGAGCTTAGTTGGACAAAAGCTAAATGACGCAATACCAGGCATTAAAGTTTTTGGCGGTTCAATTGGAGACCAATCCTTATGGTTGGTTCTTATTTTCGTATTACTTAGCTGGTTAGGTTCAACTACAAAGTTAATTCTGAAAGTATTTCAAGAAAGATTAACTGCCCAAGTCTGGAGGGATATTTCGGATCGAATTCTAGGCAGAATTATTGGCCAGCCTTATGAATACTATTTAACTGCCAAGAGCTCAGCAATATCAGCACAAATTATGGCAAATATGCAAAGAGTCTCAGATCTAATAATAGCCCCTATACTTACTATTGCATCCAGTTCAATTGTACTTATATTTCTTTCAATAGCGCTAGGGCTTACATTAGGAATTAAAGCAATAGCTCTTTTAACATTGCTTGGGATAGCTTTCTTAATTATATCCTCTTTAGTTGTTCCATATTTGCGACACGCCTCAAAGCAAAGAGTAAGACTTGATGTTCTTGCTAACTCATTATTAAATCAAATTTTTTATTCTATTCGTGATATTCACCTAACGCATACTGGAAAATATTTTGAATCAAGATTTGTCAAAGCAGGTGAAGCTGCAAAGTCTTTTGAATGGATTTCCAAGCTTCTGCCTGATGTCCCTCGCTTTGTAATTGAACCTTTAGCAATTACATTTATATTCTCAGCTGCTCTTATCCCAAAAATTGGTCAACCTGGTAATGAAGATCTTGCTATCACATTAATTCCTTTTGTCAGTACATTTGTAGTTGCATCTGTCAAAATAACACCTCCACTTCAAGATCTCTTCAAAGCAATAACAAGGTTGAGAGGGGCCTTGCCAGAAGTCGATTCAGCACTGGCATATTTAGAATTACCTGCTCCAATTAGAGCCTTTGTTCAGACAGATAGCTTATCTCCAGATGGTGTTTTTCCAAGAAGAGAAATCTCCCTACATAAAGTCGGCTATAGATATCCAGAAGCCGAGCAGGCTGCACTGCGATCTATCTCGATAAATGTCCCAGTTGGGTCAAGAGTTGCATTAATGGGCCCAACTGGAAGTGGAAAAACAACTCTCTCAAGCATCCTTCTGGCACATTTAGAGCCAATGACAGGTCAGATGCTCCTGGATGGAATACCCCTAGCCAACTCAGACATCTCTGCTTGGCAAAGATGTTGTTCCGAAGTCCCTCAAAATATACATCTTCTAGATGGAAGTATTCTTGAAAATATTGCCCTAGGTAGATCTGAAGAAGAGATAAATCATGATGAAGTATGGGATGCAATAACTGCAGCACAACTTTACGATCTTATAACTGAAATGCCTCATGGGCTTTATACTTGCATTGGAGAGAATGGTTTCAACCTCTCTGGAGGTCAAAGGCAAAGAATTGCACTTGCAAGAGCATTTTATAAAAAAACGAAATTTCTAGTTCTAGACGAAGCTACAAGTTCATTGGACGAAAAAACAGAGACAGATGTTATCAATTCATTAGAAATCGTAGGGAGACGCTGCACAACCGTTGTAATAGCGCACCGTTTAAACACGCTTTCAAAATGTGATCAAATCTATGAGATTAAAGATGGACTAGTTGCTGCTTCTGGTACTTATGAAGACTTATGCAACCCAAATCATTTATTAGGTATGAGTGTTAAGGTTTCGACAAACCAAGGGATTTAATTAGATGGGTCTATAAGTTTCTTCTTTAAACAAATTCTATAATTAATCAGTTTGTTTAGATCTTAAGGGCAAAGATTATAAAGCAAGCTCTCAACTAACCTTGCTGAGCGTTCCCAATTATAAATCTCTGTCCTAGATTGACCTCTTGTGACAAGACTATGCCTTAGAGAAGAACTAAGAATTATCTGCTTCATGGCATCAGCAATCGTTCCTGGATTCTTAGGGTTGACTAACAATCCTGCATCAGCCACCACTTCAGGAAGTGCTCCTGCATTTGAAGCAATGACAGGTGTGTTACAAGCCATAGCCTCAAGAGCTGGCAGACCAAATCCCTCCCAAAAACTTGCAATAACCAAAGCTTGACAAGTATTTAGCAATCTCAAACGCTCATTATCACTAACCCAAGGGATCCACCTACATCTCTTAGAAACACCTAAGTTATCTGCAATTTTCTTCAAACTTAGGGTGTAACGTTTGTCCTGAGGGCCAACAAACCAAACTTCTATTTCAGTTTCCGATAACAATGACAAGGCTTTTAAAACTCCAACAATATTCTTATGAGGATCATGTCGCCCTAAGACCAAAAAGAAAGGTTTCCTCTTCAAATTCAATGGAGAGATGCTTTGTTTATCAAATCCCAGTGGAATAGTAAAAAGTTTCTTAGTAGGTAAGCCCAAACGCGTATGAACTTCTCGTGCCGTTGCTTCAGAATTACACAAAACCTTCACTGCTCTATGTAAAACAATTGGAACATAAGTCAAATGGTAAGCAAGTAATGGAGTCGGTTGAGGGTATCGCAGAGGAATTAGATCATGCGCAAAAACAACTGAGCGCACTCCTCTAAATATTGGAGCCTCTGGCACAGGAGAAAGTAACAATGGGACCTTTCTTTGTCGCAACAACCTTGGAAGAACTTTTTGTGTCCAAATTAAGCGACGTAAATGGCCCTTGATACCAAACTCAGGCATTAAATTCCCTGGTATAGGAATACTTCCTGGACGCGACCCCCCAAGAGGATCTAGCAAATGAACCAGCTCAGAATCAAGAGAGTTGATAAGGCAACGTGCTACTACACCAATCCCAGTGGGCTTCCGCCCCAGATAGCTTCCATTAAATAAAGCCAGCGGTGTAGAGATCACTTGAGTGGCCTTCTTAAAGCATCTACCAACCCTTGCATTGCAGCCAAACTTCCAAAAGGAGCGAAGGGCATTCCCAAGAGAGCACTTCCTATAAGACGCAATACACGCAATACCTGCACCCATAATGGACAATGTCGCTGCAGGAAACGAACATAACTACAAGTTGAGAGACGTCTTCTTCTTACAGGCGAAGTATGACTACCCTCTCCTCGACTATGGCCAATCAAAATAGAAGATAAAAAAAACATCGGGCTGCCTAATCGAGATAGCCTCAAACAAAGGTCCATATCCTCGTAATAAAGAGGCAAGGACTCGTCAAAACGCGGTTTCAGGGTGTGAGCAGCTGGCTTCAATAAAAGACTGCATCCACTAAGCCAATCAACCCTTAAAGACTTCATCATGGTGAAGTTTTCTTGTACTCGACGAGAACGAAACCTCAACCCCTTATCAATCCACCCAGCACTACACTCCAGACACCCATCTTTACCAATAACACCAGTTCCAACTAAAGATTTTGGTTCAAAAAATGCCAAGCGAGATTGAAGCTTCTCAAGCGTATCTAGTTCAAGAAACATAGTATCTGGATTCAATAACCAGACCCAACCAGTCCATCCTTGATCATTCAATTGGTCTAAACCTCTATTACAACCCTGGCCAAATCCTGATCCTTCTTCTCCATTAACTATCGAAAATTCGCATTTTACATCTAGATTTATTGGTTCCGCGCTACGAGGGCTGTTATTTACTATTAACCAATGCTCAGGTTGACATGTCTGCAAATTTAGATCATTTGCCAAGTCACTCAAAGGCTTATGCGAATGATACGCAACTGTAATTATTGCAAGGCCCTTGCTGGGAGTATTCACGAATATGATTCTTCCTAGCCCATTCTGATACTGACATCTTGGCAGTCAGCCGAAAAACATATTTTCATCTGAAGCACCTTTTGCTAAAACGACATAAAAATCATCCCAGACTTTGCGGAAATCCAGGTCAACAGGATATAGCCTTCGTGGATGAGTTTTCTCTCAGGCCTTAACGAGGCCCAACGTCGTGCCGTTGAACACTTCAATGGGCCTTTATTGGTCATAGCTGGGGCTGGCAGTGGAAAGACTCGTGCCCTAACTCACCGAATTGCTCATTTAATAGGGGTACATGGTGTTGACCCTGCTGAAATCTTGGCGGTGACCTTTACTAACAAGGCGGCCCTTGAAATGAAAGAAAGATTGGAGCTGTTGTTAGCCCAAAAACTTTCAGAGAATCAATTTGGGCAACCATTAAGTACGCTGCCAGTTATTGAGCAAAGTCAATTACGCAGCCAAATTTACCAAAAAGTCACCAAAGAGCTTTGGATTGGGACCTTTCATGCACTTTTTGCTCGTTTACTTCGGTTCGACATCGATAAGTTTCGAGATACAGAAGGGTTGCAATGGACACGTCAATTCACAATTTACGACGAGTCAGATGCTCAAAGTCTTGTAAAAGAGATCGTTACTCAGGAGATGCAATTAGATCCCAAACGTTTTGAGCCAAAGAAAGTTCGCTGGGCTATAAGCCATGCAAAAAACCAAGGGTTGTCCCCTAAACAATTAGAAGATCAAGCTCAAGGACAACGTGAAAAGCTCATTGCCCATACTTACCAGCTTTACCGCAAAGCATTAGCCGCAAATAACGCTTTGGACTTTGATGACCTTCTTTTATTGCCAGTGAAATTGCTAGCGCAACAAGACTCAGTGCGCGGTTACTGGCATAAACGCTTCCGACATGTCTTGGTTGATGAATATCAAGACACAAACCAGACCCAATACCAATTAATCAAACTCTTGGTTACAAACGGTCTAGATCCTTGTTCCTTCAAAGATTGGGATGCTCGCTCAGTATTTGTTGTTGGCGACGCCGACCAAAGCATCTACAGCTTCCGAGCCGCAGACTTCAGGATACTTATGGGCTTCCAAGAAGATTTTGGAGATAAAGCCTCAGATGAAACTACCTGCACAATGGTGAAATTAGAAGAGAATTACCGTTCAACTTCAACAATCCTTGAAGCCGCAAATTCTTTAATCTCAAACAACAAAGAACGCATCGAGAAAGTCTTGAGAGCAACCCGCGGTCAAGGTGACCTGATCAAACTAATTCGCTGTGACGACGAAATTGCAGAAGCAGAGGCTGTAGTTCATAAATTAAGACTCCTTGAAGCTGCGAATCCAGATCTTCATTGGAAAGATATGGCAGTCCTTTACCGAACAAATGCACAATCAAGAGCAATTGAAGAGTCTCTAGTAAGATGGGGTATACCTTATGTTGTAGTAGGTGGTTTACGTTTTTACGATCGACGAGAAATAAAAGATATATTGGCATATCTTCGCGTACTACTAAATACAGCTGACTCAATTAGTCTCCTTAGAGTAATAAACGTACCAAAACGTGGTATCGGTAAAACAACTGTTCAAAGATTGACTGATGCTGCAAATCAATTGGCAATTCCTCTATGGGATGTTATTAATGATAAGGAAGCTGTCCTTTCATTAGGTGGTAGGTCAGCAAAAGGCCTCCTAATATTCTCCGAACTAATTAATGACCTTCAACAATCTATACAAGATGTCCAACCTTCTGAACTAATACAACAAGTGATTGAGAAAAGTGGTTATTTAAGCGAGCTAATTGCAAATGCCACAGATGAAGCTGAAGAACGCCGCCGCAACCTTCAAGAACTAGTTAATGCTGCTCTCCAGTACCAAGAAGAAAATGAAGATTCTGATCTAGAAGGTTTTCTTGCTTCAGCCGCATTGGCAAGTGATGCAGACAACAAAGATACTGCTATTGATCGAATCACCTTAATGACCTTGCACAGCAGCAAAGGCCTGGAGTTCCCTGTAGTTTGTTTAGTAGGGATGGAACAAGGTCTATTCCCAAGCTATAGAGCACTGGACAATCCAGCTTCATTAGAAGAAGAAAGAAGACTTTGTTATGTAGGCCTAACAAGAGCAAAAGAGAAACTTTTTCTTACACATGCCACAGAAAGAAGATTTTGGGGAGGGATGCGTGAGCCTGCTTTGCCCTCAAGATTCCTCTCAGAAATTCCCGAAGAGCTATTAGAAGGAGATCTTCCTCAGAGTGGAGGTGCTCCCATAAGACGGGAAAAACGTCTTGAGCGGCTCACTAGAGTCGACCGTCAATACAACCCAAACCTTAATTCAATAAATAGTAAAGAAAGCCCTAGCAATTCACTTCGGAGAAGGCACATTGGCCCTTCACGAAACAAAAATTGGGAGATAGGGGATCAAATACAACACGCAAATTTTGGCAAAGGAGAAATTACACATATATTCGGTAGCGGTGCAAAAATATCAATTGCGGTCAAGTTTAATGGCCTTGGAGGGCCTAAAATTCTTGACCCTAGATTAGCTCCTATAAAGCCATTAGGAATAGACTAAAGGAAACTTAATCAGTTTCAAAAAGTATAGGTAGAACTTACTATTTCTCATCTTATGGAGTCTTCGGTCAACATTGAATTTGGACTTAATCTAGAAGTCCTGCCAATGAGCTTGCTGATAAGAGTAAAAGAAATTGCTTACGAAGAAGGAATACGTCGAATTGCATTAATTGGAGGCGCTGTAAGAGATAGCCTCCTAAGCAAATATCATAATCATCATTGGGGAGGCCTTAAAGACGTTGATCTCATAGTTGAAGGGTCCGCAACACAATTAGCAGAGGCTTTACAAAGAGAGTTCGAGGCAAGTCGAATTTCTAAGTTACATATTCATAAAGCATATAATACTGTCGAGATAACAATTGATGGAATCTCAATTGATTTGGCCACTGCCAGACTAGAAAAATATGAAGTCCTTGCGGAGAACCCAAAAGTAACTCCCAGCTCAATAGAGGAAGACCTCGCAAGAAGAGATTTCACTATCAATTCAATAGCGATAGATCTATCTAGTCTTAGCCTGATAGACCCAAATAATGGACTTACTGATTTAGTAGAGAAGAAGCTTAACTTTATTCACAATCACAGCGTGGAGGAAGATCCCACAAGAATAATAAGAGCTGCACGGTACAGCGCAAGACTTGATTTTGCACTATCACCGGATGCAATACATCAAATCAAAACAACACTTAAAAGATGGCCTTGGCAATGGCTTCACACTACCTCACCTGAACTTGCACCAAGCGCTCTAGGAGTTCGGCTTCGCTCAGAAACAGAACTGCTCTTAACTAATGAGCCATGGGAATTAGCTCTAGAGTATTTACAGGATTGGGGGGCATTATTATTATTCGATGAAGGATTGCAAAATGATCATAGATGGCAGCAAAGGCTTTTATGGGCCTCCAAGTTAGGAGTAAAACCACTGACAGCATTAATAGCAGGAGCAGAAGATTCTTGTGCTCTAGGCAATAGACTAAAGCTAGGAGAGGATCAGCAAAGGCTACTCAGAGATAGCCTAAAGTTAAACACCTATCTCTCTTCAATTAAACGCACTCAAGACCGCCTGAATTGGACAGCATCCCGCTGGTCCAATGAATTGGAAAAGCCAAATTGGAAGCCTGAAGCTGTATTAATTTCAATCTGTCTTGGTATTGAGAATTGGGAGTATTTACTCAGATGGTGGGATGTGTGGAGAAAAATAAAGCCAGATATCTCTGCACATAAGCTTATAGAAGATGGGTGGGATCCCGGCCCCAAACTTGGAGCAGAGTTACAAAGACTTAGAGAGGAAATGATCGATCTAGAAGAGGAATAATTATTAACTTCAATTCAACTAAGTCCTAATAAACTCTCCCAATCTTGTACCAAGAGCTAGTAGCGACTAATTCTTGTGCAACAGATGGAGCGACTGAAATCATTAAAGGGCCACAAGTCTGAGGATCCACAATTAATTCCAATAAAGAACTATATTCCATACTGCCTATAGGAAGATCACCAATGTCTAATTCAACTGGTGCCCGACCCTCTTTAGTTTTTTCAAGTAAATACAAAGAGCTTCGATTTTTAGGTGCCAATGTACTGGCATAGCCAGCATCGAAAAGTGTCATTGCTCCATTGAAAGAGGCTATTGAAGCAGCTTCTAATGTAATCCTTATTGGCATGAGTCTTTTGCAAGATCTTATATAGTTCGTTGCGTGAATCATTTCACCTAAATGGCCTAAAAGGCCAAAACCAGTAACATCAGTGCATGCATGAACTACAGGCAAGTCTGAAATTTGCCCTTGCATCTTTTGTAGGTTCTCAATTAAATAATGCTGGCTAGTAGCCATCTGTTGAACTGCGGCATCTAAATCATGAGGATTCAATCCACCTAACATCGCGGCTCTAAATAAAACGCCACTTCCCAAGGCTCTGCTCAAAAGCAACTCATCTCCTGGCCGAAATCCTCCTTTAGTCCAAGGAGCGATCCCAGCACCTAAGAATCCATTAATAGTTAGAGAGATTTGGACCTCAAGACTGATCGGGTTAGATCCTTCGCTGCGAGATTCAACGGTATGCCCCCCTATAAGATTTGCACCCTGTAGGTCCAAAGCAGATTGAATACCTGAAAGGCTTTGAGCTAATAGCTCCTTTTGCAGTGCTGCTGATGTCGCTGGAAGAGTTATCACACATTGCGCTGAACGCACAAAAGCACCACTTGCCCAAAGATCAGAACAAGCATGAAGAGTAGTTAGCCGTGCATTAAGCCAAGGATCACTTACTAATGCTGGAAACCCATCAACGCTTTGAAGTAAACATTCTCCATTTAATGAAGTCGCAACAAAAGCTGCATCTTCTGGATGCTTATTCAATTTAGAAAGCTTTGCTTGATGTAATGCATCAAACAAAGGCTTGGCCCCAACCTTGGCTGCACATCCACGGCAAGCAGTTTTATTAGAGTTTTTATGAATCAAGCTATTCATCTTCAAAGTCCTATTAAGCCTTGCCATAAATCTCCTATCTATGGCTTCTTTACACCTCCAAAGCCAATGAAATGGGCCAAGAATAATGCCTCCCCAAAGCGCCCAAGCAACTGCACGATCATTAGGCTTGACTAACCCTCCAAGCAGCTGCAGGGCTCTACGCTGCGGATACCAAGGGATAGTCTTCAAATTGAGGCTAAATCGCTCTAGATTCCTTGCTAATGGCTTAGCGGCCCGTACTGCCCAAACACCTGAAGCCGGGCGAAAATTATTACTTATTACTCCACAATCACCAGCAGCAAATATATGAGGGAAATTAACTACTTGAAGAGTCGCCTCGGTAAGAACTCTCCCTGAGCAATCAACAGGAAGACCACTTTTTTCAAGCCATCCAGGAGCATGGCTTCCAGTACAACGAAGAGCAGGCCCAACTAAAGGGTCTTGAGTGGGAACAATATCTATTTTTGCTTCAGTTAATACCTTCTTTAACCTAAGTTTAGGCTGGTCAAAATGAGCTTGAAGCTTTAGTAATCGTTTTGGCCAACGCTTACGTAGAGCGAATGCAACCTCTACTCCTGCGAGGCCCGCACCAATAACATTTATTGGTTCTTTATTACTTTCAGAAGAATAAATATCTTGCTGTCGAACCCAATCTAATACTTTCTCAAGTGGCTTGATTGGGATAGCCATCTCATCCTCACTCTTGACTTGCAGAAACTCATCAGCACCATTAGTAACTGAACCAACATCGATACTCAGCCTATCAAAATAGGCAGGAGGTCGATTTTTAAGTAGGACACAATCTTCATCTAAATCTAACCCAACTATCTCTGCAATAACAAAAGCAACTCCTGCTTGATTGCACAGTTTTCTGAGGTCAATCAATGCTTCATTTTCTTTATAGTAACCAGCAATTAATCCGGGCACCATTCCTGAATAAAGTGATGTGCTGCTTCTATTGATCAAGGTAACAAGTCCTTTAGGCCTTCGATTGGGATACATCGCCCAACGAAGCAACAAAAGAGCATGGGTATGACCACCTCCAGCAAGAATAAGGTGTTCAGGAAACATCCTTATTAAGAGCTAATTACTGGAGAAACAAACTGCAAATCGAAGATAATAAAGCTACTTTTTGCATAATTTAAGCCAAGGTTGATCTTCATAAGCTTCAAATATAGAAGAATCTGGTAAACATTAATACAAACCCTTAGCGTCCTGCAACCTTGAGAATAGTCTTAATTGTTCGCAGAAGTATTAATAAATCTAGCCATGTACTAAAGTTCTTTAAGTAATACAAATCATAAGACAACTTAAGTTCAGAATCTTCAATACTTGAAGCATAAGGTGCACAAACTTGGGCCCAACCACTCAACCCAGGGCGCATCCAATGCCGTTTTCGATAATGAGGAATACTTACCTCTAACTGAAGTTCTAATTCTGGTCGCTCAGGCCTTGGTCCAATAAGGCTCATTTCCCCAGCAACAACATTAATAAGTTGTGGCAACTCATCAATTCGAGTCCTCCTTAACCAATGACCCACTCGTGTTATTCGATCGTCACCGGGCAAAGTCCAGGTCACAGGTGCATACGGAGAAGCAACCTTCATAGTTCGAAGCTTCAAAACTTTGAAAGATTGCCCCAACCAACCGCTCCGCTCTTGTACATAAAACACTGAACCTCGATCTTCCATCCAAATCAAAAAAGCTGCAATCAAAACCACAGGGGCCGTAACGGCCAAAAGCAGTAATGCCAATAGGACATCAGCAACTCTCTTCAATTGGCGCTGAGGACTAAATAAAGCGTTCCAAGGAATTTCTGCATAACTAAGCCATGGATCAGGAAGCAAAGCAGGAGGGATTCGCTCAAGTTGACGCTCTGCAAGAGCTAATGGAGTTGTGAGATTGCACTCTCGAGGATCTCGAAGTTCAAGCTCCTCAAGTAGTAACCGATATTTAGGCTCATGACGCACACTTGGTGACACAGCTAAAACAACTGGGCTAGGTTCTAAAGATGCCACCTCTGAAGGCAACCATCTCGGCATTATTCGTCTAGGCGTGAGATTCCAAGCCTGAAGTGCTTTTAGTGCTTCCTCTTCGGGAGCTACAAGAATTAATTTAGGTTCTTCTGCCTGCAGCGCACCACGGCGCAAGCCCACTCGAACCATCAAAGACCATAGAGTTGTCGGAAACAGCCAAGAGACCTGACTACTTCTAAAAACAAGCCATATTTCTAAAGATGGATTAATCGCCCACCGCAAAATCGCCACAAACATCAAGGTTGTGACCAGACATAAACCTAAACGTTGTATAAGCGTCCAACGAGAAAGACGAGGCCACCCAAGAACTGTATAAGTGCCCAACAACCAACCAAAAAGCAAATAAGCAATAACTGTGATCCCTATCCAGGTTGACTGACTTGAAAGAGATTTCCCCCAAATGGTTGCCACACCAAACAAGATCAGCACCATCCCTAAAAGGTCTAGTACTGCACAAAGCAAAAGAATTCGGCGAGGATTACGCCAGGACAACTTCATCAAACCGACTCACTGAGCCTAAAGCTGTAGTGGGTATCACTAAGAATTGCTTTTTGATTAATCGCTAATCATTTTTTGAAAAATAACCAAATGGATTATCTTTTTGCCAAGCGAATGCATCCCGGCACATATCTACCAAATTTCTTCTGGTCACCCAACCCAAGCGATTAGCAGCGAGAGTGGAGTCGGCAATCGAGCAAGAAACATCTCCAGGCCGCCTAGCGACAATTTTGAAGGGCACATCCATAGAACTCACACTTTCAAATGCCTTAACCACTTCCAATACTGAATATCCATAACCACATCCCAAATTGATCGTTAAAACTTGAGGCCGTTCTCTCATTAATACTTCAAGAGCTGCACAGTGACCTTCAGCAAGATCCATTACATGGATGTAATCCCGCACAGGAGTGCCATCCGTAGTAGGCCAATCTCCACCAAATATTTTCAATTCCTTTCTCTGCCCTACTGCAACTTGGCAGACGAATGGGAAAAGGTTATTAGGCATGCCATAGGGTGATTCACCAATACGACCACTAGAATGTGCCCCGACAGGGTTGAAATATCTCAGACAAGCTATACACCAGCCATCTTCACTTTCTGAGACATCTGTCAATAGCTTCTCCACCGCAGCCTTTGTGCGTCCATAAGGACTAATTGGTTGCACAATGGCAGTTTCCTGAATCGGAACTTTCTTGGGATACCCATAAACAGTGGCACTACTGCTAAATACAATCGTTCTGCACCCATGACGTTTCATCGCGCCCAACAAAGAGCACGTACCACCAACGTTGACATCCCAATATCGAAGAGGTTGCTGAACAGATTCACCAACTGCCTTCAGGCCTGCGAAATGAACTACTGCATCAATAGTTTTCTTCTCCTGGGAAAAAGCCATCTCCAAATCTTCCTGGTTACGAATATCGCCTTGAAGCAAAGTGATTCGGTCTCCCAATCGAACTCCAGCCAACTCAGCCACTCTTCTCAAGGCCTCATTCGAGCTATTGGAATAATTTTCAAGGACAATAAGGTTATGGCCAGCTTCTAAAAGAGCCAGGCATGTATGACTACCGATGAACCCGGCTCCGCCGGTGATCAACAGTTGAGCCATAAATACTGAAATGTTTTGAAGCAACGATAAGGGTTTTTGGGCAGTTATCCCGCAAGATGGCAGAAGTTCTCAGCCATAGCGTGGAGAGATTGCAAGGGTTAAGAGGGATGGTGGACCTTTTGCCACAACAAACAGCATTGTGGCAAAAGATAGAAAACACAGCGCGGCATCACTTCAAACGTGCTGCTATACCTGAAGTCAGGACTCCTCTTCTAGAAAACACTGAGCTCTTCCTAAGAGGCATAGGAGAGTCCACAGATGTAGTCGGGAAGGAAATGTATTCCTTTCTTGACAGAGGTAACAGAAATTGCACACTCAGACCAGAAGGTACTGCCTCAGTAGTCCGAGCAGCCATACAACATGGTCTTTTAACTCAAGGTCCCCAAAAGTTCTGGTATGCAGGACCAATGTTTCGATACGAACGGCCTCAGGCAGGCCGGCAAAGACAATTTCACCAAATTGGGATTGAAGCCCTTGGATTTAAAGACTCTCGCAGTGATGTTGAAGTAATCTCAATTGCATGGGACCTTCTCAGGGATCTTGGACTCAAAGGGTTAACTCTAGAAATCAACTCATTAGGGGACTTAGCAGACAGGCTTCGTTTTCGTAAGGACCTAATTTCCTGGCTAGAAGAACGTCGTGGAAATCTCGATGCAAGTTCTCAAGATCGTCTAAAAAGCAACCCATTACGCATATTAGATTCCAAAAATCCTTCAACTCAAGAGCTATTGAAGGATGCACCTTCCCTATCAGATGCCCTAGGGGAAGAAAGCAAGACTAGGTTTGAGCAAGTTAAGGAAGGACTTCAAAACCTTAAAATACCTTTCAAACTAAATCCCCTTTTAGTTAGAGGTTTGGATTACTACACTCATACAGCTTTTGAAATTACCTCCAATCAACTAGGGGCCCAGGCCACAATTTGTGGTGGAGGGCGTTATGACGGCTTAATAGAACAACTTGGAGGCACTGCAACCCCCGCCATAGGGTGGGCTCTGGGAATGGAAAGGCTGGTATTACTTACTTCAAAAATTGAACCAGAAATAAAAAAGTCTGAAGCAGACGTTTATATAGTTAACCGTGGTGCAAAAGCTGAATCAATTGCATTATTTATTACACGAAGCTTACGATTAAAAAATCGAATTGTCGAACTAGATTCAAGCGGTTCTGCTTTCAGCAAGCAACTAAAACGTGCTGACAAAAGTGGGGCACGTTGGGCAATTATAATTGGTGATAGCGAAGCAGAAAAAGATCAATTTATCCTCAAGGATCTTCGCTCTGAAAAAGTTTCAAGCGGAGAGACATTAAGCATGAAAACTTTATTCCAGCGATTCTCTTAAGTAAGTTGCAAGCAAATGTCTGTTTTTTTGCGTGACCCAATTGCGAACTGAAATAAACAAAGTCTGCTGCATAGGTGCTGGCTATGTCGGAGGCCCAACCATGGCCGTCATTGCCGATCGTTGTCCAGATATTCAAATAACTGTGGTAGACATGAATGAAAAACGCATTGCAGCGTGGAATTCAGAGAATCTCGAGGAGCTTCCGATATACGAGCCAGGCCTAGATGAAGTCGTAACTCGTGCAAGAGGTCGGAATCTCAATTTCTCAACTGACGTCGAAGAAGCCATCTCAACCGCAGATATGGTTTTCATCTCAGTAAATACTCCAACCAAGCGAAAAGGACTAGGTTCAGGCCAAGCGAGTGATTTGAGATGGGTGGAAGCTTGCGCCAGACAAGTCGCTCAATGCGCTAAAGGCCACACAATAGTTGTTGAAAAAAGCACACTGCCTGTCAGGACTGCAGAAGTAATAGAAGTAATTCTTCAATCAGCACAACAACCAAAAACAGACCCAAAAGACGTTCGAAGTTTTGTTGTCTTATCCAATCCTGAGTTTCTGGCCGAAGGAACAGCAATTCGCGATTTGGAATGCCCTGACAGGGTTCTTATAGGGGGAGAAGATTCTGATGCCATTGAATCACTTGCTTCGATTTATAAGCAATGGGTGCCTGAAGAACGCATTCTGCGTACAAACCTCTGGAGCAGTGAGCTTTCCAAGCTCACTGCTAACGCATTTTTGGCTCAACGCATCAGTTCAATCAATGCTGTAGCAGCTCTTTGTGAAGTAACAGGAGCCGATGTTCGAGAAGTAGCCAGAGCAATCGGCAGCGATAGTCGTATTGGCCAAAAGTTCTTAAGCTCTGGTCCAGGCTTTGGCGGAAGTTGTTTTAAAAAAGACATCCTAAATCTAGTTTATTTATGTAATCATTTTGGGCTTCCAGAAGTCGCAAAATATTGGCAAGATGTGGTAACGCTAAATGATTGGCAACAACATCGAATAGCCAAGCTAGTTGTTAAGAAGCTCTTTGGAACTGTTTCTGGCAAAAGAATAGCTTTACTCGGTTTTGCATTTAAAGCTGATACAAACGACACACGTGAATCCCCCTCAATTAATGTTGCCAAAGATTTATTAGAAGAAGGTGCTCAACTTGCTATCTATGATCCAAGGGTCATAGAAAAGCAAATCTGTGTTGATCTCCAGAGACAATCGAGCACCTCACCTGAAGCAAAGTCTGACTCAAGCAAATCAACACTTAAAGAAGAAGGGGCATGGTGGCCTACCAAAGACGTCAGAGAGGCAATCTCAGGGGCAGATGCTGTCGTCATACTCACAGAATGGCGTGAATTCAAACATTTAAACTGGATAGAAATTGAATCCAAAATGCGTCAACCTGCTTGGGTTTTTGATACCAGAGCTGTAGTAGATCCAATTGCTGTTAAATCAGCCGGACTAAAACTATGGAGAGTTGGAGATGGCGTGGCATGAGTAAACCATTTTTAGTGACAGGCGCTGCAGGGTTTATCGGCGCAGCTCTTGTCAAAAAGCTAATAGCTAATGGTGAGCATGTTATTGGCATTGACAACTTGAATGACTACTACGATCCGCTCTTAAAAAGAGCTCGACTAAAACAAATTTCAAAAATAGCAGCTCCAAAATCTTGGACGTTTCGCGAACTGTCAATTGAAGATGGAGAATCAATCAAAGGATTATTTAACGCAATACGTCCACAAATAGTTGTAAATTTAGCTGCTCAAGCTGGAGTCCGATACTCAATAGAAAATCCGTCTGCATACATACAATCAAACCTAGTTGGCTTCAATAATATATTAGAGGGATGTCGAAACTTTGAAGTACAAAATCTTGTTTATGCCTCCAGCAGTTCAGTTTATGGAGGGAATAGAAACCTACCCTTTCATGAGCAACAAGCTGTAAATCATCCCATCAGTCTTTATGCAGCCTCAAAAAAAGCAAATGAATTAATGGCTCATTCCTACAGTCATCTCTATCAGCTGCCCTGTACCGGATTACGTTTTTTTACTGTTTATGGGCCCTGGGGCCGCCCAGACATGGCACCTATGCTCTTTGCTAAAGCAATCCTCTCTGGATCACCTATAAAAGTTTTTAATCATGGAAAAATGCAGAGAGATTTCACCTACATTGATGACATTGTAGAAGGGACTTTAAGATGCTGCTACAAGCCAGCCACCACGAACCCAGATTTTGACCCATTAACTCCCGACCCTGCCACTGCTGCCGCACCTCACAGAATTTTTAATATAGGAAATTCTCAACCAATAAATTTACTCGACTTTATAGAAATGCTTGAAAATGCATTTGGCAAAACTGCGATCAAGGATTACAAACCTATGCAAGATGGGGACGTAGTAGCTACTGCTGCAGACACATCTGCACTTCAAGACTGGATCGGGTTTAAACCCTCTACCAGCATTAATGAAGGAGTGAAGAATTTTGCAAATTGGTATCGTGAATTTTACAACATCTAAATTTATAAATTCTCATTGTTACTAAGAAAAATAATATCCAATTAAAATAATTTTTATCTATTTATAAAGTCTCTTCAAGCCTTCTTCTGTGGCTGGTGTCACGCCACGCTCGGTAATAAAAGATGTCACTAACTTTGCAGGTGTTATGTCAAAAGCTGGGTTAAAGCTTTCACAAGAAGTTGGACTTATCTGCACACTTGAAATTAATGGCTCTCTTGAAGCTTGAGAAATTAGGCCATAAACTTGAGTCACTTCTAATCCAGATCTTCTTTCAATAGGGACCTCATCTAACCCATCAGAAATGGACCAATCGATAGTTGAGTAAGGCATAGCCACATAAAATGGCACACCATTATCTTGAGCTGCCAAAGCCTTTAAATAAGTACCGATCTTATTGCAAACATCTCCTCTACGAGTCACTCGATCACTACCCACAATTACAGCATCAACATCTCCATGCTGCATTAAATGACCACCAGCATTATCAACAATCAAAGTATGTGGGATTCCTTCTCTTTCCAACTCAAAAGCTGTAAGGCTTGCACCTTGATTACGAGGCCTGGTTTCATCCACCCAAACATGAACATCTAAGCCTGATCGATTTGCTTTATATATCGGAGATAGAGCAGTCCCCCAGTCCACGGTTGCCAGCCAACCCGCATTGCAATGTGTCAAAAGATTTAACGGCTTTCTTTGGCAAGCTTTAGGTCTGCGCTCTGCAAGTACTTTCAAGAGCTCTAAACCATGGTTCCCAATTGATTGGCACATAGCAACATCCTCCTCTGCAATCAAATCCGCCTCCTGCCTTGCAGCGATAGAACGTTCCGATGGAGGAAGGGGTTTGACCCTATCCAAAACACGCTTAAGCGCCCAGCGCAGATTAATAGCAGTTGGCCTTGTTTCAATTAATTGATCGAAAGCCATCTTCAAAGCAGAGTCACTTGACTCTTTTTGCAAAGCAAGCATCAAACCATAAGCACCCGTCACGCCAATAAGTGGGGCGCCACGAACAACCATTTGCCGAATAGATCGCACAGCATCATTACAACTACGAATAGAAATTGTCTCGAAGGAATGAGGAAGTTTTGTTTGATCAATAACACCAACAGACCTACCTCCTTTTTCTACCCATATACTTCGCCATGCCTTGCCATCAATATTCATGCGTGTAACTTGAGAAGTCTAGATAGTAGCGAGTCATTGAAAATTAAGACATGATCTTGCAACGCAAATTCAGATTTCTAATCCAAGAATTGCCTTCCAATAACAATCATTTTCTTATAAGGGAGATGGCATTTTCATCATAAAAGATATAGTCACAAATTAACTTCACAAAACTTACGTTAAATTCTGCCAAGTAGATTTCAAGAGATTTAGAGCATAAAAAAGGTTAAAACAGTCACACTCCTTTAAATTTGCAAGTCAAATTTCTTACTTACTGGGGGCAGTATCAACAAGATTCACTAGAAGCTATTATATAAAGAAGCTAGAAAAAACTAATTGAACCAGTCAGATTACCCTATTCTTGACGAAGCCCGTTTAGGGGTTATTGGTGGCAGTGGTCTCTACGAGATCAATGGACTAAAAGATACAAAAGAACTGGAAATTGATACTCCTTTTGGCAAGCCCTCTGACTCATTGCGAATTGGGAAGGTTGCGGATATAGAAGTGGTTTTTCTTGCTCGCCACGGCAGGCATCACACATTTACGCCTACAGAAATTCCATACCAAGCAAATATTTGGGCGCTTCGCTTCTTAAAAGTTCGATGGATAATTTCCCCATCAGCCGTAGGGTCTCTCAAGGAGCAAGTACGTCCATTAGATATGGTCGTACCAGATCAATTCATTGACCGCACACATCAAAGGCCACTTACATTCTTCTCTGATGGAGCAGTTGCGCATGTGACGATGGCAGATCCTTTTTGTCAAACACTTTCTCGATTGCTTGCTGACGAAGGAGAAAGTCTGATGCCAGAAGGTCGTCAATTACATAAAGGAGGAACTTACTTAGCAATGGAAGGTCCAGCTTTTTCTACTCGCGCCGAATCAAACCTTTATCGCAATTGGGGCTGCACAATAATTGGAATGACTAACCATACTGAGGCTCGATTAGCTCGAGAAGCTGAGATCGCATATGCTTCGCTAGCCATGGCAACAGACTATGACTGCTGGCATGAAGGTCATGAAAATGTAACTGTAGAGCAAGTGATTGAAAACCTAAGGACAAATGCTGAGTTGGCTAATAAAATATTAATCTCAACAGCAAAAAAAATTTCCGCTCTAAAGCCATCCAGTGTTGCCCATCAAGCTTTAAAAAATGGACTGATGACAGCGAAAGAAAAAGTACCCCCTACAACAAGAATGAAGATTGATTTATTCACAAATCCCTATTGGGGTAAATTCAAATATTCTGAAGATAAGTAATTTCCATAAAAAAAACCCTAGCTATCCAAGAAAAATGGAGAGCTAGGGAAATAATATTAGTTATTTTTCAACCCAAGTCTAATTAAGACATGGTGTTAGTTGGTTCAAAGCACCACATTCATAGTGTTATAAGAACCATACATGAAAATACCAAGCACGAAAATCACAGCTATACCACCACAAGTTGCTACTACCCATAGTGGAAGAGACCCTTCGGTCCAACGCCTTTCCCAAGAAACTGATGGGCGTCCATCTGGCAAGCGATCGGGGATTCGACCGTCTGGTCCTCTAAGTTTGCTCATGATTTAGAAAGATCAGTTAAAGAAATAGCTGGAAAACAAAATTCCCATGACAAAAACCAGCAAAAGCCCTAAATAAAGACTTGTGCGGTTTAACTCAACCGGCAATTTGTTTGGATTTGGGTTGACTTGCATTTCGAGTAATCGTGTTCGATTAACGACGGATAAACTGCATGGCAGCAATGGCACCTAGGAAAAACACCGTTGGAACTCCCAGGGCATGAACTGCAAAGAATCTAACCGTAAAAATCGGATAGACGCGTGTTGATTGGAGTGGAGCAGATTGTGTCATTGCTTATTTCAGACGCAGGTCTAGTTGGGACTTGGATTCAAACCGCTGACTAACAACTGGAGCTTTATTCTCAGCTGCCTGGAAATAGGCATCAGGTGTTGGAGTTCCAAAGGTGTCATAGGCAAGGCCAGTTGACACAAATAAGAATCCAGAAACAAAGATCGCCGGCAGGGTCACGATTTGGATAACCCAAAACTTGATGTCGGTGAGAATCTCAAAAAACGGGCGTTCCCCGGTGGAGCCGGCAGCCATGGCCTCATGCGTATCAGCTCCATGATCCTATCAATAGTGAGCATGAAGTATGTGCTTGCTAAGCAGGCATGGTTACAGAGCGTTGTGGATTTGGATCCATTAACAGGGCTCTCAACCTGCCCAACGAAGCAAAGTCCCCCTTTCTCCTAGGACAAACCCCTTGGCATGATTAGCTTCAGGGGTGGCATTAAACAAAATTCGAATGAAATTTGAAGGTTGCTGATCTCCAACTGGATCAACCTTCCATTCATTGCCCCCATCATTACTTACCAATAAAGTCCCATTCCCACCTGCTGCCCAAATGCTTCCACTTGGATCCCATGCCATATCTAGATAGTTGTATCCGTTTGTGATTGGGATAATTGGTTTTTGCCAATTCTCTACATCACCGGACTGATCACTTAAACGAATTTCAGCACCCCTAGAAAGCATCCAAAGTTCACCATTAGGTTGGTAACCAACACTTTGTACTCGCTTACTACTAGCCCTCTGATGAGGCTCCCAACTGTCTTGTCCAGGAGAAAGAGTCGCGAAGAAATTACCAAGACTGCTCACGCTTACATAGGCACCATCAGAACTGCGCCTCAGGTCTCGAATTCCACCAGATGCATCACTAACCTTGCCCTCCCAAGTCGCTCCTCCATCATTTGTGCGATAAACCGCTCCAGCTGTAGTTGCTAGTTCTGCAGCATCTTGACTCAGAGTTGTAATTAAATATGGATCTCCAGGCAATTTGCTGCCGAGATCTAACCTTGTCCAATTTTGGCCAGCATCATTGCTATGCAAAACCAAAGATGGTTGACCAGCTATCCAACCCTCATCACCATTAAAATCAATACTGATTAAACGAAAATTTTCTTCCTGCGGAAGGTCAAGATTTCTTTCTTTCCAACTTTCGCCTCCATCGAAGGTTTCAAGTATCAAGCGATTTGTACCAACCAAAAATCCATGATCTGAGTCGGCAAAACTAATATCAAGCGGATTCGCCTGGGTATTCAATTCCACTTCTAGCCAAGGGCTAGAAGTGGCCACCTGCAATCTCGTAGTAACGCAGCCACCAAGACCTAGTCCCAGGCAAACCACAAGAAAAAAATTCAAGAAATAAGTAAGTAAGCGGTTCATAAATTTGAAAGGTCAATTCAATGAATAGAGAGAAAGGAAACAAGCAAGTGCAAAAGCCAACCCCCCAAAAATCAATACGTTCTTCTGGCCTGGGGTCAGGTTATTTACACCCAAACCATAATTTGAGTTCTCTGCAAACCCACTTGGCTTTGTCCGAGGTCCAATATCTCTGAAGGCATCAATCCTTGCACGGCAGACTGGGCAACGGAAACTTTCTTGATCCAGATCAAGAAAAGCCGTTCCAGCTGGAATCCCAAGCTTCTTAACTCCTTCAGTTGGTTCATATATGTAACTACAACTTCTACATTCAAATCGATGACTGGCCAGCTCATCCATTGATTCAGTAGTTGGGATTTCGGATTGAGGAGTCGAATTTGATTTGGCAGGGACAGATTTCCCCCGAACAGCATTATCATCTGAAGGTGCTATCTCATCTGTCACCGCAACTCTCCGATATGAACCAACTCTATCGGCGAAAGCCCTGATCAGTGAATGAGAAACTTATAAAGAATTTTTCCTCCCTATGTTTGCCCTCCCGGGTTACGACGCATTCCTAGGTTTTCTGCTTATAGCAGCAGCCGTTCCAGTCCTGTCGTTGATAACAAACAAACTTTTATCCCCTCGTAGTAGCAAAGGAGAACGAGAGCTCACTTATGAATCGGGGATGGAACCGATAGGAGGAGCATGGATCCAATTCAACATTCGCTACTACATGTTCGCTTTAGTTTTCGTCATATTTGATGTCGAAACCGTTTTCCTGTATCCCTGGGCAGTGGCATTTCATCGACTTGGTTTGTTGGCTTTCATAGAAGCAACTATTTTTATTGCCATCCTTGTTGTTGCCCTTGCATATGCATGGCGAAAAGGCGCCCTCGAATGGAGTTAATCAATTGGAAGAGAACATTTCAATAAATGCAGTTAGAGACCTAAGGGCCGCAACCTGTGGTCCGGTTAAGGCGCCAACTGTCACTAATGATCTAAGTGAGAACATTATTCTCACCAGTCTCGATGACCTACACAACTGGGCAAGACTAAGTAGTCTCTGGCCTTTGCTTTATGGAACAGCATGCTGCTTTATTGAATTTGCTGCATTAATAGGTTCTAGATTTGACTTTGACCGCTTTGGATTAGTCCCTAGAAGCTCACCCCGACAGGCTGATCTTCTAATTGTTGCGGGGACAGTAACTATGAAAATGGCTCCAGCACTCGTCAGACTGTATGAACAGATGCCGGAACCTAAATATGTCATAGCAATGGGTGCATGTACCATCACTGGAGGGATGTTTAGTGCAGACTCGACTACTGCTGTTCGAGGAGTGGATAAACTAATTCCAGTGGATTTATACCTGCCGGGTTGTCCCCCAAGGCCTGAAGCTATTTTTGACGCTGTCATAAAACTAAGAAAAAAAGTAGGAAATGAATCATTTAATGAGCGAAAAAAATTCACACAAACTCACCGTTATTTCACTATTCCCCATCAAATGAAAAAAGTTCAGCCAGTCATAACAGGAGCCTATCTAAATGCCGAATCTCAAAGATCGGCATTAAATCCAAGCGAAGGGACCCTTCTAGAGCTAGAAGATAAGGCCAAAGAATGTGCCTCTGATTCAACATCACTTTTATCAGATGCTGAGAAATCATGAGTGAAGAATCTTCCGCCTCTAAGTCCATAATTAAGGCAGAGCCAGGCCCTACGAGCAAATGGCTAACTGAGCAAGATTTTGATCACGAAATACTTGAAGCTGATCATCTTGGAGTTGAAGTTATTGGCATAGAGCCAATCTTCTTGACTCCACTTGTGAAAGCTCTAAAAGCATTCGGTTTCGACTACCTTCAATGCCAGGGAGGCTACGACGAAGGTCCAGGAAAGAGGCTCGTCTGCTTCTATCACCTAATTGGTATGGCAGAACTAGTCAACCAGGATCCGAAGGACAAAAATATAAACAAGCCTCGTGAAGTTCGTATCAAAGTTTTCTTATCTAGAGATGGCTCCCTAAAGGTGCCAAGCCTATACAAACTTTTCAGAGGAGCAGATTGGCAGGAAAGAGAAACCTTCGACATGTTTGGCATAAACTTTGAAGGTCATCCACACCCCAAAAGATTACTAATGCCAGAAGACTGGAAAGGATGGCCATTAAGAAAAGACTATGTTCAACCAGACTTTTATGAAATGCAGGATGCTTATTGAAAATCCCTTTTATATTTACGAAAAAAGCGCATGATTGCTAGCGATAGACTACGTGGATCATGTCTCAATGTTGCCGTTGGTCTACGACCTTGAAGAGGTGCTTGCATAACTTCATAGCCCTGTAATCTTAGAGACCTTTGATCACATATAACAGGCTCGGCCCCCCTTGCACGATAGTACTCAATAAGAGGAGATGGAGCCATATCATCTTGCGCCAAAACAGAGCTAAAAAGTCTTTTACCAATGCCTAAACTTGCTAATTGAGCTTCTATAGCCCTTAGATGACCTTCTACATCAAGGCCATCTGTTTCCCCTGGCTGGGTCATCAAATTGCAGATATATAACTTAGGAGCATTACTGCGTTCAATTGCAGCTACAAGTTCTGGGACCAAAAGGTTAGGTAACAGCGAGGTGTAAAGACTCCCTGGCCCCAGCAATATCAACTCTGCATTTGCAATTGCTTCTAAAGCACTAGGTAATGCAGGGGGTTGCTCAGGCAAACATCCCATTCTCACGATGGGACTAGGTGCCTTCCCAATAGCTGATTCCCCTTCAATCCTTTGACCATTTTCCAATTCAGCCCAAAGACGCACATCTGCATTAGTGGCTGGTACAACCTGTCCTTGAACTGCCAGTACTCGACTTGAAGCCGTTATTGCTGTCTCTAAATTACCCGTAATAGCAGTTAAAGCTGAAAGGAAAAGGTTCCCAAAGCTATGCCCCTCTAATCCACTTCCTGCTGAAAATCTGTATTGAAAAAGCCTTGTCAAAAGAGGCTCTTCAGTCGATAAGGCTGCGAGGCAATTTCGAATATCGCCAGGTGGTTGCACTCCTAATTCCCTACGCAATATTCCACTGCTGCCACCATCATCAGCAACCGTCACAATTGCTGTGATCCGACTGCTATGCCTCTTAAGGCCACTGAGAAGGGTAGAAAGGCCAGTACCTCCACCAATAGCCACAATGTTTGGCCCCCGATTCAACTTGCTCTTAGCTCTCAGCGCATCTACTAAAACGGTGTCCTTATCAGGAGCCAAAGCCTCCTGAATCGAACCAAAGCTACGGCTTTGCCCCCACAAAAGAAGCCCAGCACCAATCAACAAAACCAAAGGCCCCGTAATGCTTCTAGGCAAAACTGTTGTAATGGCCCCCAAGAGCCATACGACAGTCTCAATCGTCCAATAAATGGGCTTTAAATCTGCCCAGATCGCTGCACCAAGAAGAGCTAATAACAAGCCCAATCCAGAAGTCAACATCCATCGCTTAACAACCAGGCCTGGCAAAAGCCATCTGACAGCCCTTCTTGAACGAGTAATCAAATCCTTAGGCTTTGCTCCTTTCAAAGCTCTTTGACGACGCCTTGAGGCTCTGCGCTGGCGCTGGCGGCTTTTAATTGAAGTTGAAGGAGAATTCGGCGAGGTCACATTTACGAAGGAAGCTCGGCCGTAGATAGCTTGAGAACTCTAAGGAAGCTTCCCTAATTGCACATCCCAGGCAAGATGAGTTTGTGCAGTTCCACGCTTGGAGAAAAAGTGCCTCAAACCACACCCGTGGTCGAGATGCAAGCTCTAACTATGCAATGGGGAACAATCCCTGTGCTAGATGAGGTCAATCTGGTTATGAAACCAGGTGAAAGATTAGCCATAGTTGGGCCGTCTGGTTGTGGGAAATCAACAATCCTGAGACTTTTGGCTGGGCTTTTATTACCCACCTCAGGACAATTAAACCTATTTGGCCAATGTCAGAATTATTTGCGTCTTGATCAAAGTGAACCTCCTGATGTGAGACTGGTTTTTCAAAATCCAGCATTACTAGGCTCTTTAACTGTCGAAGAAAACGTTGGGTTTCTACTAATCCGAGGCGGGCGTCTTAATGAAAAAGAAATTCATAGCCATGTGATGTCATGCCTCAAAGAAGTTGGTCTTTATGACGTAGCGGATAAATTCCCAGGAGAACTCAGTGGAGGAATGCAAAAACGAGTTAGTTTTGCAAGAGCACTAATTAATGATCCATACAGAGACAAGGGTGCAATGCCTTTGCTCTTGTATGACGAACCAACAGCTGGACTTGATCCTGTTGCATGTACTCGAATTGAAGATCTGATAGTAAAAACCACCAAAATGGCTTGTGGATGTTCAATGGTTGTAAGTCACGTACGCAGCACTATTGAACGATCTGCAAACAGAGTATTAATGCTGTATGGAGGCAAGTTTCAATGGGATGGCTCCATCGAAGAATTTAGGCAAAGTGATAATCCTTATGTTGAACAGTTCCGTAAAGGTAGCCTTCACGGACCTATGCAACCTGCAGATCATTGAATTCCATGCGACGCAGCGTTCGTGATGCAATTGTTGGCTTTTCTCTTGTTGGAGGAATAGTTGCCTTCGCAACAACAATGCTTTGGTTAAGAGGAGTCAGACTGAGCGCCACTGCATGGAACATAACTGCAAGTTTCAAAGATGCCACTGGATTAGCAGAACGATCACCTGTTACATATCGAGGCATCCTGGTTGGTTCAGTGGGAAAAATCCAGGTAACTCCCGACGCAGTACAAGCCACTCTCGAGATCGATAAAGGCAATCTTCGTTTACCAAAACCAGTCGTAGCCAAAGTGTTTACGAGCTCTTTATTAGGAGGTGACGTCCACGTTTCATTAATTAGCCGTGGCAGCAAGCCAAGCGACCTCAAAGCTCCAATGCCTGGTGCCACTAATTGCTATGAGAGCAATATTCTCTGTAATGGCGAAGTTATTACTGGAGAATCATTAACAAGTATCTCTACCTTGACTGAAGAGTTAGAGCGAATACTTCAAAAAGCTGATAAGCAAGATATAGTTGCTAGTCTAGTTGATTCAACTAGACAATTTGATATTACTCAGAAGAATCTGGACGAATTAATTCAGCAAGTTAAATCCGAAGTCTTACGAGCAAAGCCAATAATCACAAACCTCTCCCTTGCAAGCACTCATATCAGCAATATTCTTGCTGCATTAGACAATCCCAAGACTCTTAATGATATCCAACAAACTGCCAGCTCAACAAGATCTATAACAAATAAAATTGATTCTCTTGGTACCGATATGCAAGAGATAATAAGTGATGAAGATCTAATGAAAGCGCTTAGGAGTGTAACTATAGGTCTAGGGGAATTCTTCAATGAGCTTTATCCAGAAGAGACAAAAGAAAAAAACAATTAAAATAAAATCATAATTTAATCTTTTCTTTAAAAAATTACTCAATTAACTTTATTAATTGCCTCCATTGCAATAGAAGCAATAGCTTGATCACTAGCCTTAGGTAACTGAACATATTTCCCTCCAGCCGCTTCAGCCAAGTCTTTGCCCATTCCACTACCAATGAACTTTCGCTCAGTATCAATTACTAACAACTTAATTCCCAAACCACGATATCTACCTGCCACATCTAAAACCTCTTGTTTTAAATCCACTGATTCTTCCCCTTCCAATGTCGGTTGGCCAAGAGAAGTACCTAAAGGAACGTTACCCCGTCCGTCTGTAATTGCGACCACCACCACCTGACCAAGGTCACCAGTTGCCAATGCATTAGCACCAACCCTTGCTGCCTGAGTCAATCCATGTGCAAGAGGGGAGCCTCCGCCACAGGGCATAATTTCCAATCTTCTTTTGGCTGCAGTAATAGATCGCGTAGGAGGGAGCAAAACTTCAGCTTGTTCCCCTCTAAATGGAATCAAAGAAACCTCATCTCGATTCTCATAAGCCTCAGTAAGCAAGCGAATTACAGCCCCTTTTGCTCCCTGCATACGATTCAAAGCCATTGAACCACTAGCATCAACTAAAAATATGACTAAAGAGCCAGCTTTTCTTTGAAGCAACTTAGCTCTCAAATCGCCTTCCTCCACAATCACCGTTCTCCCTGGCTGTCTTTCCCTACGAACTTTTTGATAAGGAGCCGCAGCTCTTAATGTTGCATCGACTGCTATTCGACGAACTGGACCTCGAGGGATTATTGGCTTCACATAACGACCCCTATTATCACTGAGCACCATTGAACGACTCCCACTATTCCCAGATTTCGACTTCGCCGAAGAAAACATCAAAAGATCTGGGTCTATTAATACTGCCTCCGGGTCAAGCATGAACTCTTCAGGGACTGGAGGTGAAGCCTGATCCTCATTCGTATCGTCATCATCCTCTTCCTGTTCTTCTTCCTGTGAATCTTCCTGCTCTTCTGGAGGAGGAGGAGCTTGCTGATCCTCTGGAGGAGGAGGTTCTAGTTGCTCTTCCTGCGGAGGGAGTTGTAATGCGCGAGGGGCAATCACCAGACGAACAGCCACCTGGAGATCATCAGCATCCACTTGATCTCTACCACTCAAAGCAGCATGCGCCCTTGCCACTCTTACTGCATAAAGTTCTGAACGATGTCCTTCTACACCTCCTCTAATAGCTTCTGTCACCAAATATTGAATTTGCTCTTTAGAAATTTGAACGTCAGGAAGCCACTGCCGAGCTAAAAGCAATTGAGTTGACAATGATTCCGTCTCCTTAGCCCATTTATTGGCAAAGCTTGTGCTGCATTGACCATGAGCAATTACAGCCTGAGTAATTTCAACCCTCTGCTCATTACTTACTAACTGATCTGCAGACAAAACAATCGCGAATCGATCAAGAAGATGATCACGAACAGTACCCTCTTCAGGATTGTAAGTAGCAAGTAATAAAGGTCTACAAGGGTGACTAAGACTAAGTCCTTCACGCTCAACCTGGTTCTCTCCAGCACCAACTGCAGCCAAGAAAAGATTAACTATTCCATCTTCAAGCAAGTTCAACTCATCTACATAAAGCACTCCTCTATGTGCCTCAGCAAGAAGTCCTGGCTGAAAAACAGGCGACCCACTAGCGAGCGAAGCTGTTACATCGACAGCACCAACCAATCTGTCTTCTGTAATTCCAAGAGGAATTTGCACAAAGGGTGCTGGAACTACTCTTGTTGGAAGGCTTAATTTTGTTTTTTCATCAAAATTTGAATAGCCCTGCTGCTTTAGCAAAACCTTTGTCCCTTCGTCCCATTCCTCAGGAGAATTAGGGTCAAGGTTCCTCCCAGCTGGACGTGGGACTTGATCGTTAGCCTGTTGTAAATCCTTAAACGACAAGTCAAGAACTTCTATAGGTGGCAATAAAGCATGCAAACCTCTCGCTAAAACAGATTTCCCAGTGCCACGACCACCTGCAATAATCACGCCCCCAAGGCCTGGATCTACCGCTGCAAGCAATAAAGCCAACTTCAAAGTCCCATGACCAGTTATGGCTGCAAGAGGAAAGGCTCGATTAGCCATCTCTTGAGCTGCACGTTCGCTTGGCCCTGAGATATTGGAGGTATTAATCGATCCACTTGCAACCATTTGGATGTCCCCACCCGATTACTTTTGCGCCAGTCTCGCTGATCAGCAGATCAATAGGCCAGCATCCTCTTCTCCAAACACACTTGCTATTGCACTTGGTGCAAATCTACCAAGCAATGAAGGGCCTCCTTTATCAACCCTAAAAGCTGCTAGACCAAAGCTAGAAACCTTAATTTCGGACTGGCTTACTTCTTCACTTAAAGAAAAGTCAAGCTTAGTAGAAACTCCTTCAAGCCTGAGGTTTCGATGGTCACCTTTATTTGAAACTGACCCAGTAGGAGGCTCAAAGAATCAGCCTATTTATATCAATGCTGTTGTGGTAATTGATGGCCCAAAACTTGCTCGTCTGAACCCATCAAAGACAGTTGCACTCAACTTGCTAGAAAGATTGTTGAGCCTTGAAAGGCTTTTCGGAAGAAAACGTAATCCTGATGAGGCAAGGTGGGGGCCAAGATCTTTAGATTTAGATTTACTGGCATGGGGAGATCTTCAAATACAAGAAAAATCTCTAATCCTCCCTCATCCCAGACTGATTGAACGCAATTTTGTCATAACCCCTTTAGCAGCAGCCCTAAGTATTGACGAAAAAGAACCACGCCAAATAACTACAGAAATAAACTGGTAGGGATGAGGTTTCTTCGACAATTGCGACTGATTCCTGAACCAGTTGCCATGCTTAATTCAACTGCTTTTTATTCATGGTTCCATTGCCGCCCATTGAGCCATCAGTTCATCTAAATACAACAGCATCACTTGATTCTCGAAAAATCCGATTTGAAGTCAACCGTATTGTTCTACCTATTGGAATAGAAGGCACCTTTGGTGTAATTCGCCATCCTGGCGCTTCTTTAGCAGTGCCCATTACAGACAACGGTCAAGTTGTCGTTCTTCGCCAATATCGCTTTGCAGTAGCTAGGCGGATCCTGGAATTTCCTGCAGGGACTCTTGAAGAGAGCGAAGATCCTCTGAGCTCTATGAAAAGAGAGCTCGCAGAAGAAGCAGGCTATGAAGCCAATCGATGGGAGCCTTTAGGGCAAATGCTGCCCTGTCCTGGATATTCAGATGAAATTATCCATCTTTTTCTAGCAAGAGAGCTCAAGACACTTCAAGAGCGCCCAGAAGGCGACGAAGACGAAGACCTAGAAGTACTCCATATGTCTCCAGAAGAACTAGACGAAAAGCTTTCAAGTGGGAATGAAGCTCTAGACGGGAAAAGCATTACAGCTTGGTATCGAGCCAAGCAAGTACTTAATGCATAAAAGTATTCTTTGGCCTTCCCATAACTTTCTTTTTCAAAAGAGCTATTTATACTGGCCCAAACAAAATCAATAGCCAACTTAAATCGAAAATATTAAATATATAATTACCAGTATCTAAGTTAAGACTTGCAATCTAGTTGCACTAGAAAGTATCTGCTTAATTTTTTCTGCAACATATTTCTGCTGCTCAAAGGTTATCTCTGGAAAAATTGGCAGACTTAAGACTTGACTACATAGCTTCTCTGCAATTGGCAATTCACCAATTTTATAATTTAGGCCCTGATACGCAGGCTGAAGATGTATAGGTATTGGGTAATAAATAATTGTATTAATATCATTTTTATAAAGACTTGCCTTCAGCCAGTCCCGAGAGCGACTATCACCATACTTACCAATGCCTTCAGTATCAATATTAATTGACTCTTGACTTTTTCCAGAATCATCCACAGGGTGGTTTCTAACTTTTATCACATATTGATTCCATGAATGGACCATATTCAGTTGATTATTGCTTACAGGTAGATCAATATCTTGCAAGTCTTTAAGTAATTCTTGATATCTAGCAGCTATTAATTGACGCTTCTCAATCCAAGCAGGTAGTCTAGGTAATTTTACATTGAGAATAGCCGCCTGAATTGCATCTAAGCGACTGTTGTATCCAAGTTCAGCATGCAAATATCGCCGCGGCATTCCATGAATAGCCAATTCTCGCATTCGCTTAGCAAGATGAAAATCTTTAGTGGTAGTAGCTCCAGCATCACCAGCGGCGCCAAGATTCTTAGTGGGGAAAAAGCTAAAACAACCAATATCACCCCAGCTACCTACAGACTGATCATTCCATTTAGTGCCACAAGCCTGAGCGCAATCTTCAATCACTTTAAGATCTTTTTTCTTAGCTAATTTCATCAAGCGCTCCATATCTACTGGTCGACCAAAAAGGTGAACAGGCAAGATTGCTCTTGTTGCTGGACTTATTGCATCCTCAACCTTTTGTAAATCAATTAAATAATCATTAGGATCAACATCAACAAATACGGGGGTCGCTCCTACAGCACTTATTGCCTCTGCTGTAGCAAAGAAACTAAATGAACAAGTAATAACCTCATCACCTTGGCCAATATCTAGAGCTCTCAATGCAAGTATCAACGCATCCGTTCCACTATTACAACCAATTGCATATGGCACATTAATGCTGGCAGCAAAAGTTTCTTCAAAAGCCTGAACTACCTGACCCCCTATGTAATTGCCACTACGAAGCACTCTAAGTACAGCCTCATCTAGCTCTGGCTGTAGCTCTTCTATCTGCTTGGAAAGACTGAAAGGAGGAACTTGCATAAAAAGCACCTTAATCCTTTCGGAGAAAGCCCTAAATCTTTTTCAAGGGTGAGATCAACCAAACCAAGGGGGCTCATTACCAGGATGCCATTTGATATTGCAGCCAATAGAAGGTTTTTGATCTATCAAAACTGTTTCCCCTAGTAAAACTGCATTTAAAGCAGTTCGAAGATCACCTCCATTTATTGCCAGATCATTACCTGGACGACTGCTGTCGAACTGGCCTCGGTAGCGCAGCTGATATTCCCCTTCGCCTATTTGCGAAAAAAGAAAAAAGTCTGGAGTGCATGCGGCCCTAAGTGCCTTTGCAAAGTTCTGATCTAGATCCAATAAATAAGGGAACCTCCAACCATGCTGCTCGGCCTGCTTCGCCAAATTTTCAGGACCATCTTGCGGATGTGTAATCAAACTATTACTCGCGATAGCAAGAATCTGAACAAGGTTGCCATAGTCCTTATCCAAAGCCGCAATAGCCTCTTCAAGGTGCTTCACGAAAGGACAATGCGCGCAAATAACCATCACAAGCAATGGCTTCCCTAACAACAATTTGTCGCTAAAAAAGTCCAGGGTTCTTAATTGAGCATCCCCCCTGAGATTGGTTCCTGGAACGATAGCCAATTCAAACGTTGGGAGTGGAGTGCCCAACGGAAGCATTGTGGAATTTGTGCAGACCATGGATTTAAAGCTGGTTCCTCAAGCCTGATTGAATATCAGTGTTCATAGCGATATTTACGGACTTATTAGAGAGCGTGCACCGCATAGGAGAGAATCATCAAAATATTCCAGCATTTCAAAATATGCTTCTCAATCTCAGTGGCAAAAAAATCCTCGTCACAGGCATAGCCAACAACCGATCCATTGCTTGGGGTATTGCCCAGCAGTTAAATGCTGCAGGTGCTGAGCTTGGAATCACATATTTACCGGATGAAAAAGGACGCTTTGAAGCAAAGGTGAAGGAGCTGACTGCACCTCTAAATCCAAGCCTGTTTCTTCCATTGAATGTTCAGGACAGCTCCCAAATTGAAGAAGTTTTTAATGCCATAAAAAACCAATGGGGACAATTAGATGGGCTAGTTCATTGCTTAGCTTTTGCAGGTAAAGAAGAGCTTATTGGTGATTACAGCGCAACATCCGCAGACGGCTTTGCCCGTGCACTTGAAATCAGTGCATACTCATTAGCACCACTTTGTCGACATGCGAAGCCCTTATTTAGTCCAGGAGCAGGTGTAGTGACGCTCACATACCTAGGGGCAGAAAGAGCAATCCCTAACTACAACGTGATGGGCGTAGCGAAGGCAGCTCTAGAAGCATCAGTCAGATATCTTGCTGCCGAGCTCGGGCCTGTCAATCAAATTCGAGTGAATGCAATCAGCGCAGGCCCTATTCGAACCCTCGCAAGTTCAGCTATTGGAGGAATTCTCGACATGATTCATAACGTTGAGTCGAAAGCGCCCTTGCAACGGACTGTGACCCAAAAAGAAGTAGGTAATACTGCCGCTTTCTTACTTAGTGATCTTTCTAGTGGAATATCAGGTCAAACCATTTACGTAGATGCGGGCTATTGCGTTAATGGAATGTGATTTAACTTTCAGCATGAAATTAACTGAATTACACACATGACTTCTCCCCGGACAGGTCATATTCATCGAGTTACAAACGAAACGAACGTCAAGGTTCGCTTGGGACTCGAAGGATCTGGCAAATGCAAAGTGGCCACTGGCGTAGCCTTTCTTGACCACATGATTCAACAAATATCTAGCCATGGCCTTCTAGATATAGAAATCAGTGCCAGTGGTGACACACATATTGATGACCATCACACTAATGAAGATGTTGGGATTGCTTTCGGTCAAGCTTTAGCTGAATCACTTGGCGATCGTCGTGGCATAAATCGCTTTGGCCATTTTGTGGCACCACTAGATGAAGCGTTAGTCCAAGTCGTCCTTGATTGCTCTGGTCGTCCACACCTTAGTTTCAAACTTGACATACCCACTGAGCGAATCGGCACCTATGACACCGAACTAGTGAAAGAATTCTTTGTCGCAGTAGTCAATAACAGCGGCCTAACTTTGCATATTCACCAATTAAGCGGAAACAATTCGCATCACATCGTGGAAGCATGTTTCAAGGCATTCGCTAGAGCCCTAAGAATGGCATTGGAGTTCGACCCTAGAAGGGGTGAAGCAATCCCCAGCAGTAAGGGGCTGCTTGAACAAGCTGGAGCTCAGAATTGATCCCTTTAAATAAAAACAAGTACTCGCAAATTAACAATCTTTACGCCAGGATCAACCCCAACTTATCGACCATATTGTGAAACAGTCTGCTTTAAGGGCTACTTCAGATAAAACTTCTGCGCATTTTGATCAACATGATTGGGCTAGTGCCTACTGCAATGTTGATCAGGAACTTAAGAACGTTCCTTTAACTACCATTAAAGGAAGTATCCCAAAAGAACTTTTTGGCAATCTTTATCGCAATGGTCCAGGAAAATTGGAGCGAAATGGCCAATGGGTCCATCACCCATTTGATGGCGACGGAATGATCGTATCAATATGCTTTAACAATGGTGATGTCACACTAAGCAATCAATTTATTCGTACAGAAGCTTGGGAAGAAGAAGAGAAAGCAGGAAAATTTATTTATCGTGGAGTATTTGGCACTCAAAAGCCTGGAGGACCAATAGCAAATGCCTTTGATCTACGCCTAAAAAACATCGCCAACACAAACGTAATCAAGCTAGGAGATCAATTATTGGCTTTATGGGAGGCAGCAGGACCACATGCTTTAAATCCAAGTACGCTCGAAACAATTGGTCTATCAAACTTAAATGGAGTTCTCAAAAAAGGCGAGTCTTTTAGTGCACACCCACGCTTTGACCCTGGCCATCATGATAGACCTAGGATGGTCACATTTGGAGTGAAAACTGGTCCCAAAAGTACTATCAGACTAATGGAGTTTGCTACTGAAGGAGTAGCTGCTGGTCAGTTAATAAGTGACAGAAAAGATAACTTTGATGGGTTTGCTTTTCTTCATGACTTTGCGATTACCCCTAATTGGGCTCTATTTTTACAGAATGCTATTGATTTCAATCCTCTACCTTTCATTCTTGGGCAAAAGGGGGCTGCTCAGTGTTTGAAATCCAACCCAAAAGACCAAGCAAAGTTTTTACTAATTCCTCGAGACTGTGGAGCTTATGCAGGACAAGCTCCTAGGATTTTTAATGCTCCTAAAGGTTTTGTTTTTCACCATCTAAATGCATCAGAAAAAGATGAAGAAATAATCATTGAAAGTATTTACTATAAGGATTTTCCCTCAATCAAGCCTAATGAGGACTTTCGTAAAATCAACTTTGATTCAATCCCTGAAGGCATTCTAAAAAGATGTCATATTTCTTTTTCAAGTAATCAAATTTCAATAACAAATCTAAGCAAACAATGCTGTGAATTCGCAATGGTTAATCCATTATACCAAGGCCTCAAAGCAAATTATAGCTGGATGGCTGTTGCTGAGCGGGCAGAAGGCAATGGACCACTGCAAAGTATCAAAAAGCTTAACCTAAATACGTTAGAAGAATGTTTTTGGAGTGCATCTCCTCGAGGATTCGTAAGTGAACCAATAATGATACCCAATCCAACGAGTAAAAGTGAAGATGAAGGCTGGGTTATTACTTTAGTTTGGAATGGTGCAAGACGAGCAACAGACCTAGTAATTCTCAACGCGAGCGACCTAAGCGAACAGGCAATATTAGAATTTCCAATTGCTATTCCTTATGGGCTTCATGGAAATTGGGTAAGTTCTAACCCACCTAAACAATAGTAAAGCTGAATATAGAAGAGAAGATAACAAAAAAGATTACAACTAAATAAATTTCATTTATCCAGCCAAATTCAAAAGATTTCTTAAACCTGGCTTGAGCGAGGAGAAGGCTCTCCCACGATGTCCTAGTTTTTCCTTTTGTGATGCTTCCATCTCTGCGAAAGTGAGACCGGTTGATTGTTCTTCAAAAATGGGGTCATAACCAAAGCCATAATTTCCTCGAGGCAAATTAGTGATTAAGCCCTGGCACCTCCCTTCAACTTCTAATAAAATGCTTTGCTGTGGCGAAGCGATACAAAGAGCTGAGATAAAAAAAGCGCTGCGATCATCAATCAATTGCAACTCTTTGAGAAGGCGATTAATCCTTTCTGGATCTGAATTTGCATAGCGAGCTGAATAGATACCTGGTGCACCTGCAAGGGCATTAACACATAAGCCTGAGTCATCTGCAAGAGACCACTCACCTGTTAAAGTAGCAATTTTAAGAGCCTTTAGGCGTGCATTTTCAGCAAAAGTTTCTCCTGTTTCTTCAATATCAATAGAATCAGGTTGAGCCAGTATTTTAACTGGAAACTCTGAAAGAAGTCTTCTAAATTCTTTTATCTTCCCTGGATTTTTACTGGCAATAATAATTATTTTATTTCCTGGTTTAACAATGTTCATGCTTTTTCTGCTAACTCTTTTGCCCAAGACAAGGCAATTCTAAGCTTATCTTCGTTAGGAGCCTCACAATAAATCCTTAGCAAAGGTTCGGTACCAGAAAAGCGCAACATAAGCCAGTAGCTTTTACCTAGCCTAAGTTTTAATCCATCAGTACGGATTACTTCTAGCACTTTTTGTTTTGAAACCGACGAGGGAGGTTTTTTATTAAGTAATTCTTCCAGTCTTACTCTTGCATTCATGTCCGATAGGCGTAAATCAATACGGTCAAAGCAACTATCACCAAAACGTCCTTTTAAGGCATCTATTCTTACCCCAAGAGGCTTAGAAACTTGCGTCAAAGCTTCCAGAAGAAGAAGAGATGAGAAAAGTGCATCACGCTCAGGCAAATGAATACCAAAGCCAATTCCTCCTGATTCTTCTCCACCTATTAATACTGAGCTTGAAAGCATTTCAGCAGCAATGTACTTGAACCCAACAGGCAATTCAATTACATCACGGCCTAAGTCCTCAGCAACAAAGCGCATTAGATCAGAACCGCTAACTGTTTTCACTACAGATCCAGTTAGATTGCGTGACCTTCCCAAATGGTCTATTAACAAAGGCATTAATACTTGAGTGCTGCAATATCTTCCAAATTCATCAACAGCTGCAATACGATCACCATCACCATCAAATACGAGCCCAATTGCAGGCTTACCAGAACAAGCGGAGGCCTTAATAGCATCAATCAATTCCAGAAGGTAAGAAGCGAGAGGTTCTGGTGGATTTCCACCAAATAATGGATCACGTTCACTACGAATTTCTTGGAAATAGTCAGGTCCAACTTCTCCTAACAATTCACCCAAACAGCCTGCCGCTGAACCATGCATTGGGTCAACAATCACCTTCAGCCCCATTTCCCTAATTCCGCGTATTAGAGCTTTTAGATCCACTTTCTCCCGCAAAGCCTTTAGATGCTCCCCTCGTGCGTCAAAGCTCTGAGGAGTTACATCTCTGGGCACAGTAATTCCACCAGCAGCAATTCTTTGCTCAACAGCTTGAGTAAATCCTCTTTCAACAGAACCGCCAAAAGGCCCCTTGATCTTGAGGCCAATCCACTCTGGTGGGTTGTGGCTAGCAGTTATTACCAATGCGCCTAATGCCTTGCGTGCAACTACAGCCCAACTACATGCTGGCGTAGTTACGGGCGCCTGTGCCAAAAGAGGCTCAAGTTCACACCCTTTAACAACAGCAGCAGTGACCTCCGCAAACTCTCGAGCTAAAAAGCGACGGTCATATCCAATAACTATTGTTCTGCTTTTTAGTCCTTTTGGGGCTCGATACGCCAATTCCTGAGCCGCTGCCGCAACAACTGGCACGAGCCTCTCAAGAGTAAAATCAACTCCTAGAACCCCGCGCCAACCATCAGTACCAAACTGAATTGGAGAAGGATTAAGTCGCATTGAATTGATCTCCATGCAGAAGGGATAAGTGAACTAGCCCTAATAGCCCAGCAACCTAACGTCGAAAGATGCCTAACAAGCTTATGCAAGGCAAAGGACTTACAGATCGACTTTTGCGTAACTGGTTCCGATGTCGACGTCGAGCTTGGCTTGATAAATATGGGAATGCTGAGAGAAGGCTTTGGACTGCTCACAGAACTATCCAACTCAATGATCAACAACAAGGATTCACCTATCTAATAGAAAGCAAACCAAAAAGAGGGGTCAAAGCTTGCGAAGAAGGCACTGCGGGTGTTGTAGGAATTCGCCTAAAAGGTACATTGAATTCAGGGCAAGTAATCGAAGCACATCCTCCGCTACTTCAACGTATAGAAGGAGAAAGTCGCTGGGGGAATTTTGCCTATAGACCTGTGCTTTGGAAGCAAGGGAAAAGACTAACGCGTGAACATCGTCTCGGATTATCATTAGTTGGACTATTGTTAGAACCATTTCAGAAAGCAGAAGTCCCTGAAGGGCTAATTATTTCCAGAGCAAATAGAGGGATAAAAAAAGAAAAAATCACCTTAAATAATGGATTAGAGAAACAACTAAGTGACTCTTTAGAGAAACTTGCTTTCGATCTAAATCGAAAGGAACCTCCGCCACTTACTGCTGATCGTCGTAAATGCTCGCTTTGCTCTTGGAGAAGTTTATGCGGAGAAGAGGCAGGAATCAGTGGCCACCTGAGCGAAGTAAGCGGAATAGGCGCTAGAAGACTACAGATATTAGAAGAGTTAGATATTCATAACCTAGAAGATCTTGCAGCAGCTGATCTAATTTTTTTAAAGGAAAAGCTAGACTATTTTGGAACTCAACATGGTGAGGCTGCTCAACAACTCATCAAACAGGCAATGGTTCAACGCGATGGTTGTGCAGAAAGATTAGATCAGAAACCTGCATTACCAGAGCTTAGGTCAGCCCCTGGAGTATTAATATATGACATAGAATCAGACCCTGATGCAAAGGACGATTTTCTTCATGGTTTTGTTAACCTACCTAGAAGAAAGTGTGGGGAATGGAATATAGAAAGTGCCAAGTATCATCCATTACTAATACTTGCCGAAAATGGGGAAGATACAGCTTGGGAAAGGCTTAAATGGAAGCTTGACTATTATTCAGATTGGCCCATCTTGCATTATGGAGAGACCGAAGCCCTTTCACTTTCCCGAATAGCGCAAAGGCAAGGTGCAAGCCAAGATGAATTAAAAGCCCTCCACAATCGTCTAATAGATATCCATGCACGTGTTCGCAAACATTGGCTTTTGCCAGTTAATAGTTACGGGTTAAAAGCTGTTGCGGGGTGGATAGGTTTTAAATGGAGTCAATTCGAAGTAGACGGGGCGAAAGCTCTTCTCTGGTGGCGCCAATGGCGAGGGGGGAGAGGCACATCTCGAGGCAATTCAAATTCTCTGCGAAGGATATATAAATACAATAAAGACGATTGCCTTGCCACATGGGCAGTAGCAAAATGGCTTATGGACAATAGTTAAACCTATAAATTCCAAACATACTTATAGTCCTGATGAAGAAGTAAGCTCTGCAGTAGTTCTTAGGCGCACACATTTAAAATTATCAATCAGATAAAGTTCTTCTTCCAAAAAGGCCTTCCTTTTCACCATAGCCAAGCCATAGCTCTTACCAGAAGCGACATCATAAATAGCAGATGTAATTGTTCCTGCAAGTTGACTAGATTCCTTAATCAATGGGGGGATTATCAAAGCTTGACCAGCTCTTACATTCCCATCAGCTTCCCATAATTTCAATTTTTGCTTAATTATATTTTTCCTGGCAAGCTTAGCGATTGTTTCTTGGCCTAAGTAACAACCTTTCTCAAGGCTTAGCAAATCTGCAATACCTAGTTCAAAAGGATTATTCTCTCCATTAATTTCACCTTTCCCAATAGGCAAACCTTGCTTTAGCCTCCACA
Organism: Prochlorococcus sp. AG-409-B13; assembly: GCA_003216035.1. Taxonomy (GTDB): domain Bacteria; phylum Cyanobacteriota; class Cyanobacteriia; order PCC-6307; family Cyanobiaceae; genus AG-409-B13. Next base: position 141,364 of record QCJM01000002.1, read on the forward strand.
TCTCAACTTCTTGAAGACTTGCCTTAGGATAATCAACAAAGGAACTCTTGTTAATACTACAAAAGTGATTAATCCATTCAACATGCTTAAACCTATCAAGGTCTATATCAGCAAGAAGCTGCACTCTCCGTATTGAGTCTAAAAGTTCTATTTCTAAATTATCAGCCGGAAAAATTACCCTCTCAAAACCTTTTGCTACATCATTAATATCACCAGCCAATACAATTACATCAGCCCATTTTTCTAGAAGAACTATTTCCAATAACGCTCGAACTCTACCTGTAGCAGTAAGCCAACAACTGCCAAAGATAACTCCATCTTGAAAGCGATTAATATCAGCCGTTGTTTGACCATTAAGGAAAGCTCTAGCCCCAGGCCCAACCAACCGAATAGCAGGCCAAGTATCATCCCAAACAATTTCAGCTTTAGAACTCATAAGGAAAGCTCCTGAGCACGATTTGCTACTTGCTTTACTTGGAAAAGACTAATTAACTCCAATCCAGCATTCCGAAATAACACATCAGCCCCTTCCTGTCGGTCCACAATCGTGACCACCCTTTTTACTATGTATCCAGACTCGCGCAGCTGGTTCACTGCTTTTAAAGATGATCCACCCGTAGTAACGACATCCTCCAAAACTGTTATCAAAGCACCTTTAGGAGGAAGAGGGCCCTCTAACCAAGCGCCTGTGCCATGCCCCTTCGCCTCCTTTCTGACAATAAGTGCATTCAAGAAACGTCCATTGTGAGCAGCTGCCATAGCAACGCCGCTTACTAAAGGATCTGCGCCAAGAGTGAGGCCAGCCACCGAAAGTGCATCAGAATCAATCCGCTCAAGAAGTGACCTGCTTAATAAAGCAAGGCCCTCTCCGCTCAAGCTAACTGGCTTGCAATTCACATAATGGGTACTTCTTATGCCAGATGCCAAAGTGAAATCACCGTGTTGGTAAGCCTCGGTTGCTAACAAAGTGAGAAGCTTGTCATTGCAGGCTTCCTTAGAAATTGGGAGGTTGCTCATAGTGGCTGTTGCATCATGGATGCATTGCCTATTTTGGGATTAATAGGTTTACTTATTATTCATGCTGAGGTCTTCACTAATATGAAAGTTCTTTGATAGATCCACAAAGGGGGCCTAGCAATCTGGTGAATGCAGCGAACTCATAATTCGCCTAAGGCGAGTTCGATCCTCGCGACCCCCATACGACACCATTAATGCGACTATTTATTCTCGGCATATTGCTGACCCTCCCAGCCTTCTTCTCTGCGGGAGAAGTTTCACTATTGAGACTTCGCCCAATTCGGGTACAACGTTTAGTTGAAGAGGGTCGTCAAGGGGCTCAAGCAATACATCGACTCCAACGTCGCTTAAGAAGAGCTTTATTAGCTTCCCAATTAGGAGGAACAATTGCCCTAGTTGCATTGGGGTGGGTAGGTCGCGGCCTAGGGAGTCGTTGGTGGCCCTATGAAGAAGCCTCAAGGCGATTCCTGGACATAATTTTGTTCCTTGCAATTGTTTCATTAGCCACTCTCCTATCTGGTCTTCTCCCTAAAGCCTTAGTACTTAATCGACCCGAAACAGCTGCATTGCGATTAGCTCCAATTATGGAAGCAGCAATGAGAGCATTGGCTCCAATCCTTGTCTTATTCGAATCATTAGCCTCACTGCTACTTCGTCTAGTTGGCTTAAATGCACACTGGGACGCAATGATACCGGCCCTATCTGCAGAAGAATTAGAAACACTCATTGACTCGGGAGGAGTTACTGGCCTGCGCCCTGACGAAAGAAATATTCTTGAAGGAGTTTTTGCTCTTCGTGACACCCAAGTCAGGGAAGTAATGATCCCTCGCTCAGGAATGGTCACATTGCCTGTAGATGTACGTTTTGCAGAATTAATGAGAGCTGTTCACAAGACAAGACATGCCCGTTTCATAGTTATCGGAGAATCTCTAGATGATGTAAGGGGGGTAATAGATCTCAGACAACTAGCTGAACCAATATCTAAAGGAGCAATGGAAGCTGATACTCCTCTTGCTCCTTATCTTCAAACTGCTCCAAGGGTTCTTGAAACAAGCACTCTTGCTGATCTTTTATTACTAATTCGCAATGGTAAGCCGCTCTTGCTTGTAGTAGATGAGCATGGAGGGACCGAAGGACTAGTTACAGCTGCAGATCTAACTGGAGAAATTGTTGGAGAAGAAATGCAGTCAGAGAATAAAGAGCCTGAACTTCTGCAGTTAGAAGGTCAGCTTGAAACTTGGTCAGCAGAAGGGTGTCTAGAAATAATTGAACTCAATCGGCAACTAAATCTGGAGTTACCTGAAGCAGCTGAACACCATACCCTTGCAGGTTTTTTATTAGAAAAACTTCAACATATTCCATTATCAGGCGAAACTCTCATGTACGAAGGAATAAAGTTTGAAATAATAAAAATGAATGGGCCTCGTATTGAGCGCGTCAAAATGGATCTGACCACTAACAAAAAAACAAGAGATTGATAGTCGATAATCTCTCAAAAACCATTGTCCCAAGCCAATGACTAGCCCCATGGTTCCTGTGAAAGTAGGGGTAATTGGCATCGGCAATATGGGCTGGCATCATGCTCGAGTGCTCAGCCTGCTTAAAGATGCAGAATTAATAGGAGTAGCAGATCCTGATCCCCAACGAGGCCAACTAGCAACTCAACAATTCGATTGTCAATGGTTTAGTGATTATCAAAGCCTATTGCAAGAAGTAGAAGCAGTTTGCATTGCTGTACCAACTCTGCTTCACCATAAAGTCGGGCTGGACTGCTTAGAAGCAGGACTACATGTATTGATCGAGAAGCCAATTGCAGCAAGCCAAGATGAAGCATCAGAACTAATTACAGCTGCGAATAAATCAAAACGACTACTACAAGTAGGTCATATAGAAAGATTCAACCCAGCATTTAGAGAGTTGATAAAGGTAGTTGCAAATGAAGAAGTTGTTGTTTTGGAAGCTCGTCGACATAGCCCACACGCAGACAGAGCAAATGATGTTTCAGTCGTACTGGACTTAATGATCCATGATCTAGATCTAGTTCTGGAATTAGCAAGTGCTCCTGTTGTAAAACTAGCTGCTGTTGGAGGGCGTAGTTCAAAAGGTCCTCTTGATTACGTCAATGCAACTCTTGGGTTCAACAATGGAGTAGTCGCAAGCTTGACTGCTAGCAAAATGAGCCACCGAAAAATCAGAAGCTTAAGTGCTCACTGCAGAGGAAGCTTGGTAGAAACTGATTTTCTAAACCATACCTTGAACATTCATCGACGTGCTCATGAGTGGTATTCAGCAGATCATGGAGAATTGTTATATCGGAACGATGGATTTATTGAAGAAGTAAGCACTACCTCAATAGAGCCACTTTATGCAGAGCTTGAACATTTTCTACAATGTGTTCGTGGCAGAGAGACTCCTGCAGTTGATGGTGAGCAAGCATCCAGAGCACTACGATTAGCAGATTTAATTGAACATGCAGTCGAGCACCCCGGCAGTGGACTCTCTTTAAAAGAAGCGATTTGAAGTAAAATCTAAAATCAACCTCTTCAAAAGAAGATTATTAAAATCTCACCAATCAACATATAAATATGTATAAATTAACTTACATAAAAGCCGCAAAGAATAGAGGCGCACGCAACAGCAAGAATGCCTATAGCTATGGATATAAAAAAAACTTTTATGAATTCAAAAACTAATAAAATTAAAGGAGTTTTACGAAAAGAGATATTAGGAGTTCCTATTGACATTTGCAATGATGTATTGAAAAGTGCGATTGAACTTCATGCACTCGGTGGTGGGCAAATAATCACTTTAAATACTGAGATGGCAATGCTAGCCAGAACAAATCAAACCCTGAAAAAAGTGATATCAACCTCAGAATTAGTCATACCCGATAGCATTGGATTAGTTGCGGCATTACGTCTTAAAAAACTAATCGTGAGTCGCGCTCCAGGGATAGAGCTGGCAAACGATTTACTTTTACATGCAGAAGCTAATCATTGGAGAGTTGCTCTTGTTGGTGGGAGCAAAGATGTGATGAGCCAACTAAAAAAAAATCTGTTCAGGAACCTCCCTAACCTCAAAATAGAGCTTGCTATTCACGGTTTCCACAATGAATATGAACTTCACTTGCTCGAAAAGAAACTCAAAGATATCGATGCAGACCTAATTCTTATTGCAATGGGGACACCATTCCAAGAAATATGGTCACAAAAAATCCGTCGAGGGTGCAGAGGTATATGGATAGGAGTAGGTGGAAGCTTCGACATATGGGCAGGGAAAAAAAGTCGAGCTCCCTCTTGGATAAGAAGGATTCACCTCGAATGGCTCTATCGGCTGATTAAGGAACCAAGCCGAATAAATAGGTTTACGGCCTTAGCCGCATTCCCTTGGGTGCTGTTTAAAACCGAAGAAGCTTGTGAAAAAACTTCAACGGAAGCCCACTGCTGCCTGCCATACAAAAACAAGCAGGAAGAAGAAAAGGGGAATTAGTGGAAGCACGTCCACTGTTGGGGCAAAGGCCTGATAAGCCTCAGGCAGTTGGGCCAACAAATCAAGAGTCAAGGATGCCATCCCTAGAAAATCATGGACGTTTTAAGGACGCTACCACGTGTGATGTGCTGGAGACTCTTTCTGCCAGGGAGCGAAATCCTCTGAAAAACATCCCTGCATGATTGCTTGGCCCATCGAATTGGTAAATCGAATCAAATTTGTAAGGTTGTGCAGGCTCACAAGAGTCAATCCGAGCAGTTCATCACTACGTATCAAATGATGGAGATAAGCCCTTGTGTGGCTGGTACAGGCCTCACATAGACAAGTTTCATCAAGAGGACGATGATCGTGACGAAAGCATGCATTGCGCAAATTCCACCTTTCGTCACGAACCAAAGCTGTTCCGTGGCGACCTAAACGTGTAGGCAATACACAATCAAAAAGATCTATTCCATTAGCTACTGCAATTGCCATTTCCCTAAGGGTGCCAATACCCATCAAATATCTAGGGCAATCGATGGGCAATAAGGGAGTGACATGGCGAATAATCTTGTGCATCTCATCAACAGGTTCGCCCACACTCACCCCTCCAATTGCGATACCAGGAAGATTGAAGCTGGCCACTGCAAGGGCACTCTGCTCACGTAAATGAGAGAAGCATCCTCCCTGCACAATTCCAAAAAGTGCTTGATCAGCTCTGTTATGGGCAGCCAAACATCTTTCCAACCAAAGGTTGGTACGCCGACAAGCATCAGCTACATCGCTTTCAGTCGATGGATAAGGGGGGCAGTGGTCAAAAGCCATTGCCACATCTGCACCAAGAGCCATCTGTATCTCAATTACTCTTTCTGGCGTTAGATCAACACGACTGCCATCGCGAGGGTTCCGAAAGGAAACACCTTGATCATCAATTCGATTTAACTTTGCCAGACTAAAAACTTGAAACCCACCTGAATCAGTAAGTATTGGTCCATTCCATCCCATAAATTTGTGCAACCCTCCAGCCTCTGCGACTACCGCCTCTCCTGGTTGCACATGCAGATGAAACGTATTTGCCAGAACCATCTGAGCCCCAACATTCATTAATTGCGAAGCTGTAACACCTTTGACAGTTCCCAAAGTGCCCACTGGCATAAACCTTGGCGTAACAAGCTCACCATGGCTGGTACTGAAGCAACCAACTCGAGCATGCGTATTCGGACAAGAGGCCTTGATTTGAAAATGAAACATTGGAAACTTTGCAGAAATGCCCAATGTCCTTTCGGTCTTAGGACTTCAAAAGACCTTACGTTGGACTTTCTCTAAACCAGAGGCTATTAATTCTGCTTACACCAAAATGGATCAAAAATCTAATAGGGGCTTGGATTTTTTATTCAGTCCTACCAAGCCCTTCTTGGCCAAAACCTCAATTTGAAAACATTGCTCGCTTCGCACCCTTAGTGGGCTTAATTCTAGGAAGTCTTCAAGCAGGACTATGGATATTGCTTAGCCATCTTGGGTGGACTGATACACCAATATCTCTTCTTATTGTCGCAATTGGAGCGTGGATAACGGGAGGAATCCATCTGGATGGTCTCATGGATACTGCCGATGGAATAGCTGCAGGCAAAGAGAAATGTTTAGCTGCAATGCGTGATAGCAGGGTAGGAGCTAGTGGCGTATTAGCTCTAACCATAAATGTCTTAATTCAAATTGCAGCTCTTATAAAACTCAGCCACTTATCGCCTTTTGCTCTACCGATTGCAACCTTTTGGGGTAGATGTGCTCCATTATGGGCTATCGGATATTTCCCTTATTTATATCAAAAGGAAAATGCATCATTCCATCATCATCATTGGAAAGGTTGGGGAGAAGCAAAACCTGCACTCTTACTGCTTATAATTGCCTTAATAATCACAATTTTTACACCACTAAAAATTGGGAGTGGATATCTCTTTTCAGTTTGTATCTTAATCGGAATCGTTCCAACATTAATCGTGCCTCATTTACTAGGCCGTCGCCTAGGAGGGCACTCAGGCGATACATATGGAGCTTCACTTGTAATTGTAGAAACAATCACTCTTCTTCTTCTAGCTGTGCTTTTACCGGTAATTTAAGTACAAAAGCATTACCCTGACTAGGCAGGATAGGGTCAACACAATTAGGAGGAATTAGCAGTTGCAGTGAACCTCCTATCTTTTCAGCTAATTCACGCCCGAGCGCCAGTCCAAGTCCACTACCTGTTCGATCAGTACTGCTGTTACCTCTAAAACCCCTATCAAAAATTCTTTCTCGTTCATCTTTACTTATTGAGTGACTGTCATCCCAAACGCATAAACAATCTTCGCCTAGATATAGACCGATAGAACTAGTCGGTGAGCTGTAATTAAATGCATTCTCAAGCAAATTAGCCACTATTTCTGCTACGACTCCATCCCCTTCAGGCCTTAAATCAACAGTCCAGTCAGGCCATTTCAAAGGCCCTTGCCATCGACGGCCCTGAAGATTAGCAGTTGCCTCAGCACGATCAATCAAAGGACCTAATAAAGACCTAACGCTTATGGAAGGGGATTGAGGCAATATTGGAGGCAACAATAATGGAGAAAGACTTTCCATTTGAGAAGCCAATTTGGGCTGACTTAACTGATCAAGAGCAGAAATATATTTATCTAATTGAGCTTGCTCACTTAGAAGGCCCTCAACCAATCCGATGTGATTACTATCTGGACCCAACTTGCGCATTAAAAGCTGCGCATAAGTTCGAAGTGCAGCTAATGGATTACGCAACTGATGCACCATCAGAGTGATCTGTTCGCGCTGTTGGCTTAGCTCTTCAAACAGCCTTCCTCTCTCAAGTTCAAGTCCAAGGCATTGAGCCAAAACAAAAGCTGTTGCCTGCAAACGTTTATCCAGAGTTTCTGACCAAGCCTGGTCAGATCTAAACCTTTCAACCCTCAGCACTCCTAGCAAAATAGAGCCTTCTTGGAGGGGATACCAACGCCTATGAGATGAAGGGGCTCGAAGCTCAAGGTCTGATTCAACTGGGGGCAAAGATTTGCTATGGGTGGGCCATTGGCCTACTGCCTCAAGGCCTGGAGGAGCACCATCTCTAGCTTGAGCCACATAAACCACCAAATAGTCAATCTCAGCTTCAGCCTCAAAACTGCTGAGCTGTTTTTGCACCAGATTTAGAAACCGGGCCGAAAACCCCATGAGAATCAACTAAGAGATGGTCATACCAGAAGGCCTGCAGATAAGGAACTTGAAAAATAAGAAAAAAGTATTAAAATATTCTTACCGACCGGAACGCCCCTTATTCGTAAGGAAATCACAAGGTCGACTCGGCAGGGTTGCACCATAAGTGCCACCAAAGCTACAGCAGAGGTAGATGCTTCACCTTCTTTGAGCTGACTGAGTCGACTTATAGCTTGAGTTGTTTTAGTTGCTTGGCTGCGACAACTATTTCTCAGTGCTCGTCAGCGTTTGGGCGCTTCACAAACTCGTGCTCCCGTACGAGATAAAAATCGGCGTCGAGCCGACTCGTTCTCTCCCCACCTCACTCCAAAAGGAGTTTTCGTGTATGTCTAAAAAGCGCAAACGGATCAGCCGCAGAAGGCTTGCTGGTCAACGAGTATTGGCACATGTGCCAACTTTCCATTTAGAGACTGGAGAACATAAACCGGTCACAGCAGCACGTCGCTATATCGCTGAGGCTGGTCTTCATTCCCCTGCCATTCTGAATGTTCGCCGTAATGAACACACTACAGATCGCTTTTTCTGGGGAGAAAAAGGTTTATTCAGTGCTCAATATGCAGAAGAAAACCATTTTTTATTCCCTTCTCTTCGAATCATTGTAGACAAGGTAGGTGAAGACAGAATGTTTCAGGGTCTTGAACTTACTGCTGATGACTGGGAGGAGATAGAAGAGTATGAATACGCCTTTGTTTAAAGGTTAAGCCTTATATCCATCCAATTAATTGATCCAATCTCTCAGAGTTAGTTGAAATCTATTCAGCAACTCTGGAGTGATCTCATGACCTCCTTCAAAAAGGAAAAGTTCTGCATTCAATTGATTTAATTTTAGAGAATTAATCAACTGACTAGATGCACTGCAAGGAACAATCTCATCATTTTCTCCATGAGACAAAATGATTGGGGGACTTTGCTTTGGGGGGGTCCAGCCTGGATGAGGATAAGCACTGCAAGCAATCAAGCCGGCAAGAGGCAAGTTACATCCAGCTGCCAATGCCATAGCTCCACCTTGAGAAAACCCAAAGAGAATGGTTTTCCTCAAAGGTATCGAAGGAGTCTCAAGCTCCCTCAACCGACAGCTAAGGGCATTGATTGCCTCAGGCACTGCTAACCAGTCGGGGGGATAAAGCCCATACCATTGGCGACCAACACCTTGTGGATGTAAATGAGGTGCTCGCAAGGCTACCAATTCAAACAAGAAATCAAGATTTCTTGTTAGCTCTCGCCCGATGGGGATTAGATCCTCTGCATCTGCTCCCCAACCATGCAACAAAACCAGTCTGAAACTAGCTTCAGGCAAAACAATGCTGATCAGGTCTTTATTCATTCCAGCAAATTGCATCACTGCTGCGTAAGTTGGCCAATGCAAAGACTTTTACCTCATCTGCCATGGCTCCAATAGCCTTGTTAAGTGTCTCCAACAAACAGGGCTTATTGCCTTTGGCGAAAGCCTTAATCAATGAGCATGGATTCCAACTAATTTCAAGCGGTGGCACTGCAAAATCTATTGAAAGCGAAGGGTTACCAGTTACACGAGTAGCAGACTTCACAGGTGCTCCAGAAATTCTTGGCGGGAGAGTAAAAACCCTTCATCCTCGTATTCATGGTGGCATCCTGGCCCAAAGAGGGAACTCAGATCATCAAGCAGATCTAGCAAAGCAGAAGATCCCTCCAATTGACCTAGTGGTAGTAAACCTCTACCCATTTCAAGAAACGATTGCAGACCCAAATGTTGCTTGGGACGCAGCAATTGAAAAAATTGATATCGGTGGGCCTGCGATGATCCGAGCAGCAGCAAAAAATCACGACCATGTCGCAATTCTCACTCGGCCTGACCAATACGACGAATTCTTAAATGCTTTAAAAAGAAACTCCAATGGAGTAATTAGTAAGGAAATACGCCGCAAGCTTGCTCTCGAAGCTTTTGAACATACTGCTTCCTATGACATTGCGATCAGCCGCTGGCTACAAGAACAAGGAGATGGAATATCTTCCCACTGGCTTAAGACCTTCCCTCTCCAACAAAATCTTCGATATGGAGAAAATCCGCATCAAACTGCTGCTTGGTTTGGCACAAAAGCAACAGGCTGGGGAAATGCCACTCAATTACAAGGGAAAGCATTAAGCACAAACAATCTCTTAGATCTTGAAGCTGCTCTCAGCACAGTCCGTGAATTTGGTTATGAAACACTCGAAAACAAAGTTTTACCAAAACCAACCGCAGTAATAATCAAACACTGCAACCCCTGCGGAGTAGCAACAGATAAATTGTTATCACAAGCACTTAACAAAGCTCTAAACGCAGACCCAATAAGCGCCTTTGGAGGAATAGTAGCCCTCAATAATCATGTAGACGCTGACACAGCAAATCAACTAAATAGTCTTTTCCTTGAATGCATTGTAGCCCCAGGGTACGACAAAGAAGCTTTGGAAATTCTTGCGAGTAAGCGCAACTTACGCTTACTTAAATTAACCAAATCCTCTATAGAGAAAGCTGGGGGAGAACAATTTCGAAGCATCCTTGGTGGTGTTTTAGTACAAGATCAAGACAACCATGAAATCAATCTGAACGAATGGCAAATAGTCACAAAAAATATTCCTAGCACTCAAGAGCAAGAAGATCTGATTTTTGCATGGAGAGTTTCAAGGCACGTCCGTTCCAATGCAATAGTGATAGCTTCTTCTGGACAAAGCCTAGGAATTGGAGCAGGGCAAATGAATAGAATAGGTTCAGCAAAATTAGCCCTTGAAGCAGCTGGTGAAAAGGCAAAGGGCGCAGTTCTTGCAAGTGATGGTTTTTTCCCATTTGATGACACAGTTCGCCTAGCAGCACAGCATGGAATAAAAGCAATTATTCAACCTGGAGGTAGCATTAAAGATGCTGATTCAATATCAGCATGTGATGATTTAAATATTGCAATGGTTCTAACTGGTATTCGACATTTCCTTCATTAACCCTACAAAAGTGAATGCGTAGATTAAATAAATAGCAGTTGAAACCAAAACATGAAGAGTCAATCATTAAATCTTATTAGCAATCATTGCAATAGAAATTACAATGATTTAATTACCGGTCAATGTTAAACATATATTAATTCTTAGGATAGTAGGTAATCCTATTTGTCTTTCTAAATGCTGCCAATCTTCCTGGGCCAGCACACAAGAAGTAAAAGGAGATTGCAGCATATATAGCTGATAATTCAAACGCATAGTTATGGTTCTCGACCACAGCCAAAGGGAATCCCTCAAGGCCTGTATCAAGAAGGTGAAAATATATAGCAAATAACATCGTAGACAAAAGCCCTAGCGCAGAAACCCTTGCAAAAATTCCAAGAGCAAGTGCTATTGGGCAAATAATTTGTGTAGCAGCTGCTGCGAAAGTCCAAACAATAGGGTCTCCAGGAAGGAATCCAAAGTATTGACCGACGACGAATTCTGAAAAGCCTTGCGGATCCTGGAATTTTTCTAATCCATGGTGCAGCATCATCACACTAAAACCCACTCGGAGCACAAAGATGGCAAGCTCTGCCGTTATATTGATTTCTCCTTGAGCATTTGGGTTTTCAACAACAACCTCCACCTTCTGAGGAGCCTTAGAAGTGTTCAGCTTTGGTGATGAACCCGATTGTGGTCCTTGAGGTTTAGAAGTTTCAGCGTCAGCCATCGTGACTAAGTATTAGCCAAGTCATCCTAGGTGTTTACCCGAATAAGAACCTAGCAAAAGGCGAGAAAATGCTATGAAGCATAGAAAAAATACATGCATGACATTACTCCCCCAAAAAAGAGTTAATCAGAGTGTTTTCAATGGAATAAAAAGATAATTAAGTGCATTTGCTCAATAAAAGTTTTATGCAGTTAAAGCTTTTAAATCGCTTAACTTAATAAGCTTTTGAATTACGTGTTCTACGACTCTATCCGGAGTAGAAGCACCAGAGGTAATCCCAACACTCACTTTCCCATCAGGGAGAAAGCACTCTTCAGAAACAAGGTCTTCCCTTAATGGCTTATGCGTAATAATATTATTTTCTTCCCCAATTCGCTCAGGGGTATCTATATGAAATGAACGTATTCCTCTACTTATTGCAATCTCCTGAAGGTGAGTAGTATTAGAGGAGTTAAATCCACCTATCACTACAAGAAGGTCAAGAGGTTCATCAACTAAAGAAAACATTGCATCTTGCCTTTCTTCAGTTGCATCACAAATAGTATTAAAAGCTAGAAAATGTTCACTTAGCACTTTAGGGCCATATCTAGAAAGCATAGTTCTTTCAAACAATCTACCTATTTCCTCCGTCTCACTCTTCAACATTGTTGTTTGATTAGCTACTCCAATACGCTCCAAGTCTGTATCTGGATCAAACCCTGGAGATGAAGCCTTGGCGAAACGTTCCAAAAAGTCATTGCGATCCCCACGCCCAAGGATGTAATCAGAAACATATTGAGCTTCATCAAGGTCTAGAACTACAAGATATGTTCCTGCAAATGAACTTGTAGCAAGAGTTTCTTCGTGCTTCACCTTGCCGTGAATAATTGAGGTAAAAGTATGCTTTTTATGTTTTTCAACGGTATGCCAAACCTTTGAAACCCAAGGACAGGTTGTATCAATAATGTGGCACCCTCTTTCATGAAGAAGTTGCATCTCCTGAACCGTTGCTCCAAATGCAGGCAAAATAACTACATCTCCTTCCTTCACTCCTGAAAAATCCTTAACCCCCTTATCAGCAGCAATAAAACGAACATCCATATGACGTAGATGATCATTTACAGAAGGGTTATGAATTATCTCGTTAGTAATCCAAATACTCTCCGTTGGATAATGACGGCGAGTTTCGTATGCCATAGCAACAGCCCGCTCTACTCCCCAACAAAAACCAAAAGCCTCGGCTAACTTGACTCTTAATCGACCATGCTCTAACAAGTAATTGTTATCACGTATCGATGCAATCAAACTGCTTTGGTAAGCCTTTTCCAGTTCCTTGGCCCTTTGCGTAGGCGAACCAAAACCCCTCCTGTTATATCTATCGGAGTGATGAAGAGAACGTTTAAAGGCTTGAGTATCCATAGCTAACAAGGCTACACCTATGTAGCAAATTTATTTTGAGAAGGATAAGACGATAAAAAAAGCCTGGCACTAGGCCAGGCTTGATAAAAACACATAGAGAAATCAATTACCAGCGGAAGCAAAATCTGGATAAGCCTCCATACCATGCTCCCCAATATCAAGGCCAGCAATCTCTTCTTCTTCTGAGACTCGAATACCTCCAAAGAAAGAACCAATCACTTTCCAGGCAATCCAACAGGTAACCACTGTCCAGATTGCGTATGCCGCACAACCAACAAATTGAACCCAGAGTTGAGTGAATCCACCTCCAACAAGCAAACCAAGTGCTGATCCATCCCCTTGAATATCAAAACCCCATAGGCCTACGACAAGTGTTCCCCAAATACCACAAACTCCGTGAACAGAAAATGCACCTACTGGATCATCAATACCAAATGAGTCGAGCGCAGAAACAGAGAAAACTACGATCACCCCACCAATCAAACCTGCCAACCAAGCTCCAGCCATTGTTAGGTTTCCACATCCAGCTGTGATGCTCACAAGACCTGCAAGAATCCCATTAATAATCATTGTCAAATCAGGCTTCCCAGAAGTCATGGTGGATATAACAGTTGCTCCGATTGCACCACCAGCTGCTGCAAGCGTTGTCGTAACAGCAACATAAGGAACCCACTGATCCATTGCCAGTTGTGAACCTGGATTAAAGCCATACCAGCCAATCCAAAGTACAAGTGCACCAAGTGTGGCAATTGCCATGTTGTGTCCAGGCATGGCTTGTGGCTTGCCATTTACAAATTTCCCTAGTCGAGGTCCCAGGAGCATGGCGCCTACAAGACCAGCCCAGGCTCCAACAGAGTGAACAATGGAAGAACCTGCAAAATCAACAAAGCCAAGATCACTAAGCCAACCACCATTCCACTGCCAACTTCCTGCTACTGGATAAATAAAAGCAGTTAAAACCAAAGAAAAAACTACAAACTCTCCAAACTTCACTCGCTCAGCAACTAATCCAGAAACGATCGTTGCAGCCGTGCCAGCAAAAGCAGCTTGAAAAAGAAAATCGACTGTAGGAACTAAACCAGCTTCGCCTATCAGTTCTGGAGTGACAGCTGGATCAAAAAAGAGGCCATTGAAATAAAGCCATCCTGCAGCGATTGCATCTCCATACATCAATGAATAGCCCACGAACCAATATGCAGTTACTGCCAACGCAAAAACAAAGAGGTTTTTCGCCAAAATGTTTACGGCATTCTTTTGACGACACATTCCTGCTTCGACCATTGCGAAGCCTGCATTCATGAAAATCACCAGAATTGTGGCCACTAATAGCCAGAGATTGTTTGCCAAGAAAGCGGCATTCAATTCGGGCAATTCAGCCGCATGAGCAGAAAGATTGAAAAGCCCTAATCCAAAAAGGGCGAGAGGCACACAAGCGAACCACAGCAATGAACGATGGGAACTGAGCCCACGAATGCTGCGTAACAGAAGCATTGGCCCTTCCAAGAGGCTTGCCTCCTGAAGACGAGCAATGCGTCGCCTCGATGGAGAATGCAAAGCAATGGTCATAGAGAAATTAAGCCGATAAGAAATAGGTAAAGGGAATTACATGTCCCTTGATAGGGTCAAAATGATCGAAGTCATTCACTTGTCAAGTCATTTTTGATACCAAAGTCTTTTCTCACGTCCAAATCTTTAAATTACGTGCCTTAACCTAGCCTTTATAGATTAGCTAGGCAGGGAATTACTTTTCTCGTACCCTCCCAAGTGATGTGGTCGCGATAAAAACCAAAACAACAAGGCACCACTTCAACTCCAGCCTTTAAAGCCTCTCGAAAAAGATCGCCATATCGTGGATCTGCCAAATCTCCTGGAGCGAATGCGTCTAAATCAGGCCTACTTACACAAGGCACCAGAACAGCCCTTGCGTCAGGAATGACACCAATTAATTCTAAAAGGTGTTTCTGCCCCCTTCCAGTAACTGTATCTGGGAACAAAGCTATAGATCCTTTTGACCAAGTGGTGTTTTTAACCTCCAGATAAATCAACCTTTGGTCAAACGCATCTTCGGGAGGTTCTAATAACAAATCAATACGGCTACGTCGAGTTTTGCCATAAACGACCTCTTGGCGAATTCTCAATATTTGCCCTAATTGCCTCTCTAACAAACCAGCCTCAATTGCCAATCTCACTAACCTGTTTGGCAAAGCTGTATTAACTCCTACCCAGCATTTTTTGTCTTGAGCACCTTTTACCTCAGCTTGCTCCCAAGACCAATCCAATTTGCGTGTAGGAGATGGTGCATATCTGACCCTCACCAAGCCCCCAACATGAAGCACTCCCTTCATTGGACCAGTGTTGGCACAATGGGCTGTGACAATTTCCCCACTCGACAACTCAACATCAGCCAAAAAACGCTTATATCTCTTCAACAAAATCCCCTCTTCAAGAGCAGGGAAAGTAAGCAAGCGATTCTCTTCCATTATTAGGTTTACCAATGCTGACCATAAAAGCACTTGAAAAGATCTAGAAATACCAATTAAGTAGTGCAATCATCCTGGGCCAACGCATGCCGAGATCTCTAAAGCGAATTGCCCTTGTTGTTACTTCTGGAACCTTGCTAAGCAAAGTAGGGGGATTGGTAAGACAACTTGTAATAGCTGGAGCCTTTGGAGTTGGTGCTGCCTATGACGCTTATAACTATGCATATATTCTTCCAGGTTTTCTTTTGATACTTCTGGGTGGAATTAATGGACCATTTCACACTTCAGTAGTAAGTGTGCTAAGTCGCCGACCAAAAGAAGAGTCGGCCTATGTGATATCAGTACTTAACACAATAATTGGGACTGTACTGTTTTTTGCAACTGGATTGCTTGTGGTTGCAGCTGATCCACTTATCAACATTGTAGCCCCAGGACTAACAGCAGATATTCACAGAATTGCTGTTCTTCAATTAAGGATCATGGCTCCTTTAGCATTATTAGCAGGGCTAATAGGTATTGGCTTTGGTTCACTTAATGCAACCGATGAGTTTTGGATCCCAGCAATATCTCCAATAATGTCAAATGTAGCCTTAATAATAGGTGTAGGCTTCTTTTGGTTTAGCGTAGGTCCAGAAATTAAATCAATAGAATTTGCCCTAAAAGGAGGCTTTATACTTGCCTTATCAACATTGATTGGCGCCATTTTACAATGGCTAATTCAAATCCCTGCATTAATTAAGAAAGAGCTCATAAAATTTAAATTAGTTTGGGATTTCAATCATCCAGGAGTTCAGGAAATATGGAAGATTATTGCTCCAGCAAGCCTATCCTCAGGGATGTTACAAATCAATGTATGCACTGATCTGTTTTTTGCTTCAGGAATACTAGGAGCTGCTGCCGGGCTCAGTTACGCCAGCCTATTAGTACAAGCCCCATTGGGATTAATATCAAACGGATTATTAATACCTCTCCTTCCAACTTTCGCAAAGCTCACAGACCCATCTGACAAGCCAGAATTAATAGCAAGAATTCGACAAAGTCTAATGATTTCAACAGCAAGTATGATTGTTTTAGGCGCTTTATTTGTTGGTCTAAGTGAACCGCTAGTGTCTTTATTTTATCAAAGAGGGGCTTTTGACAATAATGCAGTCGAGCTAGTTGCAGGGATTCTCATTGCCTACGGCTTAGGCATGCCTGCTTACCTTGGTAGAGATATTTTAGTTCGAGTATTTTATGCACTTGGAGATGGGAAGACACCTCTACGTATTTCAATTGCAGGTATTGGATTAAATATTCTTTTTGACTGGTTCTTAGTAGGAGGGCCTAGCCCATGGGGACAACAACTACCATTCAATTTTGGAGCCCCAGGTCTAGTTCTTGCAACTACAGGCATCAACATTATTTCTTGCGCAGCCCTACTAGTTAATTTGAATCTAAGGCTTAAAGGATTACCGCTCAAGCATTGGACATTAGACACACTAAAGCTTCTTTTTGCAGGGATCTCATCAGGTTTAATCGCTTGGATTTTAAACAAAGGTGTCATTTGGCCAACAGATGTTTTAGGACTTTTTTGGGAAGTAATTTTCTCCGCGAGTATTAGCGTTTGTTTATTCTTCCTAATAAGTAATTCTCTTGAGGTAAAAGAAGTAAATGAAATCCTTAATCTTCTACGTAAGAAATTTATTTTTCGTTGAGGCGAACTTGTCTTTCCTCTCTAAGTTGAAGAGGCAGCTGAAGATAGTCAGTCCCTTCCAATTTGGGGCCCTGTACTGAAACGATGCGAGCCTCAATACCAAATTCTTGAAAAGCAGCTTCCATCTCTTGAATTAATGCCTTTTCTACCTGAGACTCTGCATCCATAACTTTCCCAATAAGCCTCTCCCCTAGCGGGCCAATACGCTTTCGCATCACTTCGCGAGCATTCGTGACTTCAATAATCAACACTGGACATCTCTTATTAAAAACAACCTTATCGGCAGTAAGGGTCCAAAATCTCCTCTAAATCAAAAAGCTGACTTGGTGGAATCAATCTAGCCAGTGGCAAACGTGTGCTTCCTCCAGCCAGTTGAACCTGAACAGCCTCCAAGCCTTTACGAGCTGCAGCACTTGCACCTTGATCAAGATTTGCATTGCATTCAAGTGCAAGGGCTTCTGCTAAGCCTGCATCACCAAGATACAAATGCCAATTAGCAATTTGAATGTAGAGCCGGTCAGCAAGAGAAGCTTGTAGCTCTCTCAATTCAACTGAGTCGAGATTCATACAGAAGGCCTAGGGTCTTAAATTTCTAATTGTGGCGCTCATAGCATGAATTAGTTGACGAAGCCCCCCTTGATAGGGTGTTATGAATTCTTTCAAGCGCCTGTAGCTCAGCGGATTAGAGCATCTGACTACGGATCAGAGGGTCGGGAGTTCGAATCTCTCCAGGCGCGCTTTTAACTGCCCTTATGGGCAGATTTTTTTGGCAATTGCTTCTCAAAAAAGAACATTGTCAATTTCTCCCGTCAGCTCGTCCATTACCTACGATCCCAAAACTTCTACTAAAAAAATGGAGGATCGCTCCTTGATATCGATCAACTCAGCTTTGGAGGATTCAGATCCCACCATCTCAAGATTGATTGATAAGGAGCTGAAAAGACAAGAAACCCATCTGGAGTTAATTGCAAGCGAAAACTTCGCATCTGCAGCCGTTATGGAAGCTCAAGGGTCAGTCCTGACAAACAAATACGCCGAAGGGCTGCCAAACAAGCGTTACTACGGTGGCTGTGAGCATATTGATGAAATCGAGCAGCTAGCAATTGATCGTGCCAAGCGACTGTTTGATGCTGAATGGGCCAATGTCCAGCCACATAGCGGAGCCCAAGCAAACTTTGCAGTATTGCTTGCTCTTCTGAAGCCTGGTGAAACAATTATGGGAATGGATCTCTCGCATGGAGGTCATTTAACTCATGGGTCTCCTGTCAATGTGAGCGGGAAGTGGTTCAACATCGCTCATTACGGAGTAGATCGAGAAACCCAACAGCTCGACATGGCAGAGATTCGTAAGCAAGCGATTAAATATCGTCCAAAATTAATCATCTGTGGATATTCGGCATACCCAAGAACTATCGATTTTACTGAGTTTCGAAATATCGCGGATGAAATAGGTGCCTATCTTCTTGCAGACATAGCACATATAGCGGGACTAGTTGCCACTGGCATTCATCCAAACCCAGTACCTCACTGTGATGTTGTAACTACAACTACTCACAAAACTCTAAGAGGTCCTAGAGGCGGCTTAATTCTCTGTAGAGATAAAGAATTCGGTCGCAAATTCGACAAGGCTGTTTTCCCTGGCACTCAAGGAGGTCCACTAGAACATGTAATAGCAGCAAAAGCTGTGGCTTTTGGTGAAGCTTTGCGGCCTGAGTTTCAAGCTTATACCGCCCAAGTGGTTGCCAATGCGAAGACCTTGGCAAATCAAATAAAACAAAGAGGTATCTCTGTAGTCAGCAATGGAACAGACAATCACATAGTTCTACTAGATCTTAGAGGGATAGGAATGACTGGGAAGTTAGCTGACTTCCTTATGAGTGGAGTAAATATAACCGCCAATAAGAACACTGTTCCTTTTGACGATGAATCACCATTCGTAACCAGTGGCCTTAGGTTAGGAACCGCTGCGCTAACGACAAGAGGCTTTAACACAGCAGCTTTTATAGAAGTTGCTAACGTTATTGCTGATCGACTACTAAATCCTGAAGATGAATCAATAAAAATCAAATGCATTCAAAAAGTCAATATGCTTTGCGAACAATTCCCCCTTTATAGAGCAAGTTAGAAAATTCTTTAATCTGTGCAAGTATAATCTGATTCCATATCAATTAATCCATCAAATTGCCTAGAGTTTAATAACTCTAACCTTGCTTGGCTACTTAATAGAGGAACAACATTGACCATTGCGAGCCGACCACTCGCTTTCGCTATTGCGACATTCATTCCAGCGGCTTTTATTACCGCTTTAGTAGTTCCATGCGTAAAAGCCTTAGGACTTCAACTGGGTGTAACTGACCAGCCTAATTCCAGGAAGCAGCACATTAATCCCGTAGTACGCATTGGTGGCGTTGCCATGGTAATTGGTTTTTGTTTGGCTCTATCAATTACATGGGGATTAGGGGGGTTTGGTTTACTCGCTCCTGCAAAAGATCAATTGATTTGGTCAACCCTTGTGGGTGCACTTTGTTTTTTTGTAATTGGTTTAGCCGATGACCTATTCGCTTTATCACCTTGGCCAAGACTATTTGGCCAAATTGCCATCTCATTAGCTTTATGAACGCAAGGCATCAAAATTGGAGCAATAGAGATCCCCTCAATAAGTGAAGGTAATTACTTATTTGTTTTACCAGAACTGCTAAGCATATTCTTAACAGTAATTTGGCTTGTTGGAATAACAAATGCCATTAACTGGATCGATGGCTTAGACGGACTAGCTGCAGGCGTTGCAGGAATAGCAGCGACAAGTCTTTTATCAGTATGTTTTTCTCTAAATCAAATTGCAGCAGGCTTTTTAGCGGCTGCCTTAGCTGGTAGCTGCTTAGGATTCTTAAGACATAACTTCAATCCAGCTGAAATTTTCATGGGAGATAGTGGATCCTATTTCTTAGGATTTACATTGGCTTCTATAAGTGTCGTTGGGCCAGCGAAAGGAATCACGACTTTGGGTCTAATTCAACCTTTATTGATCTTTTCAATCCCACTTGCTGATATGTCAGCGGTCATTATGGGGCGCATTAAAGAAGGGCGTTCACCCTTCTACCCTGATCGGCGTCACTTACATCACCGACTCTTACAAGCTGGCTTAAGCCATCGCCGTACTGTTTTTTTAATATATGTATCCACTCAATGCCTAGCAGCCTTAGCTCTTGTTATTGCGAAAGCAGAAATGAGATTCTTTTGGTTAACATTGGCAACGACATTATTTGTAGCAACTATTATAAATATTAGACGCGACAGTCTTTACCGAAAAGATTCCTCCTTATTCAATAAAATCCCAAAATAAATGTCCAGCCAAGCAACCATGACTAAAATTTCAAAAAAGAATTGTGTGGAAATACTTTGTATAGGTACAGAACTATTGCTAGGTGAAATAATTAATAGCAATGCAAAATGGCTTGCAGAAGAATTAGCCATTCTTGGTCTACCTCACTATAGACAAAGTGTTGTAGGAGACAATATTGATCGTTTAAAAGAAATCATCCAAGAAGCTTCGAAACGCAATCGAATCCTTATTACTACTGGAGGCCTAGGACCGACACCAGACGATATAACTACTGAAGCCATTGCTGCAGCATTCGACACCCCCCTTGAAGAAAGACCTGAGATTTGGGAAGAAATACAAAAAAAACTTTCTTCTCTGGGAAATTCCCCTGCAATATGTAATCGCAAGCAAGCATTACTGCCTCAAGGAGCCCAAATACTGCCTAACTCTGCAGGCACCGCACCTGGCATGATCTGGAGCCCAACCAATGACTTCACATTAATAACATTCCCAGGGGTCCCTTCTGAGCTGAAAAAAATGTGGACAGAGACTGCTGTCCCATGGTTTCAAACTCATCTCAATATTCAAGACAAATTTGTCAGTCGAGTCCTACGTTTTACAGGGATAACAGAATCTGTTCTAGCCGAAAAAGTCCATGATCTTTTGACAAGTAGTAATCCAACAGTGGCTCCATATGCAGGCCTCGGAGAAGTGAGGTTAAGGATCACAGCCAAAGGAGAAACGGAAAGAAAGGCCATCCAAATTCTTGACCCATACGAAGCAGAATTGCGTCAAAGAACTGGTCTCCAATGTTATGGATCAGATGAAGAAAGCTTGGCTTCTGTAGTACTTAAACTTCTTCGTGAAAAAGGACAAACTCTCGCAGTTGCAGAATCCTGCACTGGTGGAGGCCTTGGGGCTTCTCTAACCGCCATTCCTGGAGCCTCTGATGTTTTCATTGGAGGAGTTATTGCTTACAGCAATTCAATAAAGCAATCCATGCTTGGTGTTTCTCGAGATCTTTTAGTGAGACATGGTGCAGTCTCTCTACCAGTTGTCTCAGTCATGGCTGAGCAAACACGTATCCGTTTCAAAGCAAATTGGAGTATTGCCATTAGTGGCTTAGCCGGTCCTGAAAACAATTCAGAATCCAAGCCTGTGGGGCTGGTCTATTTAGCGATAGCAGGTCCTGATGGTTGCGAATCCCATCAGGAAAACTTCAGCCAAACTCAAGGGAGAGTCAATATTCAGAAGTTGAGTGTTGTGCGTGGCCTGGATCGATTACGTTTGCTTTTACTTAGTCAGGGCTAATGTCTTCCACTAATTCGATCAACCCTTTAAAGCATTGAGCTCAGGCACGCTATACGACAAAATTTGGGATCTACATCGTGTAGCAGATCTCCCTGGAGGAGCTACTCAACTTTTTATTGGCCTCCATCTAATACATGAGGTGACTAGTCCACAGGCTTTCGCAGGCCTTCAAGACAAAGGTCTAAAAGTACGTTGTCCCAATCTCACATTGGCAACAGTTGATCACATCGTTCCAACAACAGATCAAACACGTCCGTTTGTAGACCCTTTGGCAGAAGAAATGCTCAGCACATTAGAAAAAAATTGTGCAATGCATGGAATCAAGCTACATGGTTTGGGCAGTGGTAAACAGGGGATAGTGCATGTCATCGCTCCAGAATTAGGCCTTACCCAACCAGGGATGACAGTGGCATGCGGAGATTCTCACACCTCCACTCATGGAGCATTTGGTGCAATTGCCTTCGGTATAGGTACTAGCCAAGTTAGAGATGTTTTAGCCAGTCAAAGTCTCTCAATAAGCAAATTAAAAGTACGTCGGATTTGTATAACAGGTCAACTTCGAGAAGGGGTTTTTGCAAAAGACCTAATCCTTCACATAATAAGGAAATTAGGAGTCAAAGGAGGCGTTGGATATGCCTATGAGTTCGCCGGACCTGCTGTAGATAATTTGTCAATGGAAGAACGTATGACCATTTGCAATATGGCAATAGAGGGTGGTGCCCGCTGTGGTTATTTTAATCCTGATGAAGTCACTTTTCAATATCTAAAAGGTCGCTTGCATTCACCTAATAGTGAAGAGTGGCCTAGGGCAATTAAATGGTGGGGAAGCCTTTCAAGTGATCGATCATCTCTTTTTGATGATGAAGTGCAATTTGATGCAGCAAAGATTTCTCCTACAGTGACCTGGGGAATAACACCTGGGCAAAGTATCTCTATAGATGAAAATCTACCTGAACCAGAATCTCTTGAGCCCAGTGAAAGTCTAATTGCCAAAGATGCTTATAAGTATATGAATCTTAAGCCAGGCAAAAAAATCTCAGGCTTACCTATAGATGTTTGCTTTATAGGTAGCTGCACAAATGGGCGCCTAAGTGATCTTCAAGATGCAGCAAAAGTTGCGGCTGGAAGAAAAGTAGCCAAAGGAATTAAAGCATTTGTAGTCCCAGGCTCTGAACAAGTTGCGAAATCCGCCGAAGCTCAGGGTTTAGATAATATTTTTCGACAAGCAGGGTTTGAATGGAGAGCACCAGGATGCTCTATGTGTCTGGCGATGAATCCTGATCGACTTGAAGGACAACAAATCAGTGCCAGCTCAAGCAATAGAAACTTCAAAGGGCGCCAAGGCTCGGCAAAAGGGAGAACATTACTAATGAGTCCAGCAATGGTTGCCGCAGCGGCAATAACAGGTGAGGTTACAGACGTAAGAGACTTATTACCGAACAATTACTAGCACCTACACGATTCAGACTAATGAACCAAGCATTATCTTTCCCAAAAGGAATTATCTCCAAGATTCGAGGGCAATGCATTGTTATACAAGGCAATGATATCGATACAGATCGAATTATCCCTGCGAGGTTCCTAAAATGTGTAAGTTTTGAATCATTAGGGGAGAATGTCTTTGCTGACGACCGAACAGAATTAAAAGGCTCACATAGCTTTGATCTTGAAGAAAACAAAGGAGCCTCAATTCTTATTGTAAATCAAAACTTTGGCTGTGGATCTAGTCGTGAACATGCACCCCAAGCACTTATGAGGTGGGGAATTCGAGCCGTTATAGGGCAAAGCTTTGGAGAGATTTTCCATGGAAATTGTT
Organism: Prochlorococcus sp. AG-409-B13; assembly: GCA_003216035.1. Classification (GTDB taxonomy): domain Bacteria; phylum Cyanobacteriota; class Cyanobacteriia; order PCC-6307; family Cyanobiaceae; genus AG-409-B13. Next base: position 164,785 of record QCJM01000002.1, read on the forward strand.
TGGCAATAGGAATTCCATGTGCAACAGCAGCAGCCGAAGTTATCAGTGAGCTCCAAAAAATAGTCATAATGAATCAGAATAAAGCCTGGACACTGGACCTCAATAAACTATTAATTAGTAATGATATTAAGGATTGGAAAGTAAATATCAAAGCAGGCCCTCTAGAAATGCTAAAGACAGGCCATTGGGATGCGACCAGAAGATTAATGCATAACGACAAAGAACTAACAAGAACCATGGAGAGCCTGCCTTATTTAAAAGGCTTCAACGATGGGGTAAAAATGAAAAGCAATCGAATATAAAGGCTATCTTTTACCCTGATTTACATTCATCATAATCTACTAAAGTTAGAACTCTGCATAATCCTTCGATTCGATGGATTCATACGGAACGAAAGGAGTCCCCTTCCCCTTGAAATTAAAATCATTAAGCCTAATCCTCATTCCACCGATCCCTTTATAGGGATTATAATATAATCCAAAATCATAAGTGCGCCTTTGCCACTTGAGCTCAATCTTTGAGTTTATAGCCTTCCCAAAATAGTCAGATCCCTTATCAATATTGAACTCAAGTCCCGTATTAATAACCAATGGTCCGGCTATCTGTTGAGTTAAACCAATACCCAATGTTCCCAAGTCTATAGCAGCATCAAAATCAAAAGGGCTAGCTCCCTGCTTAAGAGTGCCTCCTATAGAAAGCGCTAGTTTTGTGTAATCAAAATATGGTTTAGTAAAAGTTCCATAAGTAAAAGTTGGGCCTGCAGTTAAACTAATAGTATTCTGACTCCTGCCATTTTCATAACCAAAATATGACATTCTCAAGTTAGAGTCAAAAGTCAACCCAGGGACAATGGGTTTAGGCGAATAGCGGTAGAGATCAATCAAGCTCAAATCAGGACTCTTTGCCCGCCATATTGGGTATCTACTATTTATCGCCCCATAAAAATTTACCCTCCATAAATGAGATAAATCTTCTCCAGAAAATGACTCAGCCCTATAGTTACCCAATCCAGCCCTAAGAAGGTAATTATTATTTAATTTTCTGAATTTAAAGTTGCCCTCCTTCTGCAAGTAGCCTCCATAAGCAGAGTATATATCAGTTTCCCCTAATGATCCATTCCATGCTTTATATCTATATGCGCCAAATAATGTTGCATTAACATTGGATATCAACGGCAGACTAAAATCTTTCTTTAAGCTGCCCCAATGTCTTGAACCATCTAGAAATCTATTTGCATTAAATGTGCTGATATTAGAATTCAACTTCAAATTCCAACCATAGAAATCTCCCAAAAGCTCAGATCTTAAAGCAACCAAGTCTGAGGCTTTAGCAGTGGTCAAAACCTTATTGCCATAAGAAGAATCACCTGAAGCTACATAACTATTAGTCTTACCATTTATGGAGCGTTGAAGAAGGAACTGAGGCTGAAGGTAAAGCTTATATCCTTTAGCTAAAGCAAAAGGTCTTAATTTACGTCCAACAAAAAAACCATCCCGATCCTTATTATCTATTCCAAAGACCCATCTATTTTCAACATCATCCCTTTTCTTAACTCTGATATTATTTAAGATAGGGATATTTAACCGTTCTTCGACGATAAGCCTATTGCGCTTACTTTTAATTAGAAGATCTCCCTTTTCATCCTGAATAGCAACAACATTTTCAGCATCAATTCGTGTTTGAGTAGGTGTAAAAGGATCATTCGTAAATGACATCCTTTCTGACTCCCAACCATTAGGAGTCAAAGACACATTTGCAGCTTGTACCCTCCAACGTTTAATAGAACCTGTAACAAATTTAGTCCTGCCAATACGATTCAACTGAGAGATACTACTCCCTTCATATTTATTTTGTTCATCAACATTCATCCAAGAAGTTGGGACACCAAGCTTACCTTCAATCTTCAATGATTCTCTATAGGTTATCCAGTCAATCTTCTGATTAATAAGAGAAATTAATTTCTCTCTTATTGCTTCTTGTTCTGATAAAGAGAGGGTGGATAACTTAGTTTGCGAAAGATGAGTGATATCTTTGGAAGCCTTAGAGCCATCAGATATAAAGTTCATCTTGGTTGTATCAGAGAATTTAGCAACTGAGTCAATCTCTTTTGGAGGATTATCTCCTGTTCTAAAACCTTTCTGATTAGTTTTGCTCTGGCATCCTAAAGGTGGTGGTAAATCTATTATTTGGTCAACTTTTTTAGTCTTTCCCCAACGATATCTTAATCCCAATAAATAAGCATTACTCCCTTCTTTCGTTCCACCAAAAGTGCGAAAAGCTCCTGATCGATGATGAATTCTGCCAACTAAAGATAGTTTTCGAGACATTAAGGTTTCAATTTCAAAGCTCAAGTAATTAAGTAACTTTGCATAATTCCTTCTATAAGTTCGCTCATAGTTGCTGAAATCAGTATTGTAGCTAATGCCTTCAACGACTCCAATACTGATCCAAGGACGCAACCAAAGCCTTGCCCCAATTCCTAGAACACCTTCTCCGAAATTTTGAGCGCGAACCCGACTAAATGGTACATTCTGATTAAATTCACCTCCGGGTTGTTCTTCAGCAATGTGCCTAAAGAAATCGGCTTCTAACTCCAATGAAAATGGTCCTGAACGATAAATCCTTTTCTGAAGACCAAAACCAAAAAGATATTCTGGTCTTGATTTACCTTTTAAAGCCAATGTTTCCCCAAAGTTGGAATTCATCATTTGTCCTGACCAAGTTGTCAAAGACCAAGGATGTGGGTGCCAATCAGGGATTTTAGGCAACAAAGTTGGGCAAGCAATATCGTCCATATCATTTCCTTCCCCGCCATTCGAATCAAAGTAAAGATCTCTAGGCTTTGGCCAAGCATTTAATGGGCTAATAACATCCTTAGGAATAGTGCGTAAGGCTTTCTGCTCTTTAAAAATATTTAAATCACTGGGCTTGGATATAAAAAGTAATTTCTTAGGGTTCTTTAATCTATTGCCATCTTTCGTCTTAAGGTCAATTACACCATAAACATCTTTCAATTCTCCTTGACCTTGAATCAAGTTGTATCTAAAAGTACTTGCTTGAAAGTATTGATCTCCCTTGCGAACACGAACCCTTCCTCTTGCAAATAGTGTTTTAAAAGCAGTGTCAAATTCCACTCGATCTGCTTTTAAGATGGTTCCCTTCAGAGTTGCAATAACTCGACCTTCAGCAACAAAGCGCTTACGACGAGCGTCATATCTTTGCCGATCAGCTCTAAGCTGAAGCTCAATGGGGGGAGTTACAAGTTTTTTATTATGAGCGGCATTTTCAAGTTCTAATAAATTCTCAGAGGAATTTTCCTGCAACTCCTTCCGATGAATTACCTGACTTGAATAAATTTGCTTGTAAAGATCTTCTTGTGAGGAAGCATTAAGGGTAAATGTCATTAACCCCATCCCACCTGAGGTAATGAGTCCTGTTATCCAAATGCGGGGGCTCAACGCCACCAAACCCTTCCAGAAATGGCGTTTGATATTGACATGAAGAATCTACGCACTGAGTAGATGAAGTCCAGTGCGTAGTGTGACTAAAAGCCTTAGGGCTCAGAAGTCTAGTCTGGAGAGCTCTCTAGATCCTTTCTTGCAGGAGTTCTGGTTGGGTCACTTGCTAAGAAGCCAAACAGAAAGATACCGACAAAAAAGAACACCACCGTGTATACGGAAATCTTGAGGGCGAGCATCGATACCAACCACGTCTATAAGCGATCTCATCTTATGAGGCATTCAGGTGTTTTCACTATGCGAAACGGGAAAAAAGCCTGTCGATTGGTGTGGATTGAAATGTTTCTATGTGGCAAAGCCCAAATTTGAACAAAAATTGCCTGCCTTTTAAGGAATTGTGCCTATCGGGGATTGATTCAAGCCCTTCAGCAATCAACCCAATAGACTTAGCTAGTAGCAGTCCGAAAAATCCTTGGTTGTCAAAGGTCAATATTGAATTGCTGCTTACTGGACAGATAAAAGGCAGAATTCCTTTACAGGAGAACCTTTTTAGGTAGAAGGTCTGACATTTAAACCGACCTTCTCACATTAAAGAGAGTAGAGGTTTGCATCAAATCTCTACTCTCTCTATAGGTTTTCACTTTCAAGCCTCCTTCCTCATACAATATCCAAGCTAAGATACCTATCAAGAACCAAAATCGCCATGGGACAAAAAACCGCTATTGGAAGTCTTCTCAAATCCATTGGGAACTCAGGCCAAGGAAAGGTTGTACCAGGTTGGGGAGCCGTGCCAGTAATGGCTTTAGTAGGTACTGCACTACTTATTTTTCTCGTGTTAATGCTTCAGATTTATAACCAATCCCTTCTCCTACAAGGTTTTACCGTCGAATGGAATGGCTGACCAAGGTCATTTCAACTGAGGGTGCTGAGTATTACCAATGAATGTTTTTGGCGTAGGGCTGCCAGAGATAGCAGTGATAGCTGCTTTGGCACTTCTAGTTTTCGGTCCTAAACGCCTTCCTGAGATTGGACGCACCCTCGGCAAAACTCTTAAAGGCTTTCAATCCGCTTCATCAGAGTTCGAGAAAGAACTCAAAAAAGCCATGGACGAAAAAGATCCATTAGGAGAAGAGGCAACTATAAATAATATTGATACAGTAGTAGAGCAAAGTAAAAAAAAGATTCTTGATTAAAACAAAATTACTAAATAAAATCACTAATCAATATCAAAATTTCGGGAATGGTTTCTAAAGGCTTTCGCCTTTTAGTAGGGCTAGGAAATCCTGGTACCAAATACTCAGGTACTCGCCATAACATTGGGTTTATGGCAATAGAGAAGATGGCAGCAAAGAAAGGTATAAATTTTCGTATGAGCAAAAAGTTACATGGTGTTTTGGCTCAGATAGGTACAGGCAAAGATAGTGTCCATCTCCTTATGCCTAATACATATATGAATGATAGTGGTAGATCTATCCGAGCAACATTGGATTGGTTTGATTTAAAAGTAGAGCAACTGCTAGTACTTGCTGATGACATGGATCTCCCTTTAGGGAAATTAAGGCTTAGAACCCAAGGAAGTTCTGGCGGTCATAAAGGCCTGCGAAGCACTATTCAACATCTAAACACTCAACAATTCAGCAGGTTAAAAATTGGTATTGGAAATCCTGGCACAACTTCAATGGAAAGAAAGGCACAAACTATAGGGCATGTTCTTGGGACATTCTCCCAACAAGAAATGCCTATTGTTAATGAGGTTATTTCTGAAGTATTGATCGGTTTAGACTTAATTCAGAGTTTAGGCATTGAACTTGGAATAAATCACCTCAATTCCTTCAAGCCTAGAAATCATTAATATCCAATGAGTCAACTACCTATCACGACTGCCCATGTAAGAGTACACAGGCAAAGTTTTTCTGAGCAATTTCTTGATGGTGAAGTTTCTGCAGGAGGATTTGAATGGCAATTCAAATGGGCATTCGGCAGAGGGGAATTAAGTGTTGAGCCTTCACTTGGGCGTGCATTAATTCAAGATGCACTTCTGCGCTTTCTTATAAAGGCTGATTATAATCTTGAGCCAGGGGGAGATTACAAATTCACAGTTAGGTCACAATTCTGAAATTAGGCTTAACTGGCCAAGATAATTTTTTACCTAAGTGATTTTCTAACAAGACTAATGCCGCTACTGCATCTAAATGTTGAGGAGGTATAAATAGACTACGTGGCAACCAAGCAAACAATTTACCTGGAGGCCAAAGCTCCCAATAGCGCCTACGGGCAAGCAAAGTAGTTCCCCTTTCCTCGACTAATTCAAGAGATCCAAACTCTCTCAAAACTTTGGCCCAATATTTGCTACTAGTTCCATTGCCTAACAAGATGTCTTCAAATAGTGCATTCTCCTTCCAAACAGTTATCAGGTTGAGTACAGAATTCTTTCCTACAACTCTTCCATCAATAACAAGACCAAGATCTAGGTCTGCTATCAATAATCCACATTTCTTCACTCCAGGGTCTACTGCTAATACACTCCGCATGACTTTTACTTAGATTCCCTTGCCTTTAGAGTCTCCCTTGATCCTAATTGCTACTACTACTGGATCAGCAGTATCACTGGATCGCAAAGCTACCGATTCCAAGTCAACACTACCTGCCCTGCGCTTTATTAATAAATTTCGCAGCTTATTAATTGCATTTGCATCAAACTGAAGTCCAGAAGCAACTGACCCTCTTCTCTTCACCTCAGCCAGTGTTGATGCAAGTAAGAGCCTTAATCTCTTGACTACTGCCTCACTATCAAGGTCATTAGCACTAAGAATTGTTCTTGCAATTATCTCACCTTTACGAACAACAGTCATATTTCTTCTGACCTCAGGGAATGCATAAACCAATTTCTCTCCAAGTAAGACATTTGCAGCAGAGCGGAAATTAACTACCCAAGTTCCATTCCTAGTGATTATCTCTTCCAACCTACTAATATCATTTTTAGGGACAAGAAGTATCTGTCTTTGAGATTTTGATCTGGGAAGTACTCTGCGGTACGCCTCAAGGTTTGCCTCTTGAAGTAATCGGTCTATTACATCCTTAGCTTTAATAGAGCCACCTAATTTGATCGTTGCATTTGCAAGAAGCTGCCCACTACTAATCACGACATCCCCTCTGCGTAAAGCAATTAACTTTTGCTCCAACTGTTTTAATTCCTTCTCAGAAGAATTAATTACACCTTCCAATCTTTTCCTTTCCTTTTTAAGAGGATCGAGTGCCAATCGACTGCTCTTCAATTTCTCCTGCAGGTCATCTAATTCAAATAAACCAACTCTCAACTGCCTGCTTACAAGAAGTAGCAAGCCAAGAGAAAGCGCACTAATAAAACTCCCAGTTAAAACAGTAATTAAAACTGCCGTTCTTCGAGGCCTTAAATTAAATATGCTTAAGCGTGCTTTTCCAACAAAACTTCCAAGCCGATCTCCCAGGGTCGAAAGGATTCCACCCAAGACAAGCAACGAAACAATCAATAACCAACCAGTCACAATTTAAGGTGATGAAATAAGGATATACAGGTAACCCCAATGCAATTTTGAGGCAAGGGGACTTCAATTGAAGCGCTTCGCGAGAGCTATTGGATCTAAAACGGTTATTTTCTTACGATCAATATGTACTAGACCTGAATTCCGTAAATCACCCAATAAACGGGTAATCGTTACCCGGGTAGAGCCTATAGCCTCAGCTATTGCCTGGTGTGAAAGGCGTAAATCTATCGTTATGCCTTTTTCATCTGGGACACCAAAATCTCTGCAGAGAACAAGCAAAAAGCTCACCAAGCGTGATGACATATCGCGATGAGTCAGCGTTTCAATCATTGTTTCAGTCTGCAGGATTCTGCTTGAGAGTCCCTGCAAAAGGAACAATCCAACGCTTGGTTCATTTTCTATAGCCTGCTTCACTGAAGCAGCTGGAGCAGTAGTCATTTCAACTCTGGTAAATGCAACTGCGTGATAAAACCGATCAGAACGATGTCCAGTAAGAAGTGAAAGGACTCCAAACAGACTGTTCTCCCTAAGCAACGCTACGGTAATTTCTTCTCCAGATTCATAGACCCTGCTTAGTTTTACTGCCCCTCGTCTAATCAAATAAACCCTTTCGGCAGGATCACCAGGAAAAAAGATTGTTTTAGATCTCTCCACCATTTCAGTACTGGCGCCATCCAGAGAACGAATGACATCCAATAGGGTCCTATTAATAGTTGCCTGATCATTATTAAGACCTAAGGCAACTTGGCCAGATGGTTGAGAGGCAAAGCGGCTAAAACCGCGAATTGCGCCTGCCATGGCGGCGATGCATATTGCAGGACGCTAAGGAGAGGTGTTCCATCTCCATGTAGCAATGGCGACCTTTTTCAACCTATCTCTTTTAAAGCTGCCAGTTGAGCGTTAAACAAAGCTTGAAGTCCTGGCTCGGCCAAGTCCAGGAGTCTATTTAATTGGTCCCTACTAAAGGAGACACCCTCAGCAGTTCCCTGGACTTCCAAAAGAAGCCCAGTGGAATCCATGACAACATTTAAATCAACATCTGCCCTTGAATCCTCACTGTAATCAAGATCTAATAAAGGCATTCCATCAACTAATCCAACAGATACAGCGGCAACCTGACTTTTGATAGGTTTTTGAGTAATTACTTCTGAATCAACCAAACTTGAAAGAGCATTATGCAGTGCCATCCAAGAACCTGTAATAGCAGCTGTTCTAGTACCCGCATCAGCTTGAATAACATCACAGTCAATTAGCAAAGTTCTTTCACCAATCGCAGTTAAATCAATCACTCCCCTAAGACTTCTTCCAATAAGGCGCTGAATTTCCTGAGTTCGTCCCGAAAGATGTAGAAGTTCGCGCCTTTGTCGCTGCGGGGTCGAACCTGGGAGCAAACGGTACTCAGCACTTAGCCATCCCTTCCCTTGACCTTTAAGCCAACGAGGCACACCTTCTTCAAGGCAAACACTACACAAGACCGATGTACATCCGGTACTGATAATCACGGAGCTCAATGCAAAACCCATAGGATTCCATTGGACCTGAAAAGGCCTCAAAGCATTGAAAGGACGGCCATTAGCACGTTGATTAAGCGCAGGAACCACTCTTAGTCCTCCAACAGAAAGGTGAAATAAGCCTGGAGACAGGAAATGCCTTCACACTATGGATAGTGTCATTAACCTTGTTTAGCTGAATACCAACGCTAGATTTAACCAAAGTCAGTTGTCCCAGATTCTTGAAATATTCATGCCTGCAAGCCTGAGTTCCCATCAACAGCATATAAACCCTCACACTCACAAGCAATCTGAGGGTTTATGTGCAGTTCCACCCTCCGCTGACAAACCACACTTGCACCTTGTAGTACCCGAAGGGCAACTACAAGTTCATACAGCACCCTTTCGAGGAAGCTTTTCAGGTGTCTTGAGTGAAGCTTTAAGGGCTGCTGGTTTAGGAAGCAATGTACTGATTGCACAATTCTTAAAAGGTGGCGTGGGCCAAGGACCAAAAGGGATTATTAAATTCTGTGGGCATCTTGAATGGTTAAGGCCAGATGTTCCTTATTGCATAACCGAAAAAGCAGAAGAGGGAATAACAAAAACAAATCAATGTAAGGGCAAAAAAGCTGTTGAAGCAATTTGGGAAAACTGCAAAGAGAAATTATCTTCAGGAGACCTGGATCAATTGGTTCTTGACGAAGTAGGCCTAGCGATATCTCTGGGCTACCTGAAAGAGAAGGAATTGATCTCTACCCTTGAACAAAGACCTGCCGCGATGGATGTCATCCTTACTGGCCCAGCGATACCTTCTCAGGTAATTGGCATGGCTGATCAAGTCACCAAACTACGCAGTTATTTCTAATGTTGAAAAATGACCTATGGATTACTGAGCAAGCGAAGGCAGGGATGCTGGAACCTTTTCAAGCCAACTTGGTTCGCCATATAGGCCCAGAATCTAATCAACAACCAGTTCTGAGTTTTGGTTGTTCTTCATATGGATATGACCTTCGCCTTTCATCAAAAGAGTTCCTAATCTTTCGTCACGTTCCAGGAACAGTGATGAATCCCAAAAAATTCAACCCTGCGAATCTAGAAAAGACCACACTAAATAAGGATAAAGATGGCGATTATTTCATTCTTCCGGCACATTCATATGGATTAGGTGTGGCATTAGAAAAAATGAAAGTTCCATCCAATATTACTGTTATTTGTCTTGGTAAAAGCACATATGCACGTCTTGGAATTATTGTAAATACAACACCTGCAGAAGCCAGCTGGGAAGGCCATCTTACTTTAGAGTTCAGCAATAGTTCAGGAGCAGATTGTCGTATATATGCCAATGAAGGTATATGTCAACTCCTATTCTTTGAGGGAGATCCTTGCAAAACAACATATAGCGATCGCAAAGGTAAGTATCAGCATCAACCTGAAAGTGTTACCCTCGCAAAGGTTTAGATATGGGACTTGTCGAGTTAGTTTCTAGGACTCCAGAGGCAGAGCAAACAATGGCTTATATAGCCAGAGTTAGCAATCCCAAAAACCAAGACAACAAAGATTTCAAAGGATTAATTCAATATTGCATCAAGAACGAACATTGGAGTGTTTTCGAGCAGGCATATATGACCCTCCAAATAGAAACAAATAGAGGGATTGCAGCCCAAATACTTCGGCATAGGTCTTTCACATTTCAAGAATTCTCTCAACGCTATGCAGACAGCACTCAACTTGGGAAGATCCCAATTCCTGAGCTGCGTAGACAAGACATTAAAAATAGGCAGAACTCAATTTCTGATCTTCCAGCAGAAGTAATAAGTAAGTTCCAAGAAAAAATAACATCTCATTTTCAAACTTCAATTGCACTCTATGAGGAAATGCTTAATGCAGGTATTGCAAAAGAATGTGCACGTTTTGTACTCCCTCTAGCAACTCCAACAAGGATTTATATGACAGGTTCCTGTAGATCATGGATTCACTACATCAAACTACGATCAGCTCATGGTACCCAAAAAGAGCATATGATAATTGCCAATGAATGCAAAAATATATTCTGCAAGCAATTCCCTGTTGTATCAGATGCTCTTGGCTGGCTTTAAAATCATGTGAAAACATGAAATCATAATAGAATCTTCAACTATGGCTCATTGGAGTTATAGATTTATCAACTTCTAAATTTTGGCCTAAGAAAGAATCTTTAGGAATTAAGCCAGTAAGTGAAACCACTCCTGGAAAGGATGGCAATGTTTTATTTTCCATCAAAGCATTTACAAGCTCATTAATTTGTTTTTCTGAGCGGACTCCAAGAGATTTTCCCTTGGGGCCGCCATTAGCGTCAAAAAAATTCAACTGCGGTATACCATTAACTTGATAGCTATCGACAAAATCCTGCCATCGAATATTGTCTACATTAAGCAAAACAATATCAATCTGATTATTATATTTCTCTTCTATTTGCAACATTGCTGGAGCCATCTCTCGACAAGCTTCACACCAATCAGCATAAAATTCAAAAATTGTTGGGCGACCATTTGCTAATGCCGTATCTGGGTCCAGGGAACGACGAGCTAACTGATCTAAAGGGCTTTGCGAATTAAGGCCCCCTGCTCGCAAGAAGAAAAGCATCATTGCAAGCAGCAAGCCTACTGAAAGCAACAGAATTCTTTGCCACTTATTGAGTCCATAAGGCTGAGCACTATATGTCATATACAAATTGATCCAAAAGTGACTTTGATATTTTCTCTATTATCCTTTCACAAACTCAGAAAAAACACATCAAAAATCAGTGCAACTGCATACTTTTAAATTTCCACCAAACAAGATGATAAAAGCATTGATCATCTTTTAAGAAGATCTTTAGAGTTTGCAGATATTCCTTTGGAGATTAAGATAACTCCAAAAATTCCCCAAGACTTTCTTGGTGAAAAAACGTGTTTCAGGATATGGAATCCGCTCAACCCATAATTCGGGCTCTAATTCGAGTTCAGGAGAATTCCAATCTGAAACAACTGTGGGGCCTGCATTATAACTAGCAATTGCAAGCCAAGGATTACTATTCCATCTTTTCAAGAGGCTCACTAGATATCTACTTCCTAAGAGAATATTAATACTTGGGTCTGCAAGTGAATTATTAGTGACTGGTGCATCAGATAAATCACTTGCCGTTTCTGGCATTAATTGCATAAGGCCTATAGCTCCAACAATAGATTTCACTCCTGGAGAAAAACGAGACTCTTGTTTAGAGATGGCTAATAAAAGTTCTGGTCGAACTCCACTTTTAGAACTTGCTATTTGTATCTCAGGCCAAAATCTATAAGGAAATTGACTGCGATGCAAAAGCTGACGTGTATAACAACTGCCCCCAACAAATCTCAAGCTGAGTTGATTTAACTTAGCAAGACCCATCCAATCATCACCAACTGCCATTCTCAATCGTCCCTCAACCAATATTTCCTCAGAAATATCTTTTTGAGGCAAAGGCTTAACCCTACTACTTCTCCAAGTTTCCCACGCATCATTCGGAAAGCCAAGTCTCCAGAGCTTGTTAACTAATAATTCTTGACTATTAAGTTGCTCCCAAAACTGAGGAGCTCCTGGTCTTGAAGTAAGCAAATTATTGTCAATTAATTGAGGCAAGTCATCAAGTTCAAGCCTAACTTTTGCTCTCCAAGTGTAATAACCATCAGGATAAAGCTGAATCAATTTTTTCCATATCTGCTTTGCAAGGAAAGGCCTTTGAAGCTTCTCAGCAATAAAACCCATCCAAAATTCCTTTCTTGATGCAATTGGACTTGGTAAATTCTCAGTTGAAATCATTTCAAGAATCGAACGCGCCTTACTCCATGAACCTTCCAGCAAAGCCTCGCGAGCTAAATCCCACTGAAGTTCCCAACTTTCTGGATGTTCAGGCCAAAGGCTAAAAAAGATCTTATTATCACTATCAGGTTTTAGGCGGATCCTTGCTGCTTGAAAATAAGGTGATTTCTTCAAAAGAGCTTCAGGTAGATTTTGAAGCAAAGAAATATTTGGATTAGCCTTAGTGCTGAGAAGCTTCAACGCTTCCAGCCCTTGAAAAGAATTAGAGTTTTCTTTAGCAACCTGAAATAAAAGTGCTTCTCCCTTATCCATAATTTCAGGGTCACCTTGCAAAATAGCTTGACCTATAGCAAGAGATGTAGAAGAAGATCTTGGAATTTTATTACTACACTCCAATGCTGCACTGCCATCACCTAAAAGTGCTAATCCATAAGCAATTACATTCCTATCATTCAGGTTTTCAACAGGTAGCAAGCATGCTTCGCGTAATAATTTGGCCGCACCAGGCCAGCGAACTCCCCAGCGAGCCAAATGAACAGCACTTTGATGCAATGACTTTCTATCGATAACACTTTCAATGGCACTTGCCAATGCAGCAGGATGAGCTGGATGTCGCTGAAAAAGCTGCTGCCTTAATTGTTTATTTTTTCTCCCCAAGAAGTAATAGGCATCAGCAGCTGATGGTGACATAGGGAATCTATCTAAAAGATTTCGCCAAGCATTGTTTGACTTTTTAGATTGTCCTAATCTTGCATATATTTGTGCCTGAAACTTAAGTACAAAACCTGAGAGAGGATCTTCACCCCATCCTTGACCTTCTAATATTCTCAGGTTCCTATTTGGAGAATCTTTTGACTTAGAAACTAAAAGCAATGCCGCTTCACGACGCCTAGCCGGATCAATTGACCACCTATAAGCTTGCCAAAGCTTTGAATAAGAACTCTGAGGTGTAAGTAAATCTTGTGAAAAGCTTATAGTATACTTACCTACACAAATTGAGCCCAGGGTGATCAATGCTATTTGACAGAAGAAATTAAATCCATGTACAGGAGTTAGCTTCAAAACTGAACTATAACTATGCCTATTCTGTAGTAAGAACATGAGCTTTGAATTAGCCCCTCCTAATTTGTTACCAAACCAAATTAGTCTTTTTCAAATTAATGGCTAAAGCTATTTTCTCTTTAGAAGTTATCTATACATAATCTACATAATGACTCTTCATTCATCCAAGGTTTTGAAAGGCAAGATTCTCTTTTTCAAACAATCTAATGCTTTGTATTTCTCCTCTAAAACTATCAGTTCTGGAACTTTATTTTTATTCCTATAGTAAATAGCTCTATAAACCCTAAGGCCTTGGCCAAGAACATAATTTTCTCTTTCAGTTTGAACAGGGAAAAGGCTCCTATCCAACCATCTACCATCTCCAAAAGAATTAAAGCAGCCACTCATTTCAACAAGCTTTACCATAGGCTGAATAACATCCAACAAATCACTCTGAAGGTATAGTTCTCGGCCAGGCTGAAGTGCATTGGCTAATGCAATTAATAATTCAGGCTGCAGTACTCTTCTCTTATAATGACGTCTTTTAAACCAAGGGTCGGGGAATTGTATTGATACTTTCTGAAGTAAATCATTTGGCAGATCAAGCAGCCATTCATGCAAACTTACATTGACATTGCAAAATAAAAAACGAAGGTTAGCAAGTCCCAGTTGAGTACAGTCGCTGTCGGCTAAAGCGACAAGAGGTCGCCTAATTTCCAAGCCAAGATGATTCCATTCAGGGTTCATTAAGGCCATCCCTAATAAGAACTTACCCCTAGCAGAACCAATATCCAGATGAATTGGCTGATCATAGTTCTCAAAAAGATCACTAGGATTTGGCAGCTTTAAAGGAAGCTGAAAATAACGACTCAGGGGATTAACGTGCTGACGCAATGCTAAAAATTCCGAGATATAGGAGCAGAAGGTGCATGGTGGGAGCCGCCAACACCTCCAACAATCTTCGTAGAAGGATACGCGTAATCCAAACCACTAATTAAGTCATTTGTAAAAGGGGAAGTTGGATCAACAAACAAAAGCATGCTTCTGTTTTGAGAAGAATCAACACCAACCCAGTCTTTCCAATGTTCAGAAGGTCCATCTAGATCTGGTAAATCTTCAGGATTTAAATAAAAAGTCTTCAGCAAGCCACCCGGCAATCGCAACATCGTGATCCTGAGAGCTGGCTTCATCTCAAGTTCTGAAGCTTTTCCCTGCGCGTTAGTACCAATTACTCCTACCCCTACGCAACCAAGCCAATGTGATGAATTTAGGTGCAAACGCAATAAGGGGATCAAGCGAATCAAGTCACTCGCATAATCAGTTGAGACAAATACAAAAACCAGGTCAGCTCGAGGGAGTCCTGAAAGATTCCTCGCGACTTCTTTAACTGCAGCTTCGAGAGAAGGCTTATCAGACAAGGCCGTTCTGCAGAAAACCCCAGAAGAACGATTCCCAAACCAGTCAAGTGGAGAAAAAGCTCCATAGCTTTGACCTTAACAACCCTGACAGGAGTCATCACAGGATTGATAATGGCGCCTTACGAAAAAACTTCGTGGTCGAAATCAATTACCGCATTCTTGTCTGGCTTGCCTACCGACTAGCTGCGACCTTTGCCGTGGGCCTTCCATTGGTATTACTTATTTGGGCCTCACTACGTAAAGAAGGTTCAATGGTCAGATTGCTATCTATCTATTGGAAAATTGCAAGTCTGCTTGCCATCAGCATGCTGCTCCTTACAGACAAGCGTCCTATTGGATATTTAACGTCCTTTATTGCCCCATTTTTAATGGTGGCTTCAGTCTGGTTCTGGGTAGATCTAAATGAAGAGCTTGCGGATCTTCCGCAATGGCGTGCCTTGCCCTTAACGATAAGGCTCTGGCGTTGGGCACTAAGTGGTTTTGGCCTACTTACAGCAAGTCTGACCTTCCTAAGTCTGCCATGCTTAGAAATCACAACAGGAGAAATTTGCAATGCGTGGCTTGAAGTACCTATAGGATTTCATCAAATTACCAAAAGAGTATTAAGCTTCGTTTTAGGAGCGAATTGGACAGAAGGACTAGCCGCATTCATTGGGTATATAGCTCTAATCGCATATTTAGTGGGTATTTTACAGTGGCTTTTGATTAGATTACCCAAACAAGGAAGGATAGCCGGAGATTTCTAATGAGATCGATTACATATTTTAGGAATTCCCATTGAGTAAGCTAAAGAATTAAGAGGAATTAAAATCAATAAATCACGAGATTATCCGCCATCCTAATAAAAGTAAGAAGCCTCATAAAGGCAATCATTACAAGACTAAAGTAGAAGCACTTTTTATTCAAAGTTGAACATTCTTGCTCAAAATTAGTTAGGCTTAGAGAGACAGTTTACAACAAGCTATTTATAATTCGGCAGGCATTAATTAAGTGGCAAATCTCAATGAGAGAGTATCTTTAAAATATTTAGAAGTATACATCTCATTTACGAATTAAGCCTCGAAAAACCGATCATTTAATACGGCCCAGAACCTCTACGCATCGTCCACAAAGCCTTAAATGTTCAGGGTATTGGCCGATATCACTTTCAAAATGCCAACAACGATCACATTTCACACCACGCGCCTTAGCCACTTCAACCATTGCGATGTCGGTCTCTTGATGAGCTAACAGTTCTGCCCAAGGTTCACCACCTAATTGCAATTGAGAAACCAGCATCCAATCTCTTAAACCATCCACTTCTGGGTCTCCATGAACGTCGATCCAAAGAAGAGCATCCTTCAAAGATTTTTGCTTAGGTTCAATTCTTATTGCTGCCTCGAGAGCAGCACCAAGCTCTTGATTAATGCGACAATCTTCAATCACGCGATTTACGACACTGCGTAATTCTCTTAATTGTTTAATTGGTTCAACTAATGAAGAGTCTCTCCAAGAGTCAGGGACTGTGGGCCAACCTCTAAGGAAGACAGATTCTTCTTTCACTGAATATGGCAAGTTTTGCCATATGTCCTCAGCTGTATGGCACAAAACAGGAGCTATAACACCAGCAAGTCTTTCCACAATAAGAGCCATTACTGTTTGACAAGTCCTTCTACGATTGTCTGAAGGGGCACTTACATAGAGCCTATCTTTGGCTATGTCTAGATAAAAATTGGATAAGTCCACCACACAATAGCTCTGAAGCAACTGAAAGAATCTAGAGAATTCGTATTCTTCAAATGAAGCAGAAATCTCATCCAAAACTTGAGCAGTTCTTTGTAACATCCACCTGTCTAAAAGTGGCAACTCTTCAACTGGAATGGCATTTACTTTAGGATCAAAATCATGAAGGTTTCCTAATAAGTATCTAGCCGTATTTCTCACCTTTCTATAAACATCTGACAGCTGTCTCAATATATTATCTCCAATAGGTACATCTACAGAATAATCAACTGAACTAACCCATAGACGCATTACATCTGCCCCAAATGGGGGTTCTTTCTTCTTATTTACACCTCCTTCAATAATAACTAGGGGATCAACGACATTACCCAACGACTTACTCATTTTTCGTCCTTTTTCATCAAGCGCGAATCCATGCGTTAAGACACTGCCATAAGGGGCTTTCCCATTAACAGCGACTGAAGTAAGCAGTGAAGACTGAAACCAACCTCTATGCTGATCCGAGCCTTCCAAGTAAAGATCAGCAGGGTATGTCAAGTTATCTCTTTTACTAGAAACTGCTGCCCAACTAGATCCTGAATCAAACCAAACATCCATAGTATCTGTACCTTTTCTCCAAAGATGTGCTTCCAAGGCATAAGAAGGAGGTAATAACTGAGCTTCATCAAATTCCCACCAAACATCTGCCCCATGTTTTAAAATAAGGGCATAGACATGTTCAATAGTCTCTGCATTTAGCAGGATTTCCTCCCCTTGCCGTTGATAGAAAACAGGAATTGGAACACCCCAAGTTCGCTGCCTAGAGATACACCAATCGCCACGATCTCTTACCATCGCCTCAATACGATTCCGTCCAGATTCTGGGAGCCAATCTACTGAATGAATAGAATCTAGAGCTTGATCACGAAATCCCTCTACTGACGCGAACCACTGTTGAGTGGCACGGAATATAGTTGGTTTTTTAGTTCGCCAATCATATGGATAACGATGCATATATTTCTCTTCTTTAAGCAAGGCCCCAACATCTTCTAAAGACTTAATGATTACATGATTAGCATCTTTAAGAACATTTAAGCCTGCGAACTGCCCTGCTTCAGATGTAAGCATTCCCGATTCATCTACTGGGCAAAGCACTGGGAGATTATTCTTCCGCCCAGTATTAAAGTCATCCACTCCATGACCTGGAGCAGTATGAACTAAACCAGTGCCTGAATCAGTAGTAATGTAATCACCTCCAATCAAAATAGGGCTTTCGCGATCAAAAAGAGGATTGCGATATATCAAACCCTCCAAAAGCTTACCTTTAACAGTTGCTTTAACACTAAGAGATAACTGAAGCTTCTCTTGAAGAGGGTCCAGTAATTTTGCTGCCAAAATAAATACTTCACCCTGATTATTCTCGGCAAAAACATATTCAATTCGCTCATTCACTGAAACTGCCAAGTTCGCTGGCAATGTCCAAGGTGTTGTCGTCCAAACAACTACTTTTAATTTTTTTATAAGATCTTGTTTATGTTTAGGCAGAACCAAACCTTGCTTAGCAAGCAGAGATTCCAAAGTCTCTGGAATCTCAACAGCAGAAAAAGCGACATAAACACTAGGGCTGGTATGACCTTCTGGATATTCCAATTCAGCTTCCGCTAAAGCAGTCCTAGAGCTTGGGCTCCAATGAACTGGCTTTAGCCCTCTATAGATATATCCCTTAAGAGCCATCGAGCCAAATACCTTAATTTGAGCAGCCTCATATTCCTTTTCCAGGGTGAGATAAGGATGATTCCAATCTGCCCAAACACCCCATCGCTGAAATCCAGCCATTTGGCTTTTTACTTGTTTTAAAGCATAAGCAGAGGCCTTCTTTCGCAATTTCAAAGGAGTTAAATCATTTCGTTGTTGCTGATCAAGGTTTTGTAGAACTTTCAGCTCGATAGGCAAGCCATGGCAATCCCACCCAGGCACAAAACGTACTTTCCTACCTTGCAAAATCTTGTATTTATTGATGATGTCTTTGAGCACCTTATTAAGAGCATGCCCCATATGAAGGGGACCATTTGCATAAGGGGGGCCATCATGCAAAGTGAAACTTGGGCCAGGATTACTTAAACCAAGCTGCAGATCAATGCCTTTTGCTCGCCAAAAAGCTTGCAACTCAGGCTCTCGCTGAGTTGCATTGGCACGCATCCCAAAACCTGTCTTTAAAAGGTTTAAGGTTGCCTTATAAGATGGAGGGTCTCCACCGTCGAGGGGCTTCTCCTGAGTCAATGTGATCTTGTATCAACAAAGATTATGAATCCTTAGATGAACCACCTTGGTCTGAAGGAACATCTTTGGAAGTAAAGGCAGTCTCCTTAGAGTCCCCAGAGGGATCATTAAAAGAAATCTGATTTTTTTCATTCTGCTTTTGAGAGTTTGGATTGTCTGGACGGACCCATTTCTTGCGCCTTCCACTTTGTTTAGGCTTAGGGCTTAGGAATTTTAAGGATGATGAAAAATTACCACCTAGGCTTGCTATTGAAGCACTCAACTGCTGAAGGCTAGTAGCCCATCTTTCTTTTGAACTCAAACTAACTTTCTCACTTTCACTAAGTTGTTGCCATCTACTCTGAGCCACCTCAAACCCTAGTCTGCCAATTAACGCAGAGCTAAAAATCACTGCCAAAACAGGAGCTCCTCTAAGCCGATCATTACTAGTAACTAATACAAGTCCAAGTAAAAGTATCACCGCTCCCCAGACTCCGTCTCTTGGGCGACTGAGCTCAGTAAGGATGATAGGGAGTAGCATTACAGCTAGCCCAATGACAAAAGAAATATCTCCAACAATGATGGCCAACATAATTGGATTAGAGGCCTAGTCCCATTTTGAAATTTTACCGAGCCAAATGAATCATCCAGTGAGAAAAGTTGATCACAATCTGGTTTTCGTTTGTTCAACACCAAAAAATGGCTTCACGAGAAACTGGAATGTGGACTTGTTAAGTTCTGCCCACAGCATGCTTGGATGCGTCTCATAGCAAAAAGAGAGCTTTTCCACTCTGTTAGGCTCAAAAAGGTAATTGGCAATCGCTGATATCCATTGGCCCACCTGGCGGAATTGGTAGACGCGCTGGTTTTAGGTACCAGTGACCTAGGTCGTGGGGGTTCAAGTCCCCCGGTGGGCATTTCTTTCGTAACTTGGAATGACCTTTAGTCCCTTTGAGCCAAACGCCAAATGCAATGCCCCAGAATGTCTCGATGCCAGTTAGCAATAAACCCTCGGGAACATTGCAATCAGTAGCTGATTGGCAAAAAGCAATCCAGGCTTATCTGGACCCTCCAGAAGCATGGAATCTCACTGTAGGGTTATTTATAGGAGGATATTGCCTTGCAGCTCTAAGTATTTGGCAGTGGTATCAAGGGAACTGGCCTTTACCTGTATTGGTTGCATTAGCTTTTATCGCACTGCATATGGAGGGGACTGTTATCCACGATGCATGTCATAAAGCAGCCCATCCGAATCGATGGATTAATCAAGCGATGGGCCACGGTGCGGCAATTTTGCTCGGATTCAGTTTTCCAGTTTTCACCAGAGTCCATCTTCAACATCATTCTCACGTTAATGATCCAAAGAATGATCCTGATCACATTGTGAGCACATTTGGGCCAGTATGGTTAATCGCTCCTAGATTCTTTTACCATGAATATTTTTTCTTTGAGAGAAAACTTTGGCGTAAATATGAGCTAATGCAATGGGGAATAGAGCGTAGTTTATTCATTACAATTGTAATAGTAGGTTTTCAGCATGATTTTATGAATGTTATCTATAATCTTTGGTTTGGTCCAGCCCTAATGGTTGGCGTCACTCTAGGAATATTCTTTGACTATCTTCCCCATAGACCTTTCCTTTCTCGCAATAAATGGAAGAACGCAAGAGTGTATCCAGGTCGAGTAATGAATTGGCTAATAATGGGACAGAATTATCATCTTGTGCATCATTTATGGCCTTCAATTCCATGGTTTGAATACAAACCTGCTTACGAAGCCACTAAACCTCTACTGGATGCGAAAGGCTCGCCTCAAAGGATGGGTATATTTGAGACAAAGTCAGATGGGCTAAATTTTCTTTACGACATTTTACTTGGCATAAGAAGCCACAAAAAAAGACGAAGCAGAATGCGCCCTTTAGCAAAGTTATTACCAAATAATCGATTAAGGAAAAAGTGGATTGGATTATTACATCGGACTGCAGTAATTCCAAATGCTAAGGCAATGGATTAATCAGACAATATTTTCGGAACTTTAAAAAATTCTCCTTCCCGCAAAGGAGCTTGATCTAATAATTCTTCACGAACATTAGTTTTTTCAACACAATCTTTTCTAGTGACATTAATCACTTCCAAAGCTCGAGTTGTGGGAGGAATATTCTTTGTGTCAATCTTCTCCAACTGAGCTACATAATCTAATATCTTTTCAAGCTGATAGGTATAAGTTGCGATTTGGTCCTCAGGCAAGTTAAGCCGTGCAAGCTTGGCAACCTTTCTCACATCTTCGGAAGAAATTTGACTCATGATGATTGAAGGAAATTAGATAAATCTTCGGTTAATGCAGAGGCTGCCTTCTCAAGAAAATCCTTGCCGTGTTCTGGCTTAGCTAAATAAGGGTCAGACCCCATTCGACCATCAGGGTGCCTAAGACGAAAATCATCGGGACCATGAATTGGGCCTGCTGGAGAAGGTTCAGGTAGAGGTCTCTGCTTAGTCACAAGGCTTGGCTGTAAATGGAGAGTTAATGAAATCTCGCTTGGAGTCGCATGCTGTCCTTCTCTATCTCCATAAAGATCTCTTGCATGAAGATAAACAGGGGTTGCAGTAAACCAGTTGACAAGTCTGCACCGTACTTTAGAGCTAACAGGCAAGCTTCTAGTTAATGCACTTCCATAAGCCTGAGCAAACGCTGCCTTCGCAGTTGCAATATTGCCTCCATGGCCATTGACAACAAAGATCCTTTCAAATCCATTACCTGCAAGTGAAAGTACAAGATCATGCAAAACAGCCAGCAATGTTGATGGCTGCAGGCTCATAGTGCCAGGGAAACCAAGATGATGCTCTGCCATCCCAAAAGCTTGTGTAGGTGTTACTAAAACTCCCGTTCTACGACCAACTTCAAGTGCAACTGCTTCTGCCGTTAAAGCATCAGTTCCGATAGCGCCAGTTGGTCCATGTTGCTCTGTTGACCCAATTGGCAGAATAATTGCTTGGCATTTTTTTAGATAATCATCCACTTCAGTCCAGCTTCGGAGGTCTAGACGTATGGAGCTAACATCCTCAACCCGACCAGGAAAGTGTGCTGACATAGAGCAAAAGTTTGATGTTTAATTCCAACCAAGCACAATTGATTTCGGGGATACATTCCCAAGCAACTGGAACATAAAGCAATATTTGCGCAAAATAAGCTCCTATATCTTCGCAAAGCTCATAAGGGCGCTAGCTTTAAACGAACAAAGAAATGGACAAGCCATAACTCAAATCAACGCAATCACTCCCAAAGTGCTGCCACTAAAGTTTTTCCAACGGCCAGCAGAAATAGTTGGTCCCGAGTTAATAGGCTGCAGACTTATAAAACGTCAATCTAATGGACAATTACTTTGGGGGGTAATTGTTGAGACAGAGGCATATTCACAAAAAGATGCTGCTTGTCACGGCTATCAAAGACGTTCCAAAAGTAACGAAACTCTTTTTGGCCATCCAGGAAAATTTTATGTATATCTCACATACGGCGTTTATCATTGCGTAAATATCGTCACTGATCGCTTTGACTGGGCTAGTGGTGTTCTAATAAGAGCCGTTGCAATACCAAATGAGCATGAAAGAGAAGCTTCTGGTCCTGGATTGGTTGCACGTCGATTTGGTTTAAACCGCTCACATGACAGCTGGCCAATCTCCGTGGAAAATGGGTTATGGCTCTCTGAAAGATCATCAAAATCAGCATCAAATATGCATAAGATTGTGAACACAACCAGAATCGGGATCTCTAAAGCAAAAGATTTACCTTTGAGATGGTATCTCCAATCAAGTCGAAGTGTTAGTAAGCGCGCGAAAGGGGATCGTTGCCCAACCCGAGAAAAAGCTTGGCAACCGGAAAAAGAAGATATCCAATGACTAGCTGGACCCACCGCCATGTCATTGATCTCTCTACTTTCTCAATAGGGGACTATGTATCAGTTTTGGAGTTAGCTAGTAGATTCAAGGCTCTGCCAATCACAGGTGCAAGGAAATTACCTGCTCTACAAGGGAAATTAGTTGCAACTTTATTTTTTGAGCCAAGCACTCGTACAAGGAGCAGTTTTGAACTTGCTGCCAGAAGTCTCTCAGCTGATGTGCAAAGTTTTTCTCCTAGCAACAGCTCAATCAGCAAAGGAGAAACTCCTTTAGACACTGCACTTACCTACGTTGCAATGGGAGCAGATGTATTAGTAGTGCGTCACAGTTCCAGCAATGTACCTAAACAACTAGCTCATTCTTTAGAAGAAGCTGGAGAAAGAACTTCAATACTCAATGGCGGAGATGGACTACATAGCCATCCTAGCCAGGGATTGCTTGACTTATTCACGCTTGCCCATTATTTCAATCCCAAGGAGCCTTTACCTAATGCATTACTTGGGAAGAGAATAGTCATTGTTGGAGACATTCTTCACTCACGGGTAGCACGCTCAAATCTATGGGCATTAACTGCATGCGGAGCAGATGTAGTGCTATGTGGGCCACCAAGTTTGCTGCCAGAAGCCTTCTCATCATTTGTTGAAGAGCCACCTCCCGGCCAAAAAGACGACCCAGTTTCAACGCGCGGGAAAGTCAGCGTAATTAGATCCCTAAAAGATGCATTAGGAAATGCTGATGCAGTCATGACATTGAGATTACAAAAAGAGCGAATGCACCAAAACCTACTTACTGGCTTAGATAGATATCACCTTGACTATGGAATAACACATGAAAGTCTCAAATGGTGCGGTAAAGAAGTCCCAGTTCTTCATCCTGGACCAGTGAATCGAGGAGTTGAGATGAGCAGTGCATTAGTTGATGATCCTTCAATATGTCTAGTCAAGGATCAAGTACGTAATGGAATACCAATCAGAATGGCTTTGCTTTACTTAATGGCAGCAGCAGAGTCATTAACCGAACTCCCTAAGAATTCAAAACCTTAAGAAGGCTAATTTTCTAGAAACACCCAATTTACTTTTTTAAATCCGATAAAGGGGTCAAAGCAGCTAAAAAGCAAACAACCTCTTACAACAACTTAAATCCTTCCAACAACAATCCATAAAGCAAACCAATTCGAACTAAATCCATAAGGTTAAGAGTAATTCTAGCCCCATTAGATGAAGGCCAATTTCTTCTTAATCGCACCATTATCTCTAACAATAAAACTATTAGAAAAGCCCCTACTGGATCCATTAGAGCCAAAACACCATTGATCATTCCGATTGAACTTCCCACAAAAAATCCTACCAGCAAAACAATCAAAAATAATGAATATCTTCGCCATGGATTGATTGCCCATGATTCTAGCCTTTGGAATACAAGTCCAGAGCTCCTGTGCAAACTTGTGGATTGAATCTTTCTTGGCATAGTCAACAAGGACGACAATATCCACGGCCCCAAAGCTATGGAACGTGGAAGTTTAAAAGATAAAATCTATTACCTGTTTAAACCATGTCAAGGGTATTCCTTTCTTTCTCTTCTTTGAGCTCATAAATAAAAAATAATACTCCAACCAGTATATACTCATATGTCATGCCCAATTAGGGCAATATCCTATTTCTTAAAAATACAATATTGTCCTAAAGTTATGAATGAAATTTAAGTATAAACTTCATCAGCCCGCCTCAGCCTTTGGCTTTTTAGCCACCTTACCCTCTAACAACTCTAGCAAAGCCTCCATTTGAGCTAAAACACCGCGAAGCTCTCCAGGTTCAGGCAAAAGTCCATCATCCATCACTCCCTGATGCATCTCCCTAAGTTCCTGGCGGATGTAGCGGAGATGACTTATAACCTGTTCTCTTTTCGATTGTGACATCTAGATTCTTTGGAGTAATTACTCTTTTACTTCATTGACTATTTCGCGGAGCTGCTTCCTGGGGGAGTAAGGCTGCCAGCTAAAGCAATAAAAGCAAAAGTGATAAGAGCTGAAGGGCGCTGAGCAATAGTAAGCAACAACAGAAAAGCTAGTGCAAGTAAAAATGGGGCCCGATTAGTAGAGCTGATACGAACTGGCAAGGACATAACACAAATTCTCCAAAAGTTTTAGGTGTTGTTCATGAAAACTTTTTTATTCTTTTTTCTCCTATAAGAATAACCAAGGCAATTCAGAGGAGAAAGTCAATCTTTTTCTCTTTTAATACATTCCTATATCAAAAATCGTCTAGAAGAGTTTTATGGAGAATAGGGGATTCGAACCCCTGACCTCTGCGGTGCGATCGCAGCGCTCTACCAACTGAGCTAATTCCCCATCGCCAGAAAACTACTGCCCAGGCAGAATATAGAAGTGGGCATCTTTAGTAATCACTATGAACAACTCCGATGTTGTCTCTATTCACCCACCAGAAACCATTACTCAAGAACAAATACGGTCATTTGACGATGAAAGCATGGCCCTTTTAGCTAAGCGCCTTGAGGAAGATGACTACCCCACTCCATTTGAAGGTTTAAATGACTGGCATTTGTTGCGGGCACTAGCTATTCATCGCCCTGAATTAACAGGACCTTATCTGCACTTGGTAGATCAGGAACCCTTCGATGAAGAATGAAGCATCAGTTCCATTAGAGGGTCGCCGCATACTCATTGCGATAAGTGGCAGCATTGCAGCTGTAAAGACACCCCTATTAATTAGCAGCTTAATTAAAGCTGGCGCTGAAGTTCGTTGCCTAGTAACACCTAGTGCAGCAAATCTTGTAAGCCCCCTATCTCTAGCGACATTAAGCAGACATCGTTGTTACCAAAATGAAGATCAATGGGATCCCAATGAACCACGTCCATTGCATATAGCGCTAGCCGAATGGGCAGAGATGGTTGTGATCGCGCCCCTAAGTGCGACTTCTCTTTCACGTTGGACACAAGGGTCTGGAGAAGGTCTACTAGCAAGCTTGCTGTTGGCTCTCGAAAAGCCTGTACTGGCAGTGCCTGCCATGAACACTGCAATGTGGTCCAGCCCTTACGTAAAAAGTAACTGGACAAAAATTCAAAATGATCCACGCGTACTCACCTTGCCCCCTTCACCAGGACTGCTCGCTTGTGATCGCATAGGAGACGGACGAATGGTGGAACCAGGTCTGATTCAACTTGCAATAGCAAGTGGATTAATGCAGCAAAGTAAAAATGGCTTCTTAAAAAAAGATTGGACAGGGAAGCAGCTGCTAGCCACAGCTGGTCCTACCTGCGAAGCAATCGATGCAGCAAGGCTTTTTACAAATAGAAGCAGTGGACGAATGGGCGTACTTATGGCTCAAGCAGCAAGGCTCCGAGGAGCAGAAGTAGATCTTGTTCACGGTCAATTACAACTTCCTTCAGCTTGGCTAGAGGGACTGAATTCCCACTCAGTTAGCAACTCTGAAGACATGCAGAAAGTTCTTACACAATTACAACCCAAAGCAGATGCGGTGGTAATGGCTGCAGCAATAGCAGACTTACGCATAAAAGCAAGCAAATCTTCCGACAAACTAAGTAAAGAATCTCTGCTCGCCTCTATGGGCAGTGCTTTTGAACCTGTGCCTGATTTACTCACCGAACTGGCAAGACAACGTCATCCTGGCCAGCTTTTATTGGGCTTCGCCGCACTTACGGGCGATGATGAGGAGATCCAAAAACGAGGCAAAGCAAAAAAAACTCACAAAGGATGCGATCTCTTACTAGCGAATGCAATTGATAGGCCTGGCCAAGGCTTCTCAGAAAATCCAAACGGAGGGTGGCTATTCGGGCCAGGAGAGAAGGTTCGCTACCTTCCAGTAACGTCAAAATTAACCTTGGCACATCAATTACTCGACGCACTTCTTGAACTTAAAAAAGAAAGTTCTTTAGAAAAGTAATCTCTTAACTCAAAGAGTACTTTTGGTGGTATTGCCAAAATGCATTGCTATCAGGTGCTTTGAAAGATTTGAGCCGTCATTGCATTGATCTTAAAAGCGACGGGTTGTTGAGAGCTGCAAAAGGCTGGACGTAAGGCCCTTTTGCCCCCTGTAAGATCCACACTGAACAAATGGGCGGTTTACACCGCAGTCATCTGGCCTTTCGGCATCTTCTCATGCGCTTACGTCCTTTGCTGGCCATGGTGCTGGCTTTCTGTCTAACCTTTGCAGCTGCTCCTAGCAGTGTTTCTGCGGAGTTCGTCAAGGGTCCCGAAAGGGGCAATGCCCAGTTTGGCGGCGTCGTTAATACCGGCCAAGCAGGCGAGTGCCCAACCCTTCCCGCTGGGTCTTCAGGATCCCTCAGCGCTGATGGAGCTTTCAAAGCCCTCTGCTTGCAGCCCACAGAAATCTCCGTAAAGCTTGCTGCGAACAAGCGTCAACAAGCTAAATTCGTACCTGCAAAAATTATCAGCCCCCGTTTCAACTCCAGCATTGATCAGGTCTATGGAGACCTGTCAGGCGGAAAGTTCACTGCAAAGGGTGGCATTGACTTTTCTTTAATCACTATCCTTGCTCCCAATGGAGAGGAGTTCCCTTTGGTCTTCTCTGTTAAAGAGATGGTCGCAAGTGGAGGCAAGTCAATAGCCCCTGGAGAAAAGTTCACAGGCACTACCGCCACTCCTAGCTACCGCTCTGGAGACTTCCTTGACCCCAAGAGTCGTGCTAAAGACACCGGTGTTGATTATGCCCAAGGACTCATTGCCTTAGGTGGTGATGATGAAGAACTGGCAAAAGAGAACATCAAAAAGGATCTAGGCGGTAATGGACAAATAACCCTTTCCATCGACGCTGTTTCAGGAGATGAGTTCTCTGGCACTTTCGTGGCAGTCCAGCCCTCAGATAATGATCTGGGATCAAAAGAACCTGCAGATGTAAAACTCTCAGGTAATTTCTATGGGCGTAAAGCCTGATCAGAAATTTCTGATCTTCTCTGGTCGTCCTGTTCAAAATAAAATTTGAACAGAGCATGAAAGAAAGGGGCCTTACGGCCCCTTTCTTCTTGGGAAAGCTTATTTAGCTAAACGCAAATCGCAGTTTGAGGTCCTTCAATCTGGGAGAATTTCCCGGAACTCCCAGGCTCGTAATGATCTCTAGCGAACCATCAACTCCTAAGAATTCAGGGTTAATAGCCCCCTGCGGAGGAAATTTAGTTGATCTAATGGTCACAAATTCCGACCACGCAAAGGTAAAGGACAATATTCGGACCACCCTTGAATGTTCAGATCGCAATGCATGCGACATTGAATTACTTGTAATTGGAGGTTTTTCGCCAGAGCGAGGCTTCATGCACAAAGCGGATTATGAAGCAGTAATAGCTGGACATCGAACGACATCAGGATATTTATTTGGGCTTCCAATAGTCATGGATACTGACCGAGAAGATATTGAGATAGGTAATCGAGTCCTCCTGACATACAAAGGACAAGAGATAGCCATTCTTAATGTTGAGGACAAATGGGAGCCTGACAAAGTCAATGAAGCAAAAGGTTGCTATGGAACTACCTCTCTTGAACATCCTGCTGTCAGGATGATTGCCATTGAGCGCAAACGTTTCTATTTAGGTGGACAAGTCCAAGGACTGGAACTTCCTAAAAGAATCTTTCCTTGCAAAACACCTGCTCAAGTCAGAGCAGAGCTGCCTGCTGGTGAAGATGTAGTTGCATTCCAATGCCGCAACCCTATTCACCGCGCACATTATGAACTTTTTACTAGAGCACTTCATGCCAGCAATGTAAGCAAAGGTGCTGTAGTCCTTGTGCATCCAACATGCGGACCAACACAACAGGATGACATCCCTGGAGCAGTTCGATTTCAAACCTACGAACGTTTAGCTGCTGAAGTTGAGAACACCAGAATTCGCTGGGCTTACCTTCCTTATGCAATGCACATGGCAGGACCACGAGAAGCTCTTCAGCACATGATTATCAGAAAAAACTACGGATGTACCCACTTCATCATTGGTCGCGATATGGCAGGTTGTAAGTCTTCTCTCACAGGGGATGATTTTTATGGGCCATATGAGGCACAAAATTTTGCTCGCGAATGTGCACCAGAACTAGCTATGGAGACAGTCCCTTCACTAAATTTGGTCTATACGGAAGAAGAAGGTTACGTAACTGCTGAACACGCTGAAGCGCGTGGTCTTCATGTAAAAAAACTCAGTGGCACACAATTCAGGAAAATGCTTCGCAGTGGAGAAGAAATTCCAGAATGGTTTGCTTTTAAAAGCGTGGTTGACGTACTTCGAGCCAATTAATCAAACAATCCCTTAACATTCTTTGACCAGAGGTAAAAGAACCTTGAACAAACGATTACGAAATGTAGGGCTCTATGTGTTGATGGTCATTGTTGTGATCGTTGTTGGTACTAGTTTCTTTGACAAAACTGATCGTGCCGCGACCACTAGATCACTCCGATATAGCGATTTCATTGAAGCAGTCCAAGAAAACCAAATTAGCCGTGTATTACTTTCCCCAGATAGAGGGACAGCACAAGTTGTTGAAAGCGACGGTAGACGTGCACAAGTCAACTTAGCTCCTGACAAAGACCTTTTGAAGTTGCTAACGAAGCACAACGTTGACATTGCTGTTCAACCAGCAAGGCAATCGAATCCATGGCAACAGGCCGCGGGTAGCCTCATATTTCCAATACTTTTATTAGGCGGTCTCTTCTTCCTTTTCAGACGTGCCCAAGGGAGTGGGGGAGGTAACCCTGCGATGAATTTCGGAAAGAGCAAAGCAAGATTACAAATGGAGCCCTCAACCCAAGTTACTTTTGGGGATGTAGCGGGAATTGAAGGTGCAAAACTTGAACTTACAGAAGTAGTTGATTTTTTAAAAAGCCCTGATCGTTTTACTGCAGTTGGCGCAAAAATTCCAAAAGGTGTTCTTCTTGTAGGGCCTCCAGGAACAGGCAAAACCCTTCTAGCTAAAGCCGTCGCAGGAGAAGCAGCAGTCCCTTTCTTTTCGATTTCTGGTTCTGAGTTTGTCGAAATGTTCGTTGGAGTTGGTGCAAGTAGGGTCCGAGATCTTTTTGAACAAGCAAAAAAGAACGCTCCATGTATTGTCTTTATTGATGAAATAGACGCCGTAGGTCGTCAAAGGGGAGCAGGCCTAGGAGGCGGAAATGACGAAAGGGAGCAAACACTTAATCAACTATTGACCGAAATGGACGGTTTCGAAGGGAATACTGGCATCATTATCGTTGCTGCCACAAACAGACCAGATGTACTTGATGCAGCTCTTTTGCGCCCCGGCCGCTTCGATCGACAAGTTGTAGTTGATCGACCTGACTATTCAGGGCGCCTACAAATTCTTAAGGTTCATGCCCGAGATAAAACCATCTCAAAAGATGTTGACCTAGACAAAGTCGCAAGACGTACTCCAGGGTTTACAGGGGCAGATTTAGCAAACCTATTAAACGAAGCTGCAATCCTTGCTGCCAGGCGAGAACTGAATGAAGTTAGCAATGACGAAATTGGTGACGCCATTGAGCGAGTAATGGCTGGACCAGAAAAAAAAGATCGAGTCATGAGCGAAAAGCGCAAATGTCTTGTGGCTTATCACGAAGCTGGCCATGCACTTGTAGGTGCTCTAATGCCTGATTATGATCCTGTTCAAAAGATTTCAATTATTCCAAGAGGCCAAGCTGGTGGCCTTACCTTCTTTACTCCAAGTGAAGAGCGTATGGAGTCTGGTCTCTATTCAAGGTCTTATCTACAAAATCAAATGGCAGTAGCCCTTGGTGGCCGTGTAGCAGAAGAAATTGTCTATGGAGAAGACGAAGTAACAACTGGAGCATCTAACGATTTAAAGCAAGTTGCTCAAGTCGCAAGACAAATGGTCACAAGGTTTGGGATGAGCGACAAGCTTGGACCAATAGCTTTGGGTCGAGCTCAAGGAGGTATGTTCTTAGGGCGCGATATAGCTTCAGAAAGAGACTTTTCTGAAGATACTGCTGCAACAATTGATGCAGAAGTATCTGATCTGGTTGATGTGGCCTATAAGCGCGCCACAAAAGTGCTTATAGACAATCGCTCAGTACTTGATGAATTAGCAAACATGCTCATAGAGAAAGAGACTGTTGATTCAGAAGACCTACAAGATCTACTGATCCGTCGTAATGTTCGGATAGCTGAATACGTTTAGCAAGAAGCTAAGTTCAACTCTAAATACAAGAAGTCTTTTCTACATATAGACTTGATCACCACGCTCAAAAGCTTAAGCAATATGCCTGAAAAGCCAGGAAGATGGAATTATTAGACACATAGATTATTACTTAAGAATAGAATAAATTAGATATTGCAATATCTAATTCTACGTCTAAACTCTGCAACAAGTTCAATTAATCGACAGAAGAATTTGCCCTTAGTTTTTGTTAATTCAAATGGTATCAATCAAAAAAGGCTGCACTGACCTTGTTGCCTGACCAGGTGATCTGCCAAAACTAATGACACCATTGCTTCTACCATTGGCACTGCCCTAGGAAGAACACATGGATCATGACGACCTTTTCCAATCAAAGTAGTCGCATTCCCCTCAGAGTCAATCGTTTGCTGATCTTTGCGAATAGTAGCTGTTGGCTTAAACGCCACCCTAATTACAATCAATTCACCATTGCTGATACCACCCTGAATACCTCCAGAGTTGTTGGTAGCTGTTCTAAGGCTTCCATCTTCTGTAGGAATAAAAGCGTCATTATGCTCACTACCTTTTAGGAAAGTTCCTTTAAAACCTGAACCAATTTCAAAGCCCTTAGTTGCTGGAAGTGACATTAATGCCTTTGCAAGGTCAGCCTCTAATTTGTCGAAAACTGGCATCCCTAAACCAACAGGTGCATTACGAACAACACATTCAATTACTCCTCCACAAGAATCACCTTCCCGACTAATTGCCTCAATTCTTTCAACCATCAATTTAGCGCTAGTTTGATTGGGACAACGAACAAGGTTGGCCTCCACATCCTTTAAAGACACGAGATTTGGATTGATCTCTGCTTCAATATCGTGAATACGTTTAACCCATGCAAGGACTTCAGTCTTGTTGACCTTTGAAAGAAGCTGCTTAGCAATTGCTCCAGCCGCAACTCGTCCAATCGTCTCTCTAGCAGAAGCCCTGCCACCACCACTCGGAGCCTGTATCCCGTACTTGAATTTATAAGTTGCATCAGCATGAGAAGGCCTAAAAATCGATTTCATCTCTTGATAATCAGCTGGACGGTGATCTTTATTGCGCACAATCATTGCAATTGGAGTGCCCAGAGTTTGGTTCTCAACCAAGCCACTAAGGATCTCTACCCGGTCAGCCTCCTTTCTGGGAGTCGTTATTTTGCTCTGTCCTGGCTTACGCCTATCTAATTCAGCCTGAATCTGTTGAATGTCTAGTTCTAGTCTTGGTGGACAGCCTTCCAAGATCACACCTACAGCACCTCCATGAGACTCGCCGAAGGTACTTATTCTGAATAAATCACCAAAAGTGCTGCCCATGAAAAACTCATTCTTTCTAGAGATTAAGAAGTCTTCGGGAAGAAAACTTATCTAAAT
>QCJM01000003.1 GCA_003216035.1 Prochlorococcus sp. AG-409-B13
CGGAGCTTCTGAGAAATTCAGAACGTATTGCTTGAGAAAATCTCTGGCAATTGGGTGGCTCGAGAAATAGCCTTTGTCTTTTGCTTTTTCAAGGTCGAGCCTGATCCTGTTAGTAGCTGCTCTACTTGCTTTTATCTCGAGCTCAATCTCTTTCTAGCTGTTTTTAGCAGCGCGTTTTTGCATGGCATCGAGGCTGATTTTTATGCCCAATGGAAGAACTAACCAAAAGAGCGGAAGAGCTTGAGAAGAGAGGCCAGCATTTAGAAGTAATGCTGCGATTCCAAGCAAGGAAAAACAAATAAGTTCAGTTCTCATTTCTATCCACTGCAATCTTCATCTTTAGGTAATTGGAGCCAGCCGCTTGTCCATTGTGAATGAGTCTTTAGTTCATCCCACGAGACTCGAATAAGAATCTCTTTGTTGTTGACGGGAAAAAGTTCAACCCATCGTCGATCTTTTTTCCCTCCATATTGCTTGACTTCAAAATGTCGATAACCTTCTCTTTTGAAAGTTGATGTCCAGGCTTGGTTGGGGGGCCATCTCATCCTCTTACTTTTACTAATAACCCATCACGAGGAGATGGACTGGGAATCTGCCGCAGGGTGAAGTCTTGATCTGGGATAACTTCAAGTTGCAATTTACGAAATAACCCAACCACCATCAGTCGAATCTCAAGCTCAGCTAACGATTTGCCAAGGCATACACGTTCGCCTCCACCGAAAGGCATCAGGCTTAAAGAACTTTCATTCTCTAGATGACGTTGTGGTCTAAAGATATCTAGATCACCAATCCCATGACGGTTAGAAGCAATTAAAGCTACTTGCACTACACGATTATTAGGAACGACAATGTCATCTAAGATCAAGGACTTCTTGGTGCGGCGAAAAAAACCACCTACTGGTGGAGTGAATCGCATTACTTCTTTTACGAGAGCATCGAGTCTTTGCGCATTGGTAGGGGCGTAAGCCATAGTTGCCTGCTCAGGAGTTGGAGGCCAATCCAGGGTATCGATTTCTTTACGAAGCCACGTTTCCAATTGTGGATTGAGAAGTAATTCCCGCATTAAGCAGCTCAACGCAGAAGCTGTGGTTTCATATCCAGCAAATAACAGTAGAAGTAATTGTTCTCCCAAATCTTCATCTACGAAAGGAATGCCTGCTTCATCAAGACCCCCTGCAAGTAAATCCAAGCCACCTTTGCTATTGATAGGTTGGTTAACTATTTCTTGAAGTTTTTCAATTAAACGTTTTCTTGCCTTGAGAGCTTTGGCAAAGGGACTGCCTGGAAGAGCGAGGGGAATTGAGAAGAGAGCCTTGGTCCAGATTTCGAAATCAGAAAATAACTTGTCACGATCATGACCCTCTAGTCCAAGAACAGTTGTCGCGATAACAGAGAACGCGAAACGTCGCATTCTCTCAGCCAAAGGGAGAGGTGCTTTTGCGGCTTTTAGTTCTTCGCCGAGCTCATCAATTAAGTTGATAATGCCAGGGCTATAGCGTTGAAGTGCTGAAGATGAGAATAACTGGGCTACTACCCTTCTCCTTGCTTTATGAGATGCCCCATTGCGGTTTGCGAGTGAATGGCTACCTAAAAGTTGTTGAATACTCTCAGGCCACCAACCTTCGATCGCCTCCGGTTGAGACAATAAATCAGAAATAGCTTTGCTCCCCTGAATGAACACCATTGGCTGACCAAGCATTGATGTCTCAAAGACATTTCCCAGACGATCAAATCGCCTTTGAGCGAAGCTAGGATCGCGGAAAAATGCTAGTGCCTCAAGAATTCCAGTGAGGGCACCAGTGGTTGGCAAAGGGCGCAATTTAGACATAGTCATCTTGGTTGTATTTAAATTCAGTAGAGAGCTCTTACCCTTTTCTTCTTCTATTTTCACCATTTCTCTAGTTTGGATAAAGTTTGGATAGAAATTTCCGATTCACTGAGATCGGTTGCTATCACCTAAAGGGAATTTTTCATTAGCCAGTAGGAGATATTCTTAGTTATAACAAGGGTTTTTAGTGAATTACAGGGTGTGTATTTGGTGTGTATAAAGTGTAAATTTGGGCTGTTTAGCAGTTTTTATTTCTGCCTTTATTCTGCCTTAGAAAAGCTTTGCAGGGTATGCCGATATAAAGAAAGGGATTAGGAGGTTAGAGGAGTAATTCTAATAAAAAAGGTCAAATCAATTTTTGAAAATCTTTTTACTGAGCACCTTGCATGACTGGAATCATCTTTCCTCCATCTTGATCATCGTCATCATCAATTTGTCGTAACAGCAATTCCAATAGAACAAGAGTAGCTATCGGATAAAAACACCACAAGATTGCTTTCCATGCAGAAAAATTATCTACAGATGCTTGAAGTTCACCTAAAGACATAGCGGTAAATAAAAAATAGAGGAAATTCTTTTTGAATTAGAAAAGCAATGCAAATCAATTAGTTGATCTTCTTCTTGAAAGGCTTTTCACAAAAAATGCTGCGATGTAAAACAATGCCGCTGCAGAAGCGAAGAGATTGCCGAGATGAAATTCACAACAGACCTATCCATCCAGCAGTTATGCCAATGACACAAAAGAAAGAGAATTCAACTAAATCTCGAAATGGTGAGCTTAGAGCATTAGAAACTTTTTCAGGCATTTTAATCTTTAGCAGACTGGAAATAATTAGATTTAACTGTTTAGAATCTTTATTGTGATTACTTTTTGATTAGAAAAGGAAAATTCCTTTTGATTGAAAGAAAATGTGAACTGCTGGATTATGAAGATATTGATAGTGGAACTCAATTCCAATCAATACTAAAAGCAATGAAACACTTAGGAACAATCCAGTTTGTAAGAATTGACGATCTCTAAAGAGATCTTGATTAAGTATTAGAGATGATGCTGTCATAATGATGAGATAAGAACATTAAAATTTCCTATTGTGAGATTCAAATTCTGCATCCAAGTTGGAGCTGACCTGAATCTATTAATTGGCCCAGTTTCAAAGCTGTTGATTGTTCACACCTAGAGAACTCTAATTGATTTCTAGTTATCCATCCCAATTCATCCTGGGTAATGATTCCAGTAGAGATGGATGTTAGAAATAATGTACCAATGTTCATTTTAGGATTATTTTGAAATAGGATTAGTTGGATCTCTTATAGATCCATTGAATAAATTGTTTGAATGGTTTGAAAGGATTAAATTCCATCGTTTAAACAATTCCAGGAAGGATTTGCCCTGTTGATACATAAGCACCAATCAAAGCCCAAAATCCCATCATTGCTGCCCAACCATTAAGACGCTCGGCTAGACGAGGATTAGCAATTGCATTGAGTTGATCAGAGTTTTTCATAAGAAGAAGAGAAAGGTGACGATCAATAGAATTGAACTGTGAAGAACTATAACAGTAAATATTACGGAATGTGACGGTTCGGTTTCCCGAAGCAGCTTGATTTATGCTTAATTAGCTTTTAAATACTAGTCATAGCAATCATTTATGAATTTTTAAAAGCTGAGATTATGCTCATATAAGATGATCTCTCTATGACTTGGTCTGGTAGATATCGCTACTAAATATATTTATATGTGCAATTACATTTTTATGGTTAGTCTTTTCCTTTCCATCACTCAAATGCCGCTTTTCATTAGCCAGTAGGAGATATTCTCAGTCATAGCAATGATCTTCAGCGGAAGTTTGAGTAAAAAGGTTGTTTTTGACCCTGTTTCGATGTTAGTAAAGCAGCTCTGATTGCACCCATTTCAGGGAAGTTGAACGACTTAGATATACACATTGCTAACGCTACCGGAGGAAATGGCATAGGAGAAGTCGTTGGACTGTTTGCCATAGATGATTGCTAGGACCTTGTTATCCAGCTTGAACGTTGTGGACTTTGTGAGCCCGTTAAAAGCTTTTGCCTATACCAAATAAATAACTGTCTTTTGTTTTTGGAGTTGTTAAATCTTGATAGGAATTCTTATATTCAAGCTTTGAGTAATATGGGGAATCAATACTTGGGATAAACTTTAGGGTTGCAGTTGACTCACTTCCTTTTAATAATTCAGATGCATGTGTGGCTGTGAATTTATGGTCTAAGATTAAATTGAAAAGTTTAGTGATAGACCAATCATATGTTGCTTGAAATCTAGATGAGTAATATGCACCTCCACAGTTACTATCATTAGAGCAATCTTCGCCTCCTGTAGACCAATGAACAGCTGGGCCTAAAGATATCTTTAATGATCTATTCTGGTTTACTAAAAAGTCTTTGGAAAGGCCAAAACCAGCAATCGTTCTATTTTTTCCTGAAGTATTCAATGCATTATAATCATATTCTATATTTGTATAGAAGTTATATTTACCTTCATTTATAAAGTCATTTCTTAAATCCAAGCCACCACTACTTGCTCCTGTAGATGTTTTATTGTTCTCAGTTACTTCATCGTAATGATAATCAGCCTCCATGTTTAAATTATTTCTTTCCCCTGAGTAAGTAGTTGAAATGTCTATTGCATAGCTGGAATCTTTGGCCTTGCTTGTTGTTGAAGAGTTTAAGCCTATTGAAAATTCAGTCCCCCATCTTGAAGGAGGTGTCTTCTCCTTGGGTAAAACTATAGAAGATGAACTTATTCTTATTTTCCCAAGTAAGGGACTGACAATAACCTTTGTCTTGTTAGAGCTTTCTTCCTTAATTAGTTCACCAGTAATAGTGTCACCATTGGTGAGGTTGTAACGAACTTCTTCGGCTTGAGCAGCAGTAGGTGACAGAAGCCCAGCAGCTAGGGCGACAAATAAGAGGCGACGCATAAAATGAGGAGGTCGACAGCGCAGAGGTTGGCACTCCATCGACATAACTAGTCTTTTCCAATGTAATTAATATTACTAAAACGTTCCGTAAGAACACGGTGATTACTTCGGCTTGCGAGGAAATACATTTCTCTTTTCCCAGCGAATGCGCCTTTTAGTTGAAGTGAATAGGAGTTGGGGTAAAGTTTGGGTAAATCTTTTCGATTCGCTGAAAGCGTTTGCCATTACTCAATCATCGCTTTTCATTCATATATGGGAGGATCTAAAGAACCAATCAGAGCCGAAGATTTTTTAGATTGGGTAAAAGTTCAATCAAACGCGATATATAGAGGTTGTGAGGATCCAGTCGCTTTTGAGGCAGCTGTAATAGCAAATATTAAAACTAGAATTCAATTCTTGAAATCTGCACTTGATTGAGAAAGTCTGTTGTACCAGTGGATATCAGAGGCAGTGAGTAGACCTGATTCCAACCATTTACCTAGAGCTCAATCTCTTTCTAGTTGGTTTTAGCAGCACGTCTTTGAATAGCCTTGAGGCTGCTTTTCAAGGTTCACTCTTGTTCCCCTTCTCAATCAGTTGATCCATAGTTGCCTTCTCTCCAATGAATGTATTCAGATTCTCTGGTGGTAGCCAACTTCTATTAGCCCCATTCTTAAAGGCAAAGCGTAGGAATTCCGCTGCGTATTGGACTCGGAGTCGTTGGCTTGTTGAGCCAGGCTTTCCTTCATGATGTTCAACAAGGGTTTTTAAAACTGAGTAGCCATTTGATACAGAAGTTTCGCCAGTAAGTATAAGCAATGTACGGGCAATAGGAGTTCGGTAGTTTCGGTTCCAAACTCGTGATCCTTTCTTCCCATTACTTGTTTTATGTGATTTGAATTTTCTGGCTAGTTGTTCCCAATCGAGTGCAGTATTTAATCCAGATTCGTTCTTTTGTTTCACTAGCTCATATGCTTCTGCTAAATCCTTTCCTTGAGATTTCATTATTAGCGAAATGTCTGCGGAGATTTTCAATATCCATCCCGCACTTGTTCCTACCCATGGAACAAAATCTGGATCGCTCTTGGCCTTGGGCCCAAGAATAATGCTGGTTCGGTTGCCATCCTCAAACCGAACTGTTAGCTGAACCTTTTGAACAAGACCTTTCCCTATGCCGCGGACCATCCATCCCTCGCCACATTCCTGTCGAATGCCTTCGCGCAGGGAGGTAATCCATTTAGAAGCCTTATCGGGCATTATTCTTTATTGAATACAAGACAGGAGAAGTGGTAGGTCTTTTATAACCCATCCAACCTTTCTGCATAGTCTCTTAAAACCTCTGCCATTTTGTGTGGTGGTATTTCCTGCTGATAGTCCTTACATAAATCAAAGAACTTTTCTAAAAACTCCTTCATAGGATTTGGTCTATTTTCTTTAGTCATTTAGAGCCTTCAAAGTGTAAAGAGTGTGAACGGATTTTGCGAATGCCTTGCAATTGCCTTCACTCACCCAAATGCACTTGTTCATTGGCTAGTAATTAACCTCAGTCATATCAAGGAGTTTGAGCGAAAGTGAGTGGTTTGAATAAAGTTTGAGCAAAACGTTTTTATCTATTTCTAAAGGCTGCATGAACAAATTCCTATTTAGTGCAAGATCTACCTATTGAGATCTCTTTGAATTGGCTCTGTCGGTATTGCCCAAACTTCGTCATTAATATTTTCTCCTAACCATTCCTTGTATTCATGGAAAATGCAACGTCGATCAGAAGGTTTTTCTAATGCTTCCATTCTTGATACAGCATTTTTAACAGCTACCTTCAAGATCTCTTTTAGTTGTGAATCAGCATCCATTAATGAATGAACTTATCTTCTATTAAATACATAGTTAGGGATTCCAATTTTGGAATGAGGACAAATACTCTTTATGTGCAAACAAATACTCTTTGGCTTTGTTCTCAGCAAGCTCCCTTAACTGAGAAAGCCAGTTGAGCTAGTAGATATCAGAGGAAGTGATTAGACCTGATTCCCACCTTTCAGTAAATCCATTCCAACTTTTCAAAAATTGCTTGTGATGCCAAGGTGCTTCGCTTTTTATTAGCCAGTGGTTAATCCCTTCCGTTGACTATATGCTCACCATTGTTGGGTACTTAGGGTAAAAGCAGTACCCGAGTTGAATCGAGTTAAAGAGTTGTTCTTACTCTGGCTTATGCGATCGATAATGCAGAGATCTCGCAGGTAGAGCATGCGGCTGAAAGGAGGTTGGATACGTGATCTTGCTAAGCCTTGGATTGGACTTGGCTTTTCATTATTAGTTTTGCTTTTCGTCGGAGCTTTTGGTTATAGGGTAACTGAAGGATGGGATTGGGGAGATTGTCTATGGATGGTTCTCATTACAATTAGCACCATTGGGTTTGGTGAAGTTGAACCTCTTAGTGCGGCAGGAAGAGTAGTCACTGTTCTGATAATTGGTGGAGGCCTGGTAGTTGTTCAATTAACACTTCAACGTTTGCTGCGTCTTTCTGAATCTGGTTACTTCAAGAGAATGAGTGAATTAAGGTTTCGTCGACTATTGCGAAATATGCAAGATCACGTTGTTCTTTGTGGTTATGGCCGCATTGGGAAAGAAATAGCTGCGCAACTTCAATTTGAGGGAGTGCAGGTCCTGATTGTTGAAGTGGATTCTTCTCGGAAGGCTTCTGCGGAGCAAAAGGGCTTGAATGCTCTATTAGCTGATGCAACCCAAGATGAGACATTGCTTCTTGCAGGCATAAAGCAATGTAGAAGTGTTGTGGTTGCCTTGCCTAATGATGCTGCGAATTTGTATGTAGTTTTAAGTGCAAGGGGACTTAACCCCTCTTGCCGTTTGATATCAAGAGCAGAAAATGAAGAAGCTGCTAACAAACTTAAGTTGGCTGGAGCGAGTGTCGTGGTTAGTCCTTATGTTGCTGCTGGAAGAACCATGGCTGCAACTGCTTTAAGACCAATTGCAGTGGATTTCTTGGATTTATTAGCAGGTTCTGATTGTGAAATTGAAGAATTCTTTTTGACTAGTGATTCTGCTGAATTTAATTATTTAGAGTATCGAAGTTTGTCTGACCTCGAATTAGGGAAGAAAAGTGGAGCAATGATTTTGGCGATTCGGAGTGGCAAGCAATTAATTACCAACCCAGCACCGAGCATAGAAATTGCCCCTGGGCAAGCCTTAATAGCTTTGGGAAGTAAAGAAGAGTTATTACGCCTAAGAGAATTGCTAGAAAAAGTTTTACTTAGTGTGGAAAAGATTAATTGTTGAGGTTTAGTTTATGATTTACTTTTGGATGACTTGTTGACTATTTCCTATGTAAGAAAAAATAAGAAGCAACACTTGGATCTTGTGTAGTAGCTGAGATTTATTGGTATTAATAGCTTTTATCTGTTTTCAGCAGACTTTCTTCGGATAGTGTCGAGACTGATTTTGATGAGCAATGGAATAACTAATCAAAAGAGAGGAAGAATTTGAGAAGAAAGTCCAGCACTGAGAAGTAATGCTGAGATTCCAAGCAAGAAAAACAAATGAGGTTTCTTATCATAGACCTTTTTTAGTCGAAATAAGTTATGGCAGCACTCTTGAGTTTATTGGCCCTTATGATTATGAACCAATCTCTTAAGGCAATGGATTTTTCTGGACCTGATGCTATCAATGAGGCAATTGAGGCAGGTTTAGATCTTGATGGCAGTCCAATCCCTTTGGAGATGCTCAATCTTTATAGAGAAGTTATGGATAAAGAGGGAGCAAGAAAAAGAAGTGGGGTGAAGAAATCAATGCGAAATAGAATTGTTCGCTCTGGAGCAAAGCACTTCGACCAAGAGACACTTAATAAGCTACTAGTCGCAGCTGGGTGGGAAGGTTTAAAGCCAAAGGAGGTAGATTTCTTCTTTGGTTGATTGTTTTTGCTCCCTTCTAGTTGCCGTAAAAGCTTTTCTTTTATCTGAGGAGGTTTCCTTCTCTTTGTACCGAATTATTCAAACCGTATTTCTCTTTCAAATGGTGAGCGAGAAAAAATATATCTCAATTCTATGAATGAAGAGCCTATAATGCAATCATAAATTCACCCATTTTTAAATCATAGCCTAATACTGACTTACTCTATAAATACGCTTGGCCGGATTAGAATACAGGAGCTAATTAATGCTTATACTGATTAAGTTTTCTAGGTTATTCCCATGGCATTGAGAGTGCTTTTTTCGAAGGCTG
Organism: Prochlorococcus sp. AG-409-B13; assembly: GCA_003216035.1. Classification (GTDB taxonomy): domain Bacteria; phylum Cyanobacteriota; class Cyanobacteriia; order PCC-6307; family Cyanobiaceae; genus AG-409-B13. Next base: position 8,998 of record QCJM01000003.1, read on the forward strand.
GATAACTAGTCTGACATTGTTGATGATATGATCATCTGGATAACAAGCAATCTATCGTGGTTTATTAAATATGAGAGAGCTTCAATTATCCTTTTTGCTAAATCATCGCTTTAGATTAACTTTATAAAATAATGAATAGTGTTCCTCTCAAAAAAGAAAATCTAACAATTGTCCTGCCAACGTTCAATGAACGAAAGAGTATTGATACCTTAATAAGCCAATTATTATTTTTTTCAGATTTATATGAATTAGAGATAATTATTGTAGATGACAATTCGACTGATGGTACGACTGCTTTAGTAAGAAAATTAGCCCAGAAAGATAGGCGGATACGTTTAATACATCGTCTAAACAGATCAGGATTGGCTAGTGCTATTAAAGAAGGAATCATTAATGCTACAGGTGATTTAGTGGCTGTAATGGATAGTGATGGTCAACATGAGCCGATTTCTGTAAAAAACGCAATAGGTAAATTAAGGAAAGAAGATTTAGATTTGGTTGTTGGCAGTAGATTCCTTAAAGCCTCGATAATTAAAGGTTTAAATCTACAAAGGGAAAAAGGTTCTTCACTGGCAAATCGTTTTGCACGATTTAGTTTGCCAAATGAATACAAACACATTACAGATTATATGAGTGGATTTTTTGTAATCAACAGAGATTCATGCCTACCTTATGTCCATAAGGTATATGTAAATGGCTTTAAATTTCTCTACGAATTACTTTCAGTTAGCAATGGAAGATTAAAAGTAGAAGAGCAAGAACTTATTTTTCAGAAGAGAGTTTTTGGGAGCTCTAAATTAGATATATCAGTTGTCTGGGATTTTTTAATTTCTTTATTACATTCAATTTGCTTTCGTATCTTACCTAGAAGAGCAATCGGTTTTGCATTGGTAGGTGCTATAGGAGTCTTCGTTCAATTAATAACTACTACTACGTTAATGTTAATACTTAGGATGTCTTTTAAATCTGCCTTGCCATTTGCAGTTGTAATCGCTGCGACTTCTAATTATTTAATAAATAATGCACTTACGTTTCGCTCTCAAAGACTAAAAAGATGGCTTTTGGTTAAGGGCTTATTGAAATTTCTTTTAGTTGCTTCTCTGCCAGCATTTGCTAATATTGGGCTTGCTACAGCTTTTTATAATGTTATTTCTCCTAATACTTTTTTAGCACAGGTAGCCGGTATCCTTGTTGTTTTTGTATGGAATTATGCGGCCTCTTCTAGGTTCGTTTGGAATACTCCTAGTTAGTTAAATGTAAGTAAACTCGATTAGACCGAATACTCAATAAATCAATATGAGTCTATATAGCAACGATGTATTTCATAATGAATTGGATGAGGCTGTCCTAAATCTTATTAAGCAGGCTTGGAAATGTGCCTCCTCAGTGTTGAGAATACAATCCACGCATGGGTTAAAACATTCTTATTGGTTAATTAATGAAAAATTGATTTCGACTAGGCTTCCCTGTCGAGTTTTTATGAAATAATCAACGAAAAATTGAGATTATTGAAGCAACTCAAGACTGTTTCTAAAGCCTTATATAAAGATCATTATTGCATATTCTCCATTTTTTGTTCAATGAAATATTTTCAAATAATTCCTTAACGTTTTTCTTCCCAAAACATTTTATCAGACTGCGTTTCAAAGCAACGCAGTCTGATACTTTAGTTGAAAAGTCATAGGTTCGATTTACATACTCTTTAGCATAATTGCCGCAAAATATATAGTCTTGGTACCCTAGTTCTTCTAAGGCTCTATTAATTCTCTGATTCCAAGGTTTATTGCTTGAAAAAGGTGGCCAGCCACCATAAATATATTTTGCATCAAATCTCTTTAGATCATTGGAGATTACAACTAACCTATTGGTTTTTTTGAAGTCCTTAGGAATAGATTTCTTAATATATTGAAGATTAAAATTAGTTGTTTTTGCAGCAATTCCTAAATTAGTTAAGCCTATAAAAGTTGAGTAAGAGACTGCTAATGTAATAAAAATTTTATTAACTAATAACCCTTCTTTTGGTAATAATGATCTACTTAAGATTATAAGAATTATTGGAATAAATGACCATGACAAAGCAACTCTTAACCAATGAGTTCCTGACATTACCATTGTAAGTGAAACTAAAGTCATGAGCATAATGTTGGCTACCAATAAGGACAATTGCCAACTTTTTAAGCGGGAATATCCCCATTTCATTTTCACCATGTAAACAACAAGGCATAATAAAAAGCTAAAAATAATTAATAAGAAAGATTCTCCCCACTGTTGGTAAGAAGATCTGAAAGTATGATCTAGGATACCCTTTGAATTATCTAGTAATTTTATATTCAACATCTTCTCAAGTCTACTTGAGTTGGAGGAGAGTCCAAATAAAACACTTATCTTCTTTGCGAAAAAAGAGACTCCATAGCCTATCCCTAATGACATAAGTCCCCCTGCCACATAGACAAATGTTGTTTTACACATCGGTAATTTTCCTTTATTTATTGACCTATTTGGGTCCAATGGAAGTTCTGGTAAAAAGCAAATTAATGAGAAAAATGCGAATGAACTTAATATCGCCATTGAAAATATAGAAACAAATAATGCTCTGAATATTCGTGTATAAAAAACATTCGAATGATTTATAAATGTCGATAAAACTAATATTAGGCTTGCTGAAAATGAATGAGATGGCCAGTGTAATTGTGATAGTATCCCTGGAGTAAATACGCTTAATAAAAGCAATATTTTTATCAGCTCATCATTTGCGCTTCTAGGGTCTATCCTCTTAAGTTCAAAATAAAAATAATACCCAAGAGAGCATATAGATAAAAAAAATGAAATTGTTGGAGGAATGCCTCTGAGCATGTAATGCATTGCAGGGGCAAGCCACTTCCCGTCTGTTATCTCATGAAATTCTGAGCTACTATAAACCCATGAATCATGTCTCCAATACCCTTGGGTACTCACAAAGATAAATGAGATTGTCAATAAAAAAAAACAAGCTATTAGGAAGAAATTCTTTTGAATAGTATTGGGAATTTTTCTTCGTACCCTGTTTAAGCTTAATAGCTTCATTGATGTCATAGGGACTAGCTTTTAATTCCTATAGGTATTCATTCTTTAAATTTACTGTGTATTTATGCCTTCCTTATAATTTCAAGTTTAAACTTAAGCATCAGTAACTGCTTCTTGCACCTTCATGGGCTAAGGGAAGCCCTCTAGAGAAATAAGTGCTGTCAATTGACACAGAATTGGAGTAAGTTTCTTGAGAACCACAGAGATCGTAGAAACATCTTTAATTCAAGCACCAGGTCACTTTTCATTAGCTAATAGTTGATTTCAGTCATATCAAGGGATCTAGGGTGATTTGACAGGTTTTGGTGATCTTTGGGGCTTAACATTTCAGCTTTTTTCATTGTCGCTGAAATGTTGAGGCGTGGATTCAAATTCATTCATCTTCCGAAGGTTTGTTTTGACGTTTTTGCTTCAGTGCACTTCGGCGCTTCTTGGCGGCAACTCGACGTTTTTGTGATGCACGAGTTGGCTTAGTTGATTCCCTTGCTTTTTGAGGTGGCTTTAAACCCTCTCGCAAAAGGTCTGCCAAGTGAGCTAATGCTAATTGTCGGTTTTGATATTGGGAGCGTTCTTTCGATGCAACGATATTTAGGCAACCATTGACACATCGATTCTCCAGCCGATCAAGCAATCTCTGTTTGTAAAAAGGGCCAATTACGGAGGAACGACATATATCAAATACAAGCTCAACCCGGCTGTCAGTTTTATTTACGTGTTGTCCTCCAGGACCAGAAGATCTAGAAAAGCGCCATTTCAGCTCATTAGATGGAATAATCAAATTAGAATTTACAGTTAAATCCATTAAGTTTAAAACAAATGAGCACTGTCGCTTAAGACTTTTCTAGTTTGACTTAGGAATGAATAAAGTTTTTAAATTTTTAAGCGTTATGTCTAAGTAGCAATTTATCTGTATTTTGAAATGTTGTTCTGTGCACCATTTGCAGAGTAAAGTTATGGATTGTTCAGATGTAATGACTATTCAAGCATTAAAAGTAAATCGTTACCTGAACACTAAATCAATGCAAAATAGTTAAATGCCTCGCTTAATAGTTTTCCAAAATCTAGGGTGAGAAGGTCCTGGATTATTTGCTGATTTGTGTTCTTTGTAAGTATTTACTAAAAGATTTTTTAAGCAATGTTTTTGATGTTATGAGATAATTCAATTCACTTGAGATGAATTCATGGCAGTCTTTGATGCCTCAACCCCTTTTATTCTTATTGCTCGTATACAAGTGAAGCCAGGCAAAGTTGAGGAATATTTAGAGCTTGCTGCTAAAACGGATGCTTCTGTAGAGGCTTCTGAACCAGGTATGTTGCACCATACTTTTGACCAAGATCCAGAGAATCCTCTTTGGTTTACATGGTCAGAGGTTTACAAAAATGATGATGCTTTTCTTGCACATTTAGCAAATCCATCAGTTGGAGAGTATTTGAAGGCTCACTTACAGTTAGGAGATGGATTCACTGTAGAGGTTTATGGCACTGTTGGTGATAAATGCAAAGCCGCTATGGAGGCAACAGGCCTTCCTTTGAAAATTTTTGAGAGTAAGTGTGGATATAGTAGGGTATGAAACTAACGGAAAACTCTAATTAAATCACAATGGCTTTATCGCTTTTAAGCGAAGTCAGTAGGTCAATACCCTTTTGAGCCTTTGGTTTGCTTTATATATTATGCTCTTTCCAATTATGAAAGATTATGTAATTTGAATTAAATTCAGTTCTTGGATCTCTTGGTATGTAGAAAAATTCCTAGCCTCAAGCTCTTATCAAGCTTAATCTAAATTTGAATCCAGGTTGAATTAGGTTGGATTTAGTTGAAGCAGCTTCGGGTCTTAAAAAGATGAATCTCTAATCTTTTGCTTACTTCTTTATCTTTGAACTCTGGCATTTCATGTGCTGGCTTCTAAGCAATTAAGCTTAAATTTTCACCAAGTTTGCCTGAATTAAGAAAGCTATTTATTGTAGTTGATATAGGAGCAACTGTGAGATTTAATGCCCACTTTTTGGTAAGACCATTTCAATTCTGACTTATGAAGGTTTGCCTATATGAAATTGCAAACAATGGGGCCAATGATGGCCCCTAAGCACTTCCTAAGTGATCCCCATGACTCAGCCAATCGAAAGGATTAAGTTTTAACAGCGCACTTTTCAGTTTCTTCAGTAGAGAGTTCAGTTTTTTTTTCTGCTGGGGCTAACGCTTTGAGTTCTTCTTGAAGCTCATGCTCTCGCTCATCGATCATTTTGATACGAGACTGATAGTTCTCTTCCAGCATCTTCCGAGAAGCTTCCAGATTGTCGAGCTCCTCCTGCCGTTGCTTAAGTTTGATCTCCTCTAGTTGGCTATCAGAGACCACATAAATAGTCCTCCTTGGAGAAAAGAATGAGTCAGCAAAAACTGCGTCGAATAAAGATGTGTACATGATGTTCTGTGCGGGAACACCATTATTTTGCTCCAAGTTTCAGCAAGAACTAATGCTGTAAACCGAAGAAACCTATACGGTAAATATCACCTGATTCGGTTAATAACACTATAGATAGTAAGAACCGTAAAGCCTAAATGCTTGTGTAAAAACCCTATATACAATTTATACAGATATGTTATAAATGAATTAGCCCAACAGGAGAATTATGAAACTAAGAACTCCTTTCATTGTAATTGCCAAGACACTTTGAATATGTATTTAGGATGAATCTTAGGGAACGATCCAATCTTGAATCTATATTTCTGATTCCCTGAGATTGATTGACTCTGGTAAGTTTTGACTTCCGATTTTAAATAGTCTATTGACGCTTGGTTGTTTTTTTCTGCTTCAAAAAATTGTTTAAAGAAGTTCATGCATGTAGATAGCTACGCAAGCGATTGCGTTTTCACTGCGTTGAGGAAAGCTTCATTTAACTCTTCTAAAGGTTCGTTTATCCAATCATTTAGTGCAGCCCTCATTGCACAAGAGCCATTTCTATATGCAATCGTCATCTCTAGGCCAGTCAAATCATGATTGCCTAATAGGATTTGGAAGACTAGTTCGGGATTGCTATATGGGTAATTGTTTAAATGCTGTGCAAGTTCTCTTAAGGCATTATCAAGGGTAAGTCCCTTTTTCTTTATATGCAATTCAAACTCTTTCTTGGCAGCATCACCATATTTCTTGGCTCCTTCATCAGTAAAGATAGTTTTAACGCTATCTTCTTTCTGAGAGTTCTTGTTCCCCAGCGAAAGCAATTTTTCTACTTTTAAGAGCCTGATCTCAAGTGAATCTAAACGGTCAGAAGACTTTGTTGATGAGCTCCTTAGCTTTTCGGTGACAAACGTTGTTAAGGTTTTTCCAGATTTTATTGCTTCAGACTTTAGTAGTAACAATAATTCTGGATCAATATTTATATTTAGTTGGGTTCTTCCTTTGGCCATTTACTTATTGTAGCTTTTTAGTGGATGGGTAATCTAGTTCTAATATAATGTATTATTAGTAATGAATTGCCTTCTCATGTAGATTAGCTCTATCGACCTTCTACGCAATATGAGAGTTTGATGCTGAAACATTACTTAGAGGCTTGTTGTTAAGCTTGCCTCGCGTGGAGGGGGACTGAGAGTAAGTAGTTGAATTGGTATTTATTTATTCTTGGCACCTTGCTCTGAGTTATGTCAAAAGACGCTTATAGCCACCCTAGTTTTTCATGTGGTTACTAGTGAGAGTGTTTTCTCCCTCAGCTTCAGATGGATGTATATATTTGGCATCCTTCCCTAAGGAAGCTTTTCATTTCACCAATTCCGGGTAATGTGCTATTGTACGTACGCTTTTCCCTAGTAATTAAATAGCAATTACTTTGTTGTTGATCTGAAGTGAATTATGACTAGTACAAACCCCAACAAAAATATTAATGAAAGTGGTGAGGATAGAATCTCATGTAAATTAGTCTCTGAGATAATTCGCTCTCGGATTCAATCTGATAAAGCTAGATTCAATGCTAATGATAATATATCTGATTATATCTTCCCCGGAGAATTAGAAATTCTTGAAAAAGAGGTCGCAACTAGGGTAAGAGATTTGCTTAAGACTCTTTTGATTGATGTTGACAATGACCATAATACTCAAGAGACAGCCGAAAGGGTCTCTAGGATGTATATAAATGAAGTGTTTAAAGGCAGGTATCACAAACAGCCCAAAGTTACTAGTTTCCCAAATGATAAAAACTTAGATGAAATATATACAGTGGGTCCAATAACTGTGCGCTCTGCCTGCTCACATCACTTGGTGCCAATTCTTGGTGATTGTTGGATAGGAATTAAACCTGGAGATAAAGTAATTGGCCTTTCAAAATTTGCAAGAGTTGCAGACTGGGTTTTCTCTAGACCTCATATTCAGGAAGAGGCTGTAATGATACTTGCCGATGAAATTGAGAGTCTATGTGAACCTAAAGGCCTAGGAATAATTATCAAGGCACAACATTATTGTATGAAATGGCGAGGGGTTAAAGAACCAGACACGAGTATGATTAACTCGGTTGTTAGAGGGGATTTCCGACATGATCCAAATCTCAAACAAGAATTCTTTGAATTAGTTAGACAACAATCTACTGTTGGGAAAAACTATTAAAGGCTTGCTTCTAAGAAGTTAACTTTATTTCTGCTTCGCTGAGGTTGCAGAAATTATCTCAATCATTAGGTAAGACACCCTTTCTTTTATTAACTCACTGTTGAGACTGCTTTTTCTGGCAGGAACTTTAGGTAGAGGACTGTATGTGTTTTTGTTGGCCGAGAAGTGGAGCATTGATCGCGTGTCGCGTGCTCCTTAAAAAGAAAAGCAAGGATCTCTCAGCTCCTTAGCAGGAGAGTGTCTCCTTTGTGAGAGCTTTTGCACAAAGCTTGCTAGGAATATGCATTAAGACGGATTCCAATCTTGTAGTGATTGCTACCAATGGCTCATCAAAAGCTCGGAGGGATTCATGATCGATACTCCGTCAGAGTATTGGTAAGAGGCAACCTGACTTTTGCCCCAGCGCAGATTTCACGTCGAATAAATGACGATTTTTTTACTGTCAAAGCAAATTCATTTTAGCTTTAGTAATTACAGGCACTTGTTTTGCCTTGGCTTGGTGACTCATTTTGCAATGGGGTGGGCTTTAGTTTTGTTTCCTCATACATTGCTTCCGTCACTAAATACACTTTTCGAAATCCATGCGATTGCTTCAGCGAAATCAATCGTTGATCTGGAACGGAGGCATTGGCCTATGTTTTTGCGCTTGGCTTGGCTCTCCATCTAATTAATTAAGGATTTAAAGGTTGGAATAAAGTGGAAATTGCTTCTTGCTAATTTTTGAGGATGCATTCTTTAATTAAGCTTTAATTGCCCTTTGAGTATTAATTAAAAAGTCAAAAATTATTGTAACCATAGTGAATAACTAAGTAATTGTTCCTGTTGGTTGTGAGAATTTAAGCTAATCATTTAGATAAAAGACAAGTATGAACTTGGTTTGGATCGTTATTAAAACTTAAGTTCAATGGGGATGACTCAGGAGTTGAACTAAAGTTTTGATAATTGCAGGGATTCCTTGGCTACTTATTTAGTAACAGGTGCCAACCGTGGAATTGGTTTGGAATATTGCCGACAGTTGAAAGAAAGAGGTGAAGAGGTTATTGCTACATGCAGATCATCTTCTTCGGAATTAGATAATCTTTGCGTAAGGGTTGAGCCTGGGGTTGATGTAAGTTCAGGAGGATCAGTTTTAAGTCTCAAGAAAAAGCTAGAAGGAACTCATATAGATGTTTTGATTCAAAATGCTGGTATAGCTGAATTTAATTCGTTATCAGATCTTGATCCAGAAAGTGTTATTCGCCAGTTTGAGGTCAATGCATTGAGTCCCTTATGTTTTACGCAGGCATTTATTGGTAATCTTAGAAAAGGTTCAAAAGTAGCCCTTATGACTAGTCGTATGGGCTCAATTGATGACAACACATCTGGAGGTTCATATGGATACAGAATGTCCAAGGTTGCACTTTGTATGGTTGGAAAGTCTTTATCTATTGATTTGAGAGCCAAGGGAATCTCTGTGGCTATTTTGCACCCTGGATTGGTTAGTACACGTATGACAGGGTTTACTCCTAATGGTATTACTCCCGAACAATCTGTTAAGGGCCTTCTTGCTAGAATTGATTCTTTAACACTAAAGAGTTCAGGTACTTTTTGGCACTCCAATGGAGACGTTTTACCTTGGTAACTATTGGTGCTGACATTGGTAAAAGAAATATCAAGTAAGTGAAGAAATTAATGTTTAATCTTTAGCATAATTACTTTTTAATTGCTCTTGTTTTTGCTCCACATCTTATTCATTGAAAAATCAAGATTCGAGTTAAATTTGAGAAGGTTCACATGCTTTTCTTTGAAATTATAGTTTCCGAAAAATTGCATGACTTGTCTTGGCATTGTTCCAGTCCTTAGGAGTCATTGTGATTTGAATTAATTTTACTTGCCATTGAATTGCATTTTCTAAGAGTAATTTTGTTGACTTCTTTATATATATAATTTTATTGTGGTTTATTTATAGATTATGTGGGTGGGCTTGATTTGGTTAGGCCTAGGCACCTAGAATTGGTGATTATGGTAACTTGCCTTATTAGTTCGCCTGGCTAAGGATTATAAGGGTTAATTACTAGTCTGCGTATCCATCGTCATCTTCGGAATGCACTCTTTGAGGAGAATTGCCCGTTTGCTCGTACCATGGATGCACATAAGCTTCTTTGTCAGAGTAGACCTCACTTTTTAATTCAGCCAGCAAGGCTTCAAGGTCCTGAACCATTCTCTTTAGGTTTCTTTTTTCCATTATGTGATTGAAGGTTTAAGAAGAGTCTAGGCCTGATATAGACCAATCTGTTGAGCCATGAGAGTTAGAAGCTTGAATCTGACTCAATCAAGAATTTGAGAATCAATACTGACTAACTCATCAAATACTTTTGCCATTCTGGCTTTTAGCCCCTAATGATGGAGGACTTAACTGGTCCAAAAAGTAGCTAAGCAAGTAATCCAGAGCCTATCTTTGCAAATAAAGCAAGAATCACAAATATGCTCTTGAGCTACTTCAAGATAATACGGTGATAAGGGCACGTTTAAGTTTTTGACCTGAGAATACAACTTTAGGTCTAATAGCACTATTACTTGTTCAGTAAGCCCTATCCCAGAGAAATAATATTCGAGGAAGAGTTGATAGCTCATTAAATTTAGAGAATTAGAAAGTAGATTGCCTGTATATGCTCTGTGCTTGTGACCGGAAAAAATTAAAGGTTTTAAGGTCAAAAACATAGATTAAGGCTTGGCTTTTCTTTTGGACCTACACACAATTTTTAAGATCGCAGGATTCGATCCAATGAAATCAATTTAAAAGCTTTATGTTTAATTGACAAGAAAATCTATATTTATTCGGTTAAGATTTTATAAATTCTGAGATATAAGAAAATCCCAAAATGTTTTATCTTAAAAATTACATGCTTCCTATAGCTTCAGATAACTCTAAAACCTCTAGGAATAAAATTGCACTTAGAGAAGCTAAAACAACAATTAAAACACTACCAAATTTGACAACCTTTTGGTTCAGATTGCCTTGACAAGCTTTTATTGAACTTTCAGTTGCTCCAAAGGGTAGAAATGTAAGCCCGAGCACTATTAAGGCAATTATTCCAATAATTGCCTGATCAGTAACCGTTCCACTGTTCAATTCTGGAACGGAAATATTTGTAAAGCTCCTCGCTGAGCCGGCTAGTTGTTCAAAAGCACCCTCTTGATAAAGTTCCCATAGTGTTTTGAATTCAGCTGCCATTGAAGCTATCCTCTGCCTCTTCGAGTTATAGCTTTTGACTTCATAGATTTCTAGGCAAGAGATACAATATTCATTAGGCAATAGCTCAGCTCAGTCATACGAGGTGTTCTTAGCGATTTGGTTGATTGAACGAACCGTGAAGAGCTTTAAACTGTTCTTGCCTCATTCACTCTTCTCAATAAGCAGCAATTAGAATTGAAGTGGATGAAGTTTTAGATGTTATCTCATTTTCACGATTATGCTAGATGATTCAAAGATCTTATAAGTAGAAAATGCGCCGACTATTAAAATTTTTCGAATCTCTATTCCCAATAGCTCTAGTCGCTGGACAACTTTTTTTTTGTGGTTGGTTAGTTGTTTCTCTTATACCATTTTTTGGCGGAGAGCTCCTTGGCGGAGTGTTTGCCATGTCTATAGCGATTCTCGCTTTAATGGCTTTTGCCCTGTTTAATCAGTTCTTAGGGATTTAGGATTGCTTCAAAGGGAAATAATCATGCACTTCTTTTTTGCTCTTTGCCTTGCCTTCATTCTTTCCCTTCTGCCTTTCTCAGTCATTGCTAATGCAGAAGAATTAATTATCTATGATCTTTTAAGCCCTGACCTTCCTTCTATGAATGACGAGATTCAGCGCAGTGAAGAATTAAGCAAGAAGCCTAAGCAAACAATTCAAACATGGGACGATCTGCTTGGTCCCGAAGATAATTTTCCTTTTTTGCCGGACAACCATCGAGATAGCGGTACAGGTAAGTTTATGAGTTTTGATTGACACTCTCTGCACTGCTCGCTTTCGCTGAAAACTAATTAGTACCTATCTGAACCAGGAGAGTGAGAACCTCTGAACCTCTCAGCTCCATAGTTTTGAGAAAAAGAATGGATTGAATTTCTAGCCAATTCTCAAGCCTCTTTCTTGGAGCAATAAATTATGGGATTGATTGATCCTTAGCGAAACAGGACTCTGTCAAGGAAGGAGTTTTTGGGGCGCTGTAATTTTCAAAGGCTCTTGCTTAGTTGGGAAATTTGCCTTGTAATCGGATTTTGCTCGTATTGATAACGCATTAGGAGTCTTCTCAGGATGCTTGATTTGGCGAGAGTCATGTGCTGTCTAATAGGAAACAAGCTTTGATCGGGATCACAGGTTTTGGGCTTTCCATATCTCCTGCTTGGGTTCTTTATCTAATGAACTAAGGCTTCTAGAAGGCTGAAAAGCCCGGAAGAATTTGGAAAGGTTTTTTAAATTAGACGAAAATCTTATAAGAAATATTGTCTCTTTCTTATATATAAGTTAGTTTGAAAAGCCTATCAATTTTTCTCATGCTCACCGGTAAGGATCTATTAGCCAAAGTCAAGGACTTAGGGGATGTCTCCAAGTCTGATCTTGTGAAGGCATGTGGATATGTATCCACCAAGAAGGGAGGCGGAGATCGTCTTAACTTCACAGCTTTTTACGAGGCTCTGCTTGAAGCTAAGGGAGTAAACCTTGCTTCTGAAGGCTCTGGCGGGATTGGTAAAGGAGGAAGGAAGCTTAGTTATGTCGCCACTGTTCAAGGCAATGGCAATCTATTGATTGGTAAAGCCTACACAGCTCTTCTAGATCTCAAGCCTGGAGACAATTTTGAAATCAAAATGGGCCGGAAAGGATTTCGTCTAGTGCCAGAAGGCGAAGACTAAATAGGAGGTCATTACTGAACACTTTTGGAATAGGTTGGACCTCCCTTGGTCTCAATCAATCATTAGCCAGCGGTCTTTTGGGAGCGCTGGCTATTTTTGAAAAAAAAAACCACTAATAACTGCCTTTAAGAGCATTCCCCTTTTGAGAGGAACGTAATATCCCTGGGGGAGATGAATAGTATTGGCAGATTGTCTAGTCTCAAATAGATGAAGGCTTCTTCGTGCTTGTGTGATCTCCATGCTTGATTGTCGCTCATTGAATAGCCAGGACTCAACGCGATATTTCTTGTAAATGATTTTTTGTGTACGCCCTCTAAGTGTAAGAGCTCCTTGCTGAGGAAAAAAATTAGTTTTTCAATGCTTAACTTAATTTTTTCCCTCTATAGAATGTAATAGTTACGCCTCCTCTAACTAGCAAGTAAATTTCCTTGTTGCTATATGTCATAATGGAATTCTATTTTAATAGATCTTCTGGTGAGAAGTTCTGATGGATTTTGGCTATATACTTTTCTTCCCTCTAATTTGTTAATCTCTTCGACTTAACTTTTAATCCTGTTGGCCAGGGTTTGTGTTTGTTTCTGAAAGCTCATGCTCGAAAAACCATTGAGTTGTTCCCATTGTTAACTCTAGAACTAAGCCAAATTGATTCCCATCGACCATTTTGTACCCAACTAATTTACCAGTTGGGTCTTTTAATAGCTGCAGTAAAAGTTTTTTCGGTAGGCGGTCTTTTACTTGTGCGACTTCAACTTTTAGAAGCTGATTTATTACAAGTTTTGATGAGTCTTTGATCATTTACTTTCTTCGAAAGATAAGCCTTGTGAACCATTAAACTCTTGGTTTAGGTATCTAAGTGCTTTTACTCTAGTTATTCTTTCTATGTCATCCTCAATTGGATTTACATCATTCCAAAGTTTATCTAAACTGAAAGAGTGATTTGAAAGCCAACTGTAGAGCAATGCATTAGCTAATACGATTTCTTGCATATTGGTGGCGCATGAGAATGCTACCCTTGCTACTCGTCTTGACTTCTTATTATAAAGGGGGACAGTGCGGACAGAGCTGAAATAACTATAGATTTTAGAGAGCCACCACTCTGAAGGCGTAAGCATGACATGATCACTTCTTCCATCTGGAAGGGTTTTTAATGCTGGCATTAGATCAACAACTATAAATGCTGCTTTCTTAGTTAAGTCTCTTATCATGGAAAGATTTATAACTAGTAAATGATTCTCAATATGCTCTAATACAGAAATTGAAGTGACTATATCAAATGGATTTTCCGGAAGTTTATTGAAATTTTTTGTAGCGGGGCCATAGCCACTTACTCTTACTGTTTGAGGCAATAATGATTTGCATGCCTTTACGAAATTACCTTTCCCACAACCAAAGTCTAGAATGGAATTAAACGCAAATGATTTTTTTGTGCATAAATTTGTTAGTAAGGTCGCAAACTCAGAGAACTCATGCTCACCATAATCATCATGGATTGTATGAAATTTATTATTGATTTTGTCGTAGTTCATAGTTATATACCAGAGTATGCTTCCATTACAGAAACTTTTAATGTGATTGCAATCATAATCCTATCTCTTCCTAGATCTATTTAGGCAATTAATAGCCTTCTTAAAAGAAATATTCTTAAAACTAGTTAATTTCCTCCGAAGATTAATGACTTTTGACCTGCTTGACTAAGGCATGTCATTTTTTACTGGCATTTATTGCAGGCGTTTGGGGACGATGCTCCTATGAGGTTTTGGGAGATTACGGACCAGCTACTTCACCTATTGCTAAGCTCTGGCATCATTATCTCAAGCTTACTTCTGAACCTGGGTGAAGTAAGGGTAGTCAACCTAGATTTCTCGTGAAGATTTCACCCCATTTCCAAAAATCTTTCATTTGGCCTATTGAAGTTGTTTTTTTGCACTAAGAAGCAATTGGAGTATGAATTCCCCTCTATTTTGATAGGTATAGGCTTCAGCTTCTTGCGCTGAACCAAATTTTGCTAAAGATTCTGTAGAGATTGGCCACCCTAAAGGTTCTACGCCTTTTAGATTTTCATTTAAGTGCTGTAGGACATGAATAAATTCATGGCTGAATAATTGACAACGCACTTCGTCTGTCATTTCCCTTGTTGTAAGTGTAAGAACACCTAACTGTCCATAAATTGCTTTGTAGGTAGCATCCTTACTTGGCAACTCAGGTTTGCCGAAGATGATTTTTACCCCTAGTTGATGGCCAACATCCATTAGTTGGATCCACAATGAAGGTTCATCTGTACAAAGTTTTTTATAGGTATTATCTGGACTTGAGAAATCGAAAGAGAGATTAGTCTTGGGACTTACGTGATTTGTGGAGTCATTTTTGATTGATTCAGGTGAAAGCTCACAGCCACCCATCAAAGCCACCAATAAAGATATTGAGAGGTGGATGAAAATACGCAAGGAATTATGAACTAAAGCCATAGGGGTATTTTATTGATTTATGTAGAGGGGTGCTTGTTTCTGTTTATTTAGGCTTTGCAGAAGATTCTTTACAGTCTTAGGGTGGCTAATTAATTGCGAGCAAATTTAATTTACAGCCATATCTGGATTATTTCAATATAAAAATCATTCTTTTTAATAGAAATCACAAATAGAATGAATCTATAGACATAGTGTTTTATTTTGACAGAGTAAAAGTCTCTACAAGGGTTGTCATTAACTAATGACAACTCTTCACTCCATGATTACTATTCTAATGGCGGCATGTTGACAGGGAGCTTCCCAATAGAAAATTCAAGGCTTTTCGCCTTGAATCTCCTTGTATTATTCGCGCATACATTTCTTCTTTATCTATTGTATTGATGTTTCCTTATTTGCAAATAAATGACTGGAAATTGGGTTGTTGTTGAGGGAGGCCCTGTTCCATTACGTTGCTGGTGGTCTGGATCTATGAAAGAAAATCCAAACGTTGTTTTGGTTTTGCCAGAGGTTTTTGGGATTAATAGTTGGGTTCGCAGCATTGTGGATCGATTGGCTGATAAAGGCATTTCTTCTTTAGCTATGCCACTATTTGCTCGTACGGCTCCGGAGATGGAACTTGGTTATTCCGAACAAGATTTGATTGAGGGGCGAATGCATAAAGAGCTGACTACAACTGATCAAATCCTTGCTGATGGGTCTGCAGCGATTAAATGGCTACAAAAACAATATCTTCAACCAAGGATCACCGTGGTTGGTTTTTGTTTTGGAGGCCATGCTGCTTTGATTCTGTCAACACTTGATGAAGTCAGTTCAACCTTTGATTTTTACGGTGCTGGGGTAAGTAAGAGTAGGCCTGGAGGTGGTCCGCCAAGCTTGGAATTGCTTTCGCAAGTTTCAGGAAAACTCACTTGTTTATTTGGGACAGCTGATCCTTTAATTCCTATCTCTGATAGAAATGCAATACAAGAGGCATTTAAGATGCATGATGTGTTTGGGAAAAGATTTAGCTATTTAGAGATTGATGGGGCTGATCATGGATTTATGTGCGAATCTCGCCAGAGCTTTAATGTTAAAGCTTCTGAAATTGGTTGGCAGGTATTAATGGAGAGATTGCAGAAATATTAAAAAATCAAAACCTAGTGGCTTTGTCGATGTTCATACCTAGCTTTAATAGGCTAGTTTATCTTTATTACTAACCTTTTTAAAGAAAGAGTATTTACAATCATAAGGGGGAAAAGTGATAGATGATTTCACATTTGAACAGTGCAAGAAGAATAGAGAGATTCTTGAGCTTAAAATAACTAACCTTGAGCATGCGATAAGACAATTAGAAAAAATGGTGGCTGAGTCAAGAATTGATGCTAAGACCTTAACTTACCTGAGACGAAAGGCTGCAGATTCAATTCAAGATTTAGAACTTCTTTACTTAATAAGAACTGAGAAAGATCTATAAAAGCATTACAGTTCTTTATTAGAAGAATATACAAACAAAATCAGATACGGACTCTATAGCTTTTAAGGGGTACTTAAGGCTTTGATCCATAGAGAAGGCAATATTAAAAGAGTTATTTAAACTTATGGCACTCGCCTTTTACAGAGCGGCAAGAAGAATTTGAATTAGTAATTATCACTTTAAGCTGAAAACTTGCCATTGAGACACGCTCGATAAGAGAACGAGAAAACTTAAATAGAGCCACAGAATTTTCCCAAGGCTAGCCATGAAAGGGCCTAATATCAACTGCATCAATCACTTAGAGCGGAAAAGGGTTAGAGTAAAGTTAGAGTTATTGATGTAATCGTATTTTATGCATAAGGTTGTGAAAATAATAAAATATAATTTTATGATCAAATAATTATTTGAACGTTTGATCTATGGTATTAATACGCAATTAATGGAGTGAATTAGTTAATAGTAATAATTCTCTCTAAAGTTAGTATAATTAAGCTCTAGAGAAAAGATTGACCAATTACTTATTGATTTTTAATCTTTAAATACTGGAGCTGGCTTTTTCTTGACACCACTTACACAATCGTATAGAGCATCCATCTGAGCGATTAAGGCCCTAACTTCTCCTTTCTCAGGCAATATCTTCTCTTTACTTAAAAAGATACTCATTTCTCGAAGTTCAACTCTCATATGAGAAAGAATGTGATGAGCTTCTTCTCTGCGGGACTTGCTCAATTGTGGTAATGCTTTTGTATAAAATTTTCTCGCAATTTTTTGTAAAAGCAACCCTTGAGAAAAGTAATTTTATTCTTCGAAGCGATGAAACTAAAAACTTGAGATGTGCTAATAATATTGCCATGCTTGGATTAAAGCTCATGCAAAAGCTTGCTAAATAGCTTTAAAATGGTAAAATCATTACAATCCAGTACCTTTATCAAGGGTGCTTAATCAAATCGCACCACAGATTGTACTGACAGTTATTGTTGAAAGGTTTGTTTTAACCAGTATTGATGTTATTGATAAATTAAAAAAAAACAATTGCAAGTTAGCCCTATAGGCACTCTTGCTGCTTCTCACTCTTTACTCAAACGGAAGAGTCGGCTATAATACTCAAAAATGTAAAAAAATTAATTTGACTTGATATAAATTAAGTTTAAATCAATATCATTTACTTTATTTTCTATTAAGAAATTATTGGATCAGAATATTTAATCGCATTTATCTTTAAGTGCTAAACCTTAACTCCTAATTAGCTTTTGATGATGATTATGCAAATAATATCTGCATAATTCAGTAATTTATGGAATATTCAATCACTTTATTAAAGTTTATATTATGGCTTTATCTCTTTTTATTTTATTATTCTTTGGATTATTTTAATAAAGCTTATTAAATAAATTATCTGAAATGGCAAGAATAATTTTAATCATTTAAACTGATCAACTATTGTACCTTTAAATTTATTTTGCCTAATTTTGGGTCTATGTGTAACAAGAAGGTCTAGAACAAATGTACACACTGGAGAATTATTAATAATGTAGTCATCTAAAAAATCATCTATTGACTTTAATTATCTTTTCTCATTATTTTTTAGATATATTTATTTTATGAGGCAATTAGATCATCATCAGTTTCTATATTCCATTCTTCTTGTATTTGTTTTAGCATTAAATATTCAGGAATGCTAGTTATACTTGATTGGATGACCTCTTTTCTTGCTTGAAATTGGATTAAACTCTTGTTTTTGTATTTGTATGGATGATCCATTTATGCTGCCTCTCTTTCATAGTCATCACATACCAAACCTTCTATAAGCTCCAGAGCTATATGCTCTGATGAGGCCTTGCTAGCCTTCCAATGTCTTACTAATAGCTGCAGTTCTTTTATCCTTAACTCTGCTGCTTTGATTTTTTCATCACTTGTCATTTTACCCTCCGTTTTTAGTTTGTGAGATGTTAATCTTGAATCCTTTATGCTGCCATAAAGTCATCCTCCTCCTCAGCATCCCAGATACCTTGGTAGATTTGAGATGCAACAAAATCCTGTTGTTGCATCTCTCCTACCCCCTCTGACAAATCTTGTTTCTTAATGCTATGGTCATGCCTACTCATAGAAAGTTCCTTTAGAGATCGCATAATTGGGAGAATCAATTTTTACTCCTTTAGTGGGATAGACCTAAATAATCTGATGTTGTTTAGAGGAATTGTATCTTTGCTTTCTAATTGGTTCAACTCTATTTCAAGCTCATCCAAAGCCAGGCAGAATTGAGTCATGTAAAATGTATTTGTTATTTTTTTCTTTATATACCTCATTAAACACTCTCCCCAATAGTATTTCCTTTAGCAACAAGTTCTCTAAGCTTTCTATTCTCTGCTACCAACTCCTTATTCCGACTTAATGCAAAGTCAAGCTTTATATTTAATTCCTTTACCCTTGTATCAATAGTTTTTGGCATCACTTTCCTTGACCTAGCCTTCCCTCTTGTCATGCTCCTAACCTTGGCATCGGAGAGACTCTCTCCCTTCGCGACCGCATCGAAGACCTTCTGCCTTTCTTTGTCTGTTACTCCTTTACCTCCAAGGGCATTCAAGGACCTCGCTGAGAGTCCAGCTAGCAGGTGGTCTTCGACCTCGTAATTGCCAAGCCATTTCTCGTGGGCATTCACTAGGTCGACCGCGTATCTTTCGGAACAGTTCAGTGCTCCGGACTTTAGGTACGCCTTCCAGTTTCCTGCCTTTACATTTTGCTTTATTTCATAGAGGTGCGCAGCGACAGCGCGGATGCATTGACCAGCAGTCAGGAGTTCCTCGTTGATCTCTACTGTTGACTCTTTAATGAAAGAGACCTGAGCGGGGACTAGCCCTTTCTCAACCTCGTCTCCTAGATAGACAGATTCAAGATCAACTACCTCTCCGGTAGTTGCGATAGTCATGAGGTGAAAACGTGACTACTAAAACCTAACTCGAAGTGACGAGCTCGTCATCAAGAACGGCTGTACTATTGGTCTTTTTGAGGGCGTCCAGTCTGATTGCCGTGACTGCGAATGCTCCCTGGATTGGTTAACAAGTATTAAATTTAGTTGAATTAGCCTCTTTCTTCAATGACATTCTATATGTTGATTGCCCTTTATCAATGCAGTTCCTTTCTAGCTTTGCTTTTGATTTAATCACTATGTCCTCTGAGAGAACTTTGCCTGCCGATGAAATTGAGGCTGAGGATTTAATAGATAAGCAAGAGGTGGAAATGTTCGGATTCCCTACTAATGAATGACATAAACCTGGTTCTTGTCTTGCCTGTGACTCTATTAATTCTTTTATTAGTTGGTATAATCTACTCTCTTTATTATTTTTTTCTAGGCTTAGCAGGAGGCGAATTAGATGATTGAATAATCCATGAATCTTTAGCCCTGATTTTTTGATAAGCTTACACGCTCATAATAACTTGTTAATGTATTTATACTTTGACCTGTAGTTCTAGCCAAAGTAAGTAAATCTGTCCCATTTTTAATTTGCTCCTCTATAAAAGAGGTTCTAAGTGAAAAGATCGTGTATTCTTGATTGTTAGACTGAAAGCAATTGAGCCTACCGTCCGAGCGTAAATCTCTGATAATTAATTTCCAATTGTATCTGATCCGTTGTAATGAAATTGGTTCAAAACCTTTATTTGGATCAGAAAATACATATGTATTTAATAGAGAATCACGAAGACCAATATCTAAATTCCTAATGTAATTTTGCATGAATTTATACCAATTAACTAGTTCTTTAACTAGAGAACATTTTGCTTCAAACTCTTCTTTCCCTTTTCTTCTCATGACTCTTATATATACAAGCACTTCTTTTTTCGCATAATCTTTTTTATCAGCTTGTGCTACTAGATCCTCGGCAGAGGAATTCAGCATTTTATTTTGAATTGAAACCGCATATTGAGGATCTAAAAATAATAAATCCTTGCTTAACTTATTACCATGAGATCTGATCGGGGGTTTAAAGGAAAAGTCTTTCCACTTTAAATTGAGTATTTGTTGAGGATATAGACCGCAATTCTTTGATAAAAATAAAAAATTCCAAACGAGATTCCTGAAGTATTTGCATTTGATTTGCTTCTTTTTAAAAGAATGCATATCACAATTATTTATCCACCTATCTTTAATATAGTTATTTATTAATTCCCAATCTTTTTTATTTATAGCCTGGTACGATGATATATCATGACAATAGTTGGTTATTTTAGGGATTAAATTCTCTTCATAAAGTAAGTAATTGCTTATATAATTATTTTTTGCCATGTAATTTTTTAAAAATTCCTTAATTATAGTTAATTCCCTCTTTATGTTGCAACTTGTTGATGGAGATCTATAGGTTATGTAGTCTTTGAAAGTGTATTTGTCTATTTGATTTGAAAAAGTTATACCGAAAGATTTTAGATAGAGTTTCATATGTTTATTGAGAACAATAACTTTATTGGCTAAACTTTTTTCTTTTAATACACCATTTACTACCAGCTTATCCTGTAAATTTATCCATTCTTTAATTGCTGATCCTATTTCTATATTCATACAATTAACTTTATTACTGTATTCACCTGTCACTATACGCTTATCATTATTTTGACCCTTAACAGCTTTTGTGCTATTTAAAAGCGACAGATGATGCGGCGAATCCTCTTCTAATCTTAAAGCTGTATCGGAGGCCATGAAGATAGCCTCTTCCATTGTTTTTGCACCTTTTATCAGCTTACTTCTATATCTTTTTTGGCCTTTTACCTTTTCCCTGTAAAAGAATTTACCAATATTAGAATCTTGCCAGGTTATAACCTCTCCTTTACCGCTTAAAACCTTTTGTTTGGCAAGTAATTTTGGCATTGGAAGTAGATATACATTCGGTTGGAGTAAAGTTAGAGTAAATAAGTACTAGCTTAAATTGATTGGAAATAAAGGTTTTAATGACTTTAGCACAACAGGAATGTTTAAACTGGAAAAGGCCTCTTTTCAATTTTTATATACCTTTGAATAAAGCCCCCCTCTATTGGGTTTCTGCATATTAAATAAACCTCTTTCTCTAACTTTATGCTCTCAAATTTGATAGTGGCCATTGCTACTGCAGAAATACTCTTCATCCATTCACTTGATTAGAACAAACTCTTTATAAGCAGCCCTTTAGATGTTTTCTCGTAAAAGACTTAAATTAAGTATCCTTTAATTTTAAGTATATAGTCTTGGCCTTGTTCATTCCTTGAGCATGTTAGGTTGATAATTTCCCATCATCAATATATGTTTTGTTTCAATGCCTACTAATCTTATTTAGGTTTTACAAGCCATAGAAAAGATTCACCGGATTCTCTTGGCTCATTTTTAATCTGTACATATACCCTGTATTTGTTATCAGCCTCCAACTCCCCAAGGTGGTTATTCATGGACCTTATAGCTTGTTATAGGAATTCTGGTTTCGAGGCTGTAGCTGATGGAATCATGGAATTCTTCGACAGACGACACGACCTGCAGCAACGTGGAGTTACCTTTGGCGAAGAAGCTTTTATTTTGGATGGGGAATTAGCAAAAGTTTCAACGGACATTAGCCTTGTTGCAATTGATCGCTCAGATCCCGAGGCGTTTGCATTGTCTGAGGTGATAATGCGAGGAGTTAATGCCGCTCTAGAGCAATATCTTCACTCAAGACCCTTATTTAAAGAGTGTTGCCCAAAAAAGACTTTATTTATAAACCCTATTTTTAATCTTCAACGTTATGCTCCTGGGGAAGGCTTTAAGCAATGGCATTGTGATTGGGCTATTAATGATGAGGTCACTGAACCAGTACATCGAGTTTTGGCATGGATTCTTTATTGCAATGATGTTGAGTCTGGTGGGACGGAGTTTCTCTGGCAAGGACATCATGAAGCTGCAGAGCGTGGCAAAATAATAATTTTCCCAGCTGGTCTCTCTCATATTCATAGAGGTCGAGTGAATGAGACATATTCAAAAACCATTGCGACTGGTTGGATAAATGCCGGTGACAAGGACTCCTATATGTCACGTTTGGCAAGCTTTGAAACTTGATGGTACTTGAATGATCTCAGGTAGAGATCTACTCCAAGATTCCTTGCATCTAGATCCTTAATGCTTATTGTCAAATTTATTAGTGAATTGTTGCCTTGTCTTGTATTTGGCTATTTCATCGGACGCGCTAAACCGCAATTGTCCTTCTGGGTTGCTCACTTCCTGATTAATTTCGGAGTACCTATCAGTTTGATGGGCCTTCTATTGAAGAGTGGTTTTGATTGGCAGCTTTTGCAAGCTATGGGAATGGCATTACTTTCAATTGGCTTGTTTATACTCTTAACGAGGATTATCCCAAGATTTAGACAGCTGATTTTTAATCAGACGTTGTTGTTGGGAAGTGCTTTTGGTAACTCAGGTTATTTTGGGATTCCTGTTTCTTTAGCCTTGCTCCCAAACGAGGCCTTGAGCTTCAGTATTGGTTATGACCTTGGGGCCACATTATTGATATGGAGTTTAGGTCCAGTAATTCTTGCTAGATCATGTGAGGCAATAGAAGTACAAGGTAAATTTCATCAATTGTTTAACGCGATAATCAATAGTCCAGCTAGTAAAGGATTAATAGGGGCATTGTTGGTTCAATTGCTTCCATGGAGTGAGCAAATTACCTTCGCTCTTTGGATCCCCTCAAGAATAGTCATTGTTTTGGCTTTAATAATTGTGGGGATGCGTCTTAGTTGGTGGGACCCATCTAAAAACTTGATCTTCAGGAATTTAGTTGTTGCAATTAAGCCAGTGGTTTTCATGAAGTTATTGTTGCTTCCACTAATAATGTTGCTTCTTTGTGTCGTGTTTGGCTTATCAGCCTTGATTCGTAACGCATTAGTTTTACAGGCTGCTACTCCTACCGCTATCTCTGTGTTGCTCTTGGCGGAGGCTAGAAATAAGGACCAGGACTTGGCTTCTGGTTTGGTTATTTACAGTACTTTTATATCTATCATTACAGTGCCGATTTGGGGAGTGGCCCTTCAACTTTGACCATTGTAAAAGAGTTGATGTGAAAATTTTGGGTTGAATGGCGAGCCTTTAAGGTTTTAGCTTTTCTAAAATATTCCTTATTACGCAAGTCAATTTGATGGTTTGGA
The DNA here is from genome assembly GCA_003216035.1 of Prochlorococcus sp. AG-409-B13. Classification (GTDB taxonomy): domain Bacteria; phylum Cyanobacteriota; class Cyanobacteriia; order PCC-6307; family Cyanobiaceae; genus AG-409-B13. Next base: position 32,587 of record QCJM01000003.1, read on the forward strand.
CAGTTGATGAGATACCTGATCAATCAGGACGGGTTGCTTTGGTTACTGGAGCGAATAGTGGTTTGGGCTTAGAAACAACTAAGGCACTTTTTAGGAAAGGTGCCTTAGTAATTATGGGCTCTCGCTCTATCTCAAAAGCACAAGCATCTGTCAAAGAACTTGTTAAAAAGCCTAAGTCAGGAATTATTGATTTTATCGAATTAGACCTTGCGGACCTAACGAACGTAAATGAAGTTGCCAAACAAATTGAAGCTTCATATGGTCGATTAGATCTCCTTATTAATAATGCAGGTTTAATGGCTCCTCCACGCAGAATCAGTAAGCAGGGGTTAGAAATTCAATTCGCGGTTAATCACCTTAGTCATATGGCGTTAACACTTAGATTGTTGCCATTGCTTGTGAAAGGGCATAACTCTAGAGTTGTGACGGTCTCCTCTGGAGCTCAATACATAGGAAAGATCTCTTGGGATGATCTACAAGGGGTAAAGCGTTATGACAGGTGGGCTTCCTACTCTCAAAGTAAGCTCGCTAATTTGATGTTTGCTTTGGAACTCGATAATCGATTGAGGGGACTCAATATTAATGTTGCTTCATTGGCTGCCCATCCAGGATTGGCTCGAACTAATTTGCAGCCCACTTCAGTTGCTGCTACTGGATCATGGCTAGAAGCTATTGCATATAAATTGATGGGGCCAATTTTTCAGAGTGCAAAGATGGGCTCACTACCACAATTGATGGCTGCCACTTCGCTTACGGCCAAAGGGGGAGAACAATATGGCCCACACTTTAATTTCAGAGGCTACCCAACAAGTTGTCGTATAGCACCATTAGCTTTACAGAGAATTTATAGAGAAAGGCTATGGGCAGTCAGTGAAAAACTTATTCGAGATATTGTTGATGTTAGTTATTTGAGCACTGTTGAAAAATCCATAAAAGCCTGAACCTTTTCCTCTTTTATTGCTCGTAAGTAATAAATAATTTAAAAATTCAATATGGCACTCACTGTCTTGAGCACTTTGAAGGGCATTTCAAAAAAAAGATTACCTAAGACCTTGATGAAGAGGCTTTTCTTGACTAATCTCCTGAAGAAACTAAACTGAACCAATAGAGATGCTTGAAAAAAAATTGACTGAAGAAGAGTTAACTGAAATTTGCGAAGATGCCTTTGTAAATGTTAAAGAAGCATGTATGAGATTGCAAGAGAGAACTAAGTGTTCAAATGAGGTGGTTATAGGTATGCTTAACAATGTTGCAGAATTCTATGTCTCTCAAGAAATTCATGATGAAGGAGAGGTGTGAATTGACCTATGAAATATAAACAAGGTCTGCTTTTATATGGGCTCTCTTCTTCCTGTTGAGAGGTTCCAGAATCCCATTTATAGAAAAGCTTTTGAGAATTTTTTGCTTAGGGGCATAGTTTTGGATAACGTTTAAGCTCTACTTGCTAGTCTGGTTCTAAAGTGTTATGTTTGTGTGTTGATTTTTGGTCTTTTAAGAGACGGAATATTAGGAAGCCTGCTGTTTAGAATGAAAGCAATTAGGTGCTTTTTCTATTAAAATTCCTGTAACTTTTCTCTTGCCCTGATCCTCTTTTAGGCCTGACTTGCGCCTAGTTATATGTCAATATCTTATCAGATCTGCTGAGAAATCTGAAGTTCTTAGCTCGGAGGATGGGTGTAAGCCTTTCTGAACTTGTTACTTCTCTGCTTTTGTTGGGGTTGGTTTCTGAAGCGAAAATATTTACTTTTCATAAAAGGTTAACTAGCATTGAAAGTTATCTATTGCAAAGAAAGAAGTAGTCAGTATTTTAATGGATTTACAATATAAGCAAGTGAATTTAAACTCTCATAGGAAGGTCGCTAAAGCATATGCTTTTCCGACTAGAGACTTATTTAGACAGTTTTCAAAGGTTAAAAGACTTGATCCTTTAGGGCATTGTAGGAGCATTGAAAAATGCGCCAGAAGGAACAAATGGGATCATCCTTTGATTCCTAAGGTCCTATTGGGGTGCCACAAGCCTGCAGGAAATGATTTGGCAAATTGCATCAGTCCAGGGGGTAACGGTCCAATCTTCTTGAGTCCACTTCAGGGCAGGACTGGAGATGACTTGCCTCGATTAAAGAAATTGCTTCTTGATGTAAGAAAAAATCAGGATATTTTTTGTATCAAGCAACACTTCAGCTTGGATCTCGCTTGGCTATCTAGATTACCTAGATGGCTGGATGAAATTTTTGGAAGGCCCCAGCAGCTCAAAAGAAGAGGAGACGCACTCTCTTTCGATAGAGCTGGAGGATGCTTTGCTTGAGAAACTTAAAAGAATTGCTCAAAAAGAAAATATAACATTGGCAGAGTTGATCTAAGAAAAATTATCTGATTTAATTGCAATATTAGATAAGGATATTTAACGAAATTTGTTAGGGCATCTAATGATTTATGCTGATTGATGTTATTGATTTAATTTTAGACTGTATATAAGATGGGTAAATAAAGTTTCCATAGTGTATTGCATAAATTACTCTCTTTATTTCTTATTTATGCTGTTCTAAAGTTAATCTATCACTGCCTCTATTGGTTTTGCGTTTTTCTGTAGTCAGCTCCCGTGATTATTCTGCTAGCCAGTTAGAGGTGTTAGTTGTCCACATGATATGCCCACCATCCTCGATCATCTTTTTGTTCTTGGTAAGAATTTTTTCAACTACACCAGGTTCTGATTGATGAATAACTACTACCTGATTCTTATCTTCTGTGCCATGTCCTCTGTATAAAGGCTTGATATTATTTGCTTTGTGCATCTTGCCTGCTTCTTTGCTATCAAAACTTGCAGCCCATTGATCAAATGGGACTTTGATTTTAAAAGTGGTGATCGAAACAGGACCAAAAACCTTCCCTCTTGGTAATTGAGTCCCTGCAAAGACTCCAACAGCAGCAGCGATCACGACGATTGCGGCAGTTTTCATGAATTGACTTTCTCCTTTTAGTCCTTGTTGAGCATACTCAGGTTTCAAGGTGTGATGGGACTCACTTTTTGCTAAAGCAACAGAACAGTGACCACATTCTTTTGTTTACTATTAGTTGGCAAATTAATTGGCGAAGTTAATGGGCAAACAGGTATGGCAAGCTCAAGACGGGGAGCTCTTCGATACTGAAGAAGAATGCCTTCGGCATGAAAGAGCGGCGCTTCTGTTGGGTGATATGAATAATAATGAACAATATGCACGGAACGAGGAACGGTGGTCATTGCAAAAGAATTTCAGCAGGTCTTTTCTAGGTGGGTTTCAACGGATAGAGAATTTCTGGAACTATGCCGAAAGTTTCCGAACAGTGGCTGACATATTGGATGGCAAGCGTCCAGATCTCCCAAAGGAGGTTGCTGTGTCACCTAAAAGTAAAAAGAAGCTTTTACCAGCGTCTAAAAGATAAGTTTGCTAGTAGTGATGTTTAGAAATTATTTATATCCAGCTTCAATTTCCTATTGATGCAGTTGTTTCCCTAAGCAAATAGTAAATGCTAAATGAGAACTGCTTGTAGAATAGTAAAAAAGATCTGGAAGGCTTCTCATTAGTTAAGCGAGGCATCCAAAAGGGTTTGTTTTATTTTGAGAATGCTTCGAGCAGGTTGACTTGCTCCCATGAATGAAGCCTTATGAGATATTTTTTATAATTAGATAAGTGATTAATTATCTAATTATTTTGTTACGAAAATGATTAAGGGAAGAGGATTTTCCCAATATAAAAATGAGTTCAACTGTGCTGTCAAACCATTTTTACTTCTTGCCCATTCTGGAACAGCTGATTATGCACATCTACATCGCAATTATTTTGATGGGTAATAAGTAAAGAATCTATGATTAAGTATTATTAATGCATAGTTGAGGAGCTTCTGACCCGTTGAAATTGTTCTGACTCATTATACTTTATTCTCCCAAAAACTTTTTACCGAGTCAATCATCTTAATTATCTCGCTATTAGGGCATCCAGTGCGCTCTTGCAGGACTCTACATTGAGAATTGATGTCCCTCCATATCTCTTGGACCTCAATGAACTCTTCTGCTGTGAATTGAAAGTCATGCATGATTTTTTGCAAAGTATATCGGCAAACTCTCTTCATTGGCTTTGCTTTGTGCATTGAATGTATTTTTCTAGTAAAATATGCTCTATCAGAGATAGCACTTATAGAATTTAAGAGTAAAAAAGAAGAACGAATCCTTGACTTATTTGATGGATTTCTACTTCTTCACGACTTAGATCAAGGGCAATAGCTTCTGCTTCCGTAATGGCTTCTTCATAAGGGGGGGGTGAAGTAGGTGGCTTTTCTTTACATAAAGCAGCAATCCCGACAGGAGTTGCAAACCAAATAAAGCTTTTGGTTTGTTCTATCGGAGTTTGCTTGAGACAATCTTGTAGCAGATTTGTTGTTTCTATTGAGGGCTTTTTATCTTTATAAGTCAAAGAAAAATACCTTTAAAGGGTTTTAGGACATTGGTTGCCAACATCACTGTTGATACTGATTGCCTTTAAATGTAAGTAAGACTGTTTACTTTTAGACAACATGATTGGCTCTGAAATAGGTCTAAACATAATAAATGATTTCATTTGTTTCCCGAGCTGGCTTAAGCAGCCTCTTATTGGCTTGAGTCCATTGCGTCTCAAAACAGAAGTGTAGGTTTTTGGAGTCCTTGCCTTGCTTCTGCTATGAGTAGAAATTGCATTGATGGCAATAATCTTTCGATGAATGCTCGGTTGATTAATTAGGAAAAAATTGTACAAATTAATAAATTTCATTCGTTTCGGTAACTCAAAATCTCGGGGAGCTATGAGTACTTCACTTGATTTTTATGAGCATTAACCCATGATTCTGTTGGATTCGTTCAGACAGATACCCTTGGCTAAGCATAGGAGAAAGGTCATGATTGGTTGGGGTGACTCTAATTAGGAAATGCGATACATCTTTGAGACCTATGCTTGAACAGATTCAACTATCTTCTTTCCAGCTTGTTTTAACTGGCTGCTGGCGGGCGTTTATTTCTTCTGATTAGATATCTCGGTTTCAACACCTATATATATGGGCAGAGGAAATTTGCCTAAGTTCTTTCTATCGATAATTTAGTATGATCATCTCATCAGATTTTTTCGTAGATTCACTTGGTAAAGAACCAATGGAGATTTTTGGATTCACAAGTGAAGAAGAGCTTGAGACAGCATTGTTGGCTTTAATGCAAGAAAAATCGGAAGAAATTAGTCTCTATTGAGATTCTCTAAAGAATTTGAAGACTTCTCCTATAATTTAAGAATTGAGCTTAAAAGTGAACTTTAAAGATTTAGTGATCATTGATTTTCTTCGCTCTTGAAATAAGTTCCGGAGAAAACTGTACCCTCTCTATTCTTTTTCTTAGGTAATGTGCTTTATTAATATAAAATCGAAACTTTTATTAGAACTATGCGAAATAAAAACCATGATTCTTGTCGTTTGTTCTAAAAGTGTTTTTTGGAAAAAGCTTTATAACCTGTATAAGGCTAATTCGCCTCTGATTTCACTTCTGTTAGGTTGAGGTATTATTTTTTAATTGATGGAGCCAATTCATGCAGATTTTGACTTTCCCTGGCTTAGAGAGTTTAAGCATCTCATCTCAGCTCTTGGCCCTCGTGGCAATATTAGGAGTTGGCTTTTTACTTCTAGTTATGTTTTTAGATGACAATGAAAATTTTGCCTTGAAGCGTGATTGGCGAGATAAGAAATGACGTTCATTAAGGTGATCTCTTTATTATGTAATTTTGGTTTTTAAATTTTTAGTTAAGTGCTATAAATTAAGCTCAGTCTACGAGTTTATTCCTAAGAAAGATGATTGGCACATTAATTGCTTATTTGCCTTCTGAAGTTAGGGTTTCGCTTGAGGTTTTTTTTGTGCTTGGTTTGTTTATTACTGTGGGATTGATTGGATTATTGAGAAAATTGATAAAAGATCAAGTCAACGAACAATTTGGCAAGAAAATTCCCAAGCCGCTAAAGAGATTTGTTAAAGTTAGGATTAAATTTAGATAGTCAGAAAAACGCTTTTTTAATGGATCTCGTAAATAAGAATTGATTTTTTGAGTTTACTAAAGACTACCTGGAAGGTCCTCTTTAGGTTTCTCTACCCAAAACGCCATTGATTTTCAAGAATATTTACCTAAACCAATAAGACCTATTTCGTGATAGCCATTTATTTGGTATAACAAGGCACAAAACTGGTCTCCGCTTTGACTAGATCAACGCTAAGCATAGATATCTCGACGGAGCTTCTTTTGAAGCTTAAGGCTCAGGCTGAAAAGGCTGGATTGACCTTGAAAGAGTTTGTCAACATATTGCTTGCGCAAGCTGTTTCTGAAGAAAAACCTTTGAGTATGGATGAGCGTATGACTCATCTTGAAGAGCAAGTGCAAACTATTTTGAATAACACTTTTCTTTCTCCACAAAATGAGTCATTACCAGTTGTTTTGGAAAAAAAGTTTACTGATAAAGGAGCAAGGGCTTATACGAAAGTTGCAATAGAAGAGTTTCGTAAATATACAGCTAAGAAGGAAATAACACTTCAAGAAGCATTAGAACAGTTAAGACCAATTGCTGCAAAATATCAGGGGAATCTTTCTTTAATTGTGCCAATCTTAGTTGGCCTGCATGAGCTTACTGGGGATGAAATGCACCAAGCAACTAAGGCAACTGGTAATTGCCCAATGATGAAGACACTTCAAGACTGGACAGGAGAGCCACTCCCTTTACTTGGTAGGGCTTTTGTAGATGCGATGGTTATTTAGTGGACGGAACCTTTCTCTATAGATACTTTAATAGTTGTCCAATTGGCAAAGAAGGGCGATTGGTAGGTTTGATCAAAGAATTAATCTATAGAGGAGTTAAATTTTTATGCTTATATTTGATACTAGAGTTAGCTCTTTGATTAGGCTCTCTATCTCATTTTAAATTCCAGAGGAGATTTTATTGGCAACTTTCCTAGGTTTTCTAGGGGAAATAAGTATCAAATATTATATGGAATTTTATTGGCTTTAATAAGCTTTTAGCAATAGCTGTCTTGATATCAGAATGAGGTTTTCACCTTTAAAAGTTGATCTTGGCTTTTTTGAGCGATTTGGCTTGCTGGGGATAGTTCCTTATGCCTATGCTTAAGGATCTTCGTCCCAAGGGTCTTTAGTGAGTTGTTTGAAGGATGTTTGTATTGAAGGCAGATTTGCTTCCTTTAGTCGCTTAAGGGTATTCCAGTCGCACCACATCTCATTTAGCAGCCATGATTGGGAAAGACTCTCTGCTCCTTCGTCTAATAGTTTGATTTGGAACGGTTTTAGATCTGCTTTCCATTCCTTGTACTGCTCTTTCCAGGGCAAATCGTTCATTTTGTGAGCGTATCTTTTTACCAATGATCCTGTGGTTGGTGGATTTAGCAAGAGAAGGTTCATGGATCCAGTTAAAATGACTTGATAGTCCACCGACTTGAGCAGATATCAGCTTTAATCCAATAGTGAAAGCACTATATCCATAATCTTTAAGTTGTACTATCTTCTATATGGTGCTTGCAATTATTTTCATGGCAATTGAACCAGAAGTAATCCCACCCACAAGTTCTGCTGGTAATACTGCAGTGAGCCTTGTTCCTAAGTGGTTTTTTTACGGACTTGTTTTATTAGGTGTGCTGATCATGGTGGGAATTTTAAAGACGCTTCTTCCCTTGTTGGTAATGGGCTTGGTTCTTGGCTTTATTTGGCGCAGCGCTAACAATAATTGATCCTTTTGGATAATATTATAAGACTATTAATCTGATTTGATTTTGGTGTTAGTTGTTATTTAAAAATCTTCTAGATTTACCTGCCTAATAAAAATAGTCAATGAATTACGACTTTATTGGACCAGCTAATATATATGTTCCTATGACTGAGGCTTTATTGCCTGTCGTGGTTCTATCTAGGGCGAAAACTTTTCTCTTGGCGTAGATGGACCCTTAATAAGAAGGGCTCTTTAGATTTATGAGTACTCTTCTGGCTTTTCTGGTATTGATAGGGATCCCTGGTTTAGTCCTCTTCTAAAAGAGGCTAAAGGACTGCCATGTGAGCCATAAAGTCTCATAATTAGGGTAATTACCCTAATGCACTTTGTTATTGATCACTCTATTAAGAAGGTTGAGTGCAAAGATTCATGATTTTTTGAAGCAAAGCCTTGCAATCATGTTCATTCTGGCTGCTATTTCGTGCTCTCTTACTTCTCCTGCAATAGCTGTTATAGAGCCGTCGGCAATTGGAATTGACCTTACACCAGTTCAGTATAAAACAGCAAAAAACTTTTCAAGGAAATTTTGCGATGCTATTCTGGTTGGTTTAACTGATGAGACTGCTGCAAATATTGCTTCCCGTGAATTGATTAAAGTTTTGCTTGAGCCCTCACTTTGGTCTAGCACTATTTTAACCAATGGGGGAGATATCAAGGCGCTCCCTGAAGGTCAAATGGTTTCTCTAACTGCGTCTAATATAATTAATGAGTGTGGCAAAAGCTTGAGTAATCAGGCTCAGGAAGATGTTAAGAGCATGGAATCATTTTTGAATTCTAAAATAGGAGATTAGATGACAAAATGATTGAATATAAGCAATTTGATAGTAATCTTTTTCTGAGCCTTTTATTTGCAACACTGAACTCTGAACTATTTTAGTGCTAATTGCTGAAAAATAAATATTTTTTTGACGAAAGGCCCCTTTCTTCTGAGATGCTTGGAGTGTATCCAGTCGTTATGGTTTGGGTTTCCCTCACTGTCCTTTATGCGTTGGTCTTGCTGTGGTCTCTCTAATGAGGTCAATAGCTCATGCTTTGATGGTGCATCACTTGATAGGCCTGAAGGCCCATGCTTCAGAGAGTCAATAGTTTTATAAGTGGGATATGGCTGATTTCCACTATCTGATTGCACTCGCGTTGATTGAGCAAGAAGGCCAGCGTGCTATGCCATTAGGAGGCAAGTCCTTGAAGGCCTCGATTAACTCTGATAGTGATTTAAATAATGTCGGCAAAGATATTGCGTTAGAGCTTCTTTTAAGAGTATTGCAGCGGACTGATATAGGAGGCTTGTGTAGAGCTGCAGGTGATAGGAGTTTGCTTTTGGTAGAAATGCCTATGGAGCTTATGCAAGAGAGATTGCCTTCTCTTAAGACTTTTTGGTTAAATACGGGAGATACAGATAAATTTCTAATTAAGCTAAAAGCTTTTTCTCAAGGAGTATGGGCTTTAAATTTTGTGAGATATGAAGGGCATAGGCTTATTCGAATTTGATTCAAAGTTAATTGAGAAATAGATAAGTGATTATTCAGCTTTAGGTACAGATTGCTGATTGTTTTGATTTGACTTTAGGATTCATCTTTTACTTTCATTTAGAGAGTCCTTCTCAAGTTTTTTTGTGGCGCATTGTATTGCGCGCTTAATTGGACCTTCTGCCAGTCAAAGTACTCGTTTGGGTTGCATTTAAAGTGATTTGCGGAAGACTACGCTTAAAGGCCGAGAAGTTTCTTATGGACTTGTGGGAAGCAAAAATGGAGAGATCTATTTCTCTGGCAATTAGTAATGTCGTAAATCGCCTTCCTAGCCTATGTGAGGAGGACCATATGGCAGTGATTCATGAGTATAAGGAGTGACTTGAATATAAGGACTTTCAAGATGAAGTAATGGTTTTAAGGGACTTGAAACAGTAGTAAATTTCTTTTTATAAGTTCACTATGCTTACCCAAAGGAATTAGAAGGGGCAAAAGCATATTGATTAATTTATATAAGAAGACCCTCGTTTATAGGTGTAAGAACTGGGGTGATTTTTTAGCTAGGGAGCTTGCTTTTTTTCTACATCTTCAGCCAGCTCTACTGCCTTGTCTAATTCTTTCACGAACTTAGGGAAGTCGCAGTGGGGGACACCGTCTTCTGAGTAATCCCCATAACCAGCACCTACACATAATGCGTCTCCATTACCTTGAAACATTGCCTTGTGCCCTTCAACATACTTTCGAAGCTCTTCTCCTTCTAGTGGCTTTTTGACATGCTTTTGCTCAGAAGAGGCAAGTGGTTGCTTGAGTCCCTTCCCCTGGCCCAAGGTTAATTCTTCTGTAGCAGAAGAGTTGACAACTTCCTTCTCATTCATTTCTTGACTTCGGTTTCTTTTAGATGTCTTTCAACCACTTTAACCTTGATCTCTTCTGGCCAACTTTCAAAGGCCTTTTTCAGTTTCTTTTCGTTTAGGCATTCAGTGATAAAGCTGGCTAATGAGTTGTTTTTTTCACCCCAAATCTCATGAAGGTGATTTTGAAAGTAGTTCAGCTTTTCCTTGGAATTCATTATGGCAATAAAGTCAGAGGCTATTTATACTTTGTAGTCTTTGGGTGTTGCTTGATTTGTCTAAGACTAGATTACCTCAGTCAATTAAATGCAGCTTAACCTTGAAAGTTCTTAAAAGTTTAGAGGACTTTTGTGATTTTACGTATTGACTTTCTTCTTTAATCTCCTTGTTAGATGCTCTAATGACTTAATTTTTTTGGAAATGTTCATGCTGCTCCATTGATTTTTTAGGAGAGAACTTGGAAAAACTATTACGCATTAATCTTGATGGTGGGTGGTTTATAGGAAGCGCGGGCTAATGTGCTTTTCTTTTGAAGCCTTCCAATGCTTTTGTTTCTATTCCTATTTGTGGAATATGGCTCCTTAGTCTGTTAATAAGGCATGAATGATTGTCTTGAAATGATCTCCACGCTCCTCGAAATTTTCATATTGGTCGAAGCTCGCACAGGCTGGAGAAAGTAAGAGGCTTTTAGCATTTGTTTCCTGCCCAATTTTTATTGCAAGCTTGATTGCTTCGCTCAGACCCTCGCAACATCGCAACTTGCCTTTGTAGCCATATGCTTGGATGAGTGCCTTTAATTCATTGGCACTTGATCCAAAGAGTATTATTCCGCTGGCTTTTGACTGGAGTTCATTCAACCAATTGCTAGAGTTTCCTTCTTTTATTTGTCCACCAGCCAAGACAAGACTTGGCCCTTTTACCGCTTTTAATCCCATAGTTGCTGAATGAAAGTTTGTAGCTTTGCTGTCATTAAATATTTCCATTGATTTTATTTTCCCTATTCTTTCAAGACGATGGGGTACACCTTTAAAAGAGCTTAGAGTCCTGGCTATGGCTTTTGCAGATAGCCCTGCTTGCCGGGCAGCAGCTGTCACCATTAAAAGGTTTTGCAAATTATGCTTGCCCGGAAGATTGATTAATGATGAGTCAAATAATGGCACTTCTTTTTCTAGCAAGATGCCTTTTTCATTAATCCACAAATCAGATGGATAATCAGATGAGCCAGGCCCTTCGCTGCTTATCCAAATGCCTTTTGATAATTTAGGCCTTTGAAGAGCGAGATCTTCGTCATCAGCATTGAAGATTCGGATCTCTGATTGATCTAGGAGCCTGCGCTTAATTCTTCTATAGGCACTCATTGTTCTGTGCCGTTCTAAATGGTCGGGCGTGAGATTTGTCCATATTCCTATTTTTGGTGAGATATCTGGTGCAGCCTCTAATTGATAGCTACTAAGCTCCATAACTAGCCAGTCTGGTTGATCTTTATTGTTGGCATTGTTCTCAAATGCCAGCTCACTTGCAGACTTGCCCATGTTGCCACCCATAGGGGCTATGAAGTGATTGGCTTCCAGCACATGCTGCAAAAGATGTGTCACGGTGGTTTTTCCATTGGTACCTGTAATCGCAATCCAGGGAATATGGTTTAATTTTTGCCAGGCTAGAGCCATCTCTCCTTGAACCTTTATCCCTAGCTTGCGAAGGGCATTAAGAGTTGAGTGATCCCATGGGACCCCAGGGCTGACTATTACGCTCTCTAGTTGGTTTAGCCAAGGTTCAAAAGTTTTTATTTCTAGAGGCTTTCCAAGCTCTACACGTATCCCTTGTTGTTGTAGATCTTTTGCAGGTAAGCTGAAAGAATTTCTTGCAAGTTCCTCAACTACTATTACATTTTTACCAGCTGAATTAAGTAGCTTGGCCGCGCCAATACCTGAGCGGCCAAGCCCTACAACAATAGAGATCGACTTCAAGGGCACACTCCTTTTTGAATTCTCTTGGTAAGCATGAACTTCTTGTGAACTTGTTGTTATTCTTTGAATATATTTGAATGTAATCCATCTGAAATTATAAGTCAGATTGTAAAAGAATCAAACTATTTTAACTTGTCTGCTTGATTATCAATGCGCTGTTTGGATTTGTGCGCTTTTAGCTTGAAACTATTTGATTTGTATGGGCGATACTGGAATCGAACCAGTGACTCCTACCGTGTCAAGGTAGTGCTCTACCTCTGAGCTAATCGCCCTGAAGATCCAATTAAAGACGTGGTTAAGTGGATCAATTAGAAATCAAGCTAGCAGCATGGGGTAGTTAGCTTCGTAATAATTCAACTCTCCAGCGTTGACGTTTGGTCAATTCAAGATTCAAAACCTCCAGTTTTCCCTTGTCTTCATGCTGTATACGGTCTCCAATACTTAACTTCTTACTGCTTTGGTGAATTGGCTCCCAATTTAACCTGAGCCTGCCTTCTTTGATTTGCTTGACAACCTTTGCTCGTGATAGGCCAAAGCCTGCTGATGCAATGGAGTCAATTCGGGGAGATGCTTCTACAGTCCTTAAGTGCCTTCTCAATCTTTGAGGTGGAAGTTGTAGTTCGCTGACTTCAACCCTTTCGCAGATAATTTTGACATCTCTGACCTTGGTTGAGGCCCCATTCAAGGCATTAGCAGCCTCTGGAGTACAAAGTGCTTGAGCACCTCTGTCATTCCTTAGCCAGATGTCTCCTATACCACCTGAAGACACTCCATTGATTTCTAGGGCTTTGCTTATCTCTGAGGGAGTGGCTTTGTCAAACAGAAAATTACCTTCAAGTCGTAAACCGCTTATTGGCGCTATCTCTTTTAAGACTTGATTTGGTTCTGTGCAATGTATGCATTTCATCCTTTGACGCTCTGCTTCTGGGTGCCCGCCATCTGATTGCCAATGGAGATTATGTAGCGGAGCAATAATCTCCATTGCTTCTTCCCGAAGAGGAGCTGAAATAAAAGGACTCCAGGTGGGTGACCAATTTTGAAGAGCATCTTCTGCTTGGTTTAAAAGCATTCCCATCCCTTGGGGGTCTCTGCTCCCCTTCAGGAGTTCTTGCTTAGGCAATTTCACAAATCTCTTAGCCTCACGACCTCAATTGGTTGGATTTCTTGAACTAATTGCCATGGTAATTCCACTTCTATAGGAGTCTCAAGCAATAAAAGCCATCGCCCTTCTTCATTTCGACTCACCAAGGTACGTATATCGTCATCTTGGTCAGGGTTGACGCTGGCTGCGGCTACATGGCTTCCTAGCCATCCTGAGCCCATTCCTAGGAGACCACCTATTACGGGTTCTGCTATTGGAGCAATCCCTAGATTTGAAAAGGTTTGTAGGTTGGTCATTTGAGTAAAAGTAAGTCCTGCTAAAAAGCCAAAAGGCATTAACCAAAGGGCCATATAGCGTTGTCGTTGTTGTTTAGAGAGTTTTGGGTTCAGTAATTTGACTGCGTCTATTTCTATGGCTTTTAGAGGGCCTGAAAATTGTTCTAAATCTCTTTCAGTAGCTTCGGTTGTGATTTTTTTGAATGCTTCTTTTTCTGAGCGTGGCTTGATTAGTTGACAGCTGATAATAGGTATGGATGCCTCGCTTAGCTTTTCGCTTAATTGGTTGGCGGGATCAGGATCCGCCAGAACGATCACGCAAACAGGCACTAAAACAATCCTCAATTGTTTGAATTCTGAACCCTGGCCGACTTAACCATGGCTAGAAACAATTAGATCTCTACAGTTCATCTCGGCAGTCTCCCGCCTTTAATGACGAAAGTTCTAGTTTCCGACCCTATAGATAAGGCTGGCATTGAAATTCTCAGCCAAGTTGCTCAAGTTGATCAGCGCGTTGGACTCTCACCTGATGAACTTAAAAAAATTATTGGTGACTATGACGCACTGATGATTCGTTCTGGTACACAGGTCACTCCTGAAGTGATTCAGGCAGCTGACAAGCTTCGAATAATTGGCCGAGCAGGAGTTGGTGTAGATAATGTTGACGTACCCTCTGCTACTAAGAGAGGGGTCCTGGTGGTTAATTCGCCAGGAGGTAACACCATTGCAGCTGCTGAACATGCTTTGGCATTGATGCTGTCTTTATCTCGTCATGTTCCTCAGGCGCATCAAAGCACTATGTCCGGGAGATGGGATAGGAAGAAGTATGTAGGAAATGAGCTTTATCAAAAAGTCTTAGGTGTTGTTGGATTGGGGAAAATAGGTTCTCACGTCGCCAAGGTTGCTAATGCGATGGGAATGGAGGTGATTGCATTTGATCCTTTTATTTCTGCAGATCGTGCTCAGCAGATGCAGGTTCGCCTTGAGGGAATTGAGGGGCTATTTAAAAAAGCTGATTACATCACACTTCATTTGCCCCGAACTCCTGATACAGAGAATTTGGTCAATGCAGCATTGTTGGCCACTATGAAACCCACTGCAAGGTTGGTGAACTGTGCTCGTGGCGGAATTATTGATGAGTCTGCTTTGGCAGATGCAGTTGATAGAGGTGTAATTGCTGGAGCTGCATTGGATGTTTTTGCAGATGAGCCACTCTCGTCGGATTCCCCATTGAGAAGTTTGAACGATCATTTAGGCCATTTAATCCTTACCCCTCATTTAGGAGCTTCCACAGAAGAAGCTCAGGAAAATGTGGCAATAGATGTTGCTGAGCAGATTAGAGATGTTCTCTTGGGTCTTCCAGCTAGAAGCGCTGTGAATATTCCTGGATTAAGTGCAGAAATTATGGATAGTCTAAAACCCCATTTGCAATTAGCTGAAACACTTGGTTTGTTGGTAAGTCAATTGTCTGGAGGGCAGGTTCATGAATTAGAAGTTCGATTACAAGGAGAGTTTGCGCAACACCCTTCCCAGCCATTAGTAGTTGCCACACTTAAGGGTTTGCTTTCAAGCGCTTTAGGTGATCGAATTAATTATGTAAATGCTTCATTAGAAGCTAAAGGTCGCGGTATACACGTTCTTGAAGTGAAGGATGAAGCGACTCGTGATTTTGCTGGAGGTTCAATGCAGTTGAATACTCGTGGAGACAATGGAGGTCACAGTGTTGTTGGGGCTGTTTTTGCTGATGGAGATTTACGAATAACAGCTGTTGATGAGTTCCCAGTTAATGTTTCCCCGAGTAGGCATATGCTCTTTACTAGGCATAGAGATATGCCAGGGATTATTGGCCAGCTTGGCTCTGTTTTAGGTCAACACAATGTAAATATTGCATCTATGCAAGTAGGAAGGCGAATAGTTAGAGGAGATGCAGTGATGGTTTTGAGTATTGACGATCCAATACCTTCAGACTTGCTTGATTTGATTCATTCAATAAAAGGGATTCAAGAGGCACATCCAGTCACTTTGTAAACGTCAATCAAATTAAATTGAAACTTTTTAATGGGGTTCTACTCTTCATTTTTTTGGTGGCGACTTGAGTTGCTTTTGCTTCCTCAACTAGAGGAGTCTTTGCTTTGGAAGTTGGAATCACTTGGAATCCATAGGTATGCGGTCCAATTTCTTCCAAATAATCCATCCAAGCGCACTTTGTTGGTTTGGCTGCCTGCTGATATCTGGTCAAAGAAAGAAAGAGAAAAACTGGTCGAAGCTCTAATTCCATTAGCTGAAAACCTTGAGTTAACTCTTCCTAGCCATGTATGGGAAAAAGTTGACGACGAGGACTGGAGCTTGAGTTGGAAAAAACATTGGCAGCCAGATGCTGTAGGCAATCGCATGTTGATACTTCCTGCTTGGTTAGAGGTGCCTGAGAATTATTCCGACCGGGTGATTCTTCGCTTGGATCCAGGTTGTGCATTTGGAACAGGAAGCCATCCAACTACTCGATTGTGTTTGGAAGCTTTGGAGGAAGATTCCCCACGTGATTTGAGGGTCGCTGATCTTGGCTGTGGTAGCGGGATTTTGGGATTGGCGGCTCTAGGCTTTGGAGCTAAAGAGGTCTTGGCTGTAGATACAGATTCCCTGGCAGTTCGCTCAACGATTGAGAATGCAAGATTGAACAAGTGGGATGAAAGTCGTTTGCTCGTACAGCTAGGTTCATTGGAAGCTCTTGAATCTCTCCTTAAAGATGACCCTGCGGATTTGTTGCTTTGCAACATTCTCGCTTCAGTTATTGAGCGCTTGGCTCCGAGCTTTGGTCATTTAGTTACCTCTAATGGGCAAGCAATCCTTAGTGGGCTGTTGATTGAGCAGGTCCCTCGCTTAAGTGACTTGCTTGAGTCTTTGGGGTGGCTTGTGGAGCCTGTTGTTGCTAAGGCTGGATGGGGTTTGCTTCATATCAGAAGAGGCCCATCCAAGTAGGTCTTGACTCATAAACCAGGCTTATGAATGACAGTTATTTTATTTACTTAAGTATTGAACTTGCCACATCTGGCTAAATAAGGGCCTTCCCCGATGTAAAAAGGATCGATCTCGAGGTGATACTTTTTACCTCCGGTTCTTTTAGTGCCCTTTCTTTTATCTCATGGCTTCTTACAAAGTCACCCTTGTAAACCAAAGTGAGGGTTTGAACAAGACAATCGAAGTCCCCGATGATCAGTACATCCTTGATGCTGCTGAAGAGCAGGGAATTGATCTTCCCTACTCCTGTAGAGCAGGAGCTTGTTCAACCTGTGCAGGCAAAATCACCGCAGGAACAGTTGATCAATCTGATCAGAGCTTCCTTGACGATGATCAGCTTGATTCTGGATTTGTATTGACCTGCGTGGCCTATCCAACCTCAGACTGCACTATCACCACTCATGCAGAGGAAGAGCTCTACTGATCTAGGGTTCTTTTTCTGTCAAAGCATCAATTTAAGACTTGCTAAACATGTCTTAATCAGCCACCCTCATGGGGTGGCTTTTCTATGGGTGCATTTTGCGCCTTCTGTATTTGTGAGCTCTGCCCCGCTTCCCCGAAATGATGCCGATGCTCTTATGGAGCATGGCAGTGTTCATTCAAGTGAAGGTGGGCATTACAGCTTCCGTGTGATTGGCCCGTGTTGTCGCCTTTTTGATAGAGAGGAGCTCCCTTGGCCCTGCTCGCGGTTGGCTTGGAAAAGTAAGGAGCCAAGTTGGCGTCGTATTGGCAGTCGTTTTGTTCCTGATATAGCTGCAAAACGATGCCCTTCATATTCAATAGAGCTTTTGCAACCAGGGTTTAAGCCCACTTCAACTGTTGTGACTTTGTTTTCAAGGCGATTTACTCCAGGATTGCAGGAATGGTGGTATAGCAGGCACCCTCGCTCTAAGCGCGAATTAAATTATCTTCCTTGAGCCATTAATTCATTTAGAGCAAAGTATTGGAAAGTTGCTTCTTGTTATTGCATTTTGTATGAAATGAGTTGATCAATTGCTTCTAAGGAAAATATTTTTCATATTTTACTATTTGCCAATTAATGCTTTTACAACAATTTATTTTGCAGTCTAAAGTTGATTTCTGCCAGATATTTAATTGCCTAACTGAGGCTTCGTTGCTTTACTTCTAACTTTAGAAAGTCTTTTGCTAATAGAGTGTTAGGGAAGATTGACTGTGCTTCTGAAAGTAAATCATTTGGAGTGACGCGATTGCCTGGTGCATATCTTGGGCTTAAGTGGGTTAGGACTAGTTGTCCGACAGCAGCTTCTGCTGCTGTTTGTGCTGCCATTGTGCTTGTGGAGTGTTGTCTTTGATAGGCCATATCTGCATCCGAATGTGAATAAGTTGCTTCATGTATCAAAAGGTCTGCCCCGCGAGCAATGGCAACTGCAGCCTCTGAGAAGATTGTGTCAGTGCAGTAGACCATGCTGACCCCAGGACGTTTGGGTCCACAAAAATCTTTCCCATCAAAAAATCGACCATCTTCAAGTTGAACTCTCTCCCCACGCTGTAGTGCTGCATAAACTGGTCCAGGAGGGATTTCACAGGCGCGAGCACGTTCTAAGTCAAACCGACCAGGTTTGGGCTTTTGGTCAACCCTATAAGCGAAAGCAGGCACCCTATGGATTAGAGGCGTGCATCTAACAAGAAGGTCATTGTCGTCAATCAGAACATGGCTTTCTTTAACTGAATCTTGAATGCGATGTACCTGCATTGGATAGCTTATTCGACTAGAGCTGCTGCGCATTACCCCATGCAGAAAGCTTTCTAGTGGTTCAGGGCCATAGAGATCTACACCAGAGCTGTTGCCAGCGAGACCAAGGCTTGCCAAAAGTCCTGGGAGGCCAAAGACATGATCTCCGTGCATATGACTAATGAATATCCGCCTTAACTGAGATAGGCGTAGATCACTCCGAAGGAACTGGTGTTGAGTGCCCTCACCACAATCAAATAGCCAAAGCTCGGAGCGTTGCGGAAGCCTGACGGCCACTGCTGATACATTTCGGGCGCGAGTTGGGACGCCTGAACTTGTGCCTAGGAAGGTGACCTGCAAGGTCTTTTCTCTCAATGTTCCTGCTTATGATTGAGTCTGCCCCCTGGTGGAGTAGCTGTCTGGGGGGCAGACTTGGATTTCTTATTGAATAGTTGTTGTGCAGTGGTTAATGCCTAGTAGAGGCGTGGGCCTTTTGGGTGGGTTGGTTGCGTTGGTTTTTTGTCCAGTAGGTCATGTAAGCGCCTCTCAAGAGCCGGTTTTGCGTGTTCTTGTTTGGGAAGGGAAGCAGCTTAGGGTTCGAGCTGATTCCAAGAGGCCTCTGATTATTAGAGGTGTTGGGAGTGCTAACAAGAGCCTTTTAGCTTTAGAAGCTAGAGAACATAATGGGATCTTTGAGGTTAATTTTGCTGGGAGCTCAGGTAGCTGGTCCCCTATAGCGAGATTTTCTCAAATAAGTATTAGAAGTAGAGATCCTCGAGGGATTTGGTTGGGTAAGCGACGCTATCGAGGTGAGTTGCGAGTGTCTTTAGTGGCTGAAGGCTTGCAGGTTGTGAATTATTTAAGATTAGAAAATTATTTGATCAGTGTTGTAGGCAGTGAGATGCCTAAATCGTGGCCTAAGGCTGCCCTTCAAGCTCAGGCTGTCGCTGCAAGGACTTATGCACTTCAAAAATACGGGAAGCCCGGTTCTTATGACATCAAAGCCAATGAATCAAGTCAGGTCTATCTAGGGATCGAGTCTGAGACTCGTAGTACTAATGAGGCTGTAAAAAAAACTCGATCCCTAGTTCTTACTTATCAGGGCAAATTAATCAATGCTGTTTTTCATAGTAGTTCGGGAGGTATGACGGAAGCTAGTGGAGATGTATGGAAAAAACAGTTGCCCTACTTGATTAGTGTTCCTGACTATGATCAACATAGTCCTGTTCATCAGTGGGATGTGAGATTTAGTTCAAAACAACTAAGTAAATTATTTAAAGAGATCGGTGGCCTGAGGAGTATCAATTTGCATAGAGCAAGCTCTACAGGGCGTGTCTTAGAAGTTAAGGTGAATGGGCCTAGCGGTTCTCTTGTTCTTACTGGAAAGGAATTGAGAAGTCGATTGGCTTTAAAAAGCACCTTGTTCAGATTTAAACTGATTTCGGATGATTCCTTGGCCTTAAGGCTTAGTGATTCTTTTTTCTCCTCTTCGGTTATGAGCCTGGAAGGCGAATCTCCTTCCTTGGCTATGAGGAGATCTCTCGGTTTTTGGCGAGATTGGTCTAAGGGCGGCGAGTCAATTTTTGATCCAAGGATTCCTGTCCTTACAAAGCCACCACTATTACAATCTTTATTTGGAACATCAGTCGCCCCTCTCTATAGCTCGATTGCTGTAGACCCCCCACCACCTTTGCGCTCTTTTTCAAAGGCTAATGTCCTACTGATAAGAGGGTTTGGGTCTGGTCATGGGGTTGGAATGAGTCAGTGGGGTGCCCATGGTCTCGCTCAAAAGGGCGTGGGTTTTCGCCAAATTCTTACTCATTACTACAAGGGAGTAGCTATTCGCTCTTATAAATAATTTTAGGGTTTGTTCTTGTTGAAATGAGTGGAAAAGACTTAAAAAGAATCAAAAGCTGTTTTCTCTTAGTTGGAGACTAGGCTGTGAAGAGTGCGGAGTCAAAATTTTCTCCTTCGTGGAAGTTTCCACGCTTGACTATCGTTCGGTCGGAGGGAGTCAATCTAGTAACTTCAATAGTAGATATTTTAGAAAAACGACTACGTCGACGATTGTTCGAGTTGTGCCCTAAGCCTCTTGGCCTTGCTACAGGAAGAACCATGGAGCCAATTTATGAGGCTCTTGTTGCTCGACTTAGGTCTTGGTCGGCTTCAGATCTGGAAAGACTTTTATATGGGTGGTGTAGCTTTAATTTGGATGAATATGCTGGATTGAAGGATGGAGATGATCGTAGTTTTCGCAGCTATATGTCAAGGCATCTTGGAGGGCCCTTACAGTTAAATGCAGATAAGCTCCGACTCCCTGATGGGCAAGCTAAAGATCTGCACAAGGAGTCTTGCTGTTATACGAATCAGTTAAAAAGTTATGGAGGAGTAGGCGTTCAATTGCTTGGTTTGGGAAGTAATGGCCATGTGGGATTTAATGAGCCGCCCTCCAGCCCAGATCTTTCTTGTAGGCTTGTTTCGCTGTCTCATTCAACTCGTGTACAGAATGCTTTTTTGTTTAATGGAGACCCCCTTCAGGTTCCATCTCAAGCTATTACTCTCGGCTTGAATGAAATCTTGGGAGCTGAAGAGATACACCTTATTGTGACTGGTCATGGCAAGGCGGATATCCTCAAGGAATTGCTTCATTCCCCTTGCTCTCCACATCTTCCTGCTAGTTGGTTGAGACTCCATAAGAATGTTTCTTTATGGGTTGACCAGGCGGCAAATAGCAAGGCACTTCTAAAAGTTGAAGATAGTAGTGATTAAATTATAGATGACTACTAACTAGGAAAATTTTTGGGAAACTTATTTTAACTCTAAATTCTATTTGATAGCATTTATATTACTCTTACCCCAAGAGAGTAACCAGTTGGAAAAACAAAAGAACAGTTTCTTTGTAATGCTAAATAAGTTAATGTTGATTCTTTTCAAAACCAATTGAGATGACTCGATTGGGATCGCTCAAGATGAGGGGAATAGTAGTTGTTAGAAATTCCATTACCCGTGTGCGTTGAAGACTACTTTGGGGTG
Source organism: Prochlorococcus sp. AG-409-B13 (assembly GCA_003216035.1). Lineage (GTDB taxonomy): Bacteria > Cyanobacteriota > Cyanobacteriia > PCC-6307 > Cyanobiaceae > AG-409-B13. The sequence continues at coordinate 53,798 of QCJM01000003.1, forward strand.
TAGTGTTGAAGGTGGCTTCCAGGTTGCAATACCTGCTACTTCCCCATTGCAGTCAATAATTACAATTGAACTCTCGAATCTTTCTGTTTGAGGAAGTGAAGGAATCGCGGGCTGTTTGTATCTCTCTTTCGATATATTTATTGGCCGCCCTTTGCGCCAGTAGTTGAGTTCGACCTCTGTGGTTAGCTCTATTTGGGGTAGATGTTGCAGTGCCTTAATTGGTTTTAGTACGGTTGGTGTAGGCGTTGGCTTGTGTTGAGTTTTTTCCGGTAGGGGTTCTGCTTGGCACTCGTGGAATCCTAGTGCTTGTATTCGTCTGAGTTTTGCTAAGCATCCCCCACAACCCAATATTTCTCCTAGGTCTCGAGCGAGAGCGCGAATGTAAGTTCCAGAAGTGCAGTGGACCTTTAATTCAAGCTGACCTGTTGATTCTTCCCAATTTAAGAGAAGTAATTCATGGATAATGATGTTGCGTTCAGGTAGGTTTAATACTTCCCCTCTGAGTACTCTTTTGTAAGCCCGCTCACCTTGAAAATGGACGCTTGAAATTTGCGGAGGTTGTTGCTTTATTCGACCGCGAAATTGATCTAGATATTTTTCGAGCGAAATTCGATTTAACTGAGGCCATTGTTTTATGCCGACAATTTCTCCGGTCAGGTCATCGGTGCTACTGCGTTGGCCAAGTTGAATAGTTGCTAGATATGTTTTTTCTCCAGGTAGATAGCGCAAGAGCCTAGTTGCATGACCGAGGGCGACTGGGAGAACACCCGTAACCGCTGGATCAAGTGTCCCCCCATGGCCAATACGCTTAATGCCAAAAATTTTTCTAAGTCTGCTTACACAATCATGGGATGTTAATCCTGAAGGTTTGTCTATGATTACGAAGCCGAATGGGCTCCTCACGAGTTCACCCTCCCTAGAAGTTTTTCATGTGGTGTTATTTGGCAGGTTGTAGAACCTAAACACTTAAGTTGATATAGCCAAGATTGTGAATCATGCATCAGACCATCAAAGACAATGGTATTGATGTTGCTAGTTTTTTGGAAGATGGTTTGGATGTGAAGTCTCATCTTGCAGAATATCTTCAATTGACAGTTGATCAAATTGATAGTCGATTACCTAAGAGCTCCGATGATTTGGCTGCATTACACCCAGGTGCTTTCCATTTCGATGATGCTAATACTTTCTATGAGGAGAAGGTTGGTACTGCACATCTTTTAGAGTTAGCTTCATGGCATTTGAGAAGTGCGGATTACATTGCGGACACACTTCGCCTTCAGCAAATGTTCGCAAAAGGGCAAGTGCTTGACTTTGGTGGTGGTATAGGTACACATGCTTTGGCTGCCGCTGCATTACCTGAGGTGGAGCATGTTTGGTTTGTGGACCTCAATCCTGAAAATAGAAAGTTTGTGAGTATGAGGGCTGATTTGCTTGGGTTGTCTGACATGATTTCAGTGCATAGAGACCTTGATAGCACTCGAGATATGGCATTTGACACATTAGTTTGCCTTGATGTGCTTGAGCACTTGCCTGAACCTTCCACTCAATTGAGATTGTTTCTACAGCGTTTATCACCTACAGCCATATCTTTGCTGAATTGGTATTTCTTTAAGGGATTCAGTGGAGAATATCCATTCCATTTCGATGATTCCGAAATGATTGAGAAGTTCTTTGTTACTCTTCAGGAGAATTTTTTAGAAATTTTTCACCCTTACCTAATAACTACTCGCGCTTATAAGCTTGCTTGATTGGGGGTGTATCTATCAGGTTGATTGCAGTAACTGTTCAGTAACTGATTTTTGATAAGGAAAACGCTTGCTATATTTTTCAGATCTTTAGTTTAGTCCCGCAATATTTATGCGCTTTCTGTTGCGAAGCCCGCGACGAATACTTTCAAAAGTAACCACTCCGTTTGTCAGGGCAAAGAGTGTGTCATCTTTTCCCTTGCCAACATTCTTGCCTGGGAGGATAGAAGTGCCTCTTTGTCGAATGAGAATTGAACCTGCAGTTACTGTCTCGCCTCCATATGCTTTGACTCCTAATCTCTTGGAATTGGAATCTCTGCCATTTCGAGTAGACCCAGTGCCTTTTTTATGTGCCATTGGTTAAGAGGGGCTGAATGTGGATAGTGAGTGAAAGCTATTTGGAGGTTGCCTTCCCACCATAAGAAATGGATTGAACAATGACGCGAGTTAATTCTTGTCGATGTCCATTTTTGCGCCGGGTTTTCTTCTTGGGACGCATCTTATAAACAATTACCTTCGGGCCTCTGCGATGAGCCATAACCTTGAGCTCTACACTGGCCCCCTTGACGTATGGGCTGCCTAGGGTCGTTTTTTCTCCATTGTTAACTAGAAGAACATTGTTGATGGTTACTGTTTCATCGATTTTAGCTTTGATACGATCCAAATCGTAATAACGATTGGTTTGGAGCCAAAACTGTTGTCCAGATGCCTCAACTATGGCGTAGGGGGTTGGCTGAACATCAGTTTCTGTAACAGCATTTTTCTTTGCCATGGACGTTTATGACGCACACAGGCTCGGAAAGGGAAATGAGGATAAAGATATCTATCCTTATTTGCCAGTTTTACCGATTAAGCCTGTTACGCGGTCGAATTATAAAAAGCTATTTTCAAGGCTTTTGGTCCCATTAGTCAAGGCCTAATCAGATTTTTAATTGAATGGCTTTTCATTCTCTTTTTTTTGCTCATAAAAAAAGGTGCCAGAGACGTTATAAAGTTTGGGCTTTTTTACTAGCCAAGAAGACTTTCTATTGAAATGATTTATATCTGCTGGCGGCAGTAGAGACTTTTTTGGACTAGAAACCTAACTAGTTGGATTTTGAATATGCTTGGTGTTCGCTTCTAATGAGCCCTAGAAAAACCTACATTCTCAAGCTTTATGTGGCTGGAAATACCCCTAATTCAATGCGGGCGTTGAAAACTCTTCGAGACATTCTTGAGACAGAATTTAAAGGTGTCTATGCCTTAAAGGTTATTGATGTCCTGAAAAACCCTCAACTGGCTGAAGAAGACAAAATCTTGGCGACCCCAACATTGGCAAAGATTCTGCCTCCTCCTGTGCGACGCATTATTGGTGACCTTTCTGATAGGGAGAGAGTTTTGATTGGTCTAGACTTGCTTTATGACGAATTGACTGACCTTGAACTAACCTCTTCAGGTTTTGATGCGTTGGGAGATGAGCACATAGAAGAGAGAGATTCTTAAGGCTCAAGGTGAAGCGGATGGCTATGTAGACATTTCCCTCTAAGTTTCATTTAGATCCTTATAACTATGGAGTCACCCTCCTCCACGCCCAACCCTCAAAAGTTTCAGGTGCAGAAGCTCCCAACTGGGATTGAGGGATTTGATGACGTCTGTCATGGTGGCTTGCCTAATGGGCGAAGCACACTTGTCAGCGGAACTTCTGGAACCGGGAAAACAGTCTTTTCTCTTCAGTACTTGCACCATGGAATCTGTCACTTTGACGAACCAGGAATTTTTGTCACTTTTGAAGAAGCCCCATTAGATATTCTGCGTAATGCTGCAAGTTTTGGGTGGAATCTTCAAGAGTTAGTTGATCAAGACAAGCTTTTTATTTTAGATGCATCGCCTGATCCTGATGGTCAGGATGTGGCCGGTAGTTTTGACCTCTCAGGGCTTATCGAAAGGATTAGTTATGCAATTCGTAAATATAAAGCTAAACGAGTTGCTATTGATTCTATGACTGCTGTTTTTCAACAGTACGATGCTATTTATGTTGTAAGGAGAGAGATATTTCGTTTGATAGCGCGATTAAAAGAAATAGGTGTTACCACGGTTATGACTACTGAACGAATAGAGGAATATGGACCTATTGCTCGATACGGAGTAGAAGAGTTCGTTTCTGATAATGTAGTGATACTAAGAAATGTACTTGAGGCAGAAAAAAGAAGGAGGACTGTTGAAATTCTAAAATTGCGCGGAACAACTCATATGAAGGGTGAATTCCCTTTTACAATGGGTGCTCAAGGGATTAGTGTTTTCCCTCTAGGAGCCATGAGATTAACTCAGCGCTCATCAAATACTCGCATTAGCTCGGGTGTCTCTGATTTGGATGAAATGTGTGGAGGAGGATTTTTCCAAGACTCAATTATTCTTACTACGGGGGCAACAGGGACGGGTAAAACAATGCTTGTGTCTAAGTTTATTGAGGATGCATATTGCAATAAAGAGCGTGCCATTCTTTTCGCTTATGAAGAATCTAGGGCCCAACTTCTTCGCAATGGAACTAGTTGGGGGATTGACTTTGAGAAGATGGAAAGTGAAGGGTTGCTCAAGATTATTTGTGCTTATCCTGAGTCCACTGGACTTGAAGACCATCTACAAATAATAAAGACTGAGATTGGTCAGTTTAAGCCGTCTAGGATGGCAATAGATTCGCTTTCAGCACTGGCACGAGGTGTAAGCCTTAATGCTTTTAGACAGTTTGTTATTGGCGTTTCTGGGTATGCTAAACAGGAAGAGATTGCAGGCTTCTTTACTAATACTGCTGAAGAATTTATGGGTAGTCACTCTATTACAGATTCACACATATCAACCATAACGGATACCATACTTTTGCTTCAATATGTAGAGATTAGAGGAGAGATGGCTCGTGCAGTTAATGTATTTAAAATGAGAGGTTCGTGGCATGATAAAAGAATTCGTGAATTCATAATTACAGACAAAGGCCCTCATATTAAGGACTCTTTCTCTGATTTAGAGCAAATATTTAGCGGTCTTCCTCATAGGATAAGCGGTGAAGACCGAAAAGAAATCCCTGGAGTTTTTAAGGGTATTAAATCGAATGATTGATATTCCTAACTGCCTCTAGAGTTGCATTTCCCACCGTCTGCTTTTTCTCTCAGATTGCAGCTCCAATTCATTCGCGTCGGCTTGTTCTAGCGGGAGATCGAACCAGAAAGTGGTTCCTAGATTTGGTTCGCTGGCCATGCGAATACTCCCACCATGCTTTTCAATAATGCCTCGAACGATCGATAGTCCTAAGCCAGTACCTACCTCAGTGTGAACTGCATTCTCTACTCGATAGAAGCGCTCAAATATACGTTGTTGATCTGCTTCGGTAATTCCGCAACCAGTATCTCCAATCTCAACACGGAGTCTTGGAAGTGGTGGGATTAATTCACAATGTGGTGCTGAATGAATATTCTCGACAGGAGAAGTTGAACAAATATCTGGCCAGGTATAGGCTCTTAATCTTAGGCAGCCTTTGGCTTTACTAAATTTAAGCCCATTGCCTACTAAGTTATCCAGTACTTGTAGAAGTAGATCCCAATTTCCAAGAATTTTCGGAAGTGGCTCTTCAATATCTAGTGCAAGAATAACCTCTTTTTCATCTGCGTTGAGCTTATAGTTTCTGAGGGTTTGCTCCATCGCTGGACGTAAATCCATTGGCTCAAACTCAACTTTTCTGCTTGACTCGAGCCTAGATAAGTCAAGTACATCATTTACTAAGCGAGTAAGTCGATCTGTTTCTGAGTTTGCAACGCCAAGGAATTCTTGCTTTTCTTGTTCTGTGAGCTGATCTCCTAGATCATGCAAGGTTTCTACGTAACTTTTGATATTGAAGAGTGGTGTTCTTAGCTCATGGGAAACGTTGCTAATAAACCTGCTTTGCGCAGCATTTAATTCAACTTCTCTTGTTAAATCCTGAACTGTTACTGCTATCCCCTTTAATGTCTCTCCGCTAGAATCCCGAACTGATTGCAATACGATGCGAAGGGTTCTAGGTGGTTCCCCAACGCTGCAACGGAGATCATTGCTTTCTTGAATATTTCCCATAAGAGAGGCAAGGGGATCATGTAATTCGTTCCCGAGTAGTTCGGGTAATTCATTCAATAACTCTTGCCCTTCGAGCTTTCTACCTTCCCATCTAAATAGTCTTCTAGCTGTTGGGTTAACTAAAACAATGTTTCCTTTCTCATCTAGCAAAACCGCCCCATCAGCCATTGTTGCAATTAAAGATTGCTGTTTTACTTGGGCTGCTGTGAGCTCTTCAATATTTGCGGCATCATAATCTTGAAGTTGGGAGGCCATTGCATTAAATCCATTAAGAAGTTCTCCTAATTCTCCGCTCATAGGAAGAGAAATTCTTGATTCAAAATTGCCTGCTGCAATATCTCTGACTCCTCGTAGCAATTCTTTTACGGGGCGTGTAATTGTTAGAGCATTAAAAACAGCTCCAAGAATTACAAGAACCCAAATTGAAATAAATACAGCAACTGAAACTTCTCTTGTTAGGGCTGCACTAGCTAATGCTCTTTCATTAGGGTTTACACCAATTGCAAGTGTCCCTAGGTATTGCCCTTTCCAAACTAAAGGAACAAATACATCAGTTACTTGTCCTTGAGGCGTGAGATGTTGTCTTAAAAGAGGATTTTGTGGTTTTTTCTGTAATTCTGGTGGGAGTTCAAGCCGACGATTTTGTAGCTCGCTGTTATCCACAGATTGGGTGGCACTGATAGGGATACCTAGATAAATAACTCCCTCAGGATCAGCAAAAAAGATATAGCGCAGAATCTTGCTTGAACGCCAGAATTTTTCTGCAACATTTGCTATTTCTCTTTCTTTCCCTTGAGCGACTAATTCGGTTACATTTCCAGAAAGAAGTAGTCCAAGGTCTCTGGCGTAACGTGTGTCATTCATACTCGCATCTCTTTGGATGCCATTTAGTACGAAGAAAGTTATACCAGTCATCATTAGGCTCACAACCAGAGTAGTGATTGCAAGCAATTTGGTTTGAAGGCTAAATTCTGCCCACCAGAGAGTGATCCGCTCCCACCAATTTCCTGGTGTCGGGGGTGTTGGCCCGTCAGGTTTTGCCCAACCTGCAATGGTTGTTGAATTAGTGCTTGTCATTAAGCCATATTTCTTAGCTGAGGATTAGGACTTTCGAACTTGATGTCCGATGTCACGGCGAAAAGTCATCCCTTCAAAATTAACCTTCTTTAGTCCTTCATAGGCTTGATTGAATGCGTCTTCAAAATTTTCTGCTTTTGCAACAACAGCTAGTACTCGACCACCTGAGGTGATTAATTGCCCTTTTGTATTGCACTTCGTTCCAGCTTGAAATAGTTGAAGTGACTCATTAGATTTTATATTCACTTCTATTTGGTCCCCTTTTCGAGGATTATCTGGATATCCAGAAGCAGCAGCCACTACACATGCACTGTAATTTTCCAAGAAAGAAAGCTTGCCCGCTTTCCCCAGGCAACCAAGTGCGCAGGCATGAAGTACTTCTGCTAGTTCTGGCCCCATTAGAGGCATAAGTGCTTGGCATTCTGGATCTCCAAAGCGGCAGTTGAATTCAATCACTTGAGGCCCTGATTTGGTTAGCATTAGTCCTGCATAGATCACTCCTCGATAGTCGATCCCAATTGCATTTAGGGCTTTCAAGGTGGGTTTGATAATTAACGCTTTGACTTCTTCAAGATCTTTGTTATTTAAATGCGGAGCAGGTGCATAAGCTCCCATGCCTCCAGTGTTTGGGCCTTGATCCCCTTCTCTGAGTCTTTTGTGATCTTGGGCAGTAGGTAATAAAACAAAGTCTTTCCCATCGCATAGAGCGAATATTGAAACTTCAGGTCCTTCGAGCACTTCCTCAAGAACCAGCTGCTCCCCTGCAGTACCAAATTTGCCTTGAAAGGCTTGTTTAATAGCGTGCTTAGTTTCATCAACTGTTTGTGCAACAGTCACACCTTTTCCTGCAGCAAGACCATTGGCTTTAACAACAAGTGGCTTTTGCAAGTTTTCAAGTATCGATAGTGCTTCTGCTTCTGAGGTCACAGTCCAATGTTTTGCAGTTGGGATGTTTGCCTCTTCCATTAAATTTTTAGACCATGCTTTGCTTGCTTCTAGTTGCGCGCCTTTTTTGCCTGGTCCGAAGACTGCTAGTCCAGCTTTTCTGAGGCCGTCTGCAATTCCTGCTGCTAAGGGTGCCTCAGGACCAATTACTACTAATTCGATGCGATGCAAAGAGCAGGTTTCTATAAGAGCTTCTAAATGGGTCTCCTCAATCTTCAGTCGAATGCATCCATGATGGTCTTCAGTGCCTCCATTCCCTGGCGTGACCCAAACTGTTTCGATGCCTTTACAGCGTTTAAGAGCCCAAGCGAGGGCATTCTCTCGTCCACCATTACCTACTACAAGAACTCTGTGGAGTGCAGGCAGGCTTTGAGTATGGGATTCTAAATTTGTCATGGAAGGAAACTGGCATTTGAGTAGCTCTAGGTTGGGACGGGCTTGGCTTGACCAGATCTATCCAAGTCCTTCCATCAATTTTGTTGAAAGGATCACCTCATTGGGGATTCGCTCCTTTTCCCTAACAATTTTGTTGATTGTTTCTTGTTGCCAATTGGTGGCAGCAAACGGTGCTTCAGATGACATTAGAAAGCTTTCTGAGCCTATTAGTGAGACTTCGTATAAACAAATTCTTCAGGATGGTGGAATTGATGAGTTATTGATGGCCTGTGAAGATGCCTCAAAGTTCTCTTTGGATTCTCGCTTAAGGGAACTTAGCTATCGGCTGACAACTCTTTTCCCTCAGCCTCTACCTGTTGAGGTTGTGATTGCGAATGCCCAAGCTCTATTGGCTTGTAAGGCTCCAGATAGTGCTCAAAAAATACTGTCTAATTTTAGTTCGCCTTCAGGGTTGAATCGTAGGGAATGGTTGATTGTCTCCTGGCAAGCCGCTAATGCCTCCATGGATCATCTCAACGCTGCATTGGCTTTGCGTGAATTGGTACAAGGCAAAGTCAAGGAATTGGATAAGGAACAACTTGTAGTGAGCCTCCTAGAAGATGGATCTTCTTTGACAAGATCGGCTCTCGATTTACTTGCGGATCATGAGATTTCACTAGGTCAATGGGAATCTGCAGCAAAGGTTTTAATGGCAGGTCGTAAAAGAGGGAGTGTTGGTGTGAGAAGGATGGCCTTGGCATCTCAACTCCTGGAACGTTTGAGTGATGATCAACGTCAAAGTATGTTGGAGATAGCGTTGGAGAACGCTGCTAAAGATAAGGCTTGGTGGCTTGCTTCAGATATTTTGAAACTGCAATTAATTTTGGATATAAAAGCAGGAGGCGAAGGTGTTGTATTGCGAAATCGTCTTGAGAAATTAGCTAAAGAGCTTGATGACAGCTATACCCTTTGGGAAATTATTTCTACTGATGTCTCTCGGAAAGAAGAAGCTGCGCGCTTGAAAAATCAATTATGGTCACCTAGAAACTATGAAAATGACTGAAGCTTATGGGCTAGCACAAATACCTGGCTGACTTGACTTGTTCAACTTTTTTTTTTGAATATTAAAATGAACCCAGATCATGGACCACTCATCTACGAAGGTAAGGCTAAAAGAATCTTTGGCTCTCAGAAACTTGAACAGGTTTTTATTGAGTTTAAGAATGATGCAACAGCATTTAATGCTTTAAAGCATTCAGAGTTAGAAGGCAAAGGTCGTTTGAATTGTCAGATATCCTCATGCTTGTTTGAGTTGCTTGAGTCAGAGGGTGTGCGAACTCATTATCTAGGCATTGCTAACGATACTTGGATGGTAGCTAAACGTGTGCAGGTTATTCCTCTAGAAGTTGTCCTGCGGAATGTGGCTACAGGCTCACTATGTAGGGAGACACCTATTCAGCCTGGGACTGAACTTGAGCCTGCTTTGCTTGATTTTTATTATAAAGATGATGGCTTAGGGGATCCCTTGCTTACGGAAGCCAGACTAAAAATCTTAGGCCTAGTTACACCTGATCAACTTTTACAAATTGAACAGCTTGCACGTCGAGTTAATGAACTATTAACCAGTTTTTTTGAGAAAGTTGACCTATTGCTAGTGGACTTCAAGTTAGAAATAGGAGTAAATGATGCTGGCGAACTTCTTTTGGCAGATGAAATTAGTCCTGACACTTGTCGAATTTGGGATAAGCGCAGCATTGACTCAAATAAACGAATTCTTGATAAGGATCGCTTCCGTAAAGATCTTGGTGGCGTGGTCGAGGCTTACGAAGAAATTCTTAAGCGAGTTCAAGGGGCTACTTCTAATCCTCGCTTTTACAAGTAAGGTCAGCCCACTCACCGGGCTCTAAGTACAGGCTTTCTCTCTATCTATGTCGAGATTTTCTAAAAGCGTTCCCTCGGATCTATTCCGGTTAGGAACATTCGGGCTGGTGGTGACTCTTACTCTTCTTGCTGGCGTTGCCCAATCAAAAGCGGCGAACCAAAGTATTGGTTCGATTGGCACATTGAAAAAGCGTTTTGATGATAAGAAACTGAATAGTGACGCCTGGGATCACACGTTGCTTAGTGAGTCGGAGAAATTTTACGCAGATGCGACTAGTGATAATGGCCAGGGAAGAGAAACTGATGAATCAAGAGTTTTAATTGCTGAAGTGGTCATTGAAGGAATTGATGACCATCCGGAAAAAGATCGTTTGGAATTTGCTGCGTATGACGCAATGAGAGTGCGCCCTGGGAGCAGCGTTACAAGGGATCAGTTGAAGCTTGACTTGGATGCGATTTACTCAACTGGTTGGTTCTCGGGGGTTCGGATTGAACCTATCCAAGGCCCATTGGGTGTACAGATTTTGGTAGAAGTGGAGCCTAATCCTTTGCTTACAAAAATTGAGATTAGCCCTAATGATACGAAGTTGCCATTGAAAGTTATTGATCAACTTTTTGCTTCTGACTATGGAAAGACTTTGAACTTAAATACGCTTCAATTACGCATCAAATCCCTTAAGAGTTGGTATGTTAGTCAAGGTTATTCTTTGGCTAGAATTTCAGGCCCTGATCGGGTAGATCCTAATGGAACAGTAAAGTTAAATGTAGTTGAAGGGATTGTCGCTGGACTGGAAGTTCAGTTCCTTAATAATGAAGGTGAGTCTAATGATAAAGATGGAAAAATTGTTAATGGAAAGACAAGGCCTTGGGTTATTAAAAGAGAGATTTCAATCAAGCCTGGTCAGGTCTTTAATAGAAATAAGTTGGAAATTGATATAAAACGCCTCTACGCAACGTCTCTTTTTAGTGATATTAAAGTGACTTTAAAACCTGTCCCTGGTGAGCCTGGAACAGTAAGGATTATCCTTGGCATCACTGAGCAATCTACTGGCTCATTATCAGGTGGAATTGGTTATAGCCAAAGTCAAGGTGTTTTTGGGCAGGTTGGTATTCAAGATACGAACTTGTTGGGTAGAGCTTGGAACACAACTTTGAACCTGACTTATGGACAGTATGGGGGGCTTGCAAATTTAACTTTTGCAGATCCATGGATTAAAGGAGACCCTCACCGTACCTCTTTTAGGTCTTCGATATTCGTAAGCAGGGAGGTCCCTCAAGTTTTTCGTAGTAAGTCAAGGGGAACTATTCGAAGTGTATCTGATTCTCTTGATGTAAATTCAAACCTTGCTTATGATATTAATTCTGAGCTTCACGGGAAAGGGAAATTTAATTCAGTTAATGAGGCAAAGTCCTCTAATGCTTCTGTTAGTTGGTTTGATTATGAGGGAGATTCAGTTGCTCTTCAAAGAACAGGAGCAAGCTTTGTTTTTTCAAGACCTTTGAATGGAGGTGACCCTTATAAAAAAGTCCCTTGGAGTGTTTTGCTGGGGATGAGCTATCAAAATATTGAGCCTATTGACTATGCAGGAAGTAGTCGTCCCTATGGTGTATCAACTCAAGATTTTGAGGAAGGAGCTGCTCCAGGAAATGATGTTATTTGCATTGCGTTTAATTGTGCAACTGAAAACCAGCTTTTTGGGATAAGAACAGGTGCCACATACAACAATCTGAATGATGCGAGAAACCCAACTTCTGGAAACTTTTTTAGTTTAGGAACTGAACAATTTCTGTCTATTGGTGAGAACTCACCAACGTTTAATCGTGCCAGGGTTAGTTATTCTCAATTTGTTCCTGTTAATTGGTTAAAACTTGCTAAGGGTTGTCGCCCTGGTCCTGGGGAGAAGTTGAATTGTCCTCAAGCTATTGGTTTTCAGCTGAAAGCTGGTACTGTCATCGGACAATTGCCACCTTATGAGGCCTTCTGTCTGGGTGGTTCTAACTCAATTAGAGGTTGGAATTCTTGCGACTTAGCTGTTGGTAGGAGTTTTGGAGAGGCTTCTGTCGAATATAGGTTCCCAATTTGGAACATCGTTGCTGGTTCTGTTTTTGTTGATGCTGGTAGCGATTTGGGATCGCAAGCCAATGTCCCAGGGAAGCCAGGGAAGATTCTTTCAAAGCCTGGTTCTGGATATTCTTTGGGAAGTGGTCTGATAATTACTACACCTGTAGGCCCTTTGCGCCTTGAGGCTGCCAGTCAAGGTTTTGATGGCGAATGGCGATTCAATCTTGGTGTTGGTTGGAAGTTCTAGTGCATCCTTTTCCTAAGAACTACGAAAATGCTTGGACTCTTGCCGGGCCAGTTTTACGTTCTGGAGTTGGTCTGCATAGTGGTTTAGAGGCAGAGGTTCGTTTGTTGCCTCATGATCATGCTGGCTTTTATGTCTCGAGACGTCATAGAGAAGAGGACCCAATTCTTCTAAGGCCTACACATGTTCGCGATAGTCAACTTTGCACTACTTTGGAATTAGGGAATTACAGCCTTGCCACTGTTGAGCATCTTCTTGCAGCTTTGGCTGGGTGTGGGTTAACTCATGTTCATATTGAAGTCTCTGGAAGTGAGATACCTTTGTTAGATGGTTCGGCTTTGGGCTGGGTAGAAGCAATAGAAGAAGTTGGCATAACTCAGGCTGGTATAACCAACCAAACCTCTCTAGTTCTTCAGGGGCCATTATTTTTTTCTCGTGGCAACAGCGTTATTGTTGCCACACCTGCTGAAAGTTTTTCGTTGTTGGGAATGATTGATTTTCCTCAGGAAGCTATCGGAAGGCAGGTATTAGCCCTGGAACTAACACCAGAAAAATTTGTCACAGAAATTGCACCTGCAAGAACATTTGGCTTTCTTGACCAGTTAGAACAGCTCCAGAAGTCAGGTCTAATCAAGGGTGGAACCTTAGAAAATGCTTTGGTTTGTGATGGGGCTCAATGGGTTAATCCGCCATTGCGATTTCCCGATGAACCAGTTCGCCATAAGCTCTTAGATCTGATCGGTGACTTGGCTCTAGTGGGTTTCCCTCGAGCACAGGTGCTGGTTTATAAGGGCTCTCATGGTCTTCATGCTGACCTGGCAAATGGTCTTTTTAAAAATTGCTCTTCACATTAAGTTCTCTTGACCGATTCATCTTCTAATTCTGTTGAGCTCACAAGTGAGCAGATAATGGGGCTTTTGCCTCACCGGTATCCATTTGCTTTGGTGGATCGAGTCGTGGCTCATGAACCTGGCCAAAGAGCTGTGGCGATTAAAAATGTCACACTTAATGAGCCTCAGTTTCAGGGGCATTTCCCAGACCGTCCTTTGATGCCTGGGGTTTTGATAGTTGAAGCTATGGCTCAGGTTGGAGGCTTAATTGTTGCCCAGATGCCTGATCTTCCTAAAGGACTTTTTGTGTTCGCTGGGATCGATGCTGTTCGTTTCCGCCGTCCTGTAGTCCCAGGTGATCAACTCATCATTACTTGTGAGTTGGTTAGCTTAAAGAGAAAGCGGTTTGGGAAGGTTCGTGGAGAAGTAAAGGTTGATGGAAATTTGGTTTGTTCAGGTGACCTGATGTTTTCTTTGGTGAACTGATGGCCATGAATCAGTTTCGTAACCCCACAGCGATTACTGCAGACAGATCAGTGCAGATCCACTCTTCAGCTGTAGTTGATCCAAGCGCAGAAATCGATTATGGGGTAGTTGTTGGACCAGGAGCTGTGGTGGGCCCTGAGGTAAAAATCGGATCTGAGTCATGGATTGGACCGCATGTAGTACTTGATGGGCGTTTGACTATTGGCGCAAAAAATAGGATTTTCCCTGGGGCTTGCCTAGGGCTTGAGCCTCAGGACCTTAAGTATCGAGGTGCTCCTACTGAGGTAGTCATTGGAGATGGAAACACTATTAGAGAATGCGTGACTATTAATAGAGCTACAGGTGAGGGGGAGCAGACTCGCATTGGGGATCAAAATCTATTGATGGCTTATTGCCATTTGGGACATAACTGTGAGCTTGGTAATGGAATAGTTATGTCAAATGGAATACAAGTTGCTGGTCATGTTTTGATTGAGGATCGTGCTGTTATCGGAGGATGCCTTGGGATTCATCAATTTGTTCACATAGGGCGCTTGGCAATGGTTGGAGGTATGACAAGAGTGGATAGAGATGTTCCTCCTTATTCCCTTGTTGAAGGACATCCAGGCAGATTGAGAGGACTCAATAGAGTGGGTTTGAAGCGAAGTGGTATGGATAAACACGCAGGATGTGAGTTGCAAGAATTACAGGAGATTTGGATGCTTTTGTTTAGATCTGACCATGTAATAGCTAAAGGGCTAGAGCTAGCAAATCAAAGACAATTGATGCCTGCTGCAAAGCATCTTTGTGCTTTTATGGAGGCTTCTATTAGGAAGGGACGTCGAGGTCCTATGCCTGCAATTGCTTCGATTAACTAATGTTGCGGTTGCTTATTAGCACCGGTGAAGTGTCTGGTGATTTACAAGGAAGTCTTTTAGTAGCAGCCTTATATCGTGAGGCTAAAAGACGTTCGCTTCCTCTTGAGATGATTGCATTGGGGGGAGCAAGAATGAAGGCTGCAGGGGTGGATTTAATTGCTGATACTGCCTCTATGGGAGCGATAGGACTATGGGAAGCTATCCCTTTTGTTTTGCCTACTTTTCGAGTTCAATCAAAGTTGGATGAATACTTAGAGACACACTCTCTCGATGGTGTTGTCCTAATCGATTACATGGGGCCAAACATTCGTCTTGGGAATAAAGTGAGACGTCTGACACCTAATATCCCTATTATTTATTACATTGCGCCTCAGGAGTGGGCGTGGCGTTTAGGCGATGGAGGGACTACAGACCTGATTAGGTTTACAGATAAAATATTGGCAATCTTTAAAGCTGAAGCTGAGTTTTATTGCAAGCGTGGCGGGAGCGTTACTTGGGTAGGGCATCCAATGTTGGATATGTTAAAAGAGTTGCCCTCTCGAGAAGAAGCTTTGAGCCTTCTAGGCTTGTCAGCTGATGAAAAAATTTTGTTGTTATTGCCTGCTTCTAGACCCCAGGAAATCCGGTATTTGATGCCAAATTTTGTGAAGGCTGCAGCGCTAATCCAAAAGAGAGACCCTTCAGTTTATGTCATTGTTCCTGCAGGGCTTCAGGGTTTTGAAATCCAAATTGAGAAGGCTATGGATGAGGCTGGAGTCATTGGTAGGGTAATCCCAGCAACTGAAGTCGATTCTTTAAAGCCTATTCTTTTTGCAGTGGCAAACTTAGCTTTGGGAAAATCAGGAACTGTAAATATGGAATTAGCACTAAATAGCATCCCACAAATTGTGGGGTATCGAGTAAGTCGTGTAACAGCCTTTTTGGCGAGAAAAATCCTACGCTTTAATGTTGAACATATATCACCTGTTAATTTGTTATTACATGAGCGTTTGATCCCTGAACTTGTACAAGAAGAGCTCACACCTGAAGCCTTATTTGAATTTGCAGTTCCTTTACTAGAAGATGTAAATGCTCGAGCTAATATGATTAGTGGGTATAAGAAGTTGCGCAATGCGCTTGGGGCTCCTGGCGTGACAGAAAGGGCGGCCAACGAGATCCTTGATTTGGTGACCAAATGAAGTCTATCTTGAGAGTATGGGGAGCAGTATTCACCACTTTTTTCTTGGCTATTATTTTATTCGGATCCCCTGCTGGGGTAATGGCAACAGATAAAGATGCTGTTTTCGCAGGTGGTTGCTTTTGGTGTTTGGAGCATGACTTAGAAATCCTTCCTGGCGTCCATTCTGTAGAGAGTGGTTATTCAGGTGGTGACCTAAAAGATCCAACTTATGAAAGACACAAAGGTCATAAAGAAGCTGTTATTGTTCACTTTGATCCAGACCAAATTAGCTATGCCAAGCTATTAAGAAATTACTGGCGGAATGTTGATCCTTTTGATAGTCAAGGACAGTTTTGCGATCGAGGGGATTCCTATCGACCTGTGATATTTGTTAGTGGGGAGGAGCAGGCAAAAGAAGCTTTTGTCAGTGCAAAGATGGCTGCATATGAGCTGGATCAACCATTAGAGAATATTAAAGTTCAAATCGAGAAATTTGATAAATTTTGGCCTGCTGAGGATTATCACCAAGATTTTGCTTCGAGGAACAACCTTAAATACAAGTTCTATAGATACAGCTGTGGCCGAGATCTCCGACTTGACGAGGTTTGGGGCCTTAATGCTCGAGGCGGCGATGAATGGGGAGAGTTTGCAACGCCAAATATAATAAAAAAATAAAATTCTCACCTGCCTTTTATGGTTTTGAGGCCTCTTTGGTGAAGATGTGGGTTTTCACCCATCCCTTCTCTCTGGGAGAGTTAGTACCATCCACTTGTGATTTACGGAAGGGGATGTATGTATCTGCTGACTGTTAAGGATGGGCTGGTGACGCGTCATGTCGGGCCGTATTCAACCCCTAAGGATGCTTCGGACGATTTGGAAAGAGTATTATCTTCTTGTTCTGATAGGGCTCGCTGGCAAATTTATGCACTTGAGAGTCCTGTAGTACGTTCTCTGACTAATCGAATTCATGAAAGAGAGAAAGCTTTTACTGCTGCCGCTTCATAATCTATAAGTAAACAAAATATTGCTATAATTAATTGTACTGACAGGAGACTTTCGACTAAAGAGATTGTCTTGACTAATGATATTTTTAAAATTTAGTTATTTCACCTTAGTAAGCTTGCCTTGATTGATGTGATTCCTTTTATTGGTTGATTATCCAATTTACGAGGGTCCTAACTCCATACCCTGTGGCACCAGCTGGATCTATCCCGCGTTCTTTTTCGCTCCATACAGTGCCGGCTATATCTATGTGAGCCCATTGAATTGAAGCATCCACAAATTCTTTTAGGAAAAGTGCTGCGGTAATTGATCCGCCTTGTCGAGGACCTGTATTTTTGATGTCTGCAAGCATAGATTTCAGCCCATCTTTGTATGAGTTCCGCATAGGCATGCGCCAAAGTCCTTCCCCTGCAGCATCTGCTGCCTTTTTTAGGTCATTCGCGAGTTGATCTGAATTGCTCCAAAGTCCAGCTATTTCGTCCCCAAGTGCGATTACGCATGCACCAGTAAGCGTGGCCAGATCTACTATTGCATCTGGCTTTAGCCCGCATGAATAAACCAGAGCATCTGCAAGGGTTAAGCGTCCCTCAGCGTCAGTATTATTGATTTCTATTGTCGTTCCGTTCGATGCTTTAACAATATCTCCTGGATGGACTGCCGATCCATTGACCATATTTTCGCAGGCAGCAACTATGAAGTGCACTTCTATATCATTTGGTCGAATTTCTGAGATTGCTTTTGCTGCGCCAAGTACAGCAGCACTCCCACCCATATCGAATTTCATCATGTCGATCTGGGCTGCTCCTACTTTTAAGTTGTATCCACCGGAATCAAAGGTTAGGCCTTTGCCAACAATGGCTAATCTTCTTTTGACTTCTCCTTGAGGTACATAAGTTAGATGGATGAATTTAGGATCTAGATCTGAACCTTGAGATACTGCTAGATAAGCTCCCATCCCTATCTCTTGGCAATCTTCTCTCTCAAGCACCTTGGCTTTTAGATCGTTTTCCTTTGCGATAAGAAGAGCTATTTCAGCAAGGGCCTTTGGAGTTAGTTCGTTGGGAGGGGCACCTACTAATTGTCTGGCTAGCTCTACACCTTGACAAATCGGATCTATTTTTTGGAGAGAAGCCTCATTTAAATTTTCTAGGCCAATAAGGTCTAGTCGGTCTAGGTTTTCAAGCTTTTCTGGATTGTTTTTGAAGCGCAGATCTTTGAACAGGGAAAGTCGAGTTGCTTCTCCAACTGCAATAGCAGCTTCTTCAGTATTAAATAGGCCCCAAGGGAGGTGAATTCCCACAACCCCACTTCGTCCAGCAACTGCTCTGGCTCCTAGCGCAGCTGCTTTCCTAAGTCCGTTGAGATTAAATTCTTGCTGGTTTCCTAGACCTACTAATACCAATTGGTCTGGATTGCCATTGAGAAGTTGAAAACTTACAACTTTTCCAGCTTTTGCAGTGAAATTTTGTTGTTGAAGACACTTTGTTAAAGACCCTTCGAATAGGGGGTCTAGATCAATTAGCTGTTTTTCTAGGTTTTGTTCAAACAGGCCCACAATCAGCATGGCCCCAGTCCAGCCCTGCAGGCCTGCAGGATTGATGGAGATTTGCATGTGCTGTTAGAGGGTGTTATTAATTCTAGCCATGTTGCTTATTTTAGTTGAGTAGTAAAGGGAGTTTTCCAACGAGACCTGGTCTCTTTATTGAAAGGGGGAAGCCAAGTTTGAATAAGCTCTTGCTCAAGTCGCCTTCGAATCTTGGTGTCTGAGGGGACATCTGTCCAGAAGCGAATACTAAGCAGACTTTTTAATCCAACCTTTGAAAGAGCTTCTGAGTAAGAAGCTAAATAAGATTTACAGTCATGTTCTCCTTTCCACCTTTGATCAGCAGCAATTGTTTCTCCGACGTAAAGAAGTAAGGGCTTGTCAATAGAAGTTGGCCGGTCCATAACTAAATAAATTGCGGGACCGTTGTGTGGAGATTTAGGCCATCTCCAGAAATTAAGAGGTAATGGGGTTAGCTTTAAGGGATCAAAGGAATTGAATTGAGTAGATTCAGAATCGATAAAAAGAGAACCTTGTAATGGAATATTGGCAAGCCCTTCGTAAATTTTTGATTGATGGTTATATACCCTTTCTTGCCATTCTTCTAAGAGGCCTCTCCTAAGTTTTATGCCTTCAGTTGGCGCGGTGCTACATGCAATAGTTTCGTTTATCAACAAGTCACCTTGTCTGATTGGCTTTTCTATCATTTTTATATCTTGGAGTTAGTTTTGGCTCAGTTCTTTTTGATTCAAGAGAGTTCGATGCTTGAGACGAAAAACATACTATACCTTTAAGGCCAATAACTCTTCTAATGTGGCTTTCTGCGTTGCACCTTGTGTTGATAATGCATTTAGAGCTCTCTTTGAAGCTGTATAGGCTTACGAGAGAATATGAATTCTATTCATCTAAGAATATTTTGCGATAGATGTAACTCCAAATAGCCTTTATGCATTCTTCTTAATTATTATTAAGAGCTGGCCCCCGAATATAGATTTGATTCTAAAGATCTTATTCCCATTGGTCTGGCATAATCTTTCCCATAATATAAGGAAAAGCTTTTTGCCTCCTATTTGTTGCTCGGAATCTGTTGTAAGGAATCAATATTTGTAGGCTTAGTTTTTATGAAATAGTATCTTTTTATTCACTTTATTTTTCTTCGTTTGAAGCCTCATGTCGTTTCTCTTGGAAAGTCTTATGGAGGTTTTGCCTGGATATTCTCGATACGGATAGGATCAATTTATTGGTCTTGGCAGCTAAAGAGTTTTTTGCAAAAGTGTCAACCTAATTAATTAGTGCTTAGGGTTATTTGCTGCGGTGGCAACCCATTGGTTTTTATTTGCTGGCCATGTTGAGATTGACTGCTGGGATCCCTTTGATAAAGCCTATGTATTAATTTAATGCTGTTTTAGGAGATTTGTCGTTTCGGTGTGGTTCTCACCCCTTTCTTAATTTGATAGATTCCTGGAGAATTGAAAAACATTCTTTGTAGCATCCTCAAAAATCCAAGTGTTTGAGTTCTTTTGGCCAGTAAGAGTTGCCTGTTCACAACTTATATTGATTTCTTCTGACCGCTCAGAAGACTTGAGGAAAAAGGACATTAACTAATGGGAGATGGTATGAATTTTTTCGAATCCGAAATCGTTCAGGAAGAGGCCAAAAGGCTATTTAATGATTATCAAGAGCTTATGCAGCTTGGGTCTGACTATGGAAAGTTTGACCGTGAGGGGAAGAAGATGTTTATAAGCACTATGGAGGGATTGATGGAGCGTTATAGGGTTTTCATGAAACGTTTTGAACTTTCTGAAGATTTTCAAGCAAAGATGACTGTCGAGCAATTGAGAACACAACTGGGTCAGTTTGGGATTACGCCTGAGCAGATGTTCGAACAAATGAATATGACCCTTGAGCGTATGAAAGCCCAACTGGATTAGTTAGGACAAGCTCCATATACGATTTGCTTAGTTAAAGGATCTTTTCCAATGCCGGAAAAGTTGATTTCACTACCGGCTTGGGTGAATAGAGGGAAGGCAGACCTTTTCCCGTCTGTGAGAGGTATGAACCCCGATCAAGACCTGAGTGCTCGTCTGCAAGAGGCTTTGAGTAATAAAAGGCCATTGAGGGTCAAGCTGGGGATTGATCCAACAGGTAGTGACATCCATTTGGGGCACACCATTTTGTTTAGGAAGCTGAGGGCTTTTCAGGATGCAGGCCATACAGCTGTTTTGATTATTGGTGATTTCACAGCTCGGATAGGAGACCCAACTGGTAAAAGCAATACGCGTGTTCAGCTAACAGCTGAGCAGGTTGAAGCAAATGCAACGACTTACTTGGAGCAGTTGGGGCTTGGACAAATGCCAGAGCATTCACTTTTGGATTTCTCAACCCCTGGTCGCTTAGAAGTGCATCGAAATAGCACCTGGTTGGAGGGGCTTGATCTTAATTATGTAATAGGTCTTTTGAGCAGCGTTACGGTTGGACAGATGCTTGCTAAAGAGGATTTTGGAAATCGCTATACAGCAGGAATACCAATTTCTTTGCATGAATTCCTTTATCCTCTTCTTCAGGGATTTGACTCTGTTTCTGTAAATGCTGATGTGGAACTAGGTGGTACTGATCAGAAGTTCAATATTGCGGTAGGAAGAGATCTTCAGCGGCGCCATAATCAACGACCCCAGTTTGGTCTTTTGCTACCAATATTAGTTGGACTTGATGGTGTTCAGAAGATGAGTAAAAGCCTTGAAAATACTGTTAGTTTAAATGATGATCCTCTTTCTATGTATTCAAAATTAGAAAAGGTCCCTGATGCGCTTGTTAGAGATTATCTGACTTTGTTAACGGATTTAGATTATGAAAGTTTGAATGTTAATCCTCGGGAGCTTCAGAAGGAAATGGCACTTGCTGTGACGGCAAGTCGATATGGGTGGGATGCTGCTAAATCTGCACAGGCAGATGCTGCAAGATTGACTTCGGGATCTGGGGATGTAATGGATGCGGATGTTCCTGAAGTCTCTTTGGCAGGTTTGAGATTTCCTGTTAAGGCTTTTTATTTGCTTAGTGCGGTTGGCTTGTGTGTAAGTAGTAGTGAGGCTAGAAGGCGAATTCAAGGAGGAGGAGTTCGATTAGAGGGCCAAAAAATCACTGATCCCAATCAAGAATTTTTGGATAGCAGAGACCTTATTGGGAAGGTCTTACAGTTAGGCAAGAAGACCTTTAGGCGTCTTGGTAGTTGAATTAAAGAAATTACTTTTCCTATGCCTAAAATATTAAATCCTGCTGATAAGATAATAGTTGCCCTCGACGGAATGCAATGGTCAGAGATAACATTAATGCTTGCTAAGTTGCCTGAGCTGCGTTGGGTAAAAGTTGGGTTGGAATTATTTGTAAGTGAAGGACCAGAGGTTTTGCTTGCATTGCGAAATCAAGGCTTGAAAGTTTTTCTAGATCTTAAATTTCACGATATTCCAATTACTATGTCAGGCGCTTGCAAGAAGGCCGCTAAAACTGGGGTTGAGTTGATTACAGTGCATGCATGCTCAGGAGTGAAAGCACTTTCAGAGGCACAAGCTTCTGCGCTTGAGGGTGCTGCTGAATCTGGTTTGCCTGCTCCAACACTTCTTGCTGTAACTGTGCTTACAAGTTGGGATCAAAAAAGACTTTCAGAAGAGCTTTTGGTTGAGCAGGCTTTGCAATCGAGGGTTGAATGGCTAGCTAGCTTGGCAGTTAAGTCTGGGTTGGGCGGATGTGTATGCTCTCCATTGGAAGTAAAATCTTTGCGTAGAATCTACCCTGAACCATTTGAGTTAATTACACCTGGTATTCGTATTGATAGGTTTAATTTAGATGATCAGTCAAGGGTGATGAGTCCTTGCGCTGCAATTAAAGCAGGGGCTTCACGTATAGTTATTGGAAGGCCAATTACTAGAGATCCTGAGCCGGAAAAGGTATTTAAACGTTTATGTAGAGATATAATTTGCTAGCTTTAGTTATTTGCTGGGCTTAGTAATCCTTGGTTCGCTGCCTTTTAATAAGCGTTTTAAATTACTTCTGTGTCTCCATAGAACCATCGCTGAGGTGATCAGACTTATAGAGAAATATGCCAGGTTAAAATTGCCACTCTGAAAAGAAATAAACATAAGAAATGGGAGGCTAAGCGCTGCAAAAATGCTTGATAAAGAGACTATTTTGCTAAGTGTCAAAACTGTCAAAAAAATGCCTAGACAAGCCATCCCAACTGGCCAGGAAAGTCCTAGAAACACTCCAAGGCCAGTGGCGACAGCTTTGCCTCCTTTCCATCGAAGCCATATTGGCCATATGTGACCAATTAGTGTTGCAATACCTGTGACAACTTGTAATTCACTGCTTAGGGAAAAGCCTTTTGCAATTAGAACTGCTGCTAAACCTTTGGCTACGTCGACAAGAAAAACTGTTAGTGCCGGCCATTTGCCTACATGTCTAAGAACATTTGTTGCCCCAGTTGATCCTGAGCCGATTTGCCTTAAGTCAATTTGAGCAATCCATTTGCCAGCCAAATATCCACTTGGCAGTGATCCAAGTAGATACCCAATTCCAAGAATGAAAAGATTGAACATTAGAAAAGAGACTTTAGAGAAATTCTTCTTCTGGGTAGATTTCTTCTGGCCCTGCAGCGAATGCTAGCCATAAAGGGAATTGAAGCACTGGAATTTCAATACTGAATTCTGCTGCATCTATAAGGATGAGTGGAACTTCACCTCGCTCTTCTAGTCGGTCGGCGCGTTCTACAACTCCATCCCCTCGTTCGAATAGAACAATGCCACTGTTGGGTCCAAAATCTTCTCGAGCAAGTCCCAAGGCATCTTGTAAGCCTCTCCTCCATTCCCCAAGGCGTTCTGGTTGACTAGCTAAAACCAGGGTTTGGAACCTGTCTCCATAAAGTTCTCCAAGAATTGAAATTAGGGCCGCAGAAACAAGTATGTTTTTTGTTCTACTCCCAAGGCTGGGTTGAGCCCCTCTTCCACCCATGCTGAAGAACCAATCTTCAAGAAGTTCAATTTCCTTAGGTCCTAGGCTTCGCCTTAATTTCCATGGAGCTGCGTAAAAATCTGGTTGACCTAAGAATTGCTCTAAGCATTCACGGATTAGATTTTCATCAGGTTTGAAAGTGTCTGAGATGGCTGGAACAATTTGTGCTTGTGCTGTTTCTGCTTGCTTTTGCTTTTTATCAAGAGGGGAAGGATTGACCAGGACTGGTTGCTTTACAAGTTCAAGTTGTTCAGATGCTTGAGCTAGATCTTGAAGCGCTCCAGTTAGATACTCCTGAAAACCTTTTACTCGTCTAGCTATTGCATCTGATTGACCTGCAAAGGAGTTTTTTTGCTCTTCAAGAAGCTGGACTTTACGCTTATTTAGCTCTTCTAATTCTTTCTCTAATTTATCTCTACGAATATGAAGCTCTTTTAAGGCGATGTTGAGAATTGGATCTAAGGAAGAACTTGACAAGGCTTTTTTCAAAACCTCTTTTGATGAAATGTTTGAATTGGTTTGGCCTGCTTGAATTAGAGTACCTTCTCTAGAAGATTGCTCTTGTGAAGCTTCTTGAGCTTTGGTTTCTTTTGAAAGAGGGAGTTCGGCTTCAGGCATTAAACATAAGGTGGCTAGTTTGAATCTTTTAGGAGAGAGGTTTTATTTTCTCTTGGGGTACTTCAAGTTGGCCTACCCTTAGCCTTAATTGCTCTTTAAGCATTTCCGGATCAAATAAAATTGGTAGTAAGTGTGGGCTTGCTTCCTCCCTGAAATAAAGAATTCCAGGGAGTCCTGGTAAAAAAATTCGCCAAGCGAGCCAACTTTTGAATGGGAAACGGCGAATTTCTTTGTCTAATTGGGAAACAACAAGATCTTGGGAGGTAAATTCCAAACGAAGAGTGAAAGCTTGAAGAAGAAGAAATAATCCAAAACTAATTATTACTATGGATGGCCATGGATAGATAGGGAGTGGAAGCAATGCAATCCCAAAGGCTGTGATCAGTAAAGGCAAACGAGGAGCAGGCTTGAGGGTGATGCTCTCGGAATTTTTGAATTGTGGAGAAGAATTTGGGGACATCAGCCGAAAAGAACTTGAGTTAGTAAAACGTCCATCAAGGAAACTGTTACTAGTGTCATAACTACAGCTCCTGTAGTACTAGTACCTACTTCTTTGGGTCCGCCACGAGTTGTAAGTCCCCAGCCACATGCGAGGACTGCAATCAAAAGTCCAAAAACCAATGCTTTGACGAGCATGAACGGCAAGTCACTAAGTATTAACCATTCACGAACAGAATCCCAGAAAACCCCAGGAGGTATTTGATATAAAGCAGTGCTACTAATTTGGCCGCTCCAGAGAGCCACACTAAAAAATAGTAGGCATTGCACTGGAGCCATTACAACCATGGCTATTAATCTTGGAACAACTAGGTATTCAACTGGGTCCGTTTGAAGCATTGTGATGGCATCGATTTGCTCGGTAACTTTCATTGTCCCTAGTTGAGCAGCATATGCAGTGGCAACTTTGCCTGTCAGCAGCGTTGCTGTCAGTAAAGGTGCTATCTCTCTTGCCATTCCTATTGCTAATAGGCCACCTACCTGAGACCCCACCCCTTGTCTGCTTAGTTCCGCGGCAACCTGAATATTGAAGACTGTTCCTGCTGCTACTCCAGTTATTAGAACAATTAGGAAGCTACCTGGGCCCGCTTCCATAAGTTGATCTGAAAGGTCTAGAGAATTTATTCGCCCTCTTGCAGTGGCGGCTACAGCTTGGCCGCCTATTAACAGGCTGCTGCCAAGACGTTTTAGCCATCGAGGAGTGTTCATGAATTTGCGTTAAGTAGGTGTGTATCTTTCTTTGGCCAACGTCGCATTACAAGTAGTCCAATTGCTACAAGTACAGCAGGTATTAAACCCATACATATTCGAATGGTTATTTGTGCCGTAGTTGGTTGATTTAGGCAGCTGAATGAAGGATTGCATTGATTAATTGACTTGTAACCTGCAAAAGAAAGAAGGAGACCTAAAAGTTGAACGCTGAGACCAATACCGATCTTCTGAATAAAAACCATCCAGGCGGTGTAAATGCCAGCTGGTTTTTCTGGATCTGCATCTATTGCATCTGGTAATAGAGACCAAGGGATTAGGTAGGCGGTTGATGCTCCAAAGCCTACGATCAGAATAATTGTTATGAGCAAGAGAAACTTTATCCCTTCTAGACTTTCAAGAGACAATAGACTGTTGATTTCTAACCCTGGGGTTAGTGGTGGAAGAATCATTGCAATTAAGCAAGCTATAACCCAGATCCCTCCTCCTAGGTAAAGTGCTGAAATTCTCCCATATTTATTTGAGTATAGACTCCATACTTGTAAGCCAATTAATGCACTTAGTTGAAAAGGTATAGGTATCCACTTCGAGAAAGTTACTGGTACTAGCATCACTTGTTCAAGGTAAATAAGTGAGACTGTTTGCATTAATTGTAGTCCACACCAAAGTAGTAAATACAGAGTAATTACTTTGAGAAAACGTTGGTTTTGAAGAACTCTTTTTACTTGGAGTTGAAAAGGCTCCGCAGATCCAGTGGGCTTTCTTGCTCTCTTTGCAAAGGGGGCTAGACCCCAGCAAGAGATCAATGTTGCGATTGTCGCGATACTGCCTGTAACTTTCCCCATGCTGATGAACCCACTTTCGCCTGAGGAGAGAAGCTTTGCTGCAACAACAAGACCGGTAAATCCCGCCAAAATTGAGCCGGTAAATCTTGCAGCATTAAGACGTGTTCGTATAGCTGTGTCTTCAGTAAGTTCGGTAGATAGGGCTGCGTATGGAAGGTTTACGGCTGTGTAGGCAGTCATAAGAATGATTGCCATGAAAATGTAATAAATGGTCTTCTGGGTTATCCCCCCTGGTGGAACCCACCACATGCCTGCAAGTGCTATCCCTAAAGGCAGAGAGGCGAAGACCATCCATGGGAGCCTGGGCCCCCATCTGGTTTGAGTATGGTCACTCATCCAGCCGATTAGGGGGTCGTTTAATGCATCCCAAACCTTTATGACCATCAGTAAGGAGCCTGCGATGAATGCTGGCAATCCTGCTGTCCCTGTAAAGAAGGGGAAAAGGTAAAAGCCTAGTTGCGTAGCGGCTAGGCCGGTCCCGGCATCTCCAAGGCCAAAGGAGGCCATCAGCCGACGGCGACTTCCCCCTTTTACTGGTTTGTATTTCGTCAATCTTTTTCGATTGGGAGATGCAAGGTCATAATGAAGTGGTACCCATCAAACGGTCCACCCTATCCGGGATGGTTCTTGTGTACTACTGCGGGCGTAGTTTAGTGGTAAAACCTCAGCCTTCCAAGCTGATGATGCGGGTTCGATTCCCGCCGCCCGCTTAATTGATTTAAGGATTGAAGCTTGATCTGGATGCATATTCATTGGTGATCATCAACGTCAAGCTGTAGCTTTCAAGTTCCACAGTTGATTGGCTAAATTCTTCACGTTTTTTATTAGGTATTTGATCGCTTGAAGAGGCTGTATTAATTATCCGTTCCCATGGAGTAATTGGTTTAGGTAGCTCAAAGTGCATTGCTTGCGTATATGCGTTGAGCCCCATCCACATAAGAGCTCCTTGGGAGCCTTTATTTACGCTGTAGCTGATTGTGTGAGACCAACTGCTCCAGTCTGGCTTGCCTAGTTTCACGCCATGCCATTGAATCCAAAGTTGATTTGAACTTTTTTGTTCATCTAGAAGATCCTCTTTAAGTAGGTTTTGGTAACTAAATAGTTCTGGGAATTGAGAGCGAATCTTGAGAAGCTTTTTAACAAATAAATGCAGAGAAACGTCGCATTTGTCTGGGCCCCAGATCATCCAGCTTAGAGGGTTGTTTTGGCACCAAGTGTTGTTATTACCGCCCTGGCTTCGACTTACTTCGTCTCCCATAAGTAACATTGGAACGCCAGGTGAGAAAATCGTGGTCGCTAAAAGATTTTTCTTTTGTCGATTTCTTAGGGCGATTAAAGCTTGATCAGTAGTGGGGCCTTCAATTCCATGATTCCAGCTATTATTATGATTTTCTCCGTCTCGATTATCTTCACCATTGCTAAGGTTATGCTTAATATTGAAACTAACCAAATCATTTAATGTGAACCCGTCATGTGCTGTGATGAAGTTGATTGAACGTTGCAGGCGATTTTGGTCACCTTTGTAAAGCTCCGGACTGCCTCTTAAGTTATCTTTTAGTAGCCAAGTGCTATTTTTATCTCCTTTCCAGAATTTTCTAAGATTATCTCTAAATTGCCCGTTCCAGGTGCCAATTCGGTTTGCCGGAAAATCAGATAATCGATAAAGCCCTCCGCAATCCCATGGCTCACTTACTAGTTTTAAATCACTTAGCTTTGGGTCTGCTTCAATTTGTTCGAATAATGGAGGTTTCTCAAGTGGAATGAGCTCCTCCCCTCTGCTAAGTGCGATGCCTAAGTCAAAGCGAAATCCGTCTACACCTAATTCGGTCGCCCAGCATCGCATTGACTCGAGAATTAGTTCTCTAACCAAAGGCCTGTTCCCTGCAATGCTATTGCCGCATCCACTTACATCGAGATAATTACCATCTTTATCTTGATAGTAAAAAAGTTCTTCCCCAAAACCTCTCCAGCTTATTATTGGGCCTTCTTTATTACCTTCTGTAGTGTGATTATATACAACATCTATTAGAACTTCAATCCCTGCATCATGACAGGAGGCTACTAAATTTCGAAATTGTTTCCTTGCATCTAGAGGGTCCTTGCCCGCAATATATTGATGGTGAGGAGTGAACCAGTTTAATGGACTATATCCCCAGTAATTTGTCAGCCCAAATGGTGCATCTGATGGGTCAAAGGAATAAACAGGAAGCAGCTCAATAGTCGTTATCCCAAGATCTTTTAGATAAGGTATTTTCTCTTTTAAACCAAGGAAAGTACCTTTTTTATTGTCTTCTAATCCCGAGTCGTTGTTAGAGGTGAAACCACCTACATGGAGTTCATAAATTACTGTTTTAGTCCATGGATGTCTTGGCCTTGGATGTGAGTCGAAGTCAAAACTATCTCTTTCAGAAACTATGCTTTTTAAGCAAGTTTTTTGATTCCCTGATTCCCCCATTGTTGAATCTCTCTGGTAGACATCCCATCCACTTATCGCTCTAGAGCAAGGGTCAATTAATACCTTGGAAGAATAATTTCTTGTTTGATGATTATATTGGCCCTGGCTCTTTACTCGGTAGGCGTAGGAGGACCCTTCCCTCAGGCCTTCGACCTCTATATGCCAATAGTCGCCCGAGCGATTCTCATTATTTAAATTGATTATTGTTGCAGCTTTCTCATCATTTGCATGTTCAAAAAGCAGAAGCTCTATTGCAGTAGCGTAAGGGGCTAATACTGAGAAATTGACTCCGCGTGGTGTTATTGAGCTGCCTAGAGGCCAAGCATTGCCAAGATGAGTCTTTTGGATTTGTTTTTTCAGCTGCGAAGCAGGAGGCATGGGCGCAAGCTAGTTGCTTCGTTGGGTTAAGAATGTCATGAATAGCGTCAAATCGACCGACTCGGACAATTATCCGCATCAGCTAACGAACGAACTTTGGGCATTCCCCCCTAATAAGGACTGCACAGGAGGAACGTCTTGGTGGCTTGGATGTGACCCTGAGCCTGTGCTTATTGATTGTCCTCCGTTTTGCGATGAGACTATAAAGGCCTTGAATGAGCTCTCTTCCGGTAGGGCTTCACGAATTATTCTTACTGGGAGGCAAGCCCATGGAAGGATTCGTGAATTGCAGAATGCCTTGGGCTGGCCTGTCCTTATTCAGGAGCAAGAAGCTTATCTGCTGCCAGCATTCCACTCTTTAGAAAGTTTTTCAGAAGAACACATCACTGCCTCTGGTTTGCGAGTGCTTTGGACACCTGGACCTACTCCAGGAAGCTGCGTTGTTTATGCACCTTCGCCTTGGAATGTGCTGTTTTGTGGACGTCTTCTGATTCCTGTAGCTTTTAACCGAATGGCTTCTTTGGTCGAAAGAACAACCTTTCATTGGTCGCGTCAGCAAAAAAGTCTGCAGAAACTGCGAAGTTGGCTCCCTTCGAATCCAAGGCCAGCACTGGCATCTGGAGGAGGCTTGCATAAGCTGGGTGGCAAGAAGCTCGTTGAATGGGAGGCTTGGCGGGATGCCAATTAGGTGCTTAATTACTGATCTGGCGAAGGTATAAAGCATTGCGCCACGGGGTCTTTCGGTTGCCGGTCGGGGCAAAGCTCCATACGATTAGCGCGCTAAGAAAAATTTTTGATGAATTCCTTTTTGGATTTCGTCATTCAACAATCTCCGCTCCATCTCTCCTTCCCAATGAACAAAGCAGATCTGGTCAACTTGGTAGCAGCCCGAACTGAGCTAACTAAGACTGATGTTTCTCTGGTAGTTGATGCCGCCATAGACACCATCATTGATTCTGTAGTGGAGGGCAAAAAGGTCTCCATTCTTGGCTTCGGCTCATTTGAACCACGTCAGCGCTCAGCTCGACAAGGTCTTAATCCAAAGACAGGTGAAAAGATCAAGATCCCTGCAAAGCGTGTTCCTGCTTTCACTGCAGGGAAAATGTTTAAAGATCGGGTTCAAGGTTGAATTAGTAGCTCTAAACCAAAAAAGAGTGGCTTAAGGCTGCTCTTTTTTTTTTGCCTAATACGGAGCCCAAGAGCCAAGTATTCCTTCAGCTCTTGAATTATTTATCTTTTTTTCATTGGCATTGTCAGAAAATTTGCTTAGGCAACTAGATAATGGCCAGCAGATCAGGTCTAAAGGCTATAGAGGTCGCTTTGCTCCATCACCTAGTGGCCAGTTGCATATTGGTAATTTGCGCACAGCTTTGATTTCTTGGCTGAGAGCTAAAACGGCTGGAGGGGCTTGGTTATTAAGAATCGATGACCTTGATTTATCTAGGAATCGCTCAGGAGCCATTGAGAGCCTTAAGCATGACCTCTTATGGCTAGGTCTTCGGTGGGATGGTCCTGCAATCTTCCAGAGTCAACGGTTGGATTTGTATCGTTCTGTGCTGGCTTATTTAAAGGGCGAGGACAGATTGTATGCATGTCGATGTAGTCGAAGCCTTTTAGCAAGACTGTCGATGCAGGAGGGAGAGGGTTTTATTTATCCTGGAACTTGCAGGGATCTTGGACACCCTTGGGAGCCATATCAAGGGCGTTTGCCTAGTTTGCGTTTGAGAGTTAATAAGAGCTTTTCGCTTTCTTCAGGAGATGTGGTCTTAAGGCGCGCGGATGGATTTATTGCATATCACTTTGCGACTGTTATTGATGAACTCACTCTGGGAATAACTGAAATTGTTAGGGGTGAGGATTTGGCTCCCTCTATGCAGTCTCAACTTGCTATTGCTTATGAATTTGGCTACGCACCTTTGAAATATTGCCATGTGCCGATTTTGTGTGATGCACAAGGGAAAAAATTAGCTAAGCGTGATGGGAGTGAAGGGCTGCAAGGACTGATTTCCCAGGGTTGGACTTCTGGAAAAGTAGTTGGCTGGTTGGCATCTAGCCTTGGTCTTGTGTCTAAAGATGCTGAGTTATCTACCTTTGAATTGCTAGAGGAACTTATCAACAGGGAAGAAGACTTTAAGAGCCTGTTAAAAAATTAATGATTAGCTGTAGGATTAATCAGGATTTAGCTCCTTGATTATTTAAGGAAATAACTATTTGAAAAAAAATCTTCAATCTTCAAATTTAGATTGAAGCAAGGCTAGTATTTAAACTTAAAAGATACGTCTTTACCTGCTAAGATGCTTTTTGAAATGATTAAAAAAACAGGCTTCTTCTCAGGCTTATTTATGAGATCACCACTAAGATCAATTCAAGGACTGATTGTTATTATCTATGTAGCTGGAATGCTCAGCTTTGCCCTTTTTGCTCATGCTAAGGGAGATTTATATGGACTATATCAATTGGCACGTGAATGCCTTGTCTCAAGGGAAAAAAAGACTTGCAGGCTTGCTTTGATTCAATTAGAAGGCCTACAGCGTGCGGCAGCAGCTCAGAGAAACTATCCTTGCCAGACTAGATTACTTGGCTTGGGCTCTGATTTGATAATGAGCGAAGAAGGGGTCGCTCGAGGACAGCCTGTAAATGAAATTCTTGAGGAAGTAAGTTCTTTTTGCCTTGAGCTTTGATAGAGCACTTGAGTAGGCTTTTAAACTGCTTCTAGTTATTTTTTCTGTATTATTGCTGAGGTTTTAGTTGGTAATGGCCTTTCATAATATGAATTAATTTCAGCTTTGTTGTTGAGCTTGAGCTGGAGATGATTCGCCTTGGCTTTGTATGCCTTGTGTAAGAGTTTTATATCATATACAATTGAAGTCTCTTAATATGATCGATGATCATATTAAGTTTGATTTGTTTTATTGACTAGGAATTTCTAACGCATTCGCCTGTTTCCTAAGCTTTGAATGCTTGATCTGTACGCTTTTTTGGAGTTTATGTAAAGGGAGGTATTAATATTGGTTGATTATGCAAGTCAAGGGCCTTAATTGCTCCATCCTGTTATGAGAAGATTGTAGCCAGTAAACCTATGGAAGAATCAAAACAGCCCATTCCTGGAGAGCTGGGAGCAAAGGAAGTAGCTTCCATGATCTCCAAAGGGAAATCTAAAACAAAGAAGAATTCAAAGTTTGTTCAACAGGATGACTCGAATCCTGACAGTCAGGATGTACTGCTTAAGTTGCCGGGGGGGTTCACTTACAAGCTTCCTGGGAGGAGGCAGAGAGTAGTAATTGCATCAATTGTGCTTGGCTTAAACCTGCTTTTGCTAATTGCAGTGATCCTTTACTTTTATAACCCTGCTTTTCAAAGTTTCGTTTTTAATGTTGGTAGGAGCTAGAAACAATAGGGCTTTAGAAAATAGACTTATTTAAAAATAAATCGAGTTTCATTGGCTTTGTTTGCGGTTGTACTTAGCTGTTTAATCTTGCTAGCACTTGTTTGTAATGCTTATGAATCAAAATAATTCATTGTTTGGAATTTATTTAAGACAAGATTCATTTCCTCTCGGCTGAGATGGTTTGGCTCGCCTAGCTTGCAGGCTAGTAAATACATATGAGCTAGGGTCTCAACTTCTATTGCTAATCGATATGCTTTTTCTAGGCTTGTTGCAATTGTAATTTGTCCATGTTGAGCCAGTAAACATGCATATCGACCTCGGAGAGCTTCAATAACTTTTTGAGATAATTCTGTTGTCCCAAAAGTACTGTAAGTGGCGCAACGTATGTCATGGCCACCACCTACCGCAGTCATGTAGTGGAAGCTGGGGATGCTGCGACCATGACAAGCTAGTGCAGTTGCATGGATTGAATGACAATGAAAAACAGCATTTATTGTTGGCCGATGTTTGAGAATAGATGCGTGAATTTGCCATTCGGAAGAAGGTGCTAGCTTTTTCTTGTCACTCTTAGGACTTATTTCAACTAGAGAGTCTCCATTAAGATCGAGAGCAACAATGTCTGAGGGCTGCATTTCTTCATATGGAATAGAGCTTGGCGTTATGAGCATTCCATTGGAAAAACGAACTGAGATATTGCCCGAAGTCCCTTGATTGATTGCGTTGCAATTCATCCTTTTTGCAATAGAGACTATTTGGGCTCTTTTAGTTTCTTCGTCTTTAAAGTGATGCATTTTTAAAGTGATGCATTCTTGTTAAATATGTTTAAGTCATCTCGCAGTTGATTGGTTTCGTGAAAAGACATTGTGAGATTGCTGACTTTGTTTGGACTAGTGCTTTTTGTAAACGCCCCCTGTTGGATTCGAACCAACGACCGGCTGCTTAGAAGGCAGCTGCTCTATCCAGCTGAGCTAAGGGAGCATGAAGTGACATTTTGACAGTTATTTCTATTGGCGCCTCCGCCTATGGTTGGGTGCATATAAAGAGCATCTCATGGCTGCAAGCCGGCTCAAAGAAAGTCAGAAGAAGGGTCTCTTGGAGGGTTACCGCTTGGGTAAATCCTCAACTGTTTTGGCTAGGGAATTCGATTGCAGCACAAATACTGTAAATAGAACTGTAAAAGCGTTATTAGGAGCTGATGAATATCAGGCTCTAAAAGTTGCACGCTCTAGGGGGGAGGCAGCTAAAGCTACCGACTTGGATAAAGAGTCTGTGAGTACAAAAACTCCAAACTCAGATCGAAAAGAAGAACCAGAACCAGCACAAGGAGAGAAGTCTTCTCTAGAAACTGTTGCACTCGAAAGTCTTGAGAAGGAAACAGTTGAAGCTATTGGATTGGAACAAAGCGTTGGAGGTCCTCTTGCCCTAGATGACGCTGATGATTTTGATGATGACTTGCAGGATGATTCTCTTGATGAAGAGATCAGCAACTTGGAAGTTGCTGATGAATCATCATCTGACGTGTTTCAAGAAGTTGCCCCTCTCCCTTCATCCTTTGATTTGAATGAGCGTCCAGACATCTCTTGTGAGCCTTTGACGCCTTCTACATTGCCTGGAACTGTTTATATGCTTGTTGACAAAATAGTTGAGCTAGATGTGCGCCCTTTGAAGGAATTTCCTGAATTTGGTTTTCTTGCTGAAGAGGAGCAACAACGAAAAGCCCTGTGTTTATTTGTTAATCAGCGCTCTGCAAAAAGACAGTGCGGTAGAAGTCAAAGAGTTATAAAGGTGCCAGACTCAGCTGTTTTTAGACGGACAATTCCTTTCTTGTTGGCCCGTGGAATTACTCGCATAGTACTGGAAGGAGCGCTAATTGCTCTTGATGCTTGAGATAAGAATATATTGTGTCTTTTTATCTAAGGCTTCGGAGGCGGAAGAAGAATTGTTGCTGTACTCCCTCCACTAATTACACCTAAAACAACTGATAAGCCAACTACAAAACCTGCTGGAAGAGGTTCTGTAGTTGCGAATACGAGATTGACTTTGAAACGATTATTAAGGTTCTGAGACCCAAGGCAAAGGACAAAGAGTAGTAAGAGGCCACTTGCAAAACTGACACTAAGAAGTTGGATTCTTGTTAGCATATTTAAATCAAGAAGATTCCTTGGGTTGTCATTGCTAAATAAATTAATTGCTTTCTGTAGTGATTTCTTTTTGATGTAGCAGTGAGTAAAGAAGTCTGCGTGAATGACCTGTTCGGTTGGCGAGTTCTCGGGCTGATTCACTCGCACTTGCTCCATTTGCTATTAAGGCAAGCATTTCATTCAGCATTTGAGAATCGTTGAATTTTTCTTGAGTCTTTACAGGAGCCCCCCCCAGTACAAGAGTACATTCACCTATTGGTTTTTGTGTCAGAAAATATTTAAGAACTTCTTCAGTGGTTCTTCCTATTTGTTCTTCATATTGTTTGGTAAGTTCTCGAGCCACTTGTAAGGGTCTTTCTTTTCCACATAGCTGAACCAATTCCTCAAGAAGCTTTACTAATCGGTGTGGTGATTCATAAATAATTGTGGTTCGCTCTTCTGAGGTAACTATTTTGAGACGTTGTTTTCTTTCTTTACTTTTTGCGGGAAGGAAACCTTCAAAGCAAAATCGTTTAGTTGGAAGACCGCTGCTTACTAGGGCGGTGATAGCAGCACATGGGCCAGGAATGCAGATCACGTCATGACCTGCTTCTCTTGCTGCTGATACAAGCTCTTGCCCAGGATCGCTTATCCCCGGTAAGCCTGCATCACTTATTAAAGCTAGGCTTTGCCCTTGCTTGAGAACATCGAGCAGCTTTGGGAGGCGATTTTGGGTGTTGTGTTTATGGAAGCTTATTAGAGGTGCTTCGACTTTTATTTGGTTAAGAAGTTGTCCGCTATGCCGTGTATCCTCACATGCGATTATTGAAACTTTTTTGAGAACTGATCTAGCTCTAGGCGATAAATCTCCTAGATGTCCAATTGGTGTTCCGACTACATATAGAACACTGGGCGCTGGTTCAAGGCGACTACTCAAAATTTCTTCTCTCCGAAACTAAAAATGCTTGGTGCCAATTTTTTACCTAATGGAGTGAATTTAGAAGCACTCCTTAAGACTCTTAGGCACCTTAGTTGGGGTGCTGCAGATATTTTGCGTGCTTATGCAAGAGCTGAGCAGCCTCCTTATGGATTTCCTAAAGCATTGCAAGTTGAAGATGGTGGAGATGGCCCTGTCTCTGCAGCTGACCTTGCTGTTAATCAATGGCTAATGGAAGGCTTTGAGTCTTATTTTCCTTCTGCAGACTGGAAGCTATTAAGTGAGGAGACCGCTAAAGAGCAGTTGGTAGAGGGAGAGTCTTTAAAATCTGATTGGTTATGGATCCTTGACCCTTTGGATGGGACTAAGGATTTTTTGCAAGGTACAGGAGAATATGCTGTTCACTTGGCTCTTGTTAGTGGACATGAGCCTTTGCTTGGAGTTGTCCTTTTGCCAGAGCTTCAAGAACTTTGGTTTGGCGTTATGGGAGTTGGTTCTTGGTGTGAAGATCGAGAGGGTAATAAGACACCAACTCGCTTGAGTCAAAGAAATACTTTTTCTGAGTTAATTCTTATAGCCAGTAGGAATCATAGGGATGAGAGATTAGAGAATTTAATTGAGAATCTTGGCTTTGGGGGCTCTAAGTCAGTAGGTAGTGTTGGTTGCAAGGTGGCAACGATTCTGCGTGGAGAAACTGATCTTTACCTGTCTCTTTCTGGGAAGAGCGCACCTAAAGATTGGGATATGGCGGCTCCAGAAGCAGTGCTTAAAGCTGCTGGTGGAATGTTTACGCATGCCGATGGCCGCCCTCTTCAGTACAACACAGGTGATGTAAGGCAGAAGGGTTGTTTAATAGCTAGTAATGGCAAAAATCACCTTGAGCTTTGTGAGAAGGCCTTGCAACAAATAAATATTATTGACCCTGGATTTAAAGTTTGAGCCCCTTAAGTTAGAGGGGCTACAGGAGTTGGAGAGTGTTCAGGATGTGAGTCTTCTCCATTCTGAGGAACACCTCTCAAAGTTAGATTAATTCGACCACGATTGTCTATTTCTCGAACTCGAACGGTTACTTCTTCTCCAACTTTGACTACGTCGTCGACTTTTTCTACACGAGCTTCTGATAATTGTGAAATGTGAATCATGCCTTCTTTCCCAGGAAGGATTTCTACAAATGCACCTATAGGGATAATTCTTGTGATAGGTCCCGTGAAAACTTCCCCTTCATTTACTTTGCGAGTAAGCCCCTCGATGATTCGTTGAGCTCCTTCTGCGGCTGCTCCATCATGAGAAGCAATAGTGACAATACCTCCATCTTCAATATCGATTTTGGTATTAGTCCTTTCTGTGATGCCTTTGATGGTTCTTCCACCAGGGCCAATGACCGTTCCAATTAGCTCGGGATCAATGCGGAAACTCAGCAGTCTGGGTGCATGGGGAGAGAGATTTTCTCTTGGAGCATCAATTGCTTCCAGCATTTTTTCCAAAATATGTATTCGAGCAGGCCTTGCCTTGTTTATGGCTTCGGCTACGGTCGCAATTGAAAGACCAGTAATCTTCATGTCCATCTGAAGAGCAGTTATCCCTTTCTCTGTTCCAGCCACTTTGAAATCCATATCACCTAGGAAGTCCTCGATGCCTTGAATGTCAGTTAGGATTTTTACTTCTTCGCCTTCTTTGATAAGACCCATTGCAGCTCCACTTACAGGGGCCTTTAGAGGCACACCAGCATCCATAAGTGCAAGAGTGCTTCCGCATACTGAACCCATTGATGTGGATCCATTAGAGCTGAGGACTTCGCTCACTACTCTCAACACATAAGGGAAAGTGTCTTTAGCCGGAAGAACAGGAACGATTGCTCGTTCAGCAAGGGCTCCATGGCCTATTTCACGACGTCCCGGAGAACGCATTGGTCGAGTCTCGCCAACGGAAAAAGGAGGGAAGTTGTAGTGATGAAGATATGTTTTTTCTGTGTTTGGGTTTAAATCATCCATTTCTTGCGCATCACTTGGAGTCCCAAGGGTGGCAGTGGAAAGTACCTGAGTTAGACCCCTTTGAAATAGTGCTGATCCATGAACTCTTTTTGGCAGAACCCCTGCA
Organism: Prochlorococcus sp. AG-409-B13; assembly: GCA_003216035.1. GTDB lineage: Bacteria > Cyanobacteriota > Cyanobacteriia > PCC-6307 > Cyanobiaceae > AG-409-B13. Next base: position 91,126 of record QCJM01000003.1, read on the forward strand.
GCGGCTTGAATCTTCCTGACTTCATCAAGGCTTCTTCCATCAACACGTTTGCCCTCTTTGATGATTTGTTCACGCATTAATCGCTTTGTTAAAGCCTTAAAATTGTTGCCTAATAACTTGCTGTTCGCGGCAATTGATTTACGTACGGCGTGATCCTCTTTTAGAGATTCAATTGTTTCATTGATTTCTGATTTGATTGCATCAAGTTTGGAATCTCTCTCCTCTTTTGTTTGGTCGAATTGTTTGAGGACTTCACCAATGGCTTTTGTGCAATTCTTGTCTAGGTAACTGGTTAAAGTGTTGTCGAAAGCTGGCTCCTCAAGCTTTTCTTGTTTTATCCCTTCTTCTTTAAGAAGTGATTGTTGGGCTTTGATTAGTTCACAAACTGCTTCATAACCAAAGTCAATTGCTTCGATTACGTCTTGTTCAGAAAGTTGATTTGCACCTGCTTCAACCATTACAACACCATCAGGAGTCCCCGCTACTACAAGATCAAGGTCTCCCCGCTCAATTTCTCGATAGCTAGGGTTTAGAACAAAATCATCTCCAAGTAGGCCTACTCGAACTGAGGCCATTGGACCTTGGAAGGGTATCCCGGCTAGAAGTGTCGCTAGAGAAGCTCCTGTGACAGCAAGAACATCTGCAGGCACTCTTTCGTCAAGAGAAAGACAAGTCGCTACGACTTGAATGTCATCTCGCAGCCACGATGGGAACAATGGCCGCATAGGTCGATCTATTAGACGAGAAACCAGTGTTGCTCGTTCTGGTGGGCGTCCTTCACGACGCATGAAGCTCCCTGGAATGCGACCCGCGGCATAAAGCCTTTCCTCGTAGTCACAGATCAAAGGAAGGAAGTCAATTCCTTCTCGCCCTGTGGATCTGGTTGCGGTTACTAGGACTGCGGTGTCCCCGCATTCCACCATGACTGAACCGCCGGCCTGAGGCGCATATCGCCCAGTGGTCAGCCGAATCTCCCGACCATCAAAGGAGATCGACTGTGTCTGACCTTGCACTTGCTCTTATGTCTTTTTGTCTAACTACATTCTTGCATTTTAAAGGGACAGTTCAAGCAGAAAATTGGATTTGATTCTTTTTCGCTTATTTGACTGATAAAAAAGGAGGGGTAACACAGACTTGTCACCCCTCCTTTTAAAAATTAATTTTTAGCTTTTTTGATTAAGTTTGAATCGTTTTTGATTACCAGCTGGACTTGACCACACCTGGTAGCTCACCTTTATGAGCTCGTGCTCGAAGCTGGTTTCTGCAAAGACCAAAATCTCGGTATACCCCTCTTGGTTTTCCAGTTGCCCAACAACGGTTACGAATACGGCTTGGGGCACTGTTACGAGGTAATGCCTGAATCTTGCGGTGTATTTCTAGTCGCTCCATGGGATCTTTGGCAGAGTTGAAAGCTGCCATCAGAGCTGTGCGTTTTGCCGCATAACGCTCAACTAGTTTCTTGCGCTTTACATCACGCGCGATCATTGACTTTTTGGCCATGCAGCGGCTTGACGCCCTTCGAGTAGTTCTTAAATGTTAACTCTTCAAGTAATAAGGCTTGAACTCCTGGGGCTGGATTCGTTATTAAAAGCCAGGACTGAATTGCGAGATCCATTTGGCTCACTAGCTCAGAGGAAATTAACGAACAAATGTGGAAATTGCTTTTAGCTTGTTTTTAGTGGCCCATAAGCTGCTGAACAAGGGTTAGTTGACTGGTATCACGGATGATGAGCACAACACTTAATCCAACTAGAAGTAGAAACCCTGATTGCATGAATGCAAGTTGAATACGTTCAGGGATAGGCCTTCCCCTTATGCTTTCAATTAATAAGAGAGCCAATTGACCTCCATCAAGAAGAGGGAGGGGCAAGGAATTTAGGACTCCCAAATTGATAGATACTAATGAGGCGAAAAGCACTAGACCTGTTCCACCTTGTTCAGATAGTTTTGCGCCGATTTCGACAATCTTTACAGGGCCACTGAGTTGTTGTGCTGTTGAACTGAAGTCAGTCAAAAGTCCTTTGTAGCCTTTAATTGTTCGGCCAAGTAAATCTAAAAATTCCTTATTAGTGTGCGTTAGAACTTCCCCAATGTTTTTTGCAGGATGAATTTTGCCTGAGATATTGGGCTGGAGCTTTGCGCCTACTTTCCCATTGCCTTGAAACTTCGTAGGGGTAAGGCTAAGGATTGTTTTTTCTTCTTCCCTCACTCTCTCAACCTTAATGGTTTTGCCAGGGGCCATTTGAATTTCTTTCACTAAAACTTGAACAGCTTCTTGCCCTTTCCCTAAAGCTTTCCCATTAACACTAATTATTCGATCTCCAGCAATAAGGCCTGAACTCTCAGCCACTTCATAAGGCTGAACAGACATTACTAATACTCCAGGCTCTGGTTGACTTGGTAATCCAATTAGACCTGCTTGCCCAAAGAGCACAAGCCAAGCAAGAAGGAAATTCGCTAATACTCCTGCGGAAATTACTAGTGCTCTTTGATGAATTGGTCTGTTTTTAAGCAGGTTGGGATCGTTGGGAGGGATATCGCTTTCTTTATCGTCATCAGGGAAAGAGACGAATCCTCCAAGAGGTAAAGCTCTGAGTGCATACGTGACTCCTTTCTGTTGGGTTTTGATGATGGCAGGGCCAAAGCCAATAGAAAAACCACTTACGCGTATGCCTTGAGATGTTGCTGCCAAAAAATGACCAGCTTCATGAAAAAGGATCAGAAGTCCTAGAACTGCAATCGATGCCAATACGTTCATTAAGCGAGTATTAGAAAGTTCATTCTGGCTGCAATTGATTTGCGCCGAAGTAAGGCACTATTGCGTTGGGTAGCAGCACACTCCCATCTTTTTGTTGCCCATTCTCAAGCAAAGCTGCCATGGTGCGCCCTACAGCCAATCCACTTCCATTGAGGGTATGGAGTAAACGGGTTTTTTGACCTTCTTTTGTGCGTATAGCAGAACGTCTGGCTTGGAAATCAGAACAGGCACTGCAACTTGATATTTCTCTAAAGGCTCTTGCGCCAGGAAGCCATACTTCCAAGTCATATGTTCGGGAGGCGGAAAAGCCAAGATCACCTGTACATATTTCAAGAACTCGATAAGGCAATTCAAGCTTTTGCAGTACAGCCTCTGCATCAGCTGTGATCTGGCTGTGAGCGGATTCAGAAGCTTCAGGATGCACAAACCAATAAAGTTCAACCTTATTGAACTGATGAAGTCTTATGAGGCCTCTAGTGTCTTTGCCATAACTTCCAGCTTCTCGACGGAAACAAGGACTGTAAGCGACGTAACGAAGAGGTAGTTTCTCTGAAGGGATTACTTCATCTCGATGTAAAGAAGTTAATGGGACTTCAGCTGTTGGAGTAAGCCATAGGTCATCTTCGGCACACCTAAAACTCTCTTCTGCAAACTTCGGCAGTTGCCCTGAGCCTGTAAGACTAGCTGTATTTACAAGTACGGGGGGTAGAACTTCTTGATAGCCCTTTGAGGTGTGTAAATCGAGCATGAAATTAATAAGTGCTCGTTCTAATCGTGCTCCTTGATTTAGAAGGGTCACAAAGCGGCTTTGGGATATTCGAACAGAACGCTCCGTATCAAAAAGATTTAGTCGATCAGCAATTTCCCAGTGTTCTTTAAGGCCTTTTTCTTCTCGCCGGTTACCCCATCGACGCTTTTCTTGATTGTCTTTTTCGTCTTTCCCATTAGGGCATTGAGGGGCAGGTAGGTTCGGAAGTGCAAGAAGTTTTTCTTTCAGACTGGCAGAAACGGTTCTTTCTTCTTCTTCAAATAATGCAACCTTTTGTTTGATTTGATTGCCTCTATTTCGAAGCTCAGTTAATTCGTTTGATTTTGGATCTGTTCCGCTCTTTATTTTTTGACCAACTTCTTTCCCAATTCGATTGCCTTCTGCTTGTAGCTTGCTTCTTCTCTCTTCAAGATCTCTTTGAGTTTGAGCTATTACTTGAAGGGGTTTAAGGTCCACCTTCATACCCCTTCTGCCTAGTTCACGGGCAACAAGAGTGGGGTTTTCACGTACCAGGCGCTGGTCAAGCACGATGGTTCTTAAGTAAGTCGATAAGCCTAAGTCTTCTTGATCCCAAAGATTGCGTATTAAAGAGAAAAGATCAGCTTTTTTACTGTTTTTTGTGTTGTTTACTGATGAATTTGACCTTGAGGTTTGATTAAATCAAATCAGAAACCTTTAAATTTCTTTTCCCTAATCGATGACTTGACTGATCAATAATGAGGCTGGCCTTGCTCTCCCACTCGCAGACCACTCTTTTAAAGAAAGCAATTGCTCTTTCGCAGTTCGTGAAAGTGGTACAAGTTGAGTTGCCGCAAGTATTAGGTCAGTCTCTTCTAGTTCCCTTCGTTCGGCAAATGCAAGATGCATTGCTTCAATAACTGTTTGTTCTAGCTCTGCTCCTGAAAAACCTTCTGTGCGGTCTACAACTGCCGTTAGGGGAAGGTTTAAGTTTGGACGTCTGTGTTTAATATGCAGCGATAAAATGCTAAATCGCTCTTGAATGCTTGGCAGATCTAGCAAAAAGATTTCATCAAAGCGACCTTTTCGTAGCAGCTCTCCTGGGAGTCTTTCTACCCCATTGGCAGTTGCGACGACAAAAACAGCTGAGGTTTTTTCTGCCATCCACGTGAGAACATTTGCGAGGACTCGCTGACTGGTCCCTCCGTCACTGCGTGCATCACCCCCAAACCCTTTATCTATTTCATCAATCCAGAGTACGCAAGGTGCCATAGCTTCAGCGCGCTGGATAGTTTCTCTTGTGCGTGCTTCACTTGCTCCTACAAGACCGGCAAAAAGACGACCTACGTCTAGCCGTAGGAGTGGCATGGACCAACTATGAGCAATGGCTTTTGCTGTTAGGGATTTCCCAGTACCTTGTGGTCCCACCAGCAATACCCCTCGTGGGAGAGGTAATCCAAAATCCCGAGCCTCATCAGAAAAGGCTTGGTGACGTTGATCAAGCCATGCTTTGAGTGCATCTAACCCACCAATATCAGCTGGTGTTGCTTTTGTTTCGCAATATTCGAGTACTTCACTACGTGCAACGCTTTGTCGTTTCTCTTCTAGAACCTCTTCTAGATCTTCAAGCCCAATTTTTCCCCTTTGGGCTAATGCTCTTGCCGCAACTTGACGCACACGAGCTTCACTGAGTCCACTGCAAGCGTGCGTCAATTCTTCTAGTACATCTCTTCGCAAATCAGAACCGCTTGCTTGGGCGATATTGCTGAGCAAGTTTTTTAGCTCTTGTTCCTTTGGAAGTGGAAGGTCAAGAATGGTTAATGCATCATCTAGGTCATTCGGGGGAGTCCACGGGCCTGAACAAAGAACAATGGTATGTGGCTGTTGCCGAAGAAACCCTGCAAGATTTTTCAGCATTCGAGCTATCCCTGCGTCTTCGCAGAAGCGATGAAAATCTTTTGCTAGAAGAATGGTTGGATTATTTGAGTCAAGTTTGTGTACCCATTGCAGTACTGCCATAGGCTGTCTTGCGGCAAGACCGTTTGAGTTAAGAATTCCCTGCAAACCTTCGATGTAGTCCCAGGTCGCAAGGCGCCTTGGTTGAAGTCTTGAACAGGCCTGCTTTAACAGTTCTTCAACTCTTTCTTCTTCCCCGCTACGAATCCAAATCAGTGGTGTACTGGCTTGAATTAAAAGATCTAGATGGTTTTCCCAATCCTTCATAGCAAGAGCAGTTTTTTTGATCGCATAAGCAAGTTTTCAAGAGTTAAAAAACTTATGACGAATAGTGCAGCTATCACATTCATGGATGACTGGGATCCTATAGCTCATTTGCCGCTTTTGGGTTCAAACGGAAGGCGTCCTGTTTCGCTAGGCGTAGCAGTAGCAGTTGCCACTGCGACTTTTGATTTCTGAGAAAGTTGATCATCAAGAATTTTTTGCAGGTTATCTGGCAGAGCTTCTCTACTTAGCAAGAAAGTTTGTAATGCCTGGAAAATATTTGCGATCACCATATAAAGAAGGACACCTGCTGGCAGAGGGAAGAAAAGAAACATCCCAGTGATCATTATCGGTGTGATTTTATTTGCTGTCGATTGTTGAGGGTTCGCAGGCATTCCTCTCCCTGATAGGAACTGAGATATCAAAAGAGTTAGGCCAAAACCTCCTACCAGAATTGCAATGTCCCAGTTAATTGCTCCATCTACATAGAAGCCGACTTGCCCTAAGGCCTTAATAAATAGAAAGCCACTTTTGGCAGCGAGGCCTGGGATTTTGGCCTCAACGGTTGCATCGCCAGCAGAAATCGCAGTTACTGTTCCATCTGAAGAAACTTTTACGAGGTCCTCACCTTTGGTGACTTTCCAATTAGGGCTGTATTTGCTCCCCTCGTCATATTTGGAAAGCATGTTGGTGAACCCTTCTCCATCAAGCGTCTGTAATTTGATTTGCACTTTTTCCCCGGCTCCGATTTTCGTGCCGCCAGGCAGAGATGCGATTACAGGGAAATGGTCGGACTCAGTAACAAATATCGAGTGCCTTGGGCTGGTGAATGGTTTTGGTTCAACTGTTGCTACTTGATCTGGAGGAAGGATTTTTAGGTTTACTAAGTAGGGAACATCTGCAAATGGAGATCCCCTCAAGGTTGCGAAAAGAGCAAAAAGTATCGGCATTTGAACTAGAAGGGGAAGACAGCCTGAAAGGGGACTGCCGAATTCACTCATCAATTTCCCCAGTTCCTCTTGTTGTTTCTGAGGGTTGGTTGCATAACGGGATTTTATTTCAGCCTGTCGCTTTTGCATAACTGGTTGAGCTATGCGCATGCGGCGTGCACTTCTGATTGATCCAGCGCTTAAAGGGAATAGTGCCAGCCTGATAACAATTGTGAGTGCGACAATCGCTAGCCCATAGCTTGGGACTAATCCATAGAAGAAATCAAGGATCGGTATTAGCAGATTGTCGGAGATGTACCCGATCACGATGCTCTCTCAGGGTGTAGGAAAAGGTGATGCCAGTTTGCAACAGGAGATGATCTGCTGTCTAAAAGTTCATGGGGATTGGCTCAGGCTGCAAAGCCTTGACCATCCTCCTTAGAACGCCTTGTGGTTTGAATATTAATTTGCTGTTGAATGTAATCTTCCGTTTCTCTGAAACGTGGCATGGAACGCATTTCTAGTCTTGCACCGTCTTTTAGGACAAGGACCATGTCTCCATATATTCCGAAACCTCTAGGAACAGTGCGGATTTCAGTGATTTGACTATAGACAACTTGGCTTTGATCTTTGCCGAACCAACCACCAGTTACGGAAATTCTTTTGTTAGTGATCTTGTAGCGAATCCATATCGCTCTGACTAATGCACCAAAGGTGAATGGCAGGCCTACAAGAGTTAAGCCTGCAATGAGGTTGATAATTAGGTCCCATTTTGCTGGACCTCCTTCGTAAAAAGATTCTTCACTGCGAATGATCATAAAAACAAACCTGCCTTATGAAGCAATCTGTCGCATTCTTCCAGTAATGGAGCAATCTCTTTCATTGAAGAACTTGGCTTCAGGCTGATAAGAGCCCATCTCTCACAATGCTCTGTGACATTTAATAGCCTAATCCTTAGGTGGTTGTGAATTAGGCGACGGAGACGGTTTCGAATTACTGCTTTTTTGCTTACTTTGCTGCTGATAGATACAGCACATCGGCAAGAGCGGAAAATGCCTTTCTTTTGATTAGATTTAATCAATATAGGCTTTGCCTTAACTACTCTGAGAACCATCAACGAGCCATGATATCTAATTCCAGACCGATGAAGGTAGTCAAAACATTTATGGCCTTTTAGCCTCATTGACTCAGGCAAAACCATTGGCGATTGCAATGATTGAAGTGTTACTAGATCTATAAATTCATTTGTATCTCCAAAGCTTTGACATCAGACAGAAAGTCTTGCGCGCCCTCTCTTCCTCCGGCTTCTTATTACTCTTCGACCAGTGTGTGTGCGCATCCTCACACGGAAACCAGAGACCCTCTTCCTTTTGCGGCTGGTGCCCCCCAGGGTTCTTTTTGTCATTAAGGTTCTACTCCAAAGGCCTTAGAGCTTATAACTAATTTAACAGTTCAGTTGATGTCGATGCTCCAGCTCCCTAAGTAGCTAGAAATAGGAATGTCTCCAGGGGGCTGGGCCATGGCATTGAGTTGATACATGCCTGCTTGATCTGGATTGAAGATTTTCATTACGACGGCGTATGAACCTTCTGTAGGGATTGGTTGCTCAGGAAAGATCTCGATGGAGGTTTGATCTTTGGAAACCTCGAAAACTGCAGGTAGCTTCTTCGTGCATTTTGTACGTGCGAGCATCCCTCCAAGACTTACGCGACAAAGCTTCAGGTTTTTCTTGCGAATATTGGTCTCAAAGTAATCAGGCAAATTGATGGTTAGCTTGAGGATGGCGGTACTGCGATCCTTGGGCCTTATTACTAGGTAATACCTTGCTCTATCTCTTTTCTCTTTAGAGCTTTGGAAGTAATAAAGCTTTTTGTAATTACCAGTGTCCTCCCACCGGTATTCAAACATTGAAGGATTGGCTAAAGCTTGGTTGGACATGCTCCGAAGCATGTGCAGGGATGGAGAAAGAATCCCTGCTGTTATGCCCAGCGCTGTGAGGCCGCTTAATTGAAACCAAGAAGGTGGTTTGATCATTTTTGGAAAGGGTGTGGTGTGAGCTTCAAATTCGACAACTGAAAGAATTCTCCTGTGCACTTTTAAATCCAAGGCGAAGGTTGGGCCGGCCGATGAGCTGGCAGATCCTTTTATCTGTCTGGGCGAAGTCTTTTCGCTTCCCTTAGGTAAGGATGTTGTGGAATTTGATCGTGAGGCAGCCAAGCGATTGCAAGTATTCGAATGCAATGCTTGAGATCACCCTCAACGAACATCTGCTGGCAATCAAGCAGGGCAATGTTTTCCCACCCGGCTTGTTTCCTTGCAATCCCTGCAGGGAAACAAGCGTTGAGATCAGAGGTCGTTGAAAAGGTTATTGAAACAATTTGTTCAGGGTTTAATTCGTTCCTAGTAACCAATTCAGCCACTAGCTCTCTTACTGCGGTCTCAATTGCGTTGGTTGAATTGCTTTCGCTTGTGGTAGCGCCCCTCAAGCCTTGCAGGTACATATTTTCGCTTTTGAAAACCATTGTTTAAGGCCTGAAAAGCCATAGGGGTTGTCCATTGCTATTGAGTTCGATATTTAGAAGATCCAAAAATTCGCTAAGGATCTTGCCCCCTGGAAGAAATCCCATGAGCTTCCTTTTGGGTTTGCCAAAAGTTACTGGATGCGCCTTTTCCTCATCAAGATCAGCGAGCTTTGCCGCTAAACGTCTTGCGTAATCCTCGTCGCCTAAATCATCAACCAAACCAAGCTCTTTGGCTTGGGCTCCAGTGAAAACACGCCCGTCAGCAAAGCTGCGGACATTTTCCTGGGTGAGTGAGCGCCCCTCGGCTACTGCTTGCACAAATTGTTCATAACTGCTGTCAATAAGCGATTGAAGCAATTGCCTCTCCTCATTAGTTAAAGCTCGGTCTGGGGAAAGGATGTCTTTGTATATTCCGCTTTTTACAGTTTCAAATCGGACCCCCACTCGCTCTAGCAATTTTGAGAGGTTGTTCCCTCTAAGAATTACTCCTATTGAGCCAGTAATAGTGCCAGGGTTTGCCACTATCTTCTCAGCGGCTACACCTACATAAACACCTCCAGAGGCTGAGATGTTGCCAAAGCTTGCCACTACATGACAGCCTTTCTCTCTCAGTCTCAAAATCGCAGAATGGATCTCTTGACTGTCTCCAACTGTTCCTCCTGGGCTGTCTATGCGAAGTAACAGTGCTGGGAATTCTCTCTCTTCAACTTGCTTCAGGGCTTTGAGTACAAGTTTTCGAGTGGAACCGGAGATTGCTCCTTCGATGACGATGCGTGCCATCCGTTTGCGAGATTTGCGACGCCAAGGCCAGGCCATGCTCATGATGTGTATTTCACCGGATATTAAAAAGGAGCCTGCTATCTGACCTCATGTTCTTAATTCGGCACTGGTTGCTGATGGTTCTGCCATTTGCTTTATGGGGTACAGCAATGACAGCTATGGCCCCTCTAGTTGACTCTGGAGGCCCGTTTTTAGTTGGCTCTTTGCGACTTTTGCCAGCTGGATTGACACTCTTGATTGTTGTGCCATTCATTGGGCGCGGCTTAATTGTTGCCAGGGTGGATTGGGGGTGGTTTTTGCTGTTTACGGTTATTGATGCAAGTCTTTTTCAAATGTGTTTAACAAGGGGACTTGCAGAAACTGGCGCTGGCCTGGGCTCTGTATTGATTGATTCTCAGCCTTTGATGGTGGCTCTTCTCTCGCGCACCATATTTGGAGATGCAATAAACCCAATAGGTTGGGTTGGATTGATGATTGGGTTGGTCGGGATACTTTGTCTAGGTGCTCCCCCTGATCTTTTGCGTCATTGGTTGTTGATTGATCAATCATCATCACTTTCGAACCTTTGGAATGAAGGTGAAGCTTGGATGTTGGGGGCAGCTGTAGCAATGGCTTTGGGAACTGTTTTGATACGTTTTTGTTGTAAAGAAAGTGATCCGGTTGCAGTTACTGGTTGGCATATGGTTTTCGGAAGTTTTCCTTTACTTGCTTTGCATGTTTGGAATGGTTCTTGGCCTTTAATTCCTAGTTGGACAATCTTTGATTGGGGTTTGATGGCATATGCGAGCCTTTTGGGAAGTGCTTTGGCATATGGACTCTTTTTTTGGTTCGCCTCTCGTGAGGAGTTAACTAGTTTCAGCACTCTTGCATTTTTGACACCTTTATTTGCTCTTGCTACAGGAGGATTTTGGTTAGGAGAGAGACTTCAACCATTGCAATGGTGTGGCGTTGCTTTGGTTTTAGCTTCAGTTGTACTGGTTAGTCAGCGGCGGCGTATATGGGAACCTGATGCTTCTGACTCAACTGCTTTACCTGGGGGAAGTGGTTAATGCAGAACTCTTTCTTGAAGTTGATTTTTGTAAGCACTCCTATCGGACACATTGGGAGTGGGAGCGGGGGTGGTGTTGAACTCACTTTGAGCTCCCTTATGAAGGGACTTCTTGACTTGGGTCATCAAGTAATTCTTGTCGCTCCAGATGGATCAAAACTTCCAGCAGGTTGTTCCTTGGGCAAAATTAGACATGTTTATGGAAAGGATCAACCAAGTTGGCAGCATAAAGAGCCTGATGCTCCAATTGTTATTCCTTATCAAGGTGTTTTACCAAGATTGTGGGAACAAGCTCTTGAGCTCGGGGTTAATGCTGATGCAGTATTAAATTTCGGATATGACTGGTTGCCTTTATGGCTTACACCTCATGTAAATGCAGATCTTTTTCATCTGATCAGCATGGGTGGAGTATCGAATGTTATGCAGGGTTTGGTAAGCGAAGTGGCTCATTTTGATCAATCTCGCCTTGCTTTTCATACATTGCGCCAGGCTGATGATTATGAGCTGAAAACTGATCCAGTGGTTGTTGGCAATGGTTTTGATCTTGATAAATATGAGTTCCAACTTTATTCGGGAGGGCCTTTGGGCTGGGTAGGCCGAATCGCTCCTGAGAAGGGCTTGGAAGATGCTGCAGCTGTGGCTGCGACTTTGGGTGAGAGGTTGTTGGTATGGGGTGTTATGGAGGATGAGCGATATGGTGCGGAAGTAGAGGCCTCTTTCCCGCAAGGCACAATTGAATGGCGAGGATTTCTCTCAACAACTGAACTGCAGAGTCAGTTGGGGACATGTCGAGCACTTATCAATACTCCAAAGTGGAATGAGGCTTATGGAAATGTTGTAGTTGAAGCCATGGCTTGTGGGGTCCCAGTGGTGGCATATGACCGAGGTGGGCCAGGAGAGTTGATTGTTTCTGGTGAGACTGGCTGGTTGGTGCCCCCTGACGATATTGATGCAATGGCATCGGCAACTAATCGAATTGGCGAGATTGATCGGAGGGCATGTAGAAATTGGGTTGGTAGAAATGCCTCTCAGGAGGCCTTCGCTAGGCGTGTTGATGCTTGGATCAGGACAGGCTTGGCAGCTAAATTCAATCGGACTTGATTGAAGTGAAATCGCCTGGGTTCAGAAAGGGTTTGTCCCCTCTTGAGCGGCGCCGAGGGCTTTATCTGCTCTTGGGAATAGGAATGATTCTTTGTCTTTGGCAATTAGGGAGTACTGGCTTAATAGATGAAACTCCGCCGCTTTTTGCTGCAGCTGGACGTGCGATGAGCACTACTGGTAACTGGCTTACTCCGAAGGTGAATGGTTTAGATCGATTTGATAAGCCCCCACTTGTTTATTGGCTGATGGGAGTCGGGTATTCATTGCCTGGGCAGTCTTTATGGGATCCCTTGGGAACTTGGGCTGCGCGACTCCCGTCTGCACTTTCAACTTTATTGATGGTGCTTGTTCTTGGTGACACCGTTATGTGTTGGCCAAAGGAACATGACCCTTTCCCTCGCCGAACAGCTGTTGGAATTGCTCTGGCTTTTGCTCTATCTCCTTTGGTGATGATCTGGAGCCGCATTGCTGTTAGTGATGCTTTGCTTTGTAGCACTTTGGGTATTAGTTTGCTTCTTCAATGGCGACGTTACGCAGACCCAATAAGACACCCTTGGTGGTTGGCCTGGCTTGTATTGGGTTTTGCAGTTTTGACTAAAGGCCCTGTTGCATTAGTGCTAACTGCAATGATAATTATTTTGTTTGGTCTGCATCAAGGAGATTTTGCAAAGATATGGACAAGGTTGAAACCTGTTTGTGGGTTGTTAATTACTGCTCTAATAAGCTTGCCTTGGTATTTGACTGAACTTTTGGTTGAGGGTAAACCTTTTTGGGATAGTTTTTTTGGATATCATAATTTTCAGAGATTCACTTCTGTAGTTAATAGCCATTCTGAGCCTTGGTGGTTTTTTTTGCTTGTACTTATTGTGGCTTCTTTACCTTTTACCCCGTTGTTATTTCTGGGATTGATTAAGTCTTTATCTTTGCCATTTGATCAAAGTGATGATAATCATAAGAAACCAGATCAATCTCTTTTTTCTTTCGCAGCATGTTGGCTATTGGCAATTTTGTTGTTCTTTACTTGTGCGGCTACAAAGCTCCCAAGTTATTGGCTCCCTGCTACTCCTGCGGCAGCTATTTTGATTGGGTGGTCAGGGGTTGGGGAGAGAAATAATCAATCAGGGGCTTTTTTTTCTTGGCTGATTGCAGTCCTATTTGCTTTTTTCTTGGCATTGATTTTTTGTCTATCACCGCTTTGGATTGGAATAATTAATGATCCTGAGATGCCTACTTTGGCTATGGAACTGTTCAATAGTAATTTGCTAATAAGAGCCGCCTTTTATTTATTTTTAACTGCAATTTTTGGAAGTCTACTCTTGATTAGGAAAAAATCTGGGAAATTGATTGCCATGCAAATACCTTTGATTTTTTTTCAGCTATTTGTATTGTTCCCGATATGGACCCTCGCGGATAAGTTGCGCCAATTGCCATTGCGCCAGGCGGCACAGTTGATGGTTGAATCAAAGAAGGAGTATGAGCCTTTTGCAATGGTTGGTGCAGTAAAGCCTTCCTTGCATTTTTATACTGATGAGATGGTGATTTATGAGGGCCGTTCCCCAAGAGCTTTGGTGAATCTTGTAGATCGGTTGAACACTGAAAAAAGACAAGGTTGGCAAGGTAAACCTGTTGGAGCAATAAATGCGTCTAGAACTGCTTTAGTTGTAATTGATAAGGACACTATTCAGAAAAGTCATTGGAAGGATCTTGACTATGAGGTTCTTGGCAAATTTAGTATTTATATTGTTTTGCGTATTGATAGACTGAGTCTGGAGAGTCGTTCAAAAGAGATTGTTCATTCAGGATTTAAACCAAATTGGAGGCTGCCTAGGCCGGAACGTTTTTAGCTTGCAATAGTCTTTTTAAATGCTTGGTTGGTTAGTTTCTACCCTTGAAATATTTGGTTTATTTGGAGTTATTCAAAAAGCTCTTTTCTTCTACAAAAGCTGCATTTATCCCACAAGGCTATCTCTCCCGCAGGAGAAGGCCTTTTGCAAATGTTGCAGGTAGCCATTCCATGTATGTCAACACGACTTGGATGTTTGTCCCAAATGTTTTTTTCGCTTTCACCTTTTTCTTTTTTATGTCCTGGGTGGTGTTGTTGAATCTTTAGCTCTCTTATCTCATGGCCAGCGGCTTTGATCGTTGCTAAAAGTTGAGAACGATTGTATTGAAGTGCTTGTCTCCATTGTGGGTGACTGGCACCAATGGTTAGGATTCCTCTACGAAGACTTATTGGCTGACAATTTTTGGAAAGTTGGCTGCCTGCAAGTTCAGACCAATTCTCCCAAATCCCTGCAAGGCTTCCATTCCTTTCCCAAGATTTCTTTAACTTGTTGAGGCAGCTTGAAATGTCCGAGACTGGTTGTAAAGGTGCTTCTTGGAGTAATTCACCTTTGCCGAAACGTTTTCGTTGATTTTTTGGGGCTAAGGCCATCACAACACTTTAGGTGGAGTATTCGACTAGGCCCGCTAGCCTCATTGAGGCCTTAACTAATGATCTATGGGCTTCTTTGACCGGTTAAGTCGCTTGCTTCGAGCAAATCTCAATGATCTTGTAAGTAAGGCAGAAGACCCTGTGAAAATTCTTGATCAGTCGGTTGCAGATATGCAGTCCGATTTGGTCAAGCTTCGCCAAGCAGTATCCATGGCAATTTCGAGTCAAAAGAGACTTCGAAATCAAGCTGAGCAAGCACAAGGGCAGGTTACAACCTGGTATCAGAGAGCTGAATTAGCTCTGCAGAAAGGCGAAGAGGATCTTGCTCGAGAAGCTCTCACTCGACGAAAGACTTTTCAAGAATCTGTGGCGACTCTTAATAGCCAACTAAAAGGGCAGGAAGGTCAAGTTGAAATGTTGAAGCGAAGCCTCATTGCTCTTGAAGGCAAGATTGCTGAGGCAAAAACTAAGAAGGATATGCTCAAAGCTCGAGCGCAGGCGGCTCAAGCTCAGCAGCAGCTTCAAAGTGCTGTTGGAAATATGGGTACCAATTCTGCAATGGCTGCCTTTGAGCGTATGGAAGATAAGGTTCAAGCTTTAGAGGCTTCTAGCCAAGCTTCGGCAGAACTTGCAGGTGCTGATTTGGAGAGTCAGTTCGCTGCTTTAGAGGGTGGGGATGATGTTGATGATGAATTAAGTGCTCTTCGAAAGAAACTTCAAGGTGGAGCAGAGGCTGTGGCTTTGCCTCCTTCAGAGCAACCCTCGCATGAAGATAAGGCTGCGGATCAGGTTCAGACAGTAAAGGTGTCCGAGGTTGACGCTGATCTTGAAGAGCTAAGACGCTCTATTGATAAGCTTTGATGCTTGTTTTCAAAAGGCCTTATGCGCATTGATAGTTAGTTTATTCAATTTGCTTTGTTGTAAGAAAAACTTACGAAATTGTAAGTTGAATAAAGGTTTTTGAACCTCTTTATTCCCATGGCATATTTCTAGGATAGTTATGGTTGGCTCTAAACGTCTCGATCTATTAGGGAAAGGAGTTTTTGCACGTAATGATCTTCGTAAACAAAAATATAAAAGCTCTAGATATAAAAATAAGACCCTTCCTCTTATTGACTTATCACTTGGCTCGACAGATCTTTTGCCACCTTCTGTTGTTCTTCAGGCAATTAATCAATCCTTGTTAAAACCAGATAGCTCTTCTTACTGCCTTCATGCTGCTACTCGACCATTTAGGGAAGCTGTGACAGCTTGGAGTGAAAAACGTTTTGGCGTAAGAGTTGATCCAGATAAAGAAGTTTTGCTCTTGGTTGGTTCTCAGGAAGGGACTGCGCACTTGCCCTTGGCATTAATGAACCCTGGTGATTCTGGCTTGATACTTGACCCTTCTTACCCTTCTCATAAGGGTGGACTTGTGCTTGCAGATGCCCATATTGAGAGACTTTTGATAAAACCAGACGATGGCTGGAAGCCAGACTTCTCTTCATTGACTAAGACTCAATGGGATCAGTTGAAGATGATGGTTTTTGGGTATCCTCATAACCCCACAGCTGTTGTTGGTTCTCAGAGCTGGCTTCAAGAAGCTATGGATTTTGGGGTAAACCATCAGGTTGTTATTGCACATGACAATCCTTACGTGGATCTTGCCCTGGAAGGAGATGCGCCTGCTTTATTACTTTGCGATGGTTGGAAAGAATGTGGGATTGAGTTTTTTTCTTTCTCCAAGGCATGGAGCATGGGTGGTTTTAGGCTTGCCTTTGCTATAGGTGCAGAACCTTTGGTGACTGCTCTTCGAAATATTAAAAGTGTTGTTGATTTTAATCAATCTTTGGCTTTGCAAAGTGGAGCTATAGCTGCTCTCTCGAAAGCTATAGATTGGCCAAATAATGTCATCGAAATATATAAAGATAGGAGAGATAGAGCAATTGATTTGTTGGAAAATATTGGTTGGAAGGTGCCTGTTCCGTCAATGGCTTTTTATCTTTGGATGCCTATCCCTTCTTGGGCTAAGAGTAGAGGTTGGGGGGATGAATCCCTGTCTTCAAAACTTCTTAAAGATACTGGCGTTTCCTTAACCCCTGGTTCTGGATTTGGAGTCGGTGGTGAAGGTTGGCTTCGCTTGGCTTTAGTTCGTCCTGTGGATGAATTAGAAGAAGCAATTGCTCGAATTGCCTCTTGGTGGAATGCGCATAGCTGAGTCATGGACAGGTGCTGCGGCTGTGGCACGTCAATGGAGAAAAAGTTCTCTAGTAAAAAGACCATGGCAATTGCGATGGAAGCCTATTTGCGCAAGCACTGAGACCGCCTTGTCTATTTGGCTGAGGGATAAACCTTTGATCAAAAAACAACCCCGAGCTTTGTTCGCAGGTCGTCAAACTTGTGGGAGAGGACAATATGGCAGGTTTTGGAGCTCACCTGTTGGTGGAGTGTGGATGAGTGCAGCATTCCCTTGTGATGAGTTGAAGCATTCTTCTGTGGGTTTGCTTGGGTTGGCGGTTGCTGTGGCATTAGCGGAACGTATTGAGCTGAAGGGGGTAGATGTTTATATCAAGTGGCCTAATGATTTAGTAGTGGCAAATAGAAAGTTGGCTGGTGTGTTACCAAGATTGGTTCATCGTGGATCTGATTTGGTTGCGGCTCGAATAGGTATTGGTCTAAATGTTTGCAATAGAGTGCCAGTCGAAGGTGTCTCATTAGCAGAGATTCTTCGCCGAGGAGTATGTCACCCTGTCGCTTGGGCGGCAGAAGTTCTTCTCGCAATGGATAGGGCAATGGATTTAGTGAGTGATGCAAATAATGTTTGTATTCAGGCAGAGAATCGCCTTGCTTCAAGGTTGGTAAATGACCCTGAGACTGGAGAAGAATGGCAGATAAGCAAGATAGAAATAAATGGATCCTTAAGAGTTAAAAAGGCATCCATAGAAAGAGTATGGACTAGATGGAGTTGAATTTATTTGACTCTTTTTTGGTTGATATTTCTACTACTTTCCCATCGCTAAACCTAACGATCTTTTTTGCCCTATTAGCCACATTATCTTCATGTGTTACAAGCACAAGTGTTATGCCTTGAATATGAAGTTCATCGAATAAGTCTAGAACATCTTCAGTCGTTTTTGTATCAAGCGCTCCTGTGGGCTCGTCTGCAAGTAATAACGTAGGTTGATTAATTATCGCTCGTGCAATTGCTACCCGTTGTTGTTGTCCGCCTGATAGCTGGTTAGGACGGTTTGGCATCCTTTCACTAAGGCCTACTCGCTCAAGAGCCTCTTTGGCTTTGGCTTCCCGCTTGGTTGGAGGTACCCCTGCATAAATCATCGGAAGCATTACATTCTCAAGGGCAGTGGCTTCTGGTAAAAGATGAAATTGTTGAAAAACAAATCCAAGCTGTTGATTCCGAAGATCTGCTAAGGAATCGTCATCTAAATCTTCAACAGCTAAACCGTTGAGTTTATAGCTGCCATGTGTAGGTCTATCTAGGCAGCCTAAAATATTCATTGCAGTGCTTTTTCCGGAACCACTAGCTCCCATGACGGCTAGATATTCTCCTTGATTGATTTCAAGATTTATTTGATCTAATGCCTTCACAAGCAAGGAGCCTTGTCCATAAAATTTGCTAACTTTTGTGAGCTTGGCAACTGGGTTAATTGCTTGCATTTGATTAGCCAAGAGAACCTTGATGTCCTAATGCGATTGCTTGTTGAAGTAGAGGTGTCCCTGAAACAGCATTGTTAGCCCATTGAAAGAGAGGGTTAGAGAGTATTCCCCCAACTGCAGTTAAAAATACACATGTCACGAGAGCAACTCTTATTGGAGGCATCCCGATTGTTTCCCATTGAATTTTTGGATAGTCTTTAACTATTTCTGATGCCTCTTGAGGTTCTTTTACTACCATCATTTTAATGACAGAGATGTAGTAATAAATAGAGATAACTGAAGTAATAAGACCAACAATTACAAGTAAATATTGTTGATCCGCCCAGCCGGCAAAGAAAAGATAGATCTTGCCAAAGAATCCAAGCATGGGAGGGATCCCTCCCAGGGAAAGGAGGCAGAGGCTTAGTCCTAGTGTTATTAAGGGATCTTTTTGATAAAGGCCTGCATAATCTGAAATTCGATCACTGCCTGTTCGTATTGAGAAGAGGATTATGCAGGCAAAAGCACCAAGATTCATGAAAAGATATGCAGCCATATAAAGAACCATTGCCGCAAATCCTTCTTCGGTTCCACATACAAGGCCGATCATTACAAAACCTGCTTGGCCTATAGAGCTGTAGGCAAGCATCCTTTTCATAGAAGTTTGTGCTAGTGCAACAACGTTGCCTAGGGTCATGCTTAGGACAGCCAGTACCGTGAAAAGTAGCTTCCATTGGCTATCAAAAGCGCTGAAGCATCCAACCAGAAGTCTTAATGCAAGGGCGAAGCCAGCGGCTTTGGAGCCAACAGATAAAAAAGCGACTACTGGGGTTGGAGAGCCTTCGTAAACGTCTGGTGTCCATTGATGAAAAGGGACTGCAGCGATTTTGAAAGCAACTGTTGCGAGCACAAAGACTAATGCCAATGCCGCCACGGGAGTTGGGCTAGAAAGCAGTGATACGCCTATTTCTTCGAGGTTTGTAGTGCCACTTATTCCATAGAGAAGTGAAGCTCCGTATAGAAATACTGCAGCAGCTGCCGATCCGATAAGTAAATATTTGAGAGCAGCCTCAGAACTTCTTGCATCCCTCTTCATATATCCCGAAAGTAGATAGCTCGCGACAGAAAGAGTCTCTAGAGAAACAAAAACACTAACGAGATCTGTTGCGCCACATAAGAGCATTGCTCCCAGCGTCGCAGCAAGAAGAATGGCTGCATATTCACCTACAGGACTGCCGCTTTGCTCTGCATATCGCCAGCTAATCAGCAAAGAGATGAGTGTTGAAAGAGCAATGACAGCTCTAAATGCAATTGCAAGATTGTCTGCAAGGAAAGCACCTAGGAATGATGGCTCGAGAGGGCCATTCCATTGCATGGCAAGCAGGACTAGTGAAATTGATAGCCCTGCATAACAAATTGGTGGGGCCCATCTGGCAGCTGCTTTTTCACCGGCGAGGTCAACCATTAATGTCCCTAGCATGGCTAAAAGGACAAATGCTTCTGGAGCTATGGCATTTGCATTTAGCCCCATGCTGAGCAGCTCCGCAGGAGTTTCCATTCCCTGGGTGATAAAAAGATGTGCACCCATTTCAGGCATGGCGAAACCAGGTAAATACTGCTTTCAAGACTGTAGCTACGTTACTAATTGAGTCTTTGTATTTGGTGTTGATCTATGCAGTTTCCTGGTCGGTGCGATAGATAGGAAGAAAGGTTATAAGTTCGCCTGTGGCGCAAACTCTAGTTATCGTTGAAAGTCCAACAAAGGCAAGAACCATTCGTGGGTTCCTGCCAAAGGACTTCCTAGTAGAAGCTTCGATGGGGCATGTCCGAGATTTGCCCAACAATGCCAGCGAGATTCCTGCGGCCCACAAGGGGCAGAAATGGTCAAGTCTTGGAGTTAACACGACTTCAGACTTTGAACCTTTGTATGTGGTTCCAAAGGATAAAAAGAAGGTTGTTAAGGATTTGAAGGCAGCTTTAAAGGGGGCAACTCAACTCCTTCTGGCTACTGATGAAGATAGAGAGGGGGAGAGTATTAGTTGGCATCTCCTTCAGCTCCTTTCTCCTAAGGTCCCTGTAAAACGTTTGGTTTTTCATGAGATAACAAGAGAGGCAATTGGAAAGGCGCTTGATCAGACAAGAGATCTGGATATGGAATTGGTTCATGCGCAGGAAACCAGAAGGATCCTGGACCGCTTAGTTGGCTATACCCTGTCACCGCTTCTCTGGAAGAAGGTTGCATGGGGTCTCTCAGCAGGCAGGGTTCAGTCAGTTGCGGTGAGACTATTAGTTCAGCGTGAGCGAGCTCGTAGAGCTTTTCGAAGTGGCAGTTTTTGGGATCTCAAGGCGACTCTTAAAAAGGGGGAACATAGTTTTGAGGCGAAATTAAACAGTATCTCTGATCAAAAGGTTGCTAGTGGTTCTGACTTTGATGAAGCGACTGGAGAACTAAAAGAAGGAAGTAAAGTTCGCTTGATTACTGAGAAAGAAGCCAGGGCACTTTCTGAGAAATTTCGCTCAGCAACTTGGGAAGTTCATAATGTTGAGGAAAAGCCTACGGTTCGAAAGCCTGTCCCTCCATTTACGACCAGTACTCTTCAACAGGAATCTAATCGAAAGTTAAGGCTATCTGCGCGAGAAACTATGCGCTGCGCTCAGGGCCTTTATGAGCGAGGTTTTATTACTTACATGCGTACAGATTCGGTCCATTTGTCTAACCAGGCAATTGAAGCTGCACGTAAATGTGTGACTTCTAAATATGGCCTTGAATATTTAAGTAAAAGTGCTCGCCAGTTCAGTACAAAGGCTCGCAATGCTCAGGAGGCGCATGAAGCGATTAGACCTGCTGGGGAAACTTTTCGAACTCCTAATGAAACTGAGCTTAATGGGCGCGATTTGGCTCTTTATGAACTTATTTGGAAACGAACAGTTGCTAGTCAAATGGCTGAGGCTCGACTGACAATGGTTGGTATTGATCTAATTGTTGGGGAAGCCTCTTTCCGCTCTACAGGAAAGCGAATCGACTTCCCAGGATTTTTTCGTGCTTATGTTGAAGGTACTGATGACCCAGAAGCTGCACTCGAAGGTCAGGAGGTATTTTTGCCACCTTTAGCCGTAGGTGAGATCCCTGAAGCTAAGGATGTTGAAGCTTTAGGACATCAGACTCAACCACCTGCTCGTTATAGCGAAGCTTCACTCGTCAAAATGCTGGAGAAAGAAGGTATAGGTAGACCTTCTACATATGCGAGCATTATTGGCACAATTGTAGATCGTGGATATTCAACACTGCAGAACAATTCATTGACTCCAAGCTTCACTGCGTTTGCAGTTACGGCATTATTGGAAGAGCATTTCCCTGACTTGGTTGATACAAGTTTTACCGCCAGAATGGAATCAACTTTAGATGAAATATCTACTGGAAAGGTTAAATGGCTACCTTATTTAGAGGGTTTTTATAAAGGTGAAAGTGGCCTGGAAAATCAAGTTCAACAAAGAGAAGGAGATATTGATCCAGGGGCGTCAAGAACTATTGACTTGGAAGGTCTCCCTTGTGTTGTTCGAATAGGTCGATTTGGAGCTTACCTTGAATCAAAGCGTGTAGGCAAAGATGGTGAGGAGGAGTTAATTAAGGCCACACTTCCACAAGAAATAACTCCTGCAGATTTAGATGAGGATAAAGCTGAACTTATTCTTAAGCAAAAGGCAGATGGACCAGAGTCTTTGGGATTAGATCCTGAAACTGGTGAGAAGATTTATTTGCTTTTTGGTCAATACGGCCCATATGTTCAAAGAGGTGAAGTTAGTGAGGAGATTCCAAAACCAAAGCGAGCTTCTTTACCTAAAGGGAAAAAACCAGAAGAGTTAAGTATTGAGGAGGCCCTTGGCTTGTTGAGATTGCCTAGATTGCTTGGGGAACATCCTGATGGAGGAAAGATTCAGGCAGGCCTAGGTCGCTTTGGACCATATGTGGTTTGGAGCAAGGGGAAAGGGGAGAAGGATTACCGTTCTTTAAAGGCAGAGGATGATGTTCTTGAAGTGGACTTTGCTCGTGCAATTGAGTTGTTATCTATGCCTAAAAGAGGAAGAGGAGGCAGGACAGCACTAAAGGATTTAGGGACTCCTGATGGAAGCGATGAAAAAATTCAGATATATGACGGTCCATATGGTCTTTATGTAAAGCAAGGCAAGCTAAATGCTTCTTTGCCAGAAGGAAAGAGTGCCGATGCGGTCTCACTCGAAGAGGCTATTGAATTATTGGAAGCAAAGGCCGCCAGTAAAAAGTCAAGTCGTAGTAAGAGCACTACAAAGAAATCTACAAAGAAATCTACAAAGAAATCTACAAAGAAATCTACGGAGATTATTTCTAAAAAATCTACTAAACCGGCTTCTAGAAAACCACCCTCGATAACTAAATCAGGCCGTTTAAGAGCCAGTGCTGTGAGAGTTATAAAGCCAGGTGATGGCTGATGATTGTTTTGACCTTTAAGGGAGGGTATCGTGTTTTGTTGGCTGTATTGACGCCAATGTCTTTGACTCTGCTTGCATCATGCGCTAATTCAGAAATAGGGAAGAAACTTTCTGAGAGCTTTGGTTCTCAATCAGAGACTTCTTTTGAAGAATCTATTTCTAATAATCTAAACTCTAAGAGTTCTGATCAGCAGCCGGAAACTTTTTTTGAAGAGCCTACTACTAATAAATTAAACCTTACTAGTTTATCTTCATTGCCGAGAGAGCCTTTAGGAGAAGAAAGGGAAAAAGAACTTTCTTCTCCTAAAATAGAGACTTCGTCTGAAGAAAATGATAAAAAGAGCGAGGTTTCTAATAAGGAGATTGATAAATACCTCCCGCTGATTCCATTCACCCCGAGCCCTTATCGCATTACAATTAAGCTTTCAGATGCTAATCCCTCGGCGCCTGCAGAAACAGTAACTAATGCCCTAAGGAAAGCAGGAGTTAATTTTGAAGTTGAAAGTATTGAGCGTGTGAAGGTTCAGAATGCCACAAAAATACCCTTGAATAGTTTTGGGAAAAGGTCTCGATAAGCTTCATGAATAGATCGCTAGGTAAAGGTTCTAGATCTTTGGCTCCCATGAGTCGTCACATGGCTTTAAGGATGATGGAAACCTCATATCTTTCAGCTGCTTCTTCATTGATATGGGTAGCACTCTATTACCTTCCAATTGGGGGAGCACTTTTTAGATTGGCTTTGCCGCTCCCGTTATCTCTTCTTTTACTTCGTCGAGGCACTAATGCTGGTTTAGAAGGTGTTTCTTTAACTGTATTACTCCTTTGTGTGTTGATGGGACCCGTGCGTGGCCCGTTAGTTTTGTTCCCCTATGGATTGCTTTCTTTTTGGTTGGGTTGGAGTTGGAAGCGTAGCTTGAGCTGGTGGCTTAGTTGGGGGGGTGGAGTTTTAATTGGAACTTTTGGCTTTTTAGTGAGGGTGTTAGTTCTTTCTTTATTAGTTGGAGAAAACCTATGGGTAGTTATTACTCGTGCTGGCGCAGGCCTTCTGGAGCGGTTTGTTGAATTCCTTAACCTTCCTCTGATTCCAGACCTATTTCAAGTTCAGTTGATGGCACTTTCTCTTGTTGTCATTCAGGAGTTGATTTATGTGTTTGCGCTGCATGCTTTGGCTTTTTGGATCTTCCCTAGGCTACGGGCACGTATACCTGAGCCTCCGAGATTATTGAATGGTTTAGTCGCTCTGGACCCTCTTTGAATTGGAACAGGTGCATTCAAAAACTCCTGTAATTTTGCCTGCTGGTTGTATTGCTTTTGGTTCAGGGGCAACGGCTTTACGAATAGAAAATTGGATTAAGAATTGGAATGAACCTGGGAAAATATTTGATTTTCTTTTGGTGCTTGCAGGGTCCCAGACTGCTGAGGTGGAAGGTATCTCCGCTGCTGGAGCAACCCCTGCTTCTCGAAGGTATACAGCTATTGCAGATGCAGAACTCCTTCTTAATGGACCTTTGGCTTCCAGAAATTGGCCGTTGCCACCGCTGCCGGCGGGAGTTTCTCCAGCTTTGATTAGTTATGTGGCAAGTCGATTTCTTGATGTGAAACCACTTGTTATTCCAGTTGGTCTATCTCAAGAGCCTCCCTTCCCGTATCTAGGCCTTGAGGACACTTCTCTTGGTCCTGCTGCTTGTCTTAGCTCAGGCAAGGCAATGAACTATTTACGTGTTCAAGATCTTTGGAGGCAAGGCTTACTTATTGGTAGGAAATTGCGGAGGCCTCTTTTGCTAGCAGAGTGTGTCCCTGGTGGTACAACTACAGCCCAGGCAGTGCTAACTGGACTGGGTTTTTCTGTGGCGGATTTAATAAGTGGAAGTATTCGCAACCCTCCTATAGCTTTAAAGAAAGCAATGGTGGAGAGAGGTTTGCTCGCTTCGGGGCTTGATAAGAACCCAGAACCTAAGAGATTGTTAGCGGCTGTTGGCGACCCTTTCCAGCCTCTTGCAGTTGGACTTCTATTGGGCGCCAGGGAGGCAGGTCAGCAGGTTTTGTTAGGTGGAGGGGGGCAAATGTTGGCTGTTTTGGCTTTGGCTTTATCTGAACTGACTCCATCAAAGAGAAATAGCTTTTCAGAAGGAATTGTTTTGGGAACTACAGCTTGGCTGGCTTCTGAATCTATTGCATCCAAAGTTCCTTCGGCTCTTGTTCAATTAATGGATCGAATAGGAAATTATTTTGGTGTAGAGCTTCTTGGTATATCTTCAGGACTGCGCTTTGATAAAACAACTTATAAAGTACTTTATGATTACGAACTTGGATATGTAAAGGAAGGTGTTGGCGCAGGTGCTCTTGCTCTGATTGCTCAACTTCAAGGAGCTAGTTGTAAAGATCTTGTTGATGGCTGTGAAAATGCTGTTGAAGATTTGCAGAGATTACCGGCCTAATCGATGTAATGATTTCATGGGAATTAATTGTTAATGGCGACTTTCAAACTGGGTAGAAGAGAGTTTTTGCGTTTGGGACTCGTCTCAGGCTTGGCAGGCTTGACTGGCTGTGCCCGGGGAGATGCCAGCCCTGAACTAAGCGCTACTGCTGAGACTTTGCCCAAGGAATTGGTGAGGGCTCTGCCAAGGCCATGGCATTTCAGAAAAATTGAGATTAATCAGGGCTCTGATTCTCTAATAAAGGAATTAAAACAAGGTTCAGATTTGCTTGCTCTTGGTGATGGATGGTTGAAAACTCTCCCTCATGAGCTTCTTCAGCCTGTGAGTGCTAGTGGAACCCTTGAACAAAGATTAGATATAAAAGCAAAGGATTTTATTAACAGTTTGGGACCAGAACTTTCCGAAAAGGTTTTCCCAATAGGTGTTAGTCCTTGGGTAATGGTTTTTCGTAATGGAGGGCCTTGGTTGACAAGGGCCCGCTCTGCTTGGGATGTCTTATTGGAGCCTGGGTTAAAGGGTGAGGTTATTTTGCCAAAGAGTCCTCGAATTGTGATCTCTTTAGCCAACAGGATGAAGTCCCCTCATGCTCTAAGAGATTTGCGGAATCAGGCTTTGGCATTTGATGATCAAAATGGACTTAATTGGTTGTTGAATGGTCAAGCAAGAGTGGCAGTGCTTCCTTTGCAACGTTGCTTGAGAAGCATTATTAGGGATCAACGGTTTAGCGCTGTGCTCCCTGTCAGGGGTGCCCCTTTAAATTGGACTTTGCTTGTAAGGCCAGCATCTACGAATGAACCTTTGCCTCACTCTTGGCTGGAAGAGGCTTGGCAAATGCCTGCGCTTGGATTGCTTTTGGCAGGAGGTTGGATACCTCCTTTGAGGCAATCAGAGTTAGAAAAGGCTGCTAAATTTATTCCGGCTTCTTATCAATCAATCTTGCTTCCCTCTGAAGAATTATGGAGTAATTGCTGGTCATTACCACCACTTAATTCATCAGATAGAAAAGAACTTTTAAGTCTATGGGTTGAATCAATCCCATAGACGCCTTTGAGGTGAACAGGCTAATAGCTCGTGTGTTTCTTTTAGAAGTTCAGGTATTTTGAGATGATGTGGGCAGCGTGGCAGACAGTCTTTACATTGCTCACAAGCAGTTGCATTAACACTCTCCCACCAATGGCCAGCTTTCCCAATAAGGTTATAACGTTCTTTAGTGAATTCTTCTAGGTCATGGCCTATTAAAAGATTGCGTAAACGTAGTAAACTAGGTATAGGAACTTGTTTTGTACAAGGAAGGCACTTTTTGCATTGCCCACATGCAGTTGTACCTAGACGGTATTCTCTAACTCTGCGAAGCTTTTCAATTGTTTCTTCTTCTAGCTTACAAAGAGGACCTGCATTGTTTCTAAGCCGCTGAGCAATGGTTAGGTCCTCTGGTTTAAATGCACCCAGAGTTAGAGTACTAATTCCCTTGGCTATTAGAAATCTGTAAGCGAGTTCAAGAGGCTTTAAAGGACTGCAATCTTTAATTAAAGTTTGACTAGGAGATTGTAAGTGTCCTCCCTTATCGGCTGGAGAGATGGCCATTACTCCTATCCCTTTAGAAATAGCATTAGTTGCTAATGGGATTCTTTCTTGATCTAGAAGATGGAGATGAAGGCTGCAAAATTGGAACCTTTCACTTTCAAGTGCTTCATTAATAATTGCAAGAGATCCATGTGAGCTAAAACCAACTTGGCCTATTAGATCCTCGTCTTGAGCCCATCTAAGAAGGTCTGCTCCTTTACCTTTGATAGCCCAGTCAAGATGTTCTGAAAGGTTAATTCCATGAACTGCAAGATTGTCAATTTTTTTTATGCCTAACCGTGACAATATTCCTCGCAATTTTTGTTTGCCTTCAATCAGGTCAAGTCCTGGGATGAGCTTGCTGGTAATTACCCATCCACCTTTCGGTTCTAGCCCTTCGCTTTTAAGTCTATTAAGAGCTTTGCCAAGAAAGTTTTCAGCAGGTCCATATGCTGGAGCTGTCTCTACATGATTTATTCCTGCAGCAAAACTGGCTTTTAAAACTTTATACATCTGCTCTTCAGAGCTAATAGCTCTCATGGTGCCCAAGGTGAAAAGGCTTACTTTTGGTCCATTACCAAAGGGCCTGCGTATGTTTTTCATTATTTGGGTTTAGCTTTCTGGATCAGTTGAGTCAAAGGGGCTTCTAATGTCTTTGTTCCTTGTCTCTAGGTGTCTGACAAGCTCTGCCGGACTAACTTTCTCAATGAAGTGTCGGAATTGGGTTTGATCCTCTTCATCGGCTTCAGCATCAACTGGTATAGATGCTGAAGCAACAATTTCTTCCATCATCCAAATACTTGAAGAGGTACGCACAGCTAGGGCTATTGCATCGCTTGGTCGAGCAACAATTTCGAGCAGGGGTAATGAGCAATTGTCAGTCGATGAAGGGCGAATCTTGAGTATTGCTTGGAATGTGTCCAGTCCTAGAGCATTAATAATTACATGGTCTAATTGAATATTGCCCGCTCTCATAAGGGAAATCATTAAGTCATGGCTTAGAGGTTTTTGAGGGTTTGACTTTTGGCTGCCATTTAAGATGTTATGCGCTTGAGCATGGTCTATCCAAATCGGGACTTGTCTTCTCCCAGAGGGATCACGAAGTAAAACTATTGGGTTTCGGTTTGATGCATCTATCCCTAGACCAGCCACAGACATCTCGACCACAATTCCTCCTTCCTTTACTCGATTATGACTAGGTAATGTTGTGAGCAGACCTATTTAAATGTTTACTGGCTTGATTCAGGGTATTGGAAGAATTCAGCGCCGTGGAAAAGGTTTGATGATTCAAGGGTGTGAACCTTTCTCGCCTTTATCTATTGGGGATAGTGTTTGTGTTGATGGAGTTTGTTTGACAGCTTCTGAATTGATTTCTGATGGGTTCATGGCCGAAGTAAGTGAGGAAACACTCAGGCGTACAACCCTCGGTGAGAAGGCTGCTGATGGAGGGCTTGTTAATCTTGAACCAGCACTGCGCCTCTCAGACCGTTTGGGTGGTCATCTTGTTAGTGGTCATGTTGACGGTTTAGGGAAAGTTGTTTCAATTGAGACTCTTCAGAATTCTTGGCAAGTTGAAGTCTCCTTAGAAGACCTTGCACTTGGGAGATATATATGTGAGAAGGCAAGTATTTCTTTGAATGGCATTAGCTTGACTGTGGCTGGATGTTCAGAAAAAGGTTCTAGGTTCTGGATTGCAGTTATTCCCCATACTTGGTGCAATACTTCAATGAAATATTTGACAGTTGGAGAGCGGGTAAATCTGGAGGTCGATTTACTTGCTAAATATGTTGAAAATTTGATTGCCAGAGCTAAAAACAACAACTCATCACAAGAAGAGTTGCCACCGGCGATTTCCAAAGATTGGTTAGCAAGTCAAGGTTGGGAATAACTAGCTTGATTTGCCAGGACTTTTTAAATCATCCTTTGGCTAATTATTTTGGGACTTCTTGTCAGATTTTCCAGATAAATTTTTACCTTCAAGTGGAACTAGCCAGATTGACCCTGACTCTCGCCGAATCTCGATTTTGAATTCTTGACCAGGTACTAAGCCTAGTTTCTTGGTGTAAGCATGACCTATTAGGAGGTTGCCATTCCCATGAACCCGGGTTTTGAACTCGGCTTGTCGCCCCCTAGACGCTCTACCTCCTGGTCTCCCATTGGAACGGAGTTTGTAGCCTTTTGCTTCTACTAAGGCTCGATAGAAGCTCTTTCGTAGAACTCGCCCACTTGGACCGACATACCCACATCCTCGAGCAATTTCATCCTCAGGACGATTGCTTAGAGATCTGGCTTTGTCCAGGAGTTGTTTGCCTACCAGCATTTGCCAGATTTAAAGTTTAATTGAATGAATTCTGACTGGGAAGTCAAAGTGTGGCAATAGATTGATCTTGATTTGGCTTATATGTATTACAAACGTCCAAATTAGAGAAGGTAGAGGATGATGAATAAAATGACCCAAATCCCATCTACGAAGTGCCAATAGAGCTCTGCTGCTTCCAAAGGGAATGGATTTTCGCTTGTTATACGCCCGCCTGGCTGTCGAGCTTGCCACCAAACAATCAGAATCATTATTGCTCCAAGAGTTACGTGGAGCCCATGAAAACCTGTGAGAGCATAAAAAGTGCTTGCATATAGGTTGTCAGTAAGACCAAAAGGCAAAGTGAAGTACTCCACCATTTGACTCGCCAAAAATGCCAGGCCAAGTCCAGCTGTAAAAAGTAGCCAGCGTTGACAGAGTTTTGCCTCATCTTTCCGGAGAGCTTGCCCTGCGCGATGAAATGTGGCGCTACTTACTAGGAGTAATACTGTATTGAGAGTAGGGAGTGGCAGCTCTAATTCATAAATTGCGTCAGGTAGAAGCGGATTGACTGCTTTGAAAGTGAGATATGCGGCAAAAAAACCAGCAAATGTCATTCCATCAGCAACTAGAAAAGCCGCAAGACCAAACAATCTGTGGTCACCATGCTCTTGCTCGTTAACGACCTGTTCCTCAGACTTTTCTTCAGAACTTGAATTTATGGGAGATAAGGTTGTCATTGCTTGTTGTTTTCAGGATCACTGATGTCAGGTGATTGGATTTGAATGGATTCTTCTTTTATTCCATATCCATAGGGCTCTTTTACTAATGGAGCCATTCCAGTCCAATTTTCAACAGGTGGAGGGGAAGTTGTTAGCCATTCAGGGGTAAGTGCTTCCCATGGATTGTCACCGGCTATAGCACCTTTGAATGCACTTTGAATGACATTCCAGAGGAAAGGTAGGGTGCTTAATGCCATTATCAAAGCCCCAATACTGCTTAGTTGATTTATAAATGTGAACTGTGGATCGTATTCCGCAACTCGTCTTGGCATTCCGTTTAATCCCAGCCAGTGTTGAGGTGCAAAGCAGAGATTGAAACCAAGGAAGGTTAACAAGAAATGTAGTCTTCCTAAATCTTCATTGAGCATTCGCCCTGTGAATTTTGGGTACCAATGATATATAGATGAAAAAATTACAAACACTGATCCGCCATAGACGATGTAATGGAAATGAGCGACAACAAAGTAGGTATCGTGAACATGAATATCGAAAGGAACTTGCGCGAGGGCAACTCCTGTTATTCCACCTAGGACAAAGTTAGCGATAAAACCACAGGAGAAAAGTACAGCACTATTTAAAGAGATCCTCCCACCCCATAGTGTTGCTACCCAATTGAAGAATTTTATCCCAGTTGGGACTGCAATAAAAGAGGTCGCAATGGTGAAAAATAGTCTCATCCAAGGAGGAGTCCCACTTGTAAACATATGATGCGCCCAAACAATCAGACCTAGAAAAACAATGGCCATAATTGAGTAGACCATTGTTGAATAACCAAAAAGTGGTTTACGGCAGTGCACAGGTAGTATCTCGCTTACCAACCCAAATGCAGGTAGTACCATGATGTATACCGCTGGGTGTGAATAAAACCAAAATAAATGTTGGTAGACAATAACGTTCCCACCAAGTGTTGGGTTGAAAAAGCCAGTGTGAGCTACGATATCGAAGCTCAAAAGAATTAGTGTCCCAGCAAGTACTGGTGTTGAAAGAACTACCAAAATGCTTGTTCCCAGCATTGCCCAGCAATACATAGGAAGTTGCATCAATTTCAATCCAGGCCTTCTCAATTTGAGAATAGTTGCAATAAAATTAATTCCACCAAAGATAGAACTACCACCTAAAAGAAGTACACTTAATATCCAGATTATTTGCCCTGCTGCAGGTGTAGTTATGCTTAGTGGGGGATATGCTGTCCAACCTGATTCAGCTGCTCCAGTAATGAAGTAGCTGGTTATAAGCATCAAACCTGCTGGTGGAATCAACCAGAAAGCTACAGCATTTAGCCGTGGAAATGCCATGTCTCTTGCTCCAACATAAAAGGGTATTAAGTAATTACCAAAGGCACCATTTACTACGGGAACGATCCAAAGAAAGATCATGATCGTTCCATGAAGGGTCAAAACCTGGTTATAAGTATCTCTAGCCATGAAATCTGACATTGGGCTGCTTAGCTCAATGCGAATTGCGCTTGCAAGAGAACCGCCTATCAGGTAAAAAATAAAACCACATACTAAATATTGAAGCCCAATAACTTTGTGGTCAAGACTAAAACTAAAGTATTTCAACCATCCTTTTGGTTGAAGTGAGCCTGAGGAACTTTGGTGTGTTTGTTGGGATGCGGTTGTCATGCTTCCAAAATAGGATCTTTTGAGTTTTCTTTAAACCATCTTTTGTATTCATCTGGTGCTTCAACTACTACTGTTGAGCGCATGCTTCCATGATATGGGCCACACAACTCAGCGCATACGATTGGATAACGCCCGGGCTTTGTTGCGGTGAAGTTCAAAATAGTGGGCTGTCCAGGAATTACATCTTGTTTTAGCCGAAATTCAGGGACCCAAAAAGCATGAATTACATCTTTTGACTCCATTCTCATGCTTACTGGTTGTCCAGATGGGACATGAAGTTCTCCTGAAATAATGTCACCTTCTGGGTAATGGAAAAGGAATGCAAACTGTAATGCTGTCACCTCAACTGATAATGAACTTTTCGCTTGCTTGCTTAACTCAATTGGGCCTGAGCCTATCCCTCCCCAAACTCGTTCTTTAGCTTCTATTGCTTGGTGATTATGTACTGCGCTTTGAGCTAATGGTTGCATCCCTCCCATGCGGTCGTAGATGTCGTAGCTATAGAGACCAACAAATAAAACTACAACTGCTGGCACTGCTGTCCAGAAGATCTCAAGAGGAAGATTGCCTTCAAGGGCCAAGCCGTCTTTTGATTGACCAGGCCGTCGCCTGAACCTAATTAGGCTATAGATAACTAACCCAACAATGCCTAAAAACAGTATTGTTCCTATGCTGAATAAAACACGAAACAACTCATCGTAAACGGGCGCATTAGCACTTGCACTGTCTGGCAAAAGATTGACATTCTGGCCAATCCAAAGTCCCCCAACTACTAGGGCTAAGCCCAACAAGATAGTTAGGATGGCCGAGGGCTTCCGCAAGGAATGGATCCAATAACCTTTTAAGAATATGGAGAAGATTTCATTTCAGTATGTAGTGATTGTTAAGTTGACTAGAAATTTGCAGACAATTGATTCACTGCAAGGTATCTGATCCTCTGGAAGGTTTTCTTTTAATGGGTTTCTGTCAGGGATGGAAGATTTATAGGGATTGTTTGATGTTGCAGTCGTAAATACAACATGACGTGTTTGATTAGATCGCTACGTTTCACAGGTGAAAGTTTTTCTTCCCTGGCCCCTCTAATTTGATCAGTTGACTACTGCTCCTTCTCTACCTTTAATTCGGCTGCGGCTTGCCCAGTTGGCTGCACATCTTGTTGTTGCTCTTATAGCTTTGGTTGTGGTTGGAGGGGCTACTCGCGTTATGGAGGCAGGGTTGGCTTGTCCAGATTGGCCCCTTTGTTATGGGTCTTTTCTCCCTGGTCGCAAGATGAATATTCAAGTCTTTCTTGAATGGTTTCATCGTTTGGATGCATTTTTAGTTGGTATTGCTTTGCTTATTCAGTTTTTAGTGAGTCTAATTAGGAGAGTGGACTTGCCTAGATGGATCCCCTGGGTAAACGGATTCCTTTTGATTTTGGTGTTAATGCAGGGAGGTCTGGGGGCTGTAACAGTGCTTCAGCTTTTACCCTCAGGCGTTGTTACAGCTCATTTGGCAATTGCGCTTGCTCTTGTTGCGGTGATGAGTGGAGTTACTCAGAAATTGCTTTCTCCTGGTGATCTTTCTTCTCCATTGTGGTGGAAGCTTATGGGAGGAGGTTCTTTGATGCTTGTGATTGGTCAGTGCCTCCTTGGTGGCCGTATGGCTACAACTTGGGCCGCGCAACGCTGCCTCGAGCAAGGTCAGTCTTGTCTTTGGCTAGATTTACATCGGAATTCAGCAGTATTAGTCTTTATTTGTGTGTTTGCTTTTGTAATAACTGCTCTACTTGTTGGAGGTTGGCCTCGTTGCCAGTGGCCTTATCTTTTACCAGTGATCTTACTTTTATTTGGCCAGCTTGGCCTTGGGGACCTGTCTGTTCGTCTTGGCCTTGATTCTCCAGTTGTCACTGTTTGCCATCAATTTGTGGCTGTGTTGTTAGTCGCTTTTCTTGCCGCACTTAGTTTTCGTTCTCCTTATCCTTCATTCTCTAAGCCACTAGCAATGGCTGAAAAATCCATTTTTTCTCCTTGTCATGGTTAGTTCAACCCCTGAGATGCTTCATGTAAGTCTCTCAAGAGAAAAGATTGTGCCTTCTCGCAAGGTGGTCAAGCTTCCTCCATGGCTAGAAGTAGCAAAACCTCGCTTGATTCCTTTGCTTCTGGCGACAACCCTCGGAGGCATGGCTTTAACTGAAGGATGGCCAATGTCGTCACCAAAATTAGTTTGCACACTTGGTGGGGGAGCCCTCGCTTCAGCAGCTGCTGGTGTCCTTAATTGTCTGTGGGAACAAGATCTTGATGGTCGTATGAAACGCACCAGCGGAAGAGCGCTTCCCTCTGGCCGTTTGTCTCCTACGGCAGCTTTTGCTGGGGCCATCTCTTGCACATTGGCTGCGGCGGCTTTACTTGTTGGCGGTGTTAATTGCTTGGCAGCTGGGCTCTCTTTGCTTGGACTCTGTAGTTATGTCTTGCTCTATACGGCCCTTCTTAAGCCTCGAACTTCTCAAAACATTGTTATTGGTGGAATTGCTGGTGCGATCCCACCTTTGGTTGGAGCCGCTGCAGCGACAGGGCATGTTGGTCTTAGTGGATGGTGGTTATTTGCACTTGTGATGGTTTGGACACCGGCTCATTTTTGGGCACTTGCTCTTTTGCTTAAGGATGACTACCAATCCGTAGGGATACCGATGCTTCCTGTTGTTAAAGGCCCATTCATTACAGCTAAAGCCATTACCCGTTATGGATGGGCCACGATTGTATTAAGTGGATTTGGAGTTTTGGCTTTGCCCGAGGGCGGATTGCTTTATGGAATGCTTTTAATTCCTTTTAATGCTCGCCTTCTCCAAATGGTAAATAGGTTAGGGATGGCGCCTGATGATATTTCTTGTGCCAAGGGGCTATTTCGTTGGTCAATTCTTTATATGTTTGGTATATGTCTTTTGCTTGTAATGAGTCGATTGCCATTATCAGTCCAGTTTCATAATCAGGGGATATCTTTGTTGAGTCAGATGGTACCCACCTTGCCTCTGGTTTAGGAATGGTTGACGTCAAATAGTTGATCTCTAACTTGAAAGTATGTCGCAACCTAAATTTCCCCATACTCGTGCAGGAATCTTCTTTATTCGATGCTTGTGATTGAACTTAAGGATCTAGATAAGTCTTATGGGGCAGTTAAGGCCCTTAAAGGGCTAAGCCTAAAAGTGCCTAAAGGTAGTATTTTTGGACTTCTTGGTCCTAATGGTGCAGGAAAAACAACAACCTTAAGAATTCTTTGCACCTTATTGGCACCTGATACGGGTGAGGTTTCTGTGGCGGGTTTTAATGCTTTAACTGATCCACGTTCTGTAAGGCAATCATTGGGTTATGTCGCTCAAGAGGTGGCTATAGATAAAATTCTTACAGGTCGCGAATTGCTTGAGTTACAAGGAGATCTTTATCATCTTCGCTTTGAAGAAAAAGAAGGCCGGATAGAAGAATTGATTTCCAAACTGGAGATGGAAGAATGGATTGACCGTCGTTGTGGAACTTATTCCGGAGGTATGCGCAGAAGGCTAGATTTGGCTTCAGGATTGTTGCATCAACCTCAGTTGTTGGTTTTAGATGAGCCAACTGTTGGATTGGATATAGAAAGTCGATCAACTATTTGGCAGCTTTTGCGAGAGTTAAATGATAAAGGAACCACCGTGTTGTTAAGTAGCCATTATCTCGAAGAGGTTGAGGCACTTTCTAACCAGCTGGCAATAATTGATGCCGGCAAAGTTATTGCCCAAGGTTCACCAGAAGATTTAAAACGTCAATTAGGTGGTGATAGGGTGACACTTAAGGTCCGAGAATTTAGCGATAAAAATGAGTCTGAGGCTGTTAGAGACTTGTTGAAAAACTTGGATGGAGTTCGTCAAGTAGTGATTAATAATGCTCAAGGCTTTTCATTGAACCTTGTAGTTGATGATGAAAATGTTTTGCCTCATTTAAGAGAAAAACTCGACAGGGCAAACTTTAAGGTCTTTGCACTTTCCCATAGTCGACCAAGTCTGGATGATGTTTACCTGCAGGCAACTGGAAGAACCCTTTTGGATGCTGAGTTGGATGTGGCAAGCAAAAGAGATGTAAAACTTGAGAGTAAAAAAGCAATGCGTTAATACATGAATCGGGAGTCACTTGAAATTCTTTCAGGGCAAACCTTTCCCTTCTAAACCATTTTAAATTTCCTTCCTTAATAAAAACTCTATGGCCAGCTCTAGTTCGTTGCTTTCACCTGTTGTTGGATATAAAGGGTCTTTGTCTGACCAGATTCAGGAAACCCTGGCTTTGACTAGAAGGCTTTTTATACAGCTAAGGCGAAGACCCTCTACTTTAATTGCAGGTATCCTTCAGCCCTTGATTTGGCTTATTTTGTTTGGAGCTCTATTCACTAACGCACCAGATATATTTTTACCTGGAGGTATGGAGTATGGAAGATTCTTGGGGGCTGGTGTAATTGTCTTTACAGCTTTTAGTGGGGCTTTAAATGCAGGATTGCCAGTAATGTTTGACCGTGAATTTGGCTTTTTAAACCGTTTATTAGTTGCACCTTTATGTAGCCGAAACTCCATAGTTTTTGCCTCGATTATTTACATCACAGCTCTAAGCCTTTTGCAGAGTCTCGCAATTATGGCAACTGCTTTTGTTCTTGGATATGGATGGCCAGGACTCACCGGACTATTGATAGTTCTGGTGACACTTTTGCTATTGGTTTTTGCGGTTACAGCGTTGAGTCTTGGATTGGCATTTGCCTTGCCCGGTCATATTGAGCTAATAGCAGTCATCTTTGTCGCGAATCTGCCATTGCTTTTTGCGAGTACTGCTTTGGCTCCAATTTCGTATATGCCTGCTTGGTTGGGCTGGCTTGCAGCCATTAATCCCCTTACCTTTGCTATAGAGCCTATTCGAGCTGCTTATGCAGGCCCACTCGATCTTCATTTAGTTCTCCTTCATGCCCCTTATGGAGACGTAAGTGGTTATGGATGCTTGAGCGTATTGATTGGCTTGACTATTGGACTTTTCTTAATGATTCGTCCACTTCTTAACCGCAAACTTGCTTGATCCCGTGAACGAAACTCCTCTCATCGATTCCCAAGGTCTTCGCAAAGCAGCGCTTCATCGACA
The DNA here is from genome assembly GCA_003216035.1 of Prochlorococcus sp. AG-409-B13. Taxonomy (GTDB): domain Bacteria; phylum Cyanobacteriota; class Cyanobacteriia; order PCC-6307; family Cyanobiaceae; genus AG-409-B13. Next base: position 127,575 of record QCJM01000003.1, read on the forward strand.
AATCGCTGATGCGTTAGATCTTAATGAAGAAGGACGCCTTTTTCTTCTTGAGACTAAGTGGGTTCATCGATATGGACTGGAAACTTTGCCTAAAACAAAGCACTTTGGAAATTTGTTGGGTCCTCGGGGTCAATTGGAAAACGACTCTTTTAAGAGTCAGGAGTCGCCTTTGGAATGCACTTTAAAAAATCAAGAGCAAGAAAAACAGGAGCTTGTAACTCAACAAGAAGAGAATCTAACGCGAGTACATTCTGTAAATAGAGGTGCATCAATTTCGAGCACCAAAAGAAGTCATGAAAGGGATGATTACCAAAATTCCTTGAAACAGGATGCTCCTTCATTAAATGAGGAGAATCAAAAGCAAACTCTCGAGAATTTAGATTCGCTGACGCCTCCTCCAAGGCCCTCTTTAAGTCATTTGCGGCGCTGGCTTCCTGCTTATGAGGACTTGCCTAGGGCCTCTTGATTGACAAATATGCCATTGAATTTAAGTAATGACTTTTTATAAGCCTTGGTTCTGAAAGCTAATATTTAATATTGCTTGCTAATTGTTATTGACATATAGCGTTTAATTTGCCCTGGTTCAGGCTTTCTGGATGGGCATGATTTACATCATGCCAGGCATTCCCATTCCGCCCATTCCGCCCATTCCGCCCATGGGATCCCCACCATCTCCTGCTGGGTTAGAAGGAGGTTCTGGTTTGTCAGCTATCACAACCTCTGTAGTTATGAGCAAAGATGCAATTGAAATTGCATCTTGAAGAGCAAGACGTAAAACTTTTGCTGCATCAAGAATGCCCGCTGAAAGCAAATCTTCGTATTTTCCAGTTAATGCGTTGAATCCTTTATTGCTCTTTTTGATTTCAGAGACCACAACGTCACCATTTTCGCCGGCATTGATTGCAATTTGTCTTGCTGGAGCAGATAAAGCTCGTTTTACAATCTCTACGCCAGTACGTTGATCTCCTTTAAGTTCATTTATTAAAGGTGTTAGTTCCTCACTTAGTTGAAGAAGGGTCATTCCCCCGCCAGCAACAATGCCCTCCTCTACGGCAGCTCTTGTGGCATTAAGAGCATCCTCAATACGAAGCTTGCGATTCTTTAGTTCAGTTTCAGTAGGTGCTCCTACCTTTATGACTGCTACTCCTCCTGCAAGCTTTGCAATGCGCTCGTTGAGTTTTTCCCGGTCGTAATCTGAATCCGTTTGATTAAGTTCACGTTTTATCGAGGCGACCCGAGAAGTTACGGCAACTTTTTGATCATCATTGGCAAGAATTGTTGTGCTGTCTTTGCTGATAGTAATTTTTCTAGCTTTACCAAGATCTGATATATCGACTTTCTCCAGAGACATTGCTTTGTCTTCGCTGATTAATGTCCCACCAGTTAGAACTGCTATATCTGCCAATGCTGCTTTTCGCCTCTCACCAAAGGAGGGGGCTCTTACTGCTGCGACTTGTAATACACCTCTGTTTTTATTAACGACCAATGTTGCCAGAGCTTCTCCGTCTACCTCTTCAGCCAGTATTACAAAAGGGGATCCACTTTTCTGAACACTCTCTAATACAGGAACTAAATCAGAGACTGAACTAATTTTTTTATCTGTAATTAATATCAATGCATTTTCAAATTCACAAATCTGACGCTCACTATCAGTAACGAAATAGGGAGAACTGTAACCCCGGTCAAATGCCATCCCTTCTGTTATTTCTAGCTCAGTTGCTAAGGATTTTGATTCCTCAACAGTAATAACTCCATCAACACTTACCTTGTCCATTGCTTCAGCAACCATGCGACCTATTTCTTCATCCCCTCCTGCACTAACTGTTGCAACTTGTTGAATGGCGTTTCCACTTACAGATTGACTTTTCTTTGCAAGGCCTTCTACTAGCTTTATTACGGATTTTTCCATGCCCCTTTTTAGCTCTATAGGGCTGGCACCAGCTGCAGCATTCTTAAGTCCCTCATGAACCATTACTTGGGCAAGCACAGTTGCAGTTGTAGTCCCGTCCCCAGCTTTGTCTTTGGTTTTGGAAGCTACTTGTTCAATTAACTTTGCTCCAAGATTCTCAAACGGATCTTCTAGTTCTATCTCTTTAGCAATGGTGACCCCGTCATTAACAATGTCTGGAGCCCCAAATTTCTTTTCCAGAACTACGTTGCGGCCTCTGGGTCCAATGGTGACTTTTACAGCATTGGCAAGAGCATTCACGCCGTTTTCAAGGGCATTGCGGGAGTCATCCGAAAAGTTGAGAAGTTTGGCCATAATCTGCTAGTACCCATTCGTAAATTTCCCACAGCACGATCACTAAACGGGAGGGGGGGTTAAGTGGGGAAAGCCGAATCCTTTTTGAAATTGCAGTTTCATGTCCTGACGATGCTGGTTATGGTCAACGTATGAATGAATCGGGGTCATTATTTTTCGTTTTAATGGCAGGACTAGCCGGAATAATGACTTTGGTGTATTTCCCATTGCGCCTTTTCCTGACAGCTACTGCTCGAAGTCGACGCTTAAGACTGCTTCAAAGAATTCGAAGACTTAGGGATGAATTGGGAAGACCCTTGGATTCGTAAGAATAAAAGATATTTAACCCCTAACTCATAACCATCCCTCCATCTACTTGAAGTACCTGCCCTGTTATATAAGAAGCTGCTGGATCTGTCGCTAAGAAACGTACGGCTCCTGCTACATGATCGGGTGTACCGAAAGATCCCAATGGGATTGCTTGAAGAATTGATTCTGCTTCAAGTCCTTTAGTCATGTCTGTAGCAATGAAGCCAGGGGCTATTGCATTAACTGTGATCCCCCTGCTGGCAAATTCTTTTGCAGTGCTTTTAGTGAGGCCTAATACGCCTGCTTTTGCTGCTGCGTAATTTGCTTGACCGGCATTTCCCATTATGCCTACCACAGAAGTGATATTTATTATTCTCCCACTTTTTTGTTTGAGCATTGATCTCGAGACCGCTCTTGTACAGAGAAAAACACCGCTTAAATTGGTGTTAATTACTGATTGCCAATCTTCTGATTTCATTCGCATCAATAAACCGTCTCTAGTAATTCCTGCATTGTTTATCAAGATATTTATTTGCCCACTTCGCTCTAAAACAGATTGAATCATTTCGTTGACTTCTTTTTCCTCGGCAATATTCGCTTTTATGGAATATGCTTTTCCACCGTTTGCAATGATTGCTTTTACCACTTCATTTGCTTTTTCAGTGGAGCTGGAATAGTTAACAACTACTTCTGCACCAGTTTTCCCAAGCTCTAATGCCACGGCTCTGCCTATTCCTCTGCTGGCACCTGTCACCAATGCTGTTTGGCCAGTAATTGGATTTGATGAAGTCATACGCATGTTGGGACTGTAAAGATCGTACGAACCAGGTAGTTAGAACTTAAGAAACCAAGCTTGTAACTGTGATATTCGCTTGTTTGGGCAAACTCTCCAATTCAGCTTGTGGGTAGACCTAGGTACCATAGTTTTTCATAGATTAATCAGTAGTTATTTGTTTCCCCTTTTGTGGAGACTATTTAATCTTGACTCTGGGAGGAGTTGTTTGTGCATTTATTGATAGCTGCTGCAGGAAGTGGAAGCCGTATGGGGGCTGACCGTAACAAGTTGCTTTTACGAATCTTAGACAGGCCAGTTTTAGCTTGGACTTTGGATGCCGTTATCGCTTCTGAATCCATTGAGTGGATAGGAATCGTGGGGCAGCCTTTGGACCGGCTTGAGATTATGAATTTGGTTAAAGACTGCTCTAAACCTATTAAGTGGATTAATGGGGGCTCTACTAGACAGGAATCGGTTCAATTAGGGTTAGCAGCACTGCCTAAAGTTGCAAAGCATGTGCTTATCCACGACGGAGCACGTTGTTTGGCTGAACCCGAATTGTTCGATCGTTGTTCCCATGCTGTCGGAGAAGGTCAAGCAGTTATTGCTGCAACTCCTGTTACGGACACGATTAAAAGAGTTAATGACCATGGTTTTATTGTTGGAACACCGCAGCGCTCTGAGCTCTGGGCGGCCCAGACCCCTCAAGGGTTTTCAGTCGCCGAGTTGCTTCATGGTCATGACCAAGCTCGTTCTAATAATTGGAGTGTGACTGATGATGCATCCCTTTATGAAAGGCTTGGCTGGCCTGTTTGTATTTTGGAGGCAGAGCCTTCGAACATTAAGGTCACAACTCCTTTTGACTTAATTGTTGCCGAAGCAGTCCTTAGGATTAAGGCAGGATCCTGAGTATTCCCTTCTTGCCATCTATTAAGGCTTTGCGTCCAATGGGTAAGGAGGCGTTCCCACAACAATGCCCTATTGGTAGTTCCCCCACGACGGGGATTCCAAGGTCAGAACTACGTTCTTGAAGTACTTCCTGGAGTTCAAAATAGTGTCCATCCAAGTGTTCTTTAGGGGCTTCACAATCCTGGAATCTTCCAAATCCAATCCCTGCTAACTGTTGTAATAGGCCTACTAATCTCCAGTGTGTAAGCATTCGTTCAATTCGGTAGGGCTCTTCACCTATATCTTCCAAAATTAATATTGAACCTTTGAGATCTGGGATGTGTCTACTGCCTAAAAGATGTGAACCTATGGTGAGATTAGTAACTATTAAAGGTCCTACTCCAATCCCATTATTCCAACCCTCCCCATAAATATCAGGCACTGATTTGCCAAAAAGAATTGCGTGGAGCCTTTCCTTGCTCCATGAGGGCTCTTCAGCAAGCGAAGTAAGCATAGGGCCATGTATTCCACCATCAAACCCTGCAGAAATCCTTGCTAGTAATAAGGAACTTGCATCTGAAAATCCAAGCATCCAGCCTTTCTTCCAAGGTTGTGGCTTTTCTAATAATCTTGCAGATCCCCATCCTCCTTTAGCAAAAACAATTAATTCGGCTGTTTTTTGAGGGTGAAGATCTAAAAACCTTGTTTTATCATCCCCAGCTAGATAGCCCCAATGTCTTTTGCATACATTGTGGGACCTGCAAATTAAACCCCAACTTTTGAGAACATCTAATCCATCAGAAAGTGATTCTTCATCAATAACCTCTGAACTGGCAGCGACAGTTTGTACCTCGTCTCCAATTTTCAGAGGGCTTGTAAATGTTTCAGGCCTTATATAAACCATTAACTTATGCGCCCAATAATTAAGCCTAGAAGTAAAAGCCCTCCTAGCCAAACTTGATGCTGAAAATGTTTTCCATAGACTGGAATTGAAAACTTTAAGTCTCTTAAAACCCAGATTTCACGCTGCATAAGAATGCTTGCTGTTGCCCAAGTTGGCCAAAAGGTCCATGTAACTCCAGCTGAGGCGGCAGCAATTGCTAGCAATGAGCATGCAATCAGGTAACTAATAGCTACAGTCACTATGACTTTCTTTTGTAGGCTTAAGACACTGCTATGAAGGCCAAGTTGTTTGTCATATTTGCAATCTGCCATTGCATAGACAGTGTCGAAGCCAAAAGTCCACATTATGGTTGCTCCCCAGCAGCCATAAAGTGGCCATCCTCCTGACAAGTTCCCTTGGCTTGCTGCCCATGGAAGAAGGACTGCAAATCCCCAGCAGATTGCAAGAAAAGCTTGGGGATATTTAAACCATCTTTTTGCTGATGGATATATCAGAATAGGTAGTAATGCAAGTGAAGCAAGTCCTAGGCAAAGGAAGCGATTGGAAGTTGGAAGGTTTGTTACTACAAGAAGACTTAGTAACAGCATTACAAGAAGCAATATCAATGCAGTGGTAATTCGAATATTGCCGCTTGCTAGGGGACGTTGTTTTGTTCTTGGGACTTCTCGATCAATCTTTCTATCCCAAAGATCATTAGCAATGCATCCTGCTCCACTAATAAAGAGTCCCCCAGCAATGATTGATGAGGTAAGACCAATACCTGGAGGAATTGCGGGTGACAGCCAAAGTGACCACAAAGCTGGTATTAAAAGGATTAGTCGACCGCTGGGTTTGTTCCAGCGCAGCAGGAGAATTATTTGCTCCACAGATTGAATAATGGAATTGTTTTTCACGAGCACCTCAAGTTGACAAACCTTAGGCATTGGATCCCAATTAGTTGTTTTTGGTGGCAGAGTGTTTCTGTTAAAGGTTCTGGATTTAATTCCAGGTCTTGCATGAGCTTCTCACTGCTGCATTATTTCACCTGAAGCCTGTGACTCAAGTATCGGATGATGAATCAAAGTCGCTTTATATTGCGGCAATCGATATAGGTACTAACTCCACCCATCTACTTGTCGCGAAAGTAGATCCAGCTTTGAGAACTTTCAGCATTGCACTTGCGGAGAAAATAACCACTCGATTAGGTGAATATGACGGTGAATCGGCAGGATTGACTGAGTTGGCTATGGATATGACTATTCAAACGCTTAAAAGATTTAAAGAACTTGCTAATAGTTATCAAGTCGAACAGTTGTTGACTGCGGCTACGAGTGCTGTAAGAGAGGCTTCTAATTGCACAGAATTTTTGCAACGTGTAAAAGATGAGTTGGGACTAGATGTCGATTTGGTTAGTGGTACTGAAGAGGCAAGGTTGATTTATTTAGGTGTTTTATCTGGAATGCCTTTTGGAGAACTTGCACATTTGATTCTTGATATAGGCGGAGGCTCAACAGAATTAATACTTGCTGATGGACGTGATGCAAGAGCCCTTACCAGTACAAGGGTTGGTGCAGTTAGGCTTCAAAGAGATTTCGTGAAAAATGATCCTCTTCCTACTCGAAGACGCGAATTTCTTCAAACTTTTATTCAAGGTTCACTGGAACCAGCTGTTGATAAGGTTTGTCGTCGAATTAAACCAGGCGAGACTCCAATATTGGTTGCTACTAGTGGAACAGCAATGGCAATCGGTTCATTGGTGGCTAGCGAAATGCCGAAAGCTCCAAGCAAATTAAATGGGTTTACTTTATCAAAGAAACAGCTTGATCAATTGTTAGAATGTCTTCTGAAAATGTCGCCTGAGGAAAGAAGGAATTTACTCCCTTTAAATGACCGTCGAGCAGAGATAATTGTGCCAGGTGGATTAATCTTGCAAACCACAATGGAGATGTTGGGTGTCGATGAATTAATACTTAGCGAAAGAGCACTTAGAGAAGGTTTGATCGTCGATTGGATGCTTCGTAAGGGGTTATTAGAAGATCGGTTTAGTTTTCAAAGCTGTATTCGAAAACGCACAGTTTTTCATCAAGTGAGACGTTTTGCTGTTGATTCTGAACGATCCGAAAGGGTTGCTAACAATGCTTTAAAGATCTATGACGCAACTCAGGGTGCATTGCATTATGACAAAGGGGAGGGAAGAGAACTTTTGTGGGCAGCAGCCATGCTGCATGCTTGTGGTCAACACATAAATAATAGTGCTTATCACAAGCATTCTTGGTATTTAATTCGTCATGGAGAGTTGCTTGGCTATTCACAAGCAGAGCATTTAATGGTTGCTGCTATTGCTAGATATCACCGGCGAACTCTACCCAAAAAACGCCATGAAGCTTGGCAAACTATTGTTAATAAAGACCACCGCAAACTTGTTTATGAGATGGCATTAATTCTTCGTTTGGCTGTTGCAATTGATCTTAGGCCGGACCCCGTTATCTCTTCAATACGTGTCAAAGTTAACTTATCCGAAGTTGCTATTCAGCTTGTTCCTGAAAGACTCAATCAAAGCTTGGATCTTGAAGAATGGAGCCTAAGAGATTGCTCCTCTTTGGTTACTGAGTCTACGGGAAAAAAACTTCTTGTTTCTTCGGTTTAGTTGATTAATTGTAGAGGATAAATTCATAATTAAAACGTCCTGCTTCTCTTGGGGAGGTATAGATGGTATGGGATATTAAATGATCTGTATCATGTTGATTAATGTCAAACTTGATTGTGACTTTATTTTTTCCTGAACATGTGACTGTGGCTAGGGGCATATAACTTTGAGCGGTTTTTATGTGATGCTATGGCTGGGCTGATAATATAAAGGGTCGTTCTAATAAGTCCTTTCTCTTTTGTTGTTGATGCCATTTTATTTAGTGGTACAACTTCCAAAAACTCATCTTCCCAGCTAACTCTGAAACCAATCGCAACAGGGGTATCTTTTGGGTAATAATTTAACAGCGTTTTTTCTACTTCTGCTACATGTCGAGCACTGAGATATAGACAAAGAGATGCTTGAAGTGCAGCCAGCTTTTCTAAGCTTTCGTTTTTTGGCATGCCAGTGCGTCCACCCGCGCGGCTAAGGACAATCGTTTGAACGAGGCCTGGAATTGTTAATTCAGCTCTTAAAGAGGCTGCGGTTGCTTGATAAGCGCTTAGGCCAGGTACAACTTCTACTTCAATTCCTGCATCGGCTAGGCCTGATATTTGCTCAGAAAGTGCTCCAAATAGGCAGGGGTCCCCATCATGTAGGCGTACTATTCGTTTGCCTTGTTTGAAGCGATTAATCATTAGAGGGAGGATTTCTTCAAGTGTTAGAGAGCTTGTGGCGATACGTTCACAGTCTTTAGTAGTTAGATCTGCGATTTGTGGGGATACAAGGGAGTCGGTCCAAATAAGTACCTGAGCATTTTTAAGTCGATTCGCTGCTCGTATGGTCAGTAGATCAGGTGATCCTGGGCCGGCTCCAATAATTGATAGGCGATTCATTTTTTACTTATTCCTTGCTCAGGCATTTTTCTTTGAAGTTTATATAACCAAAAAAGGCCCAAAGTTCCTAGGCTTATTAGAAGAATACTTAAGAGTTGAGCAACTCTTAAGCCGCCTTCACAAAAAGGAGGCATGGATGCTATGCAGAGAGAGTCTGTTCTCAATCCCTCTATCCATAGTCTCCCAAAACTGTAACTAATTAGATAAAAAAAGGTTAGTGCTCCAGCAGGGAGTTTTAAGCGGCCTTTAATGTTACGTTGAAACAAAAAGATTAGGAACCCAAAGACTAATAAATTCCAGAGAGACTCATAAAGGAAAGTTGGATGGAAATATTGGTAGTCAGCAAATTCTTCGGGTCTATATATCGGAAGAATGGATAATTTCCATGGCAGATCAGTGGGCACCCCAAAAGCTTCATTATTAAAGAAATTCCCCCATCTGCCTATTGCTTGTCCAAGCGCGACTGAGGGTAAAAGAACATCTAAAACATCCCAAAAGGGTTCTTTTCTCCATCGACAGAAAAGGAATACAGCCAAGCTGCCTGCAATCAATGCACCGTGAATGGCTATTCCTCCTTTCCAAATTGCTAGCGTTTCGAATAAATTATATTTGTATTCTCGCCATTCAAAAATTACATAGTAGATTCGTGCTCCAATTACAGAACATAAAACAAGTATTGGCAAAAGATCATTTATTAACCCTTGCTTTATGTTCCTATAAGTTGCTAAGTAAGTAGATAAATTAAGTCCAATTAGGACTGCGATAGCAATTAATAATCCATACCACCTTAGTATAAATGGGCCGAGGCGAATCAGCTCGGAACCAGGGGAAATAAAGGTTAAGAAAAGACCGTTCACTTGATGGCCTTTTGGATCTAAATCCCTTCTGCTGCCTGTACTTTTTCGACTTGCTTCTTCTTAAGCACTAGCAATATTTGAGTTAAAGTAACACCTATGAAGAAAGCTAGGAGGCCATAGACTCTTGCAGGGCTTTGAAGTACTACCTCGGTATCAATTTGGCCAAACCCACCTACATTTGGATCATTAGTTAGAAGTGTCCCTTGCTCAACACTATCGCCAACATTCACAATTATTTGAGGCCCTACTGGAATTGTTTCTGTGATTGCTTCACCACTTTCAGACTGCAATTTAATGAGAGTTGAGCCATTTTCACCAGGCTCAATAGCTGAAATTTTTCCTGCTTGGGTTGCTGGGAAAACAGAGTTGTTACTCCTTTCTCCTGTGGGATAAACCTGGCCTCTCCCTCTATTCCCTCCTACGTGGATTGAATATTTGCCAAAGTGAATATTGCTGTCAGAGGCTGGATTGGGAGAAAGGATTGGAAATACTATCTCTTTGTTTTGTTCCCCTGGGAGTGGGCCGACCAAAATAATGTTTTCTTGCTCTTCACTGTATTGGCTGAAATAAACACCTTTTGTTTCTTCTTTAATTTCTTCTGTCCAGCGTTCCTGAGGCGCAAGTTTGAATCCATCGGGAAGCATTACTACTGCTCCTACTTGTAGGGGTACATCGCTTCCATCTGCACCGATCTCGGTTGTATTTGCCTTGTATGGGACCTTTACTACAGCTTTAAAAACACTATCTGCACCAACAGATTGAGGTACCTCTGCTTGAGTTGTCATGTTTGCTAGATGACAGTTTGCGCAAACGATTTTTCCTGTCGCCTCCCTTGGGTTCTGATAGTTTTGCTGTGCCCAGAAAGGATATGCCCAGCTAGCTGAAGGTGCGAAAAATATTGAAAGTCCTAGGACAAATGAGGCGATGGTGAGAGTAAGGATTCGACGCATGGGTGCGAGTAGAAATTGGTGAAGTGCCGACCAGGTGGTGTTTCTGAATAGTTAAAGCTATGTCCACCAGGGTTTGTCGCCTGTGCGGAAGTCTTGCTCATTCCATTGACTTACAAAAACATTGTCGTTGTCGATGTCGATGTGTGCCAGTGCAAGAGATAGGGGAGCCGGTCCTCTTACAACCTTGCCGTTTGAATCGTATTGACTGCCATGGCAAGGACAAATAAATTTATTTGCCCCACTATTCCAAGGCACTACACATCCAAGGTGGGTGCAGATTGCATTAATCCCGAAACTACCAATAGCCTCAGCGCCTTCAACGATTAGATAAGTAGGGTCGCCTTTAAGACCTTGAACCAGACTTCGATCTCCAGCAGGGTGATTGGTGAGCCACCCGCTTGCTGTGACTGGATTGCCTAGCTCATCTTTTGCACTTGTCCCACCACCACCACCTCCACTTCTGAGAGGCATGAAGTAATTGGCAACTGGGTAAAGGGCACCTAAGGCAACTCCTGTAGCTGTTCCAAAGGTCAGCAGGTTCATGAACTGCCTGCGACCCATAGAAGGAACATCGCTAGAGGACATTTGCGTCATGACGGATGTTTACGCATCTCACATTGCAGACCATTATGGACTGTGAAGGTCTTGTCTCGATTTATAAAAACAGGAGTTTCTCTATGGCTTTGGATTTGGATTGAATGTTTTGGAAAAAAACTTTAGATCCTGAATCCCCTTTAGAGGTTGAAGAGGTGATTGAGTGCCTTCATGCGAGATGGGGGGCTAGTTACGACATGCGACTGCTAATTCGCGATGGATTTCTTTACCTACAAGTTATGTGGGCTTTTTTGGAGCAACAATCTTTCCCATTTGATGAGATTACTTATAAATTACGTATTGCTGGAGTGGTTGAGGTCGTCAATCGATTTGGTCAGGCTGCTTTGGTAAGGCAATGGCTCAGCAGTGTTGATCAAAAACCTAGATTAGGAAAAGCTCTTACTTTGAGGATGAAGGTTGATCAGTGTTTATTAGAGGAATTTTCTCTTTGAATTGATCTGCAAGGGCAACAAGTCCTACTCCAATCAGAAATAATGCTGTTATTGCTGTTGTAAGCAATAACATTGTTATGGGGTCAGTAGAGGGAGTAAGTACGGCTCCAGCCAAGCCGGCACAAACTACTACCCAACGCCAGCTGGAAAGCATTTTTTTCCATTGCAATAGCCCTAGCACGCCTAATAACAATTGGAGTACTGGAAGTTGAAAGGCTAATCCTGTTGCAAGCATAAGTAGGAGAGTGAAGTCTAAGTACCTTTCAATTGACCAAAGTGGTTCAACAACATCTGCGCCATAACTAATTAGGAATTTGAGGGCTGCAGGGAGAAGTGCCCACCAGGCAAATAACAAACCTAAAAAAAATAAAATTGCCGATCCAGCAACTGCTGGTGCAATCAATCTCCTTTCACTTTGGGTTAGGCCAGGTAAAATAAAAGCAAGTCCTTGATAAAGGATGTAAGGCAGTGCTGCAGTCAGACCTGCATAGCCAGCAACTTTGATTGAAACGAATAGAAATTCTCCTGGAGCGACTTGTAGGAAACGGCTCGAACCTGCTGGAGCCTCAAGAAGTCGAACTAGAGGCTTTACAAATAAAAGGCTGAAAGCAGCAAATAAAACTATTGCGATCAGACTTCTTAGTACCCTCTGTCTTAACTCTTCGAGGTGATCAGCCAGGGGCATTTCAACATCCCGAGGCACGACACTCTTTCCTTTCCCAACAACGTGAATCGGTTTTGGGGCCGGTTGAACTGTATCTGTTTGTTCTTCAGGGCTGTTCAGAGTAAAGGTAAAAAACTTCCTTAAGAGTAAGAGTTAATGAGCTGCATTTGAGAAATCTTTAATGCGCTTTCTATTTGCGATTCTGCTAGGACTTTTTTAAATATTAATTTTCAGTAATATATTCAAAGCTATCATTGAAATTAAATCACTTAAAAGAAAGTGATTTAATTTCTTCTATTAATGGCATACTCGTCAGATCTTTGTAAGCAAAAGGCTTAAAATGGAATTAAACCTTCTCTTGTTAAGAGGCGTCTTCTTTGTTCTCTTTTGGTAATTGCAATGTATGCATCTTTATAGAATTAAGAGTTTACCCTCCTGGAGTTTCTTTGACGAGAATTGTTTTTGCCTTCATTGGGAGCTGTTGGATCAGGGAGAAGGAATGGAGGGCAATCATTTAAGCTCGACGCTCCATAAACTTCAAATTCTCTATAGCCACCCATTTTGCCATTGGTTTTCATTAGAGCACTTATGAAAACCAGAAGGAGAAATACCGTTGGAGCACCAATTATTAGCGCACCTCCAAAAATATAGCCAATCAAAAATTCAGCAAAAGTATGATTTCCTAAGAATTCATGTGTGCCTAGAAGGAAATTCATTTCAAGCGTTCCTAATTGGAATGGATAATAAGACATTGCAAACTCTTTGAAGCCTTTTAGCAAATGCTCGCAAAACTTCAACTAGCCTTTTTGGTAACAAATGCTTGACGGGTCTTCTTAATTTGTTTGAACCTTCTTCACCCTTTTTTCTGAATAGGGTTGCTTTACCAACGCTCAATTGACCCAAGTTGAGATTGACAGAAAACGTTATGAACTAGATGCCTTTACGAAGACTTGTTAGATCTGTTTTTTGAGTGAGGTTGAGGGTTTACTTTTTGGTCCCCTCTAGAGGGCACCCCCCAGCAAATACTGCTACCTCGGTGGCGAACAGTGCCAGGAATGGCACCTGGAATCCTTTGCAATTGCTGGGTTGGTACCATGATAATTGGCACACGGTGATTCCCTTTCGCGCGGCTGAAGAAAGCAGCCAAGTCGGCTGCAAGCTGTAAATCTTCTTCTTCAGCAATGCCCGCAGATGCTTTTAAGACAACATGGCTTCCAGGACATTCCTGTGCGTGGAACCATAGATCTCCATTCCGTGCTTTTTGAAGACTGATGAATTCGTTCTGACGATGGTTCCTACCGATTTGAATAATTAATCCTCCAGGACTCTTTACCTGTAAGGGTTTGGGTGGCTTACTTTTATTGCTGGATGCATTCTTGCGATTTTGTTGTGGTTTGGATAGATATTCTTCCACCTCTTGTTGTAAATCACAAAGCCTTTCTAATTTCTCTGATTCCTCTTCCCATTGATTAATGAGAAGACTCTCTAAAAAAACTTCGGTTTGTTGAATTATTTGTAAACGTTGATGGTGATGGTCAATACGCTTTTTGAGTATTGGTATTGCCCTGCGGAGTTTTCTTGCTTTTAAGTATAACTTTTGCGCTTCTTTAATTTTATCTTTGCAAGGTGATTGAAGGCATAGCAATTCGTCTGCTTGATTTTGCAATATTTTATTTTCAAAGGTTTTCTCTAGCAGTATCTCTTGTTCTAAAAGGGCATGCTCTTCTTGACCTTTTAGCTTGTGAACATTGGTTTTGATTTCTTGAGATTTCTGTCTGACATTTTTTAAATCAAGATGCTTTCGGTAGTAGAGGCCTAGTTTGAGGCTTAACCCTTGTCTTGATGATGATTCCAATGATTCACATTTCCAAACCCTGAAGGTGGTCGGTCCATCAAAGTAAAGGTTGAAATTATTGTGTTCAAGCTTTCTTAGCCATATACACCATCTTTGGTATAGATGATGCCATGTCGTTTCAGATATTTCCTGGACTGGTAGATCAAGAAGCTGAGACGCCTTATCTGCTTCCTCATTGGCTATTTGAAGTGCCAGTGAGGGGCTGATGCCTTGATAACTATCTTGTAGGGCTTTTTTAAGTTTGATGGGTATTAGACAAATTCTCTCTTTCCAGCGTTCAAAAGACTCATTCTCGCTTGGTTCTATCCCTTTTAATTGAGGAGGTGGCACATACATATCTCCAGTTCCTATAGGTCTTATTCGAGATTGGTGCTCACGAACTTGGCGGCCTAATGTTATGACTCGACGTTGTTTATCCAGGAGCAAAATATTGCTATGTCGCCCCATTAATTCAAGTACTAGCGTCCTTTGTATTGGCTCTCCTGGTCTGACCGAAAGTCTAAACTCAACAACCCTTTCAAATCCTTTTTGCTTTAGCTCCACTAGTGCTAATTGACGTAGGCCGTATTGAACTTGCTTGGCGAGTGTGCTTTCGCTTCCTATAGAGGAAGGGGGTTGTATTTGTACAAGCCTTGGGGCATCTGCTCCCCAGCTGAGCTCTAACCAAGTTAGACCTTTTAATGATCGAAATCCAATCTGAAGAGTACTAGGTTCTGGTTGTTGGGCTTTCTCGAATCGGCTAGGCAGAATCTGTTTATTAATATCTGCGATCACAGCACGAAGGCTGGTTACATCCATTACCTGAAGTGCTGGAGAGCCCATTTACTTAGTTTGAACCTCTTTTGCAAAAAGCTTGGTTAACTTATAAATGATTTGATGAGATGAATGGTTCAAATTACTTCCATTTGCAGGTTAACGGTTCTAACCGGCCCTAGTGGAGTTGGGAAGGGCACCTTGGTGAGGCTTCTTTTAAAGCGATATGAAGAAATTTGGATGTCAGTATCAGCAACTACAAGGCTTCCAAGGGAAGGAGAAAAAGATGGTGAGGATTACTTTTTTTTGACAAGAGATCGTTTTGTTGAATTAATTCAGGATCAAGGTTTTCTTGAATGGGCAGAATTTGCTGGAAATTCTTATGGGACCTTAAGTAGGCCTGTTCACCAAAAGTTATCTGAAGGTAGGCCGGTTTTGCTGGAGATCGAACTGGAAGGTGCTAGGCAAGTGAGGAAGAACTTTCCAGAAGCATTGCTAATATTTATTGCTCCACCAACTTTTGAGGAGCTTGAGAGTCGCATTCGTGGGCGAGCTACTGATACGGAACAAGCTATTCAAAGTCGTTTGGCAAGAGCTAGAGAAGAACTAATGGCAAAGGACGAGTTTGATGTTGTTGTAATTAATGATGATATTCAAGTTGCATTAATGGAATTAGAGAGAAATATGGGGTTGACTTTTAGGAAAGATGAGTAAAGAAAAAGGATTTAAGCTTTAATTTGAAAAATAATTGTAAAAAAAAAGGTCCCGAAAGGGACCTTTTAATAAAGCTCTTGATTGAGATCTGATTTGTCTCAAACTTATATTTTTAGAAGCCGCCAGTTAGAGGATGGAACAGGAGGTCTGGATGAAAACGTTGGAATTCAACTAGATAGCCTGCTGTGAATAGTACCCAGCCTGCACCAACTACGGGGACTGATCTGAAGATCTTGTGCTTATCGTAGTAAGGGCCTTTATGTGGGGAATTTGACATGACTAATAAATAGGTGCTTTGGAGGTAGGTGTTTTTTTGAGGGTTGTTGTAGGAGCTTAACTTTAGCGAGGTGACACAGTGATGTTGTTGTCACTTTCACGTAGTTCTCCACTCTTACCTTCTTTATCTGCCTCAAGGGGCCATTGAGCGCCTTTGACCAATGCAATCCTGAGGATGTCAGGATCTAGGAAGATCTCTTTATCTGCAGCATCTTTAGATGCTCTAGAAAGCTTGAGGTATTCCCTGCCTGACCAGCCAATAATTCCAGCAACATAGAGGAAAATATGTCCTGGGATAAGGACGTCACCTTCGTGACCTCTATTTGCGGCAGCTCCAAACGGTTCGATTGTAGGAGCAACTATTAGATGTGGGAGGCCATCATCACCACATGAGGCTTGGCCATAACGCTCAAATCTGGCAATTGCCTGAGGAGTCGATGCAGAATTAGCACGTTCTTGAAAACGAGCATTTTCTGAGCATTGGGTAAGACCAGTAGCAGTGAATGTGGTGCTATCTCGGTCTGGATTTAACTCTGGCCCAGCGTTAGCTATAGGCGCTAACCCGAGTACCAGGAAAGCCGATAGCAGAAAGGCGAAGAGACGACGCATTAGTTCTACCCTTTTAAAGACTGACCTATTTGGTCAGAGTGTCACACATCCAAGTTATATGAGATACAGCGACACCATGCAAACAGTGCTCGCCCTCGAAACAAGTTGTGACGAGTCTGCTGCAGCTGTGGTTCTTAGGGAGGGGGGCAAAATCAATTTATTGGCCAGTTCTATTGCTTCACAGGTGGAGGAGCATTCCAAATGGGGGGGAGTGGTACCTGAAATTGCTTCACGAAGGCATTTAGAGGCGCTTCCGTTTCTTATTAATAAAGTCTTGATCCAGGCAGATTGCAAGATTAAAGATTTAGATGCAGTTGCTTCAACCGTTGCTCCTGGGCTTTCAGGGGCTCTAATGGTCGGCTCTGTAACGGCTAGAACTCTTTCTGCATTACATGGGGTGCCATTTTTAGGAGTGCATCATTTAGAGGGTCATCTTGCATCTGTTTTCCTAACGAAAAAACCTCCAAAGTTTCCTTTCTTGGTTTTGTTGGTTAGTGGGGGACATACAGAGTTGATTTATGTGACCGAAGCTGGTCAATACCAACGAATGGGATATAGCCATGATGATGCGGCTGGTGAGGCCTTTGACAAGGTGGCACGTTTGCTTGGGCTTCCTTATCCAGGTGGACCAGCTATTGAAAAATTGGCTGAGGGTGGAGATCCCTTTAGGTTTTCTTTGCCAAAAGGACGAGTCTCTATCCCTGGAGGGGGGTTTTATCCATATGACTTTTCATTTAGTGGACTGAAAACAGCAATGCTACGCAAAGTGCAATCCCTAGAAGCATCTGACAAGTCACTTCCGATTAAGGATTTGGCTGCAAGTTTTGAGCAAGTTGTTGCTGAGGTTTTGGTTCAAAGGAGTTTCCTTTGTGCTCGAGATCAAGAAGTAAAGACCTTGGTTTTGGTGGGTGGTGTTGCAGCTAACAAGCGTCTCAGAGAGATGGTCTCCAAGGAAGCATTAAAAGAAGGTGTTGAGGTTCATTTGGCTCCAATGCAATTTTGTACTGATAATGCGGCCATGATCGGCGCAGCTGCCTTAATCCGCCTAGAATCAGGGGTAACTACTAGTTCTCTGGAGCTTGGCGTTTCACCTCGTTGGCCTTTAGATCAATCAGATCTGTTGTACCAGGCAAGCCCACCTTTCTGAAAAAGATCTGAGGTCATTTCTCATTGAAAGAGTTATGGATTCTGAATCTGAAACTGAACCAGGAGCATTAGCTGAACCTGTTAGCAAAGGAGAATTGAACTCTTGGAGAAGAGGCTTTACTCCACAAGCTGAAATATGGAATGGAAGGATGGCTATGTTTGGCTTGTCTGTTGGTTTAAGTGCCTTGATTTTGGCTCATTGGTTAATTGGCCGATGAATAAAATAATTTTTCATTTGTGGGTTGCTTCCTTTTGATATCTTGAAAAAGCCCTTTACTTGAAATGGGCAAATAATCCTTTTCAAATCTAGAAGATTGACTTGGATAGAAAAAATACTATGCGTAACTAAGTTGTCTATAAGAAAATATAAATCACTTTTGAATTGTATTAGGCTTAGATCTTATTTTTGTTGGTTTTATTTTGTACTTAGCAGCTCCTTAGGAATCGCTATGTCCTTTCCCTGTCTTTGCTTAGCAAGTCCTAGGATCATGGAGTCTTCCTTCCCTTATGAATGGTTCACCTCTAGTCACATTTGTTCTTGGTACTCGTCCAGAAGCTATTAAGCTTGCCCCAGTGATCAAAGAGTTTCAGGCTTGTTATGCTTTGAAGACTCGTGTCGTCATGACTGGTCAGCATAGAGAGATGGTGGCTCAAGTAATGAACTTATTTCGAATATATCCTGATCATGATCTAGATCTAATGACTTCAAGTCAGAGCCTCACACATATTACGTGCAAAATATTAGAAGGCTTACGCTTAGAGTTTAATGAATTCGTACCTAATCTTGTCTTTGTACATGGGGATACTACTACAGCATTCGCAGCAGCTTTGGCGGCCTTTTATGAACAAGTAATTGTATGCCATGTAGAGGCAGGTCTTCGTACAGATGATATATTTGATCCTTATCCAGAGGAATTAAATCGAAGGCTAATTTCTCAGTTAGCACATCTTCATTTCGCACCCACAATTAAGTCGGAAGAGAACCTCAAGTCTTCTGGTGTTTTAGGTAAAGTATTTGTTACTGGAAATACAATTCTTGATGCAATAGCTTTGATTGGTGATCAGTTGGATAAGGTTAAATTTCCTGGGCTTAGTTCAGCAAATTATCGTGTTCTATTGGCTACTGTTCATCGTCGAGAAAATTGGGGGAAACCTCTTATTGAAATTGCCAAGGGTTTTCTAAAGGTATTGGAACTTTATCGGGATACTGCTTTACTTTTGCCACTGCATCGAAATCCTATTGTTAGAGAGCCTCTTAAGGACCTGCTTGGTAATCATCCTCGAGTAGAACTTGCTGAACCTTTGGAATACTCCAGCTTATTGGCAGCATTAAAGGGATGCTCTTTATTACTAACTGATTCTGGAGGAATGCAGGAGGAGGCTTTGGCTTTCGGTAAACCTGTTTTGGTACTTAGGCGGACAACTGAACGACCTGAGCTTATTAATGCTGGGTTGGCCTCTTTAGTAGGGCCGAGCTCTGAAAGCATCGTTGAAGAGGCATCTCGATGGCTCGAAGATCCTTTTGTGTACAAACCCTTGGGAAAACAACTAAACCCATATGGAGATGGAAATGCAAGTAAACGTATCCTTGAAGCCAGTCTCGAATTACTTCACCTCTGAGGCATCTTTTAGTTCATGTGGTCGTTATAGATGGTGGCTTAAGCGAATTCTTAGAAGTAAGGGAAGAACTTTGTTGTACATAGGTTTAAATCCATCTTTGGCTAATGCCTATAACGATGACCCAACGCTAAGGAGGCTTTTAGGCTTTTGTGATAGCTGGGGGTATGGGAAGCTTGTAGTTGCTAACTTGTTCGCCAGAGTATCTAAATCCCCTTCGGAACTTAGGCATTCATCTGATCCAATTGGGGCAGAAAACGATTCTTACCTCACTTTTTTTGCTAGATATTGGGCAAATAGTCCGTTTTGGGATCTTTGGCTTGGCTGGGGAGCTGGTGGATCTCTTAAAAAAAGAAATCTTCAAGTCTTAAGTCTGTTGGACATCTATTTCATTGAACGTTCAAAACTTTGTCCTAATGCCTTTGGCCCATTGGCAATTGGCTTTACTTCGCAAGGACATCCTCGCCATCCGTTGTATTTACCTAGAAGTGCTGTCCTTAAATCAATTCACTGGATAGCGGGATAAGCTCATTTCATCTTTGAAGAGTCACTAGAGTGTTTGAAAAATACAAGACATCCCCCTAACTTCTTTTAGGGGATTGATCTTGAAGATTGAGTCTTCAGAGTTAAAGAATTTAATTCCACTACCTTTTGGGGGCTTATGTAGTTATATAGGGGAATAGTTAATGCCTCCCTAATTGGTGGATTAGCAAAAGTGCTACTTAATGAGATGGAGGGCGAATTTTTGTTATTGCGCTCATCATCAAGTTTTTTAATTAGGGCCGAACTTTTGTTCGTAACTCTCTATGACTCCTGAGCGGTTGGGGCTGCTCTGGGGCATAACCGTTTTCGCGGGAGCGGGAGCAAGGCTTTTGGCGGCTATTTCTGGTTTGCCTGGGGTCGTATTACTGCTGCTTTCAGGTCTTCTTATTGGGAGATCTGGTCTTGGTTTGGTTGAGCCCCTTGACTTGGGACAGGGGATTGAGACGATTGTTGGACTTTTGGTGAGTCTTGTTCTGTTTGATGGAGGGCTAAACCTTCGCCTTCCAGGAGACACCATAAAGGCCACGGTATTGCGAATTTCTCTTATAAGACTTGTAGTGTCTTTGGCTGCTGGTCTTCTTGCTGCACATTGGTTTGCTGGCTTGGGTTGGCCGGTTGCATCTGTTTATAGCGCGATTGTTTTAGCTACTGGGCCCACAGTGGTAACCCCTCTTGTTCAACAGATTCGCCTTGCCTCGCCTTTGGGAGATGTCCTTGAGGCTGAGGGTTTGGTACTTGAACCAGTCGGTGCTGTACTCGCTTTGTTGTTGTTGGAGTTGTTGGTTGGAGATTTGCACGGGTGGAGAGAAGTAGCCCTAGGCCTCTTCGCAAGATTGGGTGGAGGTGTATTTATAGGTTGCCTTGCAGGTTGGGTCCTTTCGGAAGGTTTGAAGCGAGTAGGGCCTAATTCTTCAGTGGGACTAAGGTTGCAAATCACTCTTGGAGTGCTTTTTCTCTTATATGGCTTATGCGAATGGCTTTTGCCTGAATCAGGTTTGCCTGCTTCTGTCGCTGCTGGATTTGTCGTTGGTCGCAGGCCTGCAACAGAGGCAAATCAATTAGATCAGTTAATTAGAGAACTTGCTCAGCTCGCAATAACAATGTTGTTCCCCTTATTGGCGGCAGATGTTTCATGGGCAGAATTAAGTCCCCTTGGTTGGGGAGGTATTACTTGTGTGCTGTTTTTAATGTTGGTGGTGCGCCCTGTTGCTGTAAGTCTTGCCACTATTGGCCTTCCTTTGGACATTCGGCAGAAATTGTTCTTGGGATGGTTGGCTCCACGAGGAATCGTAACTGCAGCTGTGGCCTCTCTTTTTGCAATTAGACTTGAACAAGCAGGAGTACTTGGTGCAGGTCGACTTCAGGGATTGGTATTCCTTACAATCCTTATGACTGTTGGAATACAGGGACTTACAGCTAAGCCACTTGCTCAGGCATTGGGTTTGCTAGCAAATGAAGATGAATTAATGCAGAAAGATGCCTTAGACCCTGCTAATAAGTCGCTTCCTGTCCTTACCGATTCGAGCCAATAGTCCCCAGGTTGTAATTAAATCAGGACCATTCATTGTTCCAAGAAGTGCTGCTCTGAGACTTTTCATCAGTAAACCTTTTTTAATGCCTGCGGAATTAGCAGTGATTGCAAGGATTTCTTTAGCCTGATTACTTTGAATTCCATCCCAAGGGGTTTTATCTAGTTGGATTAAAAGTTCCTTAATTGATTCTTTGGCTCCTTCTTGTTGTAGTTGTTTATTTCCGTCTTCTTGCAGGGTTGGTTCTTCAAAAAAAGGACTTGCCTGATTTAAGCCATCTTTAATTAAAATAAGAGATGGGCGAAGTAGTTCTACAAGTTTTATGCACCAGTCCTTGGGAGGTAATTGCCATCCTGATTGCACCCACAGGGGACTAAGATTTTTCAGTAGAACCTCATTAGACCAACCATGAATCACTTGAGCATTTAGCCAATTCAGCTTGTCCCAGTCAAATTTTGCACCAGCTTTATTTACTCGTTCAAAACTAAAGGCCTTTGCTGCTTCTTGAAGAGTAAACCGCTCTTCCATTCCTTCTGGAACAGACCAACCCAAGAGGGCCATATAATTGACAAGGGCTTCTGATGTATATCCCAATTCCTGGAAATCATTGATAGAAGTTACTCCATCCCTTTTTGAAAGTTTTCGGCCTTCTTTATTAAGTATTAGAGGAGTATGGGCGAACTTAGGGATATTTAGCTTCATAGCCTTATACAAAAGGATTTGCTTGGCTGTGTTGGCTATGTGATCTTCCCCACGGATTACGTGCGTGATTCCCATCGCTGAGTCATCACTGACAACAGCAAGGTTGTAAAGGGGCTCGCCGATTTCTTCGGCCGGGGCTCTTCTTGATATGACCATATCTCCTCCTAGATCTTCACCTTTCCATGACATGGGGCCGCGAATTAGATCGTCCCATTCAATAAAGGCCTCATTGTCTATTCGGAAACGGACTACAGCTGTTCTTCCTTTTTGTTTGAAGGCTTCTTGCTCATTTTGACTGAGATCTCTATGGCGGTTGTCATAACGAGGAGGTTTTCCTTGTGATTTCTGAGCGGCTCTCATTTCTTCTAGCTCTTCTTCTGTCGCAAAGCATCTGTATGCCAGCCCTTGATCAAGCAAGATTTTGATGTTGTCTTGATGAGCACTTAAGTTTTTGCTTTGTAAAACTGGGGGTTCGTCCCAGTTAATGCCAAGCCAATTCAACCCTTCGAGAATATTTTTTGTGTATTCGGATTTTGATCTTTCTTTGTCAGTGTCTTCGATCCGGACCAGAAAATCTCCTCCTAGATGACGGGCATATAACCAGTTGAATAGTGCGGTTCTTGCGGTCCCTATATGAAGGGTGCCCGTAGGACTAGGGGCAAGCCGAACTCTTACCTTCAAAGTTGTTCTCTGTATTGGGTACGGGACCGACGGGGTTCGAACCCGCAACTTCCGCCGTGACAGGGCGGTGCTCTAACCAATTGAACTACGGTCCCAGCGGTTTAGGCCTTCGGTGACTTACCTGATTGAGGCTGACCTATGTCGTGTACACGACGAATGAAGTATCAACCTAATCAGTACCTCACGTCAACTTGAAGGGGCGGTTATTGTGATGTCTTTAATTTCTTGTTAGTAATCGCAAATTTAAATTTGCTGAAGCTTTCATTCCAAGACTTATGGCAATTCTTGATTTGCAGCAAGAATTGTTTCAAAAATGAAGGCCTATAAGACACCAGCCTTTGTAAGGCATCTTTATTTTTAGAAGTTCTTGGTAGGCAATAGTTTTTTGATATTGCTTAAGGTCAATATCAAAAAACTATTGACTGGTTCAAGGGCGGAATCCCGCTGGCTCTATTAGGCGCACTTGGTTTCCTCGAGCGGTAAATTCTCGTCCTTGATCGCTTTGGACGACCACTCTGCCTCCGGACTTAACTCGAATTACTCGTGCACGAACCCAACCGAGAGCGGCCGACTCGAGCACTTTCACGACATCACCAGGTTGAAGATCCAGCTCCATTATCAAAACTAGGAAAGTGCAGGTAGGGGCATCTGACGCGCCGTGGAGGACTCGAACCCCCGACATCAGGTTTTGGAGACCTGCGTTCTACCAACTGAACTAACGGCGCATTTGTAGACCAGCGGACTATCGCCTAGGGCGACGTCATTTGGATTGAACGGAGGCCTAGACCTCAGCGATCGAAGCGCTGCTTCACGCGGGTGGCTTTGCCCACCCGTTCCCGCAGATAAAAAAGCTTCGCTCTTCTTACTTTACCGCGGCGCTCAACTTTTATGGAGGCCACTTGGGGGCTATGAAGCATGAATACTCTTTCTACCCCTATACCTTGAAAAATACGACGGACGGTAATTGTTTCATTTAGCCCTCCATGCCGTTTTGCGATCACAACACCTTCATAAGGCTGCACACGCTCTTTATTCCCTTCACTGATCCTCACTCCAACTCGGACAGTATCTCCGACATAGATTTCTGGCAGATTGTTTTTTTGTTGTGCTGCCTCAAACTGACGAATTAGTTCTTCAGCACTAACTTTGAGATTTCCTTCTTGTGCTGAGTTTGTGGTTTTCAATTGATCTGAGGTTGACGTAGCTGCTTTAGCTTTAGTTGCGTCCTTCTCCGATTCCTCTTTGACAGAGGTGTCTTTAGAATCATCTTCCATCCCAGCTCCGGCTTGACTCAGCAAAGCACCATACTAACTTCTCGCTAATCAAAGGTTGACAGTTTTTGAGGTTTGCGATTTTGAAAGTGCTTTTATGAAAAAAGCTCAAGCCGATGAATAGCCTCTATAGAAGTTCTAGGTTATTGAGAAGCACTATTTAGATGTTCTGCTTGCGGTTTTTGGTATTTACCTGTATGCCTTCAATAGGGCGTGAAACCAAGTACCTAACTAATCCCCCTAATTTTTATTGAGGAGCAACTGCCTGACGCGAGGGGTGAATAGTGACTGAAACTGGAAGAATTATCCACGGAGTCAGCAATCGATCAGGTTAGGTAAATAGAATCCATTTTTCGAATCGAAACGTCCACATTCATTGCGTAGCAACTGTTTTATCTTTGAGCACTATGAAACTCTTCGCTGATCTAATCGCTTCAAGCTCAAGCGCTCGTGTTACATCCACGGGTCCGCGCATAAATCAGCGCAGGGGAATAGAAATTAAATCTGCAAGGGAGATCAAAATCATGCGCAAGGCCAGCAAAATTGTTGCGACTGTGCTTAGAGAGATCAACTCAATTGTTGAGCCTGGTCAGACCACTGGTGAACTTGATGCTTTTGCAGAAAAAAGAATTAGAGAAATGGGAGCTGTCCCGAGTTTTAAGGGTTACCACGGCTTCCCGGCAAGCATTTGCGCGAGTATTAATAATGAGGTTGTTCATGGCATCCCTAGTGAAAAGCGAGTTATAAAGCCTGGGGATCTGCTTAAGGTTGATACAGGTGCGTATTTCGACGGATATCACGGAGATAGTTGTATAACTATCTGCGTAGGAGAAGTCTCTAGCAAAGCCAAGGACTTGAGCAGGGTTGCTCAGGAATCTCTAATTGCAGGGCTTAAGCAGGTTAAAGCTAAGAACACTCTCCTTGATATCGCTGGAGCTATTGAAGATCATGTTAGAGAAAATGGTTATAGCGTTGTAGAGGATTACACAGGGCATGGAGTAGGACGCAATCTTCATGAGGAGCCTTCGGTGTTCAATTTTCGAACTGACCAGCTGCCAAATGTCACATTGCGACCAGGTATGACACTCGCAGTTGAGCCAATTCTTAATGAAGGTGGAAAGGGTTGCAGGACCCTTCGTGATCGTTGGACAGTGGTAACAAAAGATGGAAGCCTTTCTGCTCAGTGGGAACACACTATTCTTGTTACTAATGATGGATGTGAGATCCTTACTGATAGAGGGCAGTAAAGAAATATTCAGTTTGTATTTATTGACTTAATTGTTCTGAAAGTACTTGTTCATAAGTTGAGAATAAATAGATCGAAAAAGTTCAGTTAAGGGCATTGCTATATAGGTTAACGGGTTTGGAGTGACTATTATTAGATTTAAATTAAATTCTGCTTGTTTAATTATCTGGGTGGCCACCCAATTGGCAGACATTATCCCTAATGGGTTTAGCTCTGAATGGAATGGTCCCAGAACAAGTTTTCGAATAGTAAAGTGGTTTTGTTGATTTGACTTAAGGTTGCTCCAACGAATACTGACAAGTTGACCTAGTAAACGCTTGCTTATCTCGTATGCAGGGCTAAGGGCCGGTTGGATTTCTGCTTCTGAGGTATTGACCCAAATTTCTTTCCGTTTTTCCACTTTATTTTGGTTGATTGCATGTTTCTCAAAGCACTCCATTAAGCGCCAGCTACTTAATGCATTTATCTCAAGTGCGTTGTTGAGATCATTTTGACTTTGGCTGCCTTTTGGGTTGATCCCATGGTTCAGAATTAGAATATCTAATTTTGCAAGTGTGCTTTCAAGAGATACCTCTTGGCCACAGCTCCATTTAACCCATTCTTGAGGCCCTTCCTCTGGAAAATCGTGAACAGGAACTTCTCCATGGGTTAAGCCAATTATTACAGCCCCTTTTTCTCGAAGCTTATTTGTTAGGGCACGTCCCAGGCTCCCATTGGCCCCAGTAATACCTATGCGGCAATTAGCCCATGGACTTTTAGATGTTTGGGTTTGTCGCATTCCCTTAAATTGGGAGGCCTAGTGAAATTTTCTGAATCAATTCCGGTAAGAGTTTTTTTTAAACTTACAAATTAATTCTAATTGAAAATGATTCATTGCTACAAATATAGAGATGAATAGATTTTTTTTTATTTTTGGGAGTCAAGAAGTTGTCTTGAAGGCCTAAAATTATTCATATAGAGGAATAAGGAGTCCGGTCATGGGTAGGACCTTATTGATCGGATCGTGTGAACCCTTTAGTGGCAAGTCGGCAGTGGTTCTTGGAGTGGCTCGTCAGTTAATGGCGGCAAAGCAAAGGATTCGATTTGGAAAACCTTTAGCAACTAGCTTTGAGTTTGCGAATAACGCTGACTTTCTTCCGAATCCTTTGATAGATGACGATGTACGTTTTGTTGGGAGCATTCTTGGATTAAACGAGGGCCAGTTAATTCCTTCTCTTCACCTTTTAGCTCCTTCTTCAGCGGATAGGCGTCTTGCCGAAGCCCGGCTTGAGGCAGGTGAAGGATTCGAAACGCTTCGCAATCAACTTGCAGCTCCGTTTGAAGGGCTGACAATACTTGAGGCCGCTGGAAGCTTGCATGAAGGGCTTTTGTATGGATTAAGTCTTGAACAAGTCTCTAGAGGACTTGATGCTCATGTAGTGCTTGTGCATCTTTGGGAGGACAGTCGCAGTGTTGATGCTTTGCTTGCAGCGAAGCATCAACTTGGGGATCGTCTTATAGGAATTGTCTTAAATGCAGTCAATCCAGATGAGGTTGAGGAGCTTGAAAAAACTGTTGTTCCTTCTTTAGAAGGGCTTGGGATGGTGGTGTTTGGTGTAATGCCTCGATCACCACTCCTGAGAAGTGTCACTGTTGGGGAGTTAGTAAGGCGCCTTGATGCAAGGGTTATTTGCTGCTCGGAAAGGTTGGAGTTATTGGTTGAAACCTTGTGTATTGGAGCAATGAACGTGAATTCAGCCATGGAATTTTTCCGAAGGCGTCGCAATATGGCTGTTGTGACAGGGGCGGACAGGACAGATATCCAATTGGCTGCTCTTGAGGCGTCTACTCAGTGTTTAATTCTGACTGGTGCAGGGGAACCTTTGCCTCAGTTAATCAATAGGGCTGAAGAGCTAGAGGTGCCCCTGCTAAAAGTTGATCATGACACTTTGGCAACGGTTGAAGTGATTGAACAAGCTTTTGGCCATGTTCGATTACATGAGGCAGTAAAAGCGACTTATGCGTTCAGATTGGTGGAAGAACATTGTGATTTGGATCGACTATTTCATACACTTGGACTGCATTTTAGTGCTTAGAAGCTGCTAGTTTCAAACCAGTTTTATGGGAATGGCCTTGAGTAGGTCCCTGGATCTTCCTGCCCTAGGTCGTGTAGATACACTTGCCCAGGAATTGGCCTTGTTGCAGGACAAGGGGAAAAGACGGATAGCTTTTCTAGGTAGTCGGCACGTACCTGTAGTTGCCATTCATCTTGTAGAACTTATTGCACGTTCTCTTGCTCAGGAAGGTCATTCGCTTATTACTTCTGGATCCCAAGGAGTAAATGCTGCTGTGATTAGGGGAGTTTTAGAGGTTGACCCATCTTTATTAACAGTGTTGCTTCCTCAGAGTCTTGATCGACAAGCCCCTGAAATTCGTGATCAGCTGGCGGAAGTTTTGCACTTGATAGAGAAAGCTGATAATGACGATTTGCCTTTACCTATCGCAAGTAGCCTTTGTAACCAAGAAATTATTAGTAGATGCGACCAGCTTATTTGTTTTGCTTTTCATGACAGTGAAACCCTTTTAGCAACATGTCATAGTGCCGAGGATATGGGAAAGGTTGTTAGCTTATTGTTCTTTGATTGAGCTTGCCCTCAATGAAAGAGGTATACGGTTAATTATTTTATTTGATTTTAACTAAACAAAAATTGTCAGGCACCTTCTTTTCTCCATAATGAGAAGGGAAAAATATTCTTTGGGGATTCCTCTTGAATGGCTAGCACTTATTCCTTTGATGTCGTTTCAGAATTTGATCGCCAGGAACTTGTCAATGCAATAGATCAGGTACGTAGAGAGATAGCTCAGCGCTATGACCTAAAGGATTCCAATACTCAGATTGAGCTTGAGGAGGCTTTATTGGTTGTTAACACAGCCAGTGACATGACGTTGCAGGCAGTTAAAGATGTTTTGCTTCAAAAAGCGACTAAGCGAAATTTGTCGCTAAAGATTTTTGATTTTCAGCCAGCAGAAGTTTCTAGTGGAAATCGCGTTTCTCAGAGGATTAACTTGCGTAAGGGATTAAGTCAGGAGCTTGCTAAAAAGATAAGTAAGTCTATAAGGGATCAGTTGAAGAAGGTTAATGTGGCAATTCAAGGGGAGAGCTTGCGGGTAACTGGGAAAAATAAGGATGATTTGCAGGCAACAATTAAATTGTTGCGTGAGAAGGAGCAGGAACTTGAGGTTCCTCTTCAATTTGAGAATTATAGATAGATGGTTAATTGTTAGGTTTGCCTTCTCAATAAAACTTTCTAAGAAAAAATTCGTTTGATTTGGAACTTTCAATGGAAGCTCGGCAGGAAAAAATAGTTAAATCCCTTGCTTTAAAGGCTTTTAAAATGGCGGGCTTTTCTATAAAGGAAATGGAACGCTATTCTTGGATAGTTGTCCATGAACATCTCCATGGATTTATGCCTAGCGAATATGACATAAGGGAAATAGATGAAGCGCTTTACCTTGCTGTTTTGGAGTATGCTAGGAGTCAATCTAAGGATTAGAAATTATGCATAGGAATAGGTTTATCCATGAAATATCCTGATTATAGTTATAAAGCCTTAATTAATTCTCTTTATTCAATATACTTAGTGTCGTTAGGGTTGATTTTTGTTAAATGTAAGTATCCATTTTCTGTTTGTCGATATTCTGGCTGGACTTTCTTCCCCAAGTGCGCTTGCTTGGTGGTGTTGGATTGCTGAATCTGATTGAGAATGCTGACAGCATGGGCTAAATATTTATATAATTTCTAAACATAAAAAGAAACATGACCACACCTTTTCGAAACGTCACTCCAAATGGGTCAGGGGGCGCTGCAACTCTTTTGCTTGCCCTTTCTTTTACAGGGTTTTTGCTTCTTACGCAGGCTTTGTTTATTGTGCCTGCTGGGCAAGTGGGTGTAGTGACAACACTGGGCAAGGTCAGCGGACGCTCTCGCTTGCCTGGGCTTAATTTGAAAATCCCCTTTGTTCAATCTGTTTTTCCTTTTGATGTTCGAACTCAGGTTAGACCTGAAAAGTTCGCAACTCTTACTAAAGATTTGCAGGTAATAGAAGCTACTGCGACTATAAAATATGCCGTTCGCCCTAGTGAAGCAGGACGTGTTTATAGCACGATTGCTTATAATGATAGAGAAGTATATCCTCGCATTATTCAACCTTCTTTGTTGAAGGCTCTTAAGTCAGTTTTCTCTCAATACGAGTTGGTAACTATTGCTAGTAAGTGGAGCGATATCTCGGAGATTGTAGAAAGAACTGTTGCCGAAGAGTTGGACAAGTTTGATTATGTTGATGTTAGAGGTTTGGATCTGACAGGGTTGGAAATTGCAGAAGAATATAGAGCGGCTATTGAGCAAAAACAAATAGCTGAGCAGCAGCTTTTAAGAGCACAAACAGAGGTAAAGATTGCGGAGCAAGAAGCATTGAGATATGAGACGCTCAACAAAAGTCTTGATGACCAGGTCTTGTTTAAGTTGTTTTTAGATAAATGGGATGGGAAGACGCAGGTAGTTCCTGCCCTTCCTGGTAATAAAGGAGGAAATCCACCTGTAATAGTAGGCGGTAGAAATTAGTTGCATAGACGATTTAGTTAATTAAAAGAAGCTATCTTGCTCAATCATAATAAGTTTATTTTTTACCATTTATTTCAGGAAAATATTAACTTTCTCGATGTCTATGCAATGGCTGAGAAGCTTTCTTGAAAGGCTTTTAAAGTAACGTCTATGTCATCGTCTGAATGGGCAAGTGATGTGAAGCCTGCTTCGAATGCACTTGGAGCTAGGTAGATACCACGCTCTAGCATTGCTCTATGTAGCTTGCCAAATTTCTCTGTATCGGCTGCTTTTGCTTCCTCGAAATTTCTCACCGGACCTTCACAAAGATAGAAGCCGAACATTGCGCTGATACTGCTGCCTGTAATGGCAAGGCCTGCTTCTTTGGCAGATTGAATAATTCCTCCAAGTAATCGTTGAGTGGCCGTTTCTAGGCGCTCATAGCTTCCTTCTTGTTTTAACAGTTCTAAGGTTTTAATGCCTGCTGTCATGGCCAAGGGATTGCCGCTAAGTGTTCCGGCCTGATACATCGGGCCAGCTGGGGCCACCATGGCCATAATCTCCTCTCGTCCGCCATAGGCGCCTACTGGGAGGCCTCCTCCAATTACCTTCCCCATTGTGGTTAAGTCAGGGGTTACGCCAAATCGAGCTTGAGCTCCTCCATAACTGATTCTAAAGCCCGTCATTACTTCATCAAAGACAAGCAGGGCACCATTTTCTTTTGTGAGCTCGCGGAGGCCTTCTAGGAAGCCAGGCTCAGGTGTTATGAATCCAGCATTACCAACAACTGGCTCAAGTATTACCCCAGAAATTGCATCAGGGTTTTCAGCAAAAAGTTCTTTTACAGCTTCTAGATCGTTATAAGGAGCTGTAAGGGTATTCGCTGTAGTGCTACGAGGTACTCCAGGAGAATCTGGTAGGCCAAGGGTTGCTACTCCTGAGCCTGCTTTGACTAGAAACATGTCTGCGTGGCCGTGGTAGCAGCCTTCGAACTTGATTACTTTGTCTCGACCAGTAAAAGCTCTCATTAGTCGAAGCACTGCCATACAGGCTTCGGTACCACTGTTTACAAAGCGCACCATCTCGACACTTGGTACTGCGTCTATAACCATCTCTGCAAGTTTGTTTTCCAATTCACAGGGGGCTCCAAAGCTTGTCCCCTTCTCTAATGCTTCCTGAAGGGCAGTGATTACCTCGGGATGGGCATGCCCGCATATCGCTGGTCCCCAGCTTCCTACGTAGTCAATGAATCGGTTTCCATCAACATCCCATGCATAAGGGCCTTTAACCCGATCAAATACGACCGGTTGACCTCCTACTGATTTGAAGGCTCTTACGGGAGAGCTCACACCACCAGGCATCAGTGCCTGAGCAGCTTGAAAGATTGTTTGGGAATTAGTGTTGTTCAAGGCGTTTGTCACGGGGACCGATGCCAAGGGGCTAATAAACACAGTTGGCCATATTGGCCTAAAAGAGTCAGTTTCGTCTCGACCTCCTTTATACGGTTCTATACCTCTCTTTGTGAATTGTCATGTTGCAAGGCATGATTTGTTTCCTTGTCGGGGCTCGACAGGACAGTCCTAGACTGGGTCTGAAGAGATTTCGGCTGTGAAAATTTAGTGTGCTTAATCGTCAAAAGCTGTCCGTTTAAACTGTGACGAACTGCTGATTCACCGTCACAGTTGCTTAGAGGGTTTTCTTAATACCCATACTTTTCGCATTTTATTCAGGGTGAGAGGTGGCTTGGACAACGGTGTATATATGCAGGTGTTCTTCTGAAGAGATAGGTAGAGTGGACATGCTTAATGAAATCACTTTTGTTTGATTTAAAATCAATAATTGAATAGCTCAAGAATATCTTCATCTTCATCTTCATCTTCATCTTCATCTATTTGAGGCCAAGAGATTTCTACTATTACTGGGGCATGGTCGCTAGGTTTTGAATTGCCTCTTGTCTTCTTGTCAATTATACAATTTTTTGCTTGCATTATTAATTCTTCTGATAAATAAATGTGGTCAATTCTCCACCCCTTATCTCTGTCCCAAGCGCCACTTCGGTAGTCCCACCAGCTCCAATGATTAGTGTCAGGTTCAAATACCCTGAAAACATCTGTGAGTCTTTCCCCTAAAACATTAATAAGTGCACTTCGTTCTTGATCGCTTGCCATTATTCCTCCTGAAAGCTTTTGGGGATTATGAATATCTCTTGCTTCTAATGCAATATTAAAATCGCCTAATAAGCAGATTGGCTCATCACGCTTTGCTTGTACTTTTAAATAATGATCAAGGCAATTTAACCATTTTATTTTGTAGCTATACTTTTCTGAATTTAATTCAGACCCGTTTGGAACATAGACATTTACCACACGAATTCCCCCCACCAAGGAACTTATAACTCTTTTTTGCTCACTAAGTATGGCGGCTTCTTTATTAGTCGGAAGTTCTCCTATGAATCCCTTTCTTACATCTTCAAGTGGAAGCATGCTTATAAGTGCTACTCCGTTGTAAGCCTTTTGGCCATGAAAACTGAAGTGATATCCCCTTGATGCAAATTCTTCTTGAGGAAAGAATGGATCATCTACCTTTGTTTCTTGTAGGCAGAGGAGCTCTGGCTTGACATCGTCAAGCCAAGTTAATACCTGTGGAAGTCGGCTTCGAATGGAGTTGACGTTCCAGGTTGCAATTTTCAATGTTCATGTTCTTCTATTGAAGACCATTAGCATTAGAAGCAATTAAATTGAAAGTGGAAGCATGAAAAAAACATCAATTGGCCTTTTGTCAGACTCTAAAAGCATTGCGGTTAAAGCCTTTTCAATGATTCTCATTTTAGGAAACTTGAGTTTCGCTTCAATGCCTTCCCGAGCTCAATTAAACGGAGTCTCGGAACTCCCTCAGGAGAGAGAGCTATACAACACACTTCCAGGATCTCAACAAAAAGGAACGATTTTAGATGCAACAAATCCAATGGATTTATTAAATCGACTACGTCGTGCTACTGCAATGGATAATGCAACCAGCCCTTCAGATGCGATTGATGAGGCTTTAAAGGCTCTGGAATTTGAGGTTTTACCTGTCTCAACAAGGGACTAGCTGTTATCAATTTTTACTGATTTAGGACTGATGATTTTTCAGTGACCCTAGTTTTCAAAAGTCGGATTTCTAACGGAGATTGCTCTTTTCGACCCTTTCAGATTTTCCTAATCCAGGACGCTAAAGGACCCTACGGAGATTGAAGATTTTTTGCAGTGTTCTCAGAAAGATCAAAATACAGGGATTTATTTAGTGAATCTCAAGAAATAGGCTAGGGCTGGTTAGATTTATAGCTGGGCCAATTGATGCCCTTTTCTTAGATGCGAGAACATCCGATTCCTCCTGTTACTGAGCCCTTCCAATATCGGGCTATAGGTATCGTTAGAGGCGTTTATAGTCCTCTTGAGCCAGAGCCCGACCAGTTCACTCGAGGGCGACTCTTAGATGTCAATGGAGTAGAGCTTCAGGCTGTAGTACTTGGACGAGTACTAAACTTGATGCGTCGCCACATTTCACTAGAAGATCCCCATCTTTGGGTTGTATATCCTCGATGTAGGGATATTGAACATCTACATTTGCAAATTGCTGGTATTTGGGAACCAAGTACCTTGTCACCAATTAACGTTGAGGAGAATGATTTATTAACCTCTAAAAAAGTCAATCAACCTATTTTGGATGAGCTCCCTGAGGGCGACGATTATTTCTCTGTTCGAGGAGAGTTGATTTATACCAAACCAGAAACTAATGATTTGGTTGTTAAGGTTCGTCAGCAGCCAAGACCTGATGGAAGGCGACCGATCCCTTTTAAGCTTCAGTTGAAAGGAGACCTTTCACTAAAGCACCTTCGCCACTTTGTAAGCCTCGAATTGCGAAGGAGAGGCCAGGAACTCCAAGTAGAAGGTTATGAAATTATTGGCTCGATGCCTGTTCGGGGGGGTGATCGCAAAGGAAGTCGTGATTCGAAAAAAAAGCCAACTCCAAGAAGTGTTCAACGCAAACCTTAATTCGCAATTGGAACGTGATCGAGTAAATTTAATTTATAGGGCCTGTAAAAATTTCTCAACACTATGAATTAATAGCCTTCATTAAATTGAGTTGTTAGTCCATTGTAAATGATCCATTTTGAACCAGGTACCTAAGTTCTTCAGAGATTAAGGATCAATAATGAAAGCGCTTTTTGTTGACTGCCCTACAGGACTTGCTGGAGACATGCTTTTGGCAGCATTCCTGGATTTAGGTGTGCCCTCTAAGGTAATAAATAAACCTCTTTCTTTAATGGGTCTAGAGAAGTCTTTTAATTTAAAAATTGAAGAAAAGAAGACTTTTAACCTTAGAGGATTAATGGCCTCAGTTGATTCTTTAGAGGTTCATACCCCTAAAAGGAATTGGCATGAAATAAGGAGACTTATTTGTAATGCTTCATTAGAACCAGAGCTTAAAAAAATGATATTAGAGGTTTTTCAAGCTCTTGCTGAGGCTGAGGCCTCTGTTCATGGTCAAAAGGTTGATGAGGTCCATTTTCATGAGGTCGGAGCTATAGATTCTTTGGTGGATGTTGTTGGAGTTTGTGCGTCAGTCAGGCATCTCAATCCAAAGGAAATTTTTTGTGGAGTCCCTCCGGTTGGCTATGGACAGGTTGAGACTTCTCACGGATTATTGCCGGTTCCTGTTCCAGCTGTTCTTCAATTAGCTAAGAATCATCAGGTTCCAGTTTATGGAGGACGTGATTCTCCCCATGGGGAGTTGACTACACCAACAGGGCTTGCATTGATGGCGGTGCTTGCGAGTGATTTCACTCAGCCTTCGCTTATGCGTATCCATTCTATTGGAATTGGATTGGGCCATCGAAAATTGGACCGACCTAACATTTTAAGGATTTGTGAAATTGATGAGCAGTCTTCTGTAGAAATCGACCCTGAATTGAATGAGCTAAATTGGCAGCCTTTTGTATTGCAGGAGACATGGATTGACGATTCTACTCCTGAAGATATTTCAGCTTTAGCTGATGAATTAAGGAGATGTGGTGCACTTGATGTTATATGTCAATCAGTACTAATGAAGAAAGGCCGGCAGGGCGTTCACCTCGCTGCAATTGTGCCTCAAGAAAAAGCACATGATTTGCGATTGTTATGGTTATCTAAGAGTTCAAGTATTGGCCTTAGAGAGCGAATAGAAGGCCGTTGGACCTTGCCTCGTCGAAGAGGATATTGTGTTACCCCTCTAGGGAGGGTAGGCGTTAAGCAGGTTCGCAGGCCCGA
This sequence comes from Prochlorococcus sp. AG-409-B13, assembly GCA_003216035.1. GTDB lineage: Bacteria > Cyanobacteriota > Cyanobacteriia > PCC-6307 > Cyanobiaceae > AG-409-B13. The sequence continues at coordinate 162,520 of QCJM01000003.1, forward strand.
TGGCGTTTTATCGATCAAGCCTGAACATGATGAGCTACTTCGTATCAGTATTGAATCAGGACATTCCTTGGAGAAGGTTCGCAAACTAGTCCTTATTTCTTCAGAAGCTGATTTTTTCCCGTATGAGGACTGGTCATGGTGATCGATTACATTTCTAGGTATCTGACTGGAATGATTATATCTATTAAAAGACTGGTTCCTTCTATTAATATACGCTTTCTTGTTACAGCTACTAGTCTATTTTTTGTTTTTTTGACAATTACCTCTAATAGAGAAAAGCTTTTAGAAGTTCAATTTAATAGGTTCGTGATTGCTTGGCTTTTATTGGGTATTCTGATTAGTTTTATAAGTGTTTTTGTTAATGCTATAGCTTGGAGAAGCTTGCTGATTTGGTTGGGGTGTAGACATGGTCAAATTGATGAAATTAGACTTTTTGTTAGTAGTAATTTACTTAAGTATTTACCTGGTGGGGTATGGCACTTAGTTGAAAGAATAAGAGTTGCACGACGTTATATTGGCCTTAGTCAGGCTCTATCTTCTGTTTTGTTAGAGCCTTTTCTAATGGTATCTGCGGCGCTGCTTTTTGTGCCACTTGCTGGTTGGCAATCGGGTCTAGCTCTATGTTGCTTTATTCCAGCGATGTTATTTATACCAGTTTTTAGAGAGCCTCTATTTGGGAAGTTTGAACGTTTCAAATTCGCGCAGTTAAAGAAACTTGACTCAAGCAATACTTTGAATGGAGAGATGGTTCGGTTTGGCACTGGTAGAGCAGATTACCCTTGCAAGGCTCTTTTGATTGAGTTGTTCTTTATTCTCTTTCGCTTTGGTGGTTTCTGGGCTTGTTTAAATGCATTCTCTCTTCCTACCTCTCTAACATTAGGCCAATTATTAGCAGCCTTTGCTTTGGCTTGGAGTATAGGTCTTGTTGTTCCTGGTGCCCCTGGCGGACTAGGTGTATTTGAGGCTGCTATCTTACTAAGAATTGGCTCTATTGAACCGGAGGCATCTCTTTTGCTAGCTTTGCTTTGTTATAGAATTATTATTACCATCGCTGATGTTATTGCAGCAATATTTGTTACAGGCAATAAGAATATTTTTGCCTTGAGGACATTTAAGTAGGTAAATAGATCGCTATTTAACTTTAGAAGAATCTGTTTCAAATTTGACTATAATGTATTTTTTAAGCCTTTCTCTGATTGGCTTGTAGGTAGTTGTTATGCGCCTTGGCACTTGTGAGATTTATTCTACTTTGAGTAATTAAGTTTAGAATAATTATTGTGATTTGGCTATCACTTTTGTTGTGGATTCGTTATGCTCTAGTCCAGGAATAAGTGCTAAGGAAGCTATTAATCCTAGAGAAAGGATAATTAAAGCTGGCACTATAGATTCAGCCATTCGCTCATCGCTTGCGTATTGGAATATCCGCACTGAGAGGGTGTCAAAATCAAATGGTCTTAGGACAAATGTGAGAGGGAGCTCTTTCAATGTATCTACAAAAACAAGAAGTGCTCCTACTGCAATTGGACCTTTAAGAAGAGGTAGATGTATCTTTCTTAATACTTGCGGCCATCTATATCCCAGTCCTGCTGCAGCTTCATCGAGACTTGGTGAAAGGCGCTCAAAGGCCGCGTCTAGACCACCTTTTGCTACGGCTAAAAATCTAACGCTGTATCCCCATACTAATAAAATGATAGAAGTAAATTTCCAAGGATGACTTGAAAAGGAAAGAAGTGCTAGAGCAAGAACTGTCCCTGGGATTGCATATCCAATTCCAGCAAGAAATGTGAGACTTTTCATCCATCTTTTAGCATTCCACCTTTTTGCAAGAGTCAGGAAAAGAGCAGCTATTACGGCCAAGGTTGCTGCGGCAATGCCAAGGGCAAGACTTCTGATAGTTATTACAACAATATCTAGATCAATTCCTTGCCCTAGTTGATCGAGGTTGATGATTGCCCATGCCAAAGGAGTCCCTAGTGTGATTGCAGGAGGAATGAGCCCAAGGCTTTGAGCCAGGAGTGCTCTTAGCCCAGTTAACTCCCAGCAAGGAGCCTCTCCGCCAGCAACACCTTCTGTCCATCTGCGACTGCGCCTACGAAGTGTGCGTTCGTAGGCCACTAATGCCATGACTAGCACAAGTGCAATTAATGCAAGACCTACCGCTCCTGCAGGGCTCCCTTGGGCTACCCAGTTTTCGACTATTCCTGCAGAGATACTGGGAATATTTAGTAGTTGAACAGCTCCAAGTTCATTGACTACTTCCATTCCCATGAGTGCAATTCCGGCACCAATAGCAGGAAGGGCCATTGGAAGTGCAATACGTCTGAAACTATTCCAAGGCCCAACCCCAAGGCTTCTGCAGGCATCAAGTTGTCGACGTCCGCAAATTGAGAAACTCTCTGTGCTCAATAGAAAGACATATGGATATGTTGTGACAGTCATAATTAAAATGGCCCAACCCATTCCATAAATTCTTATTGAATAAATACTGCCTAGATCAATAAGCGTGGCGGTAAGTAAGTAGGCCGGGGTGGCTAGCGGTAGCAATTGGGCAATCCTGAGGGCTTTTCTCCCTGGGAATCGGCAGTTCGCAAGTAGCCATCCATTGGCGGTGCCAAGAAGACCACCGGCTATTCCGGTGAACAGTAATAAGCACAGAGTCCCTTTTATCTGTCTCGAGCCATCAATCCCCAGACTTACTGAACCAGTTGATAAGCCATTTATGCCCTCACCTAGAAGACCCAAGAGTGGCCATAAGGCTAGCCCTGCAACGATGATTGCTATCGCAGAGAGAACTCCTCGCCAAGGGTCCCATTGATAATGGACCAAGGTCTCTAGTTTGTTAGCTGATGGGAGGTCTTGTTGGATCATCTGGTAATGGGTGGCTCTGCAAGGGCTTCAAGGAGATGGGTATGACTTTGAGTTGGGCCTTTTAGTTTGAAGGATAGATAATATTCTTAAGTGCTAAACAAAATGAACCAATTATTTTTTTTAGGTTTGAGATCTGGCATTTATTTGTTATTTATATCAATCAAAGGATTTTAAGATTATCCACTTTAGATATGGGCGAGTGGAAAAAACCCTTTAATAGAGCAACTTATGGGCTTTATTAAAATATTGAATTCATGCAGATAGACTATTAAAATTAAAGTTCATGCCTTCTAACTGGAATTGGAATTAGAGACGGCTCCATTAATCCACCTCCGCTGTTGTCGTCATCTGAATCAGCAATTAGAAAGTAGGCAAGTATCAATAATGCAACTAGTGCTAAAGCCGCAACCAGCTCAGGCATGATGAACCTTTAAGGAAGTTCTGGGAAGCTAGCTTACGAAAATTTGTGGGAAATGGGTGGCAAAAAGGAAATCACTTTGCAAAGAGGAATGATCAAGCCCTTTTGATTGCTTCCAATTCCTGGCTCGTTTTTTGAAGAGGTTTTTGTCCCGCTCCATATAAAGTGGTGATCTGAGTCTGAGAGGCGGCGAGAGTGGGAAGTTAAAGCCTGAATAAATAAAATAATGATTTAACTTGAAGCAAACTTTGTGAAAAGTTTCTAAGCCCTCTTCGATTAGTCCGTCCTAATATTATTTTCTAAACATAATTGCAGCTGCTCTCTGATGGTTGAGTGTTCTAATTGACGGCCTATTAATACAAGTTGATTTTTACGCGTGCCCTTCCATTCTGTATCATCAATAGAAAAGCGTTTGCCTGCCAAGTGAAATATATGTCTACGCTCGCTTTCTTGAAACCAAAGGATTCCCTTCGCGCGAAACACCTCAGGAGGTAATTGATTGTCTAGAAAATTTTGGAATTTTCTTAAGGAAAATGGGCTATCACTTTTAAAGGATATTGATGTAAATCCTTCTATATCTGGTTGCTCAGAATTGTGAGTATGTTTAGCAATTAAGGCGTGCTGACTACTATTATGGTTTTGGCCTTCCAGGCAAAGACCATGCTCATGATCGCAATCTATATGTGCATTCTTCTTCTTGTTTTGAATCAGTCCAATTTGGTCTGTTTGAAAAAGACCTACGCTCATTATTAAAGGAAGAGGGACATTGCCTTTTACACAATGCAAAATCCTCGCCTCTTTTTTAATCTCTTTTAAATCTTTTTCTAAATTTAGTAAATGTTCTTTGGTGACTAAATCGCATTTGTTTAGAAGTAATATATCGCTATATATGACTTGAGCTCTTCCAACGTCAATCTGCATTATTGAACTGTCAAAATTTTCTACATCAACAACTGTTATAATTGAATCAAGACGTGTTAACTCTCTTAGTTCACTACTGATAAAAGTCATAGCTACAGGAAGTGGATCAGCTAGTCCAGTAGTCTCTACAACTAAATAATCAACGGAGTTTTCCCTCGTTAAAAGTTTTTGTACTGTTTCTAATAGTTGACCATTGATTGAGCAACATATGCACCCATTAGTTAACTCAACCATTTCTTCATCAGAAGAAATAATAAGGTCATTATCGATCCCAATTTCCCCAAACTCATTAACAAGAACAGCTGTTTTTAGACCTTCTTGATTGGTAAGGATATGGTTAAGAAGAGTGGTTTTGCCTGCGCCAAGAAAGCCCGTGAGGATAGTTACAGGAACACTGGGCTTTTGATCTGACAACTCATCTCTCTCTGAAGAGTTCTTGGATGCAGGGACTATTGATGAACTCATTGACCTATAGAAGCAGAGCCGAAAAAATGGGAGGATTTTCCCCTCTCTTCAATACTGCCAGGAGAGTATCTTTTTTGCTCCCTTTATTTCGCCTCAAGCTTGTTTATAGCTTGAGCGAGCTGTACATCACGAATGCTCACCCCTCCAAGGTCATGTGTTGTCAACTCGATAGTCACGCTTGCATAGACGTTGCTCCAATTCGGGTGATGATTCATTGCTTCAGCTAAAAGGGCGACTTTTGTCATGAAGCCAAATGCTTCTATGAAGTTGTTGAAGCTCCATTTACTTTGAAGCTTGGCTTCTTTAATTTCCCATCCATGAAGTTTGTCGACTACAGAAGAAAGCTCCTCAGCATTTAGCAGTTTGGATTCGATCAAGGTGTTTTTAGTTGCTTTGATTATTTTCGCTACTCGGGTCGTGAATATGATTAAAAGTAAGCCTAAATTTGCATTGCCACTTGTAACTTCTGCAAGATTGAGTCTGGGCTTTTTGGATTTAGTGTTTATTTCTTTTAAATGCATTGCATTCCCTAGTAGTTCAGCGGTGTTGGCTTGTGATAAAAGCATCATTTTTTTCTTGCTTTTCCCCTATCGCATGAAGACTGACTCTTCTGGTGTGATTTTTCATACGGTGCTCCCAGAGATAAACTGCTTGCCAAGTTCCGAGCACCAGCTTGGAAGCTTGAATGCTGAAGCTCAGGCAACTGCAAGTTAGTGCGGTGCGTATATGTGCAGGCATATCGTCCATTCCTTCGTCAGAGTGTAAGTAGGAGTTCCTTTCACCTTGCCCACTAATTGCGCGGAAACCTTCTTCAGGCACAAGGGCCTTCATATAGCAAGAGAGGTCTTTAAGTACATTGGGATCAGCATTTTCATTTATGGTGAGACTGCAACTTGTGTGATGTAAATAAACTATCAAGATACCCTTTGATATTTGTTTTTTGATAATCCAATTATTTATTGAGGGGGTGATGTCAGTGAAACCTTCTCCTGAGGTCTGGAATGAAAGCTCACAAATTATTTGCTCCATGGGTGTGCTATAGACTCTTGTCTGGTTATCAATTAGAACATGACTATATGCAAGTAAAAGCTGAGAAACAAGTTTTATTTATGCTCGGAAATGACTTTAGAAGCTTTTTAAATAATCCTTAATGAAGGTATTAACCAAGAAGTTCTAGACAGGTGCACTATTAATTAATGACTTTAGATTTGTTTTGGTTTCCTTCTTGTTTGATTAGTAAAGGTGGACATCTGGCGGCAATTGCTGGGCTTAGCTCCATATTCTGCTTATGGTTCTTGAAGTGATGGATCCAGCTTTTGCCTGCGTTCGCTTGGCAGCGACTTGGGGAGTATCTACGTGAGACCCAGCTTCTAGGTTCAATTCAGAGAACCCTTTATTGGGACCAGAACACAAGGATGCCGCCTTCAGGAGCTTCTTGGAGGGGGGAGCAGCTCAGCCTTCTTGCAAAATACTTGCATGCGCGTCAGAGCAGTGAACATTTTCAGGAATTAGTTCTCGCAGCCAAAACTGAATTTGAGATTTCGCGTGATTTAGGAGAGCTGGATCAAAAACAGATTTTGGAACGATGCAGAAATATAGAGCTTCTCGAGCAAGACCTGGTTCGCCAGCAGCGCCTTGATTCTGAATTGGTAGGGCAGCTTGCTAGCGCCCAAGCTGAGGGGTACAACCTTTGGCAGGAGGCTAGAACAAGAGTTGATTTTTCTATATTTGCACCTGCGCTTAGGCATTTAATAGATCTTCGTAAGGAGCAGGCTTGTCAACTTGCGGAACCAAGAAGTTGCTGGGAAACATTGGCCCAGCCTTTTGAGCCGGATTTGACTAGCTCTCGTCTTAAGGAATTATTTGATCCATTGCGGAAATCTCTCCCTGAGCTCATTTTGAAGGTTAAAACCTTAGATCGACCTTCTAGAGGTATTTGGGATCTTGATGAATTGACTCAACAGAACCTTTCTGACCTTTTACTGAGGGAATGGGGGAGGGACCCACGTATTTCGTCAGTAGCTAGATCACCTCACCCATTTTCTATAACTCTTGGCCCTAAGGATTTTCGACTTACAACTCGTGTGGTAAGTGGCCAACCTCTTTCCTGTTTTCTTGCTACGGCACATGAATGGGGACATTCTCTGTATGAGCAGGGCTTGCCTTCTCAAAGTCATCAATGGTTTGCGTGGCCTTTGGGGCAGGCGACATCTATGGCTTTGCACGAAAGCCAGTCATTGTTTTGGGAAAATAGAGTTGCACGTAGTCGTGCCTTTTCAGAGCGCTTTTGGCCTCATTTTGCTAAGGCCGGTGCTCCAATTAATTCAGGACTTGATTTATGGCTTGCGATGAATCCATTGGTACCAGGCTTGAATCGTGTTGAGGCTGATGAAATAAGTTATGGGTTGCATATCTTGATAAGAACAGACTTAGAAATTGCGCTGCTAGAAGAAGATATGGAAGTAGAAGATTTGCCTGGAGAGTGGAACAATCGTTATCAAGAATTACTAGGGGTTTCTCCAAGTAATGATTTAGAGGGGTGCTTGCAAGATGTGCATTGGAGTGAGGGACAGTTTGGTTACTTCCCTTCTTATCTCCTTGGACATCTTATTAGTGCACAGCTATCTGAAGCTATGGCCCAGGGGCTTAAGGAGCTTGGCTTGGAAGGAGAGGATCCAATAGCAACTTGTATTCAATTGGGGAATGAATCAATGCTTCTTTCTTGGTTGAGACAGAAGGTGCACCTTCATGGTCGTCAAATGAATGCAGAAGAGCTTGTGGAAAAGGTTACAGGGAAGCCATTGTCCAGTGTTCCTTTCCTTAGCCACCTAGAGGAAAAATTCAAGATGATTAGTGCTAAACCTTAGGATGATCAGCTGTACTTTCTTTAAGGATGGCCAACATCGATCAGGCCCCAAGCCGCAGCATGCCAAATATGCTTCATGTGTTGCCAGCTTTTGCGGATGAAGCAGAGTTGAGGCTGAATACGATTGTTGAGCTCAACTCCAACACAATTAATAAATATGAGCTGATCACTGAAACAGGCCATCTCAAGCTTGATCGTGTTGGCTATTCCTCTTTGGCTTACCCTTTTGCTTATGGATGTATCCCTCGTACATGGGATGAAGATGGAGATCCTTTGGATATTGAGATCGTTGGGGTGACAGAGCCTTTGATTCCAGGATCAATTGTTGAAGCGAAAATTATCGGGGTAATGACTTTTGATGATGGAGGGGAGGTTGATGACAAGGTTATTGCCGTACTGGCTGATGATAAGCGAATGGACCATATAATTAGTTTTGAACAGCTTGGTGAACACTGGTTAAAGGAGACTAAGTACTATTGGGAACATTATAAAGATCTGAAGAAGCCAGGTTCATGTAGGGTTAACGGTTTTTTTGGAGTAAGTAAGGCTGTTGAAATTATCAAGGCTTGCGAGGCTAGATATCTTAATGATATCGATCCAAAATTGACTGATTAAATCGAACTAACTATAGAGAATTTTATAAAAATCTATGAGAGATTATATCTAGATTATTGCTCTAATAATCTAGATATATAATTAGCCTTTGCCCCCTGCTTGAAAGATAAGAAGCTAAATTTTCTTAAATAGCTTAAGCCTGTGGTCTTACATCATTAAAGATTTCTTGAAGAATCTCCCCGGCTCCTTGCCCCTTAAGGGTATTAGCAAGTTCCAAGCCAATTGATTCAGGATTATCTATTGAGCCTTTCTTTTGATCACGTATTAGGCGCTTGCCGTCCAGACTGGCAACCATGCCAGTCAGTATTAATTCTTTAGCATTAACAATACTATTTACACCAATAGGAACTTGGCAACCTCCTTCTAGCTCTCTTAGGAATGCTCGTTCAGCAAGACATCTTTGAGAGGTAGGTTTGTGTTCCAATTTTTTTATTATTTCCAATACTTCTGGATGTCCTTCTACGCATTCAATTCCTAATGCGCCTTGACCTACTGCATGTAATGAGATTTCACTGGGAATCAATTGATGGATGCGATCACCAAAACCAAGCCTGGTTAGACCAGCTGCCGCAAGGATTAGGCAGTCGTAGTCCCCTGAATCGAGTTTTTGCAGACGTGTGATTACATTGCCTCGAACATCTTTAAATACAAGATGAGGGTACTTGTGTCGTAGTTGGGCTAAACGCCTCAGGGAGCTAGTCCCTACAACAGCACCAGTCGGAAGAGTTTCTAATTGCTTATCGGCATTTTTGGAATTTACAACGAGTGCATCAGCAGGATCTTCCCGCTCTGTAATGCATCCAAGCATTAGGCCTTCTGGCAGGTTGGTGGGGAGATCTTTGAGTGAATGAACTGCTATTTCTGCTCTGCCTACCAACATCTGGGCTTCCAGTTCTTTTGTAAAAAGTCCTTTGTCTCCAATTTTTGCTAATGCTACATCGAGAATCTTGTCTCCTTGGGTTGCCATAGCTTCGATTGAGATCGATAGCCCTGGGTTTGTTCGTTCAAGTTCTTGCTTCACCCAGTTCGTCTGGACCATGGCCAGCTGGCTTCGGCGTGAGGCGATGCGCAGTTGGTCTAGTGCCATTGGATGTGTTCGAAGCTTTTCACATTAGTAAGGCGACGTCACAATATATGGCAAGCCTGGCAATCCCTTATTGGTTTGAATATTTTTCTTTGATTTCGTGGACCTGGACCTTGCCTGTAACGTTGACTTGTTTTGCAAAAAAGTGCAGTTTTGCAGAGCTTTGATTGCTTATTGACCATGAAAATTTAAGCGAAATTTCATTATCATTAAAAAGAATTTTTGACTAATAAACGAAAATGAATTTATAGATAGGCAGTGAATATTTCATTGGATCAACATCTTATGGCTAATTCTTTTATTTCTTATTTCAGTGATTCTGGATATTGTTTGCATTGAAAATTTACCTTTACTTGATATATTCCTTGAGAACGCCATTCCTATTCGGATGGCGGAGCTTCCTAAGTGCTTTGGCTTCGATTTGCCTTATTCTCTCACGAGTTACATCAAAGATCTGGCCTATTTCTTCTAAAGTTTTCATCCTTCCATCATCAAGACCATAACGAAGTCGAAGTACATCTCTTTCCCTAGGGCTAAGAGTTGCCAGAACTCCCTCTAAATCTTCTCTAAGAAGATTCTTTGCTACATCTTGTTCTGGATTCTCAATATCAGCTTCGATAAAGTCACCCAGCCGAGAGTCTTCTTCTTTGCCAATAGGTGTTTCCAGAGAAATTGGGAGTTGAGCACTTTTAGCAATGAAACGGAGCTTTTCAATAGTCATTTCCATGCTTTCCGCTATTTCTTCTTCTGTGGGTTTTCTCCCAAACTCCTGACTAAGTACTTTGGTGGTTTTTTTGATTCGCGAGATCGTTTCATACAGATGAACGGGCAGACGAATTGTGCGACTTTGATCCGCTATTGCCCTGGTGATAGCCTGACGAATCCACCAGGTTGCATAGGTAGAGAACTTATAACCTTTTTCGTGATCAAATTTCTCTGCAGCACGAATTAGCCCAAGGCTTCCCTCTTGAATTAAATCTTGGAATGAAAGGCCTCTATTCATATATTTCTTTGCAATTGAAACAACTAGTCTCAAGTTAGATTGAACCATCTTTTCTTTAGCTCGTCGGCCAAGCATTAACCTTCGTCGAAATTTCACTAAGGGCATGCTTACTAGAGCTGCCCATTCTTTGGTTGTGGGGTAGTGATTGTTATCAGTCTCGTATTGAGCGGCAAGTTCTTCTAGTTGAAGCAGGTCTGCAATTTTTCGGGCTAATTCAATTTCTTCATCTGGTCTAAGTAAACGAATTCGTCCGATTTCTTGTAAGTAAACACGAATAGAGTCTTCTGTATAAACTCCTTTAGGCCCGATTTTGATGCTTGCTAGTGCTTTTGCTCTGGCATCTTGTTCGTTTGCAGAAATTGTAGAGATCTCAATAGTTTCTGGTTCCTGCTGACTGTTATTTACAACAGGCAGATCTATTGATTGTCCTTGGGTCTTTTCTAAGGGTTGGCTTTTAGAGGAAACCTTTTTTGTGCTCGCTTTGGTCTTTTTTGATGATGAGCTAGAGGCTTTCTTGGGGGCCTTTTTTTTGATAGCAGTTGAATTTGATTTTTTTGACTTGCTTGACCCTTCGACCTCAACTTTTGGGCGGGAGGATGTTTTTGGGGCTGCTTTGGACTGGGTCTTCGCAGCTGATGCTTTGGTTGCGGTAGGGCTCATATCGGGACACTCAGACGGATAAAGGGATCTACTGATTCAGAGACTATGTTCCTGCAAAACACTGCAAAAATGGCTATCAAACCAGCAGAAACGATGCACAGATACTTTGCTTAAAACTTGATTATGCGATTGATCACTAATCTCTTAGAGGGTAGTTGATCCTGCTTAACAGGTTAAAAAAGTGCTGTGCCTTTGTTTTTTGAGACTAGAAACTGAAAAAGGAGGATTTGTTGAACATGGCAGTGTTGTCAGGGGCTTTCTCAGACCAGACGACCATTTATGAGGAGAATCCTCATTTGGTTCATGCTTCGTGTCTTCCCACTGGACGGAACTCTGCTCTGTTCCGACAACAGCCTTTGGGCTGTCCAACAATTTAATCTTAAAAAAAACTTGTGAGTCCTGCAAGTCCTGATATTGATCAGCCATTAGTTGAGGTTGATGTTTGGCTAGATATTGGGCGAGAAGGACGTTGTTTTACTTATTTAGATTGTCGTCGTTTAGGGGTGAATCTTGGGGATTTGGTTCAGGTGCGCCTGAGAGGGAGATTGATGAATGGTCTTGTCGTAGACAGGCGTATACGTTCTTCTTCATCAAGTAATCAGGAATGTAAGTCTATGAAGCAGCAATTTTCTTTATCAGAAGTAGAAGAGCTTTTACAGCCCGCTGCAGTTGATTCGAAATGGCGTGAGTGGATAGAAGAAGTTTCTGTTAAATGTCATATCAGTCCATTCAGAATGCTTAAAGCTGCCTTGCCTCCAGGTTGGTTGGGGCAACAAAAGTTTCGTCAGTCGCAGCCAAGAAAGCTTTGGTGGGTTTCTCTAGAGAAAAATCCACCAAAGCAACTTTCACCTAGACAGGCTGCATTGGAGAAAGCTCTTGTTGCTAGAGGGGGCGGCGCATGGCAGAAGGATCTTCAGGTCGATGGCTTTTCTGACGCTCTTGTCAAAGCCTTTTTATCTAGTGGTCGTGCTCGACGTGAGAAAAGACAACCTTCTAAAACCTCAAGTTCCACTTTTGATAGTGAAGATGCTTTGGATTTTCATGCTGAGGCTCCAAGGAAGTTAACCCAAGAACAGCAGTTGGCGATAGAAACTTTTGAAATGCAGACTCCAGGGAGTGCTTTGCTGCTTTGGGGAGTTACAGGATCTGGCAAGACAGAGATTTATTTGCAGCTTGTTTCCAAAGAATTAGAGGCAGGACGTAATTGTTTAATTCTTGCTCCAGAGATTGGACTTATTCCTCAACTGGTTGATCGGTGTCGAAGACGTTTTGGACCACAGGTTTTGGAATATCACAGTGGATGTTCCGAAAGCGAGCGTGTACGTACTTGGAGAGTTGGTTTGGTATCTAAAAGACCTTTAGTGGTTGTTGGTACTCGATCAGCAATTTTTCTCCCGTTGTCGCCACTTGGACTGATTGTGATTGATGAGGAGCATGACACTTCTTACAAGCAAGAGTCTCCAATGCCGTGTTATCACGCTCGAGACTTGGCTTTGAACCGTGCTTCCCGTACTGGTTCAAGGGTGGTATTGGGAAGCGCAACACCTTCTTTGGCAACTTGGAAGTGTCTTGTTCCAAAAGGGGAAATTCGAGTCGCACGCTTAAGTAGAAGGATCTTGGACCAACCGTTGCCAAAGGTTCATGTCATTGATATGAGACTTGAATTGGCAGAAGGCAATCGCAGATTGATTAGTCGCCCAGTGATGGAAAGTCTTGAGGTACTGCCTGCTTTAGGTGAGCAGGCAGTCGTCTTAGTTCCAAGGCGAGGCTATAGCAGTTTTTTAAGTTGTCGAAGTTGTGGAGAGGTTGTTCAGTGCCCTAATTGTGATGTGGCGCTAACTGTGCATCGCGGTAGTAATGGTAATCAGTGGTTGCGTTGTCATTGGTGCGAGTATCGAGCAAATATTAAATCTAGGTGCGATCAATGTGGCTCCAATGCTTTTAAGCCTTTTGGCGCAGGAACACAAAGGGTGGTTGAACACCTCGCTCAGGAGTTGGACGGATTGAAAATCTTGCGTTTTGACCGGGATTCAACTGGAGGACGAGATGGTCATCGCAGGGTGCTGGAACACTTCGCCTCAGGCGAGGCAGACGTACTTATAGGCACTCAAATGCTGGCGAAGGGAATGGATTTGCCAAAAGTTACTCTCGCAGTGGTCCTTGCTGCAGACGGGTTATTGCATCGCCCAGATTTGCAGGCTGGGGAACAGAGCCTGCAACTTTTTATGCAACTGGCTGGTCGTGCTGGTCGTGGTGAGCGCCCTGGAAAAGTTTTAGTTCAGACTTATTCCCCTGATCACCCTGTTATTCACCACTTGGTTGATGGTCGTTATGAGGAATTCCTGAAGAAAGAAGCAAAACTTCGTCGTGAAGCAGGCTTGGTACCTTTTAGCCGTGCCTGCTTACTCCGCTTTGCAGGAGACTCCAATTCTGTTACGGCTACTGCCGCGACTGCTCTTGCTGAACAGATCAGATCATTGTGTGATTCGAAGGGATGGCGCATTGTTGGACCTGCACCAGCAATGGTTGCTCGAGTAGCGGGAAAAAGTAGATGGCAGTTGTTATTGCATGGTCCTGAATCGAGTCCACTACCACTCCCTCCTGGCGCGACCCTTTGGCAAGCCTTGCCAAAGGGGGTAACCCTTGCTGTTGACCCGGATCCGTTACAGCTTTGATTAACATCTACTCAGTAGTAGGCATTGCGTTATGGGGGAAGTTCAGGGAATCCGAAGCCTAAATTCAAACGAATTCTTTGGAGAATCAAGCTGATTATGAGCAATATAATTATTAGGATTGTTCCGACTCCTAATTGATTCCAGCGCCATTCATGAAGATTGAGTTGATTTAATTCACCTTGCTGAAGTTGCCACAGCAAAGCTGAGCCATTTTTATGAATTGATAAGGGTATACTTTCGGTGGTTTTATTTTGAGGTACTTGGTTTATAAGAATCGAAAGAGTTAATCCAGGAATTTTGGGTAGGTTTGATAAGTCAACTTCCAGAGTAAGATCTTGTTGAACCCCTAGAAACCAATTTTCCTCATGTAGATTTAACTGGGGTTTTTTAATGTTAATACCTGCAGTATTTGCAGCAGTGCTAACTGTTCGCTGAAGCAGTGAATTGGCATCTTTTGAGTTTAGTATTGGTGCCTTTATCTTTTGCCTTCCTTCTGGCGATGTAAGGATATCTACTTCTGGAATGATATCCTTCATCGCATTTTCAAATTCACCTTGCCAAGGTAAAAGTTGTTTTGTTGAACTCTCAATTTCCCAACCTAACTTTATGCGGTCAGGCCCAGGAATACTTACTTCTGTAGTAATACGAACGCACCCACTAAGAAGGATGGTTAATGCTGTAAGGACAATGAAGAGAAGAATAGAGAAGCCGATTGAAAAGTCTTTAGGTGTTCCTGTTGCAGGTAGTGGAGGTGTTTTTTTCTTAGGAGCTTTTATTCGACTTGTACTTATCGAGTCCCCTGAAATTGTTGTTACATCTAATCTTGGAAGTGAAATAGACCAATTCGATGGTCTAGGCAAGCTTGGTGCTTCTAAAACAGAAAGCAGTTGTTTCGCTCGTTGACGCAGCTCGTTATCTCTTGAGTGAGTTAGAAGTCGACAGGTTGATATTGCTTTTTGCTCCTCCCCAATACCCATCCACGCGGTAACCATAAGCATCCTGACTTGGGCTCCTTGAAGTTCC
>QCJM01000004.1 GCA_003216035.1 Prochlorococcus sp. AG-409-B13
TGTGAAGAATTAATAGTTGACAGCAGCAGCAGGAAAAGAGCCGGTGACTGGATTTGAACCTGCGACCTACTGATTACGAATCAGTTGCTCTACCCCTGAGCTACACCGGCAGCCAAAGGAACTTAACATTTAATATTGGCTTTTAAACTCTTGGAAGATTCATCTGGGTCAAATCGATCAAAGTTGGATCCTCAATTTCGAGAAAGGCTTCTTCAAGAGTCGAAAAATCCTTTTAGAGGAATTAGAAGGGGGTTATGGATTGCTTTGTTTGGCTCTGCTGGTATCGGTTTGCTCATTATGAGCACTAGAGCAATGAGTGGGGAAAGTGTGTTCCTTAAAGATGCTTTAATCCAAGTCAGTGCTGTTTTGTTCTTCGGGGGATTGCTCTGGTTCGATAGAAACAGAGTCATCTGATGGGGTCCCACTTAGGGTGTTTGGCTGTGAATCGATTGGTATAGCTTCGTCTTCGGAATTGATGTCTGATATCAGTGAAGAGCTGTTTTGTTCTTCGGGGGATTGCTCTGGTTCGATAGAAACAGAGTCATCTGATGGGGTCCCACTTAGGGTGTTTGGCTGTGAATCGATTGGTATAGCTTCGTCTTCGGAATTGATGTCTGATATCAGTGAAGAGCTGTTTTGTTCTTCGGGGGATTGCTCTGGTTCGATAGAAACAGAGTCATCTGATGGAGTTTCTGAAAGTTGGTTTATTGAAAGTATCCCTAATCCCAAGCAAAGTCGACTTTCTTTTAGCTCTTTCTCACTAATGCTAGGAGTATTGAGTAAGTCATTTGGGGACTTGCTAAGTAACCAGATGCTTTGGGAGAGTTGATGCCATTGCCAGGTAATTATTGCAAGTAGTGGTATAGACGTAAAAAGAATACTTAGTCGAGAGTTGTCTTTTAGTGGAGATAGGTGATTGACTATTACTGCTGAAGTATCAATCCGCCAGAATATTATTAGAAGTACAATAGCTCCTATTATCAGTGCTGCCTGTGGAATGATTTCTTTTTGTTGATTGCTTAGTTGCAGTTGAGTTTTGGAGCGTTTATTTGTAGGTAGCTTGACAAGGATGAGTGATGCCCAATCCGCTGGTCGCTTTAATAGAGAAATTGTTGGAGTTAGAACAGCTAGAATCCAAACAGTTATTCTCTCAAGAGTGGGAATCGGTCCTAAATCTGCACCAGCTAGAATTAGTCTGAGTAGTAGCAACTCTAAAGGAATAATTCCTATGGCGAGTAGCTGAATCCATAGAAGTGGTTCTCGACGTGCACTCACGGCAATTAAGGGTGATTAAAAGCATTCATTAGGTATTTAATTTCCTTTTTTGAGTAACAAGTTTGTATGCCTTGATAACATCTCCTTCTTCCCAATTTGCAAAACGATCGCAACCTATCCCACATTCAAAGCCTGTAGATACATCTTTAACATCATCTTTGTTGCGACGTAGAGAATCAAGATCTCCTTCGAATACGATTTGATTTGATCGTTGGACTCGAACCCTACAATTGCGTTGTAATTTTCCATTTATCACATAGCAACCTGCAACTGCACTCTTGCCAATAGTGAAAATGGCCCTTACTTCAGCTTCTCCCAGTGACTCTTCAATCATCTCTGGTTCTAGAAGCCCTTCCATCGCCAGCTGAATGTCTTCCAGTAGTTTGTAAATAACTTCGTAATCCCGAACATCTACTCCAGTTGCATCAGCAGCCCTTTTGGCACCAGAGGCCATTGAAGTATTGAAGCCAACTATTACTGCGCCTGAGGCGGCGGCAAGGTCGACATCAGTTTCTGTAATTTCACCTGGTGAAGATAGCAGTACTCTGACTTGTACTTCATCTTTGGGGAGTTGTTCTAGGGAGCCAAGAATCGCTTCAACGCTGCCTTGAACATCTGCCTTTAAAATTAGGTTTAATTCTTTTAGTTCCCCTTCGCTTGCTTGGCCTGACATGGCCGAGAGAGATACCCGCCTTGAAGCCATTTGTTGGGCGAGTCGCGTAGCTCTTGCGTCTGATGCACGTTCTCCCACTATTGCTCTTGCTGATTTCTCGTCTGGGTAAACCTCGAATTCATCTCCGGCAGTGGGAACTTCGTTAAATCCAAGGGCCTCAACGGCACATGATGGCCCACCCTTCTTGAGACGGGTTCCGCTCTCGTCGACCATTGCCCGTACTTTGCCAAGTACGGGACCAGCCGCTAAAACATCTCCTGTTTTGAGGGTCCCATTTTGAATAAGGAGAGTTGCGACAGGCCCTTTGGCTTTATCTAGATGAGCTTCAATTACTGTTCCCTTTGCTAGTCGGTTTGGATTCGCTTGTAGATCCTCAACTTCCGTTACCAGTAAAATCATTTCTAGCAGCTTGTCGATGTTTTCACCTTTGATGGCGCTTACGGGCACCATCACTACATCACCTCCCCATTCTTCTGCTAGTAAGTTTTGTTCAGAAAGTTCTTGTTTGACTCTGTCTGGAGAGGCTCCTTCTTTGTCGGTTTTATTTATTGCAACAACTATTGGTACTTCTGCGGCTCGAGCATGACTAATTGCCTCAAGAGTTTGAGGACGCACTCCATCATCAGCAGCTACCACTAAAACAGCTACATCAGTCACTTTTGTACCTCTCGCACGCATGGCAGTGAATGCTTCATGCCCAGGTGTGTCTAGGAATGTGAGTTTTCGAGGTTCACCACTATGTTCTATTTCTACTTGGTATGCACCTATGTGTTGAGTAATGCCTCCTGCTTCGCCAGCCGCCACCCTCGCTTTGCGTATTGCATCTAAGAGGCTTGTTTTGCCATGGTCTACGTGACCCATCACAGTGACCACGGGAGGTCTACGTATTAGGTGCGCTAGATCAGTTTCTTCGATCATTTCTGCCGTTTTCTTGGCTGCTTCTTCGATATCGTCTTGAAGTACAGGTACCCCGAATTCTTCCGCGACTGTTTCTATAGTTGATAAGTCTAGAGATTGTGTGACAGTCGCAGTAATGCCCTTGAAAAATAGGGATTTAATGATCTCAGAGCTTTCCACACTCAGCATGTCCGCTAATTCTTGGACTGTGAGATTTGCCTCTGGGACAATGATCATTTCTGGTCTGACTTGCTTGGCTTCGCGGGCTGCACGAAGTTCCATTGACCTGCGACGTTGACGCTGACGAGTGGTCTCTTTTTTCCGTTTGCGCATTGCCGCAACGGGCTTTGAACCAGTCTTTTGAGAAGACTTTGGCTTCGCTGGACGAGCAAGACTTGCTGATAGGAGAACCGCTTGTTGTTCTCCAGCAAAACCACTCGTTTCAGTCGTTAGTGCATCATCGTTTTCACCGATGATGTGAACTTTTTGCCGCTGTTTTTGGGGGGATTTGTTTCGCAGGGCTTCAAGCTTTGCACTGTCATCCCAGTCAGGCCTCCCTGGCCGTCTTGGCGCACCAGGACTTCCTGGTCTGTGCGCAGGACGTTTAGGCGCTGGAGCTTGTGCGGGAGTAGGACGGTTGACAGGGGGCTTAGCTCCTTCAGAACCAGGCCGTGGTGATCCCACGTTGGTTCCATCGGGTCTGCGGGGAGGAGCTGTGCCAGGGCGACCGGTGGGCTTTTGGAGCTGCATCAGCTCGCCTGGTGCTACAGGCTTCCTCATACCTGTTGGCATCCCAGGACGATTAGGAGCGCCAGGGCGATTATTGCTGCCGCGTGGAGTGGGCCCACTGTTGGACCTGTCACGCCTAATAGGTTTGCCTACTAATTCAAGAGTGTTCCCTGATGAACGCGGCTGGCCAGGCTTTGTTGAAATAGGCCGACTTGGAGAATTTGGCCGTTGTGATGTTCCAGCTCGTTGAGGAGTGTTATTCCTTTGATTGTTACCTCCTGTTGATCTTTGGCCTATGCCAGGCCTCTTCCTTTCTGGGCGACTAGGAGGAGGGGCAGTGGGTCGCTTGGGCTGAGGTCTGCTAACTAGTTCTGGCTTTTGGGCAGGACGTTCTGAGGAAGGTGTTGCTTTGGTAGGTGGGGCACTTAAGTTCCCTGTGGCGGGAGACTTTGGACGAGAAACAGGTTTAGGTGCAGCTCCTGTTGCCCCAGTTTGTGGACGAGAGATACCCCTGATAGAAGGTTGATTATTGTTTGCTGTCTTCGGAGCTATGTTGGGACGAGACGATGCCGCAGGCTTGGCTGCTTGCCTTGGAGGAGGTGCAGTCGGTCTACTTGGTGGAGATAGACGATTTGTTGGAGCATTTGAACTCTTAGGACCATTTGATGGAGGGATCCTTGGAGAGATTGATTTCTCTTGACTGTTACTAGGGCGTGGAGGGGGAACTGGGCGACTTGCCGAAGATTGAGCAGGGGGTTTATTTAGATTTACAGGCTTAACTGGAGACGTGGGCTTAGTTGGAACTTTAGGGATGTTGTTTTGGGTCCCTTTTTTATTTACCGCATTTTCTTTATCAGGAAGATTGGAAGCCTTCTTTACCGAAAGAATTTCTTTGCCTTGTTGAGGCTTGCTTTTTGGAGTGGCTTCAACCTTTTTGCGATTACTTAAAAGATCCCGGATTTGTTTGGCATCTTTATCGCTGATTGAACTGCTATGGCTCTTGGCAGCAATGGAGAGCTTGTGAGCAGCATCAAGCACGTCTTTGTTCTCCAGGCCTAGATCCTTGGAGAGTTCATAAATTCTGATTTTGCCGCTGCTGGTCATTAAGGTCTCCTATCGGTCCGGGCACAAGGTGCCTCGGGACACCACACAAGGTGGGGCCATGGTTCATCTTGCCTCAGCGGCTGAATTTATGCAGTGATTGAGCCGCTTTTGAAGCACCTCTATAACGCTGTTTGGGACCTGACAACGCAGGGCTTTTTGCAGACGTTTACGGCGCCACGCTTCCTCTAAACAGGCCTCGTTAGGGCAAAGATAGGCTGAACGCCCCATTCCACCCTCAAGGACTACTCCACCCTGATGGTTACGTGTCACTTTTATAAGTTGCTGACGATCGAGCAACTTGCGACAGGAAACGCAACGACGCAGGACGGGACGTGAGTTCACCGAGCCCCGTCCTCTTCAGGTGAAGCTTCATCATTCTCAATAGGTGGATCTTCAGGTTCAGTTTCGGAATTATTGAGGGGCATTTTCTCAACCTCTTTTAGGGAATCTATTTGTTCATCGTCTTGACCATAGTCAAGGTCATCTTCAGGTAGAGGATAAAGCTCTCTTAAACGTGCGTCTTCTTCGGCACGAGCAGCTTGTTCTGCTGCAAGACGTTCTTCCGCTTCTCGCTGGAGTGCTTCTTCTTCTTCTCGTTGTGCAATTAGTTCGGCCACTTCAGAATCTTCTGCTGATTGGTCATACTCTTGGGAATTTTTGATGTCTATTTTCCATCCAGTGAGCCTTGCAGCTAGCCGAACATTTTGTCCTTCTCTACCTATTGCCAGACTTAGTTGATCTGGTGGAACTAAAACATGTGCATGCTGACCTTCGGGATCGACCAGTCTGACCATTTCAACTCTGGCTGGACTGAGGGAATTGCAAATGTATTGACTGGGGTCAGAAGACCAACGTATGACATCTATTTTTTCGCCTCTCAATTCATTGACAACTTGCTGTATGCGTGAGCCTCTGGCACCTATACATGCCCCTACAGGGTCAACTTCGCGCTCAATGCTATCCACTGCAACCTTTGTGCGTGGACCAACAGATCGGGAGGGTGGATTCGCTTCACGAGCTACGGCGACTATTCGGACTGATCCTTCCTGAATTTCTGGGACTTCATTTTCAAATAGGTAGACAACTAGTCCAGCATTAGACCTGCTGACAAATAGTTGAGGTCCTCTTCTTGGGACTTCGCTTACTTCTTTAAGAAAAACTTTAAAGGTTGCATTTGCTCGATAGTTGTCATTTGGAAGTTGGTCTCGGCGCGGCAGTTCACCTTCTACTTCAGGACGACCAAGCCCAGAGCTGACGGCCATAATTACGGATTGTCTTTCAAAACGTATTACTCTTGCAGTGAGGACTGGGTCCTCTAGATCGGCAAATTCTTCTTGTATCATTCGTCGCTGTTGGTCCCGTAATTTTTGAGCGAGAACCTGTTTTGTAGTGGCTGCAGACATTCGCCCAAAGTCTTCTTTTTCTGGGGTTACATCTAGAACTACGGTGTCACCAATCTGGGCATCATCAGCAACCTGCATAACTTCATTAAGAGCTATCTGATGGTCTTCACTTTCGATTTCTTCAACGATGATTTTGCTGGCGAGAACTCTATAGCCTTCTTCTTCTAGATCAAGCCCTACATCAAAATTACTAAAGTACTCATCATCAAATGGGTCTTCACTAATACCTAAATAGAGAGTTCTTCGATATCTTTCGTAGCCTTTCAGGAGAGCTTCACGAAGGGCAGCTTCCACTACTTGAGGAGGTAGCTTTTTCTCTTCACTGATGTCTTCAATCAGATTGTTGAGGCCGGGGAGGAGAACTAATGCCATCGAAGATGGGAAGAGGAGGGATTTTTTTGAAGCTTGCTGGTGATGAGACTGTGAGTAATTAGCCTGTAGGGCTTATCAGCTTTACTCCTGTTACATAGTTACGACGGATTTTGCTAATCCTCCCTTTGATATTGAGTTGAACATCATTGATGGATCTTTTGTGAAGTAGTCCAGTTTGCAATTGCTCAGAATTGCTTTCATCTTTGTAGGTGACTTCTACAGGAAATCCTCGAAAGGTTTGGAAGTCACGATCGCTGAGTAGCTGGTCACTTATTCCAGGACTGCTTATTTCAAGTACATAAGCGTCATTCAGTAGCTCAGACGTCTCTAAGGCTTTCTCCATGGGTTCAGTAAATCCTGCGCAATCTTCTAAGGAGACATCTCCTCCTCCTGATTTTCGGATTTGTATTTGCATGGTGATTGGTATGAGATGGGTCATTACCTGCACGCAGCAAAGATCAAAGCCATTTTCAGCAGCCGTCTTAGACGCGATGTTCTCCAGGTCCTTTTGTATTGGATGTGGCAAGAGACAGGATTCTTGGATCGGACTGCAGGCCCGACCGGCTTCAGTATGTACCTGCCTCCATTAAAGGAGGTAACCGTCAGGGTTCCATCAATATTACTTTATGGCCTTTCAAAAAATCTAATAGACCTTGAATTCAACTATTTGATGTAAGCAATTTCGCAAAGAAGTAAAAATTGCCTTGAACAGAATTTCAACGCTTAAAATGCCTGGGAGGTTTAGACCTAATCTCAGGATCCGAACTCTCAATTAAAACCTTTATGCCGCAAGGTCGAAGATTGTTGTTATCTCTTCTGGGACTTGTAATAACTGCATTGCTATTTGCCCTGTCGGGAATGGGCAGTCCGAGTATTGCAGCAGCTTTTTCGATTGGTGAAGGCAATCATAGTTTTGTTGCCGAAGCAGTTCAGCGAGTTGCGCCTGCTGTAGTTCGAATAGATACAGAGCGATCGATTGAGCGCCAACCTTTTGACCCAACCTTGATAGATCCTCTTTTAAGAGATCTTTTAGGAGATCCTGGAATAGGGCCAGAGAGAGAAAGGGGACAAGGCTCAGGGGTGCTTATTGATGACAAGGGTCTTGTGCTTACTAATGCACATGTCGTTGAAAGGGTTGATCAAGTAAGTGTCACTTTGGCTGACGGACAACTTTTTGATGGCTTAATTATTGGGACTGATCCGGTTACTGACTTGGCTTTGGTTCGATTGGAGGGGACTGGAAAGTCATCTGTAGCTCCTTTGGGGGATTCTGAAGCTTTAGAGGTGGGTGATTGGGCTATTGCGCTTGGTAGTCCATTCGGACTTGAACGTACAGTCACGCTTGGGATTGTGAGTAGCTTGCATCGCAATATCAGTAGTCTGGGTTTTTCGGATAAGAGGCTTGATCTAATTCAGACTGACGCAGCAATTAATCCTGGTAACTCAGGTGGGCCACTTGTTAATGCTAGTGGTGAGGTAATTGGAATAAATACGTTGGTTAGATCAGGACCTGGAGCTGGGTTGGGTTTTGCAATTCCTATAAACCTTGCTAGGGATGTCTCTGATCAATTGATCTCACATGGTGAGGTCCTTCATCCTTATTTAGGAGTTCAACTAATCGCTCTTACAGCTCGGATTGCAAGAGAGCATAATCTTGATCCGAATTCATTGTTTGAATTGCCAGAGCGATCAGGTGCACTTGTCCAGAGCGTTTTACCTGATAGCCCGGCAGAAAAAGCAGGTTTACGTAGGGGAGATCTTGTGATTGAGGCTGATGAGATTGTGGTGGATGACCCCCAGGTTTTGTTGGAGCAGGTTGATCAGGCAGAAATAGGAGTTCCTTTCCCTTTGAAGATCATGCGTAATCGCCAAGAATTTAATCTGTCTATACAGCCTGCTGCATTACCTGGATTGGGGTGAGAATCTTGCTACGGTCTCGCAGATTGCATCTTTAAATATGTCGGAACTTCAAAATCAAATGAAGCATGCAGTTGCTGAAGCTGCTATTGGTCAGATCAAAGATGGAATGATTCTTGGCCTTGGGTCAGGTTCAACGGCGGCTTTAATGATTAAGGCTTTAGGGGCTAAAATTGCAAAAGGAGAGTTAAGAAACATTGTTGGAGTATCGACTTCTTTCCAAGGCGAAGTTCTTGCTTCACAGTTGGGGATACCTTTGCAAACCCTTTCAGCGGTTAGTCGAATTGATTTAGCAATTGATGGTGCTGATGAAGTTGACCCTAGTTTTCAGTTAATAAAAGGTGGGGGAGCTTGCCATGTTCAGGAGAAGCTTGTAGCAAGTTTGTCAGAACGTTTTATTGTCGTAGTCGACTCCACTAAAATTGTTGAGCGATTAAATCTTGACTTTCTTCTTCCTGTAGAGGTCTTGCCTACAGCTTGGCGTCAAGTGCAGACCCATTTGGCTGATTTAGGAGGTTCCGCTGAACTTAGGATGGCTAAATTTAAGGCTGGTCCAGTTGTTACTGATCAGGGGAACCTTGTTCTTGATGTTGGAATGAAAAATGGCATTCAAGATCCAGAAGAATTGGAAAGGAGTATCAATAACATTCCTGGTGTTCTTGAGAATGGATTATTTGTCAACCTTACAGATGAGGTTCTGGTCGGTGAGATAATTAATGGGAAAGTGATGGTTAGGAGTTTGACGAGAGTGAATTAAATTAGCTTGAATTGCGTATTTTTATAGATTCTGAATGGCTATAAAGTCCTTCACTTTTAGCTAGTTCCCTAACTGCTTTCTCAGTCATTTCAAATGCACTCTTATTGAATTCAATTAGAGATGTGTTTCTCATGAAGGTTTCTACTCCTAGAGCACTGCTGAATCTTGCAGTGCCTGAAGTTGGTAATGTGTGGTTTGGCCCGGCAAGATAATCTCCTATTGCTTCCGGTGACCATTTGCCTATGAAAATAGCCCCTGCATTATTTATTCGTTTTAAAAGTCGATGAGGATCTTTCACAAGCAATTCAAGATGCTCAGGAGCAAATTCATCACTAAGTAATGCGCAAGATTCCAGGTCTTCACATACAATTATTAATCCCCAATTGTTAAGTGAAGCCAAGCATGTATCCGCTCGTGGATGATTGCTTAATTGCAGCCTGATTTGCGACTGAACGGCTTCTACCAGTTGTGAATTTGTGGTGATTAAAATAGATGCTGCCAGAGGATCGTGTTCAGCTTGGGCAAGAAGATCAGCAGCTACATATTCAGCTTTAGCACTATTATCTGCAATCACAAGCACTTCACTAGGGCCTGCTAGAGAATCGATCCCGACTTTCCCGTAAACCAATTTTTTAGCAAGTGTTACATATAGGTTCCCAGGTCCACTTATTACATCAACTTTTTGGATTGTTTCTGTTCCAAAGGCTAATGCACCTATAGCTTGTGCACCCCCGATTCGAAATACCTGCTTAACTCCTGCTAGATGAGCTGCGGCTAGGACAACGCTGTTTATTTGGCCATCTTTCCCAGCAGGGGAGACCATCTTAAGGCTTTTAACTCCTGCTACTTGGGCAGGGATTGCATTCATAAGTACTGTGCTGGGATAAGCAGCGCGTCCTCCTGGGATATAAATACCCGCCTTCTCAATTGGTCGCCAGCGGCGACCAATTGTTTCTCCATGGATGCCTTCTACAAGAAAATCTTTAGGGAGTTGACGTTGATGAAAATCTTTAATTCTGCTGTGGGCTAGTTGTAGTGCTTCTTGAAGGGGTTGTGGTGTTTTTGCCCATGCTTGGACAAGCTCTTCTTCGGGAACAATGAGGGGTTCTGGCCGAAAGCCGTCAAATCGTTCTGTGTATTTGACTAGGGCTTTATCTCCGTAAAGATCAACTTCGTTGAGAATTTCATCAACTGTTCTCAAAGCTTTGGCTTGGTTGTCCTTTGCCGTGCGTTTGCTTAGGCGCGCAAGCTCTGTTTTGGCATCCCTTAGATTTTTGCCGCAATGCAGTACACGCTGGAAGGTCTTTGCATTGCTCTGGCTCTTTTCAGCCAATCTCATTCAATAGAAATCTCAAATCAAGCTAGGTCCTCTTGCCCTTCAGTTGCCTTCTGGTTATCAAAGGTTCTTCTATTTAAAGGTTGCTGGGGTAGTCTGAAGGTGATTCGACATACTTCAAGCCCAAGTGGCAAATAACAAATCGTCCAAGAAGCGCGTTCAGATTGCAGATCGCAATCGATTACAGAACAAATCCTATAAGTCAGCTCTGCGCACTCTTATGAAGCGGTGTTTGATTTCCTGTAGTGAATATATGGAAAAACCTGCAGAGGAATCTAAGGTTGCTTTGCAGGCAAGTATGAATGCAGCTTTTAGCAAGATAGATAAAGCTGTAAAACGGGGTGTATTGCATCGCAACAGTGGTGCTCATCAGAAGTCTCGCCTTAGTTCGGCTGTGAAGCAGGCCTTAGAACCAGTTGCTAGTAAATAAGTTCTGAGATGGGAACTTTTAACTTGCCTTTGTAATACGGACTTTCACTTTGGCAAGATCTTAAAAGCTAAATAAGTAAAATTCGCAACAGCATCTAGGTGACGCTCCCAACCCTCATTGATAGTCACTGTCATTTAGTCTTTCCCAATTTTGAGGGAGATCTGGATCAGGTAGCGCACCGTTGGCGAGCTGCAGGAGTTGTGAGCCTTTTACATGCTTGTGTAGAGCCCTCTGAAATCCCAGCAATTCGTCTTTTAGCAGATCGCTTCTCAGAGTTGCGTTATTCGGTGGGGGTTCACCCTTTAGATACTCAACATTGGCAAAGGGATACTCTTTCAGTCCTTCGTTCAGCTGCATTGGATGATGCGAGGGTAGTTGCTATAGGCGAGCTTGGATTGGATCTGTTTCGGGATTCCAACCTTGAAGAGCAGTTGATGATTCTTAGGCCTCAACTTGATCTTGCAAATGAATTGGATTTGCCCGTGATCATTCATTGCAGAGATGCTGCAGCACCTATGTTGGATGAGCTGCGTAGTCGACATGAAAAAGGAGTTTGCCCAAGAGGAGTAATGCATTGTTGGGGTGGCAACCTCTCGGAGATGCAGAATTTTTTGGAGTTAGGGTTTTATATCAGTTTTAGTGGAACTGTTACTTTCCCAAAGGCAGCTCCCATCCATTCTTGTGCCTTGAAGGTTCCTGAGGAAAGATTTTTAGTAGAAACTGATTGTCCGTTTTTGGCACCAGTTCCTCGAAGAGGTAAGCGCAATGAGCCAGCCTATGTAGCAGATGTGGCTGCTCGTTTGGCCGAGATCAGAGGCCAGTCTTTGGTCTCAGTTGCAACTAGTAGCACAGCTAATGCAAGACGTTTGTTTGACTTGAATTGATTTACAGATTTATCGATTAATTTCCGCCATCAATGTGTAATATCTTAAATTGGCCTGGTTGGTGCGTAGTTTTACTGCGCCTCTGCCTCCCGAAGCGTCCATTTCCTCATTAGCATTGTCGTTGTCAGCCTTTCTGACTCGAATTCATTGAGCCCTCGACCAAGGCAGTCTCTCCTTTAATAGGGAGAGGCTTCTGCTGTCTTTGGCACAAAGAACTTTTATGCAAAGGGTCAATTTCGCTTGCTTCTTCAGGCCTTATATGTTCACCACTTCTAAACGGCAGGTTCTCGTATGAGTAGAAGCGCGATTCAGGTCGCCAAGACCGCCACTTACCTGCCCGACTTAGTTGAGGTACAACGTTCCAGTTTTAAGTGGTTTTTGGAAAAAGGCCTAATCGAGGAGTTGGAGAGCTTTTCTCCGATTACTGATTACACGGGGAAGCTAGAGCTTCACTTTATTGGTAGTGAGTATCGGCTCAAGCGCCCTCGTCATGATGTAGAGGAAGCTAAGCGAAGAGATGCGACTTTTGCTTCTCAGATGTATGTGACTTGCCGCTTAGTTAACAAGGAGACTGGTGAGATCAAAGAGCAGGAGGTTTTTATTGGTGAACTTCCTTTGATGACAGAAAGAGGAACTTTTATTATTAATGGTGCTGAAAGGGTAATTGTTAATCAGATTGTTCGCAGCCCTGGAGTTTATTTTAAAGATGAGCAAGATAAGAATGGACGTCGAACTTACAATGCAAGCGTTATTCCAAATCGTGGTGCATGGTTGAAGTTTGAGACTGATAAGAATGATCTTCTCCACGTTCGTGTTGATAAAACTAGAAAGATTAATGCCCATGTTCTTATGAGAGCTATGGGCTTATCCGACAATGACGTTATCGATAAGTTGCGTCACCCTGAGTTCTATAAGAAATCAATAGAGGCGGCTAATGATGAGGGTATAAGCTCTGAGGATCAAGCTTTGTTAGAACTATATAAGAAACTACGCCCTGGTGAACCACCCTCTGTTAGTGGGGGACAACAACTATTGCAAACAAGATTTTTTGACCCAAAAAGATATGACTTGGGAAGAGTAGGTCGTTACAAGATCAATAAAAAATTACGCTTAACAATTCCAGATACAGTGCGTACTCTTACGCATGAAGATGTTTTATCTACTCTAGATTATTTAATAAATCTAGAACTTGATGTTGGTGGCGCGAGCTTAGATGATATCGACCATTTAGGAAACAGAAGAGTTAGATCTGTAGGTGAGTTGTTGCAAAACCAAGTACGAGTTGGTTTAAATCGTCTTGAGAGAATTATTAAAGAAAGAATGACAGTTGGTGAGACGGATTCACTGACACCTGCTCAATTGGTGAATCCAAAACCTCTTGTCGCTGCAATTAAAGAATTCTTTGGATCTAGTCAATTAAGTCAGTTTATGGATCAGACTAATCCATTGGCTGAGTTGACTCATAAACGCAGGATTTCTGCTTTGGGGCCTGGAGGACTTACTCGGGAGCGAGCTGGATTTGCAGTTCGCGATATTCATCCTTCTCATTATGGAAGACTATGCCCAATTGAGACGCCTGAGGGGCCAAATGCAGGATTGATAAATTCTTTGGCTACTCATGCTCGGGTTAATCAATATGGTTTTATCGAGACTCCTTTTTGGAAAGTTGATGAAGGTCGAGTTCTCAAGGAAGGGAACCCCATTTATCTCTCTGCGGATTTAGAGGACGAATGTCGAGTAGCACCAGGAGATGTGGCAACTGATAACGATGGAAAAATTTTGGCTGATTTGATTCCAGTTAGATATAGGCAGGATTTTGAGAAAGTGCCTCCAGAGCAAGTCGACTATGTGCAACTTTCTCCTGTGCAAGTCATTTCTGTAGCTACCTCTTTGATTCCCTTCTTAGAGCATGACGATGCAAATAGGGCACTTATGGGGTCAAATATGCAACGACAAGCTGTGCCACTCTTGCGGCCAGAGCGTCCTTTGGTTGGGACTGGACTAGAGACTCAGGTTGCTAGAGATTCTGGCATGGTTCCAATTTCTCGAGTAAATGGAACTGTCATTTTTGTAGATGCTACTGAAATTGTTGTCCGCGATGAAGATGGCCTTGACCATACTCATTATTTACAAAAGTATCAGCGTTCTAATCAAGATACCTGTCTAAATCAACGGCCAATTGTGCAACAGGGAGATCCTGTAATTGTTGGCCAAGTCCTCGCAGATGGCTCGGCTTGTGAAGGTGGTGAAATAGCTCTAGGCCAGAATGTTTTGGTGGCATACATGCCATGGGAAGGTTACAATTATGAGGATGCAATATTGGTTAGTGAGCGTTTAGTTAAAGACGATCTTTATACCTCCGTCCATATAGAAAAGTATGAAATTGAGGCCCGTCAAACTAAGCTTGGCCCAGAAGAAATAACAAGAGAGATCCCTAATGTTGCTGAAGAAAGCTTAGGTAATCTTGACGAAATGGGCATTATTCGTATTGGTGCTTTCGTTGAGAGTGGTGATATTCTTGTTGGGAAAGTTACGCCTAAGGGTGAGTCGGATCAGCCTCCGGAAGAGAAACTTTTAAGAGCAATATTCGGAGAAAAGGCTCGTGATGTGCGTGATAATTCATTGAGAGTTCCTAGTACTGAAAGAGGTCGAGTTGTGGACGTTCGTATTTATACAAGGGAGCAAGGGGATGAACTTCCTCCTGGGGCTAATATGGTGGTTAGGGTTTATGTCGCCCAGCGTCGAAAGATTCAAGTTGGCGACAAAATGGCCGGAAGGCATGGCAATAAAGGAATTATTAGCCGTATTCTTCCTAGAGAAGATATGCCTTATCTTCCTGATGGAACACCAGTCGACATAGTCTTGAACCCTCTTGGTGTTCCAAGTCGAATGAACGTAGGCCAAGTCTTTGAGTGCTTGATGGGATGGGCTGCCGCAAATTTAGATTGCAGAGTCAAAGTAGTTCCTTTTGATGAGATGTATGGCCCTGAAAAGTCACAACATACTGTTGAGACTTTTCTTCGGGAGGCCGCAAAGCAGCCAGGAAAAGAATGGGTATACAACCCAGAAAACCCTGGTAAGTTACAGCTAATTGATGGTCGCTCTGGGGAGCCTTTTGATCAGCCAGTAACTGTTGGTTATGCCCAGATACTTAAGTTGGTTCATTTAGTAGATGACAAAATTCATGCTCGTTCTACGGGCCCTTATTCTCTTGTGACACAACAACCTCTAGGAGGTAAGGCTCAGCAAGGTGGCCAACGACTGGGAGAAATGGAAGTATGGGCACTTGAGGCTTATGGAGCGGCATATACCTTGCAAGAATTGTTGACTGTCAAATCTGATGATATGCAGGGTCGTAATGAAGCCCTCAACGCAATTGTTAAAGGCAAGCCGATACCTAGGCCTGGTACTCCGGAGTCTTTCAAGGTGCTCATGAGAGAACTTCAGTCTCTCGGGCTTGATATTGCTGTTTATACAGATGAGGGGAAAGAAGTTGATCTTATGCAGGATGTGAACCCAAGAAGAAGTACTCCAAGTCGACCCACTTATGAATCAATAGGAGCATCTGATTATGACGAGGATTGAAAATAACTAATTAGCTGCTTTTGTTCTCCCTCTTAAATCGTTTTTGACTCCCACATGACTAACAGCAACTTACGTACTGAGAATCACTTTGATTATGTCAAGATTACTTTGGCATCACCCGATAGGGTTATGGAGTGGGGTCAGCGAACCTTGCCAAATGGTCAGGTGGTCGGTGAAGTTACAAAACCTGAAACTATCAATTACCGCACACTTAAACCAGAAATGGATGGCCTTTTCTGTGAGAAGATTTTTGGCCCATCAAAAGATTGGGAATGTCATTGTGGAAAATATAAAAGAGTGCGTCATAGAGGAATTGTTTGTGAAAGATGTGGAGTTGAAGTTACTGAAAGTCGAGTTAGAAGGCATCGAATGGGCTTTATTAAGTTGGCAGCCCCTGTTTCTCATGTCTGGTATTTGAAAGGGATTCCTAGCTATGTAGCAATTCTCCTTGATATGCCTTTAAGGGATGTTGAGCAAATTGTTTATTTCAATTGTTATGTAGTTCTTGATTGTGGTGATCATCAAAATCTGAAATATAAGCAGTTACTTACTGAAGATGAATGGCTAGAGATAGAAGATGAGATCTATGCAGAAGACTCCACAATTGAAAATGAACCTGTTGTGGGGATAGGTGCAGAAGCCTTAAAACAACTATTAGAAGACCTAGAGTTGTCAGAGGTGGCTGAACAACTTAGAGAAGATATCTCTAGTAGTAAGGGACAGAAACGTGCCAAGCTTATTAAACGCCTAAGAGTTATTGACAATTTTATAGCTACTAATGCCAGCCCTGAGTGGATGGTTTTAGATGCTATTCCTGTAATACCGCCAGATTTAAGACCAATGGTCCAGCTGGATGGAGGAAGATTTGCCACTTCTGATTTAAATGATCTTTACAGGAGGGTGATTAATAGAAATAACCGTCTTGCACGTTTACAGGAAATACTTGCTCCTGAAATCATCGTTCGAAATGAAAAAAGGATGCTTCAGGAGGCTGTAGATGCTTTGATTGATAATGGCCGGAGAGGAAGAACTGTTGTTGGTGCAAACAACCGCCCTTTGAAATCTTTAAGCGACATTATTGAAGGTAAACAAGGTCGTTTTCGTCAGAACTTATTAGGTAAGCGTGTTGATTATTCAGGACGTTCAGTGATAGTTGTTGGACCAAAGTTAAAAATGCATCAATGTGGATTGCCTAAGGAAATGGCAATAGAGCTCTTTCAGCCATTTGTTATCCATAGGCTCATTCGCCAGAACATAGTTAATAACATCAAAGCAGCTAAGAAATTAATACAACGTGCTGATGATGAGGTGATGCAGGTTTTACAAGAGGTTATTGAGGGGCATCCAATTCTGCTTAATCGTGCTCCTACTCTTCATCGCCTTGGAATTCAAGCTTTTGAACCCAAGCTTGTAGATGGTCGAGCCATACAACTTCACCCATTGGTTTGTCCGGCATTCAATGCAGACTTTGATGGGGATCAAATGGCCGTTCATGTGCCTCTGGCTATAGAGGCGCAGACGGAAGCAAGAATGTTGATGCTTGCTAGCAACAATATTCTTTCTCCAGCAACAGGTGATCCGATTGTTACTCCATCTCAAGATATGGTCCTTGGTTCTTATTACCTCACAGCTATAGAACCAGGTGCTTCTCGCCCTGAATTTGGGGATAGATCAAGAACTTTTGCTGGCCTTGAGGATGCAATTCATGCATTTGAAGATAAGAGGCTCAATTTGCATGATTGGGTTTGGGTTCGCTTTAACGGTGAGGTCGAGGATGATGATGAGATAGATGAGCCTCTTCAGTCCAAAACTCTCGAAGATGGAACTCGTTTTGAACAATGGACATTCAGAAGAGATCGTTTGGATGAAGATGGAGGGCTTATAAGTCGCTACATCCTTACTACTGTTGGTCGTGTAGTTATGAACCACACGATTATTGATGCAGTGGCAGCTGCCTGATTCGCTTTAACACTCTCTCAATTTACAAACAAGTTTCACGTTCAGCGATGACCTCAACTTCTCCCAAATCCCGTAAATCTTCTGGTAAGACTGCCAAGTCAAGAGGCGCAAAGGGTGGTAAGAGCTCCAAGAAATCAACGCCAGTTAGCGCTTCACGTGCCCTTTCGAAGACCCCGCCCCCTTTTCGTAATCGAGTAGTAGATAAGAAGGGCCTTAAACAGTTAGTGGCATGGGCTTATAAAAATCATGGAACTGCTGCTACTTCTGCGATGGCGGATAATTTAAAGGATTTAGGCTTTAGGTATGCAACACAAGCAGCAGTTTCTATATCAGTTGATGATCTCAAGGTCCCTGAAGCTAAACAGGATTTGCTTGGGCAGGCGGAGCAACAAATTACAGCGACAGAAGAGTGCTATCGACTAGGAGAAATCACAGAGGTTGAGCGTCATACAAAAGTTATTGACACTTGGACAGAGACCAATGAAAGGTTGGTTGATGCAGTTAAGAAGAATTTTAATCAGAACGATCCACTTAACTCTGTCTGGATGATGGCCAACTCAGGGGCCAGGGGAAATATGTCTCAGGTTCGTCAATTAGTAGGTATGCGGGGTCTGATGGCTAATCCGCAGGGTGAAATTATCGACCTCCCAATACGCACTAATTTCCGAGAGGGTTTGACAGTTACTGAGTATGTGATTTCCTCTTATGGCGCTCGGAAAGGTCTTGTTGATACTGCATTAAGGACGGCAGATTCAGGTTATCTAACTAGACGTTTGGTTGATGTCGCTCAGGATGTGATCGTCCGTGAGGAGGACTGCGGAACTAGTCGGTCGATAGTTGTTAAAGCAGAAGATGGTCGTTTTGGAAATCGCCTTGTTGGACGCTTGACAGCTGAGCAACTTTTATCTGCAGATGGGGAAGTTATTGCAGAACGCAATACTGAAATAGACCCGCAACTCTCTAATCGGATTGAGAAGTCAAATATTGCTCAAGTGATGATTCGTTCTCCTCTTACTTGTGAAGCGACTCGCTCGGTTTGTAGGAAGTGTTATGGATGGGCATTGGCGCATAATGAATTGGTTGACTTGGGTGAAGCGGTAGGCATCATTGCTGCCCAGTCAATTGGGGAGCCAGGTACACAGCTCACAATGAGGACTTTCCATACTGGTGGTGTCTCTACTGCTGAGACAGGTGTTGTTCGTTCAACTTTGGCTGGACAAGTTGAATTTGGGCCAAAAGCACGTGTGAGAGGGTATCGGACTCCTCATGGTGTTGAGGCGCAGCAGGCGGAAGTAGATTTTATCTTGAGTATTAAACCTTCTGGTAAGGGAAGGGGTCAGAGAATAGAAATTTCAAATGGCTCACTACTTTTTGTTGAGGATGGACAAGAAATAGATATAGACGTAACTGTCGCTCAGATAGCTGCTGGAGCTGTAAAAAAGAGTGTTGAGAAAGCTACTAAGGATGTGATCTGTGATCTAGCCGGTCAAGTTCGGTATGAGAAAGCTATTCAACCTAAAGAAGTAACAGACCGACAAGGCAATATCACACTAAAGGCTCAGAGACTTGGTCGCCTTTGGGTCTTGGCAGGTGATGTTTATAACCTTCCTCCTAATGCACAGCCCGTGGTTAAGGGCAACATGAAAGTTAAGGAAGGTCAGGTTTTGGCTGAGGCAAGTCAAGCAAGTGAGTTTGGTGGTGAAGTTCGTATGCGTGACTCTATTGGTGACTCTCGTGAGGTGCAGATAGTAACTACGTCTATGACTCTTAAGGATTTTAAATTGCTTGGTGAGTCAACTCATTCAGGGGAAATTTGGCATCTAGAAGCTAAGGATGGAACACGTTATCGATTAAATACCATTCCAGGAAGCAAGATAGGTAATAGTGAAATTGTTGCTGAGCTTGCTGATGATCGTTTTCGAACTCAGACAGGAGGGCTGGCTAAATTTGCACCTGGTTTATCTATTAAGAAGGCTCGATCTGCTAAGAACGGGTTTGAGGTAAGTAAGGGAGGAACATTATTATGGATTCCTCAAGAAACCCATGAGATCAATAAGGATATTTCTTTATTGATGATTCAAGATGGTCAATGGATAGAGGCCGGCACAGAAGTTGTTAAGGACATATTTAGTCAAACAGCTGGCATTGTTACGGTTACTCAAAAGAACGACATCCTTCGAGAAATTATTGTAAGGAGCGGCAGCTTCCATCTTTGTACTGATAACAAAGCATTGGAACGATTTAAAGATGATGGCTTGATGGTTAATCCAGGTGAGACTATTGCCAAGGGGATTAAGTCAGAATCGATGGTATTAGTCCAGACTGTTGATACCCCTGAGGGGACAGGTTTGTTATTGAGGCCTGTTGAGGAATACACCATCCCTGATGAGGCCCAGTTACCAGAACTTTCTCATGTAAAACAATCAAAAGGCCCTCATTTAGGGCTTAAGGCAACTCAAAGACTTGCTTTTAAAGATGGTGAATTGATTAAATCTATAGAGGGAGTGGAGCTTTTAAAAACTCAATTGAGCCTAGAGACGTTTGAAACAACTCCTCAAATGACTGTTGACGTAGAGGCTGTTAAGGATAAGCGCGCTAAAACTATTGAAAGACTCAGTTTGGTAATTCTTGAGAGCATCTTGGTTCGTCGAGACACCATTTCTGATTCCAGCCATGGCTCTACTCATACTGAGTTACAGGTTGAGGATGGACAAGTAGTTAAATCTGGTGATGTTGTTGCAACTACACAGATTCTTTGTAAGCAAGAAGGGATTGCTCAATTACCTGATGTTCTCGAAGGTGATCCTGTAAGACGGTTAATTGTTGAGAGGGCTGAAGATACAACCACTATTAAAATTCAAGGGGCTCCGTCTGTAGAGATAGGCCAGAGAGTAGTAGATGGTGATCTCTTGGCTAAAGGAGAACCTGTTGATTGCTGTGGAGAAATTGAGGCTGTCGATAGTAAAGGGGTAACTCTTCGTCTAGGTAGGCCTTATATGGTTTCACCTGACTCTGTTTTACACGTGCGTGATGGAGATCTTGTTCAGCGTGGTGATGGCCTGGCATTACTAGTTTTTGAACGTCAAAAAACTGGTGACATTGTTCAAGGCCTCCCAAGGATTGAGGAGTTGTTAGAGGCCCGTCGCCCCCGTGACTCCGCTGTTCTTTGCAAGAAACCAGGGATTGTGGATATCAAGCAAGAAGAAGATGATGAATCAGTCACGGTAACTGTGATTGAGGGGGATGACGCTATAGGTGAATACCCAATACTTTTAGGTAGAAATGTCATGGTAAGCAATGGTCAGGAAGTCTCTGCAGGGGAACTGCTAACTGATGGCCCAATTAATCCTCATGAACTGCTGGATTGCTTCTTTTCGGATTTACGAGACCGTAAGCCTTTAATGGAGGCGGCTCAGGAGGCGATTGCAAAACTTCAGCATCGATTAGTTACTGAGGTTCAAAACGTATATAAGTCTCAGGGAGTCTCAATTGATGACAAACACATTGAGGTAATAGTTCGGCAGATGACCAGTAAGGTCCGAATAGAGGATGCAGGTGACACCACTTTGCTTCCTGGTGAATTAATTGAATTAAGACAGGTGGAGGATACAAATCAGGCAATGTCTATTACTGGAGGCGCTCCCGCTGAATTCACTCCTGTTTTGCTTGGGATCACAAAGGCTTCCTTGAATACAGATAGCTTTATTTCTGCTGCTTCCTTCCAGGAAACAACACGTGTTCTCACTGAGGCTGCGATAGAGGGTAAGAGTGACTGGCTTAGAGGCCTAAAAGAAAATGTGATTATTGGGCGTTTAATCCCTGCTGGCACTGGATTTAGTGGCTTTGTTGAGGAGCTTCGTGCAGAGGCAGGTCCCCATCCAGACATTTTGGCTGAGGACCCTGCTGGCTATCGACGTATGCAAAATCTACGTCCTGATTACACCGTAGAAATGCCTGCTTCTCCTGCATCTAGCTCAACAGCAGTATTAGATGATCCAAGTGATGAGGACCTGGAAGCTACGAGGAGCCGTCATGGGATTGATCCTTCTGCGAGTAACTTTGCAGCTTTTGCTCGCCCTTCTGGAGATAATGACCTTTTAGAAGAGCAGCTTCCTGACCCGGCGGCTCTTGAGGGATTACAAGAGGAGGGACTTCTTTCAGATGAATAAGACACTCCCTCTAATTGATCTCCATCTTTATTACTATTCAAACCTGCTTGGTTTAGTTTGATCGATGCTTGAACCAAAGATAGTTCCTAAGCGTCGTTTACCTCGCTATGGGTTCCATTTTCACACTGAGAGATTGAATGGTCGTTTAGCGATGATTGGGTTTATTGGTCTTGTGATCTTTGAGATCAAGTTGGGCCATGGCATTTTGATCTGGTGACTAGTTCGCCTTTGCCTGGCGAAGACTTGGTTCTGCTTGGTCGTAGCGAAAGTGAACTTGAATCATGGGCGATGGCTCAAGGGCAACCTAGATTTCGTGGGAGGCAATTGCATGATTGGGTCTACGTAAAGGGAGCTAAGGAAGTACAAGATATAACTGTTTTGCCCAAAGCTTGGCGGGATTCTCTTAGTGAGAGTGGTGTTACGGTTGGCAGGTTGCGAGTTGTGAAACGACAAGCAGCAAATGATTCAACTGTGAAATTATTGCTAGCGACTGCAGATGATGAATATATAGAGACAGTTGGAATTCCTACAAAAAATCGTCTAACCGTCTGCGTCTCTAGTCAAGTTGGTTGCTCAATGGCCTGTCGATTTTGTGCTACTGGTAAGGGAGGATTTCAACGTTCGCTGGTAGCCCATGAGATTGTTGACCAGGTTTTAAGTATTCGTGAGGCGATGAGAAGAAGACCGTCACATGTGGTTTTTATGGGAATGGGAGAACCCCTTTTGAACAGTGATGAAGTATTGGATGCGATTCGCTGTATAAATAATGATTTAGGAATTGGTCAACGCCGTATTACTGTCAGCACAGTTGGAGTGCGTGATGCTCTTAGGAAACTTGCTGATTTATCTTTTGAAAGACTTGGGAAAGCACAGTTTACCCTAGCTATAAGTTTACATGCGCCAAATCAAGAGTTGAGAGAGACTCTTATCCCTACAGCCAGAGCTTACCCAATAGAGCTTCTTCTAGATGATTGTCGAAACTATGTAATCGCTACTGGAAGAAGAGTGAGTTTTGAATATATCCTTTTGGGGGGTGTAAATGATCAGATTCAGCATGCTGAGGAATTGGCAAAAAAAATTAGTGGCTTTCAGAGCCATGTAAATTTAATTGCCTACAACCCTATTGAGGAAGAGGATTTTCAAAGACCATCTTTAGCTCGAATAGATTCTTTTCGTAGTGCCTTGGAGGGAAGAGGCGTTCCAGTAACTCTTCGGGCAAGTAGAGGTCTTGATAAAAATGCAGCATGTGGTCAGCTTCGTATGCAGCAAAGGAATGCTTGAAGTGCTTTAACTGGGAGATATTGTTGTAACCCGTCAAAAAATATGGTGGCGATCAATTGGATAATTCTTGCCACGTACTTGATCTTTAGCCTTGTATTTGGTCTTTTACTTGCTCAAAGGAATAGGACTGAGGATGATTTTTTTATTGCTGGTCGTCGTTTAAGTGGTTGGTTGGCAGGAGCATCGATGGCAGCGACTACTTTCTCAATTGATACACCTCTTTATGTTGCTGGACTGATTGGCAATCGTGGCCTAGCTGCTAATTGGGAATGGTGGAGCTTTGGCTTGGCTCATGTAGCGATGGCAGTTGTTTTTGCTCCTATGTGGAGAAGAAGCGGTGTCATGACTGATGCTGCTTTTACAGAGTTGCGTTATGGAGGAGTCCCTGCAGCTTGGTTGAGAGGGATTAAGGCTTTCCTACTAGCGATCCCAGTGAATTGTATTGGGATTGGCTATGCCTTTTTAGCTATGCGCAAGGTGGCTGAGGCTTTGGGAGTCGTTCATGGTCAAAAAGTATTTGGTGAAATTAGTGACACTGTCATTTTATTAAGCCTGGTTGCTGGGTTCGTTTTGATTTATACGGCCTTGGGTGGTCTTTGGGCTGTTGTAGTTAATGACCTTTTTCAGCTTGTCTTGGCATTGGTTGGTGCTTTGATTGTTGCGGTGGCTGTTGTTCATGCGGCAGGAGGCATGGATCAACTCTTGAGAAGTCTTGACGAATTAGGACGCCCAGAGTTGCTTTCGCTCCTCCCCTGGACTTGGGATGACACCGGACTTAATTGGATTGGTGGAACAGGAATAAGTTTTGCCAGTTTCATGGCATTTATCTCTTTGCAGTGGTGGAGCTTTCGACGTAGTGATGGTGGTGGTGAATTCATTCAGCGCATGCTTGCGACTCGAGATGAACGGCAAGCACAGCTTGCCGGTTGGGTGTTTTTAGTAGTCAATTACTTGTTAAGAAGTTGGTTGTGGGTGCTTGTTGCTTTAGGTGCATTGGTTTTGCTACCTGGACAGCAGGATTGGGAGCTTAGTTATCCAATTTTAGCTGTGACTTACTTACCTCCAGTACTCCTCGGTTTAGTAGTGGTGTCTTTGGTGGCTGCCTTTATGAGTACAGTCAGTACTGCGGTCAATTGGGGCGCTAGTTACCTTACGCATGATCTCTATCAGAGGTTTCTTAGACCAAAAGCAGGACAACATGAATTGCTTCTCATCGCTCAACTCACAAGTGTGTTGCTATTGCTACTAGGTGTGATGACTGCACTTATTAGTGAAAGCATTGGGGCTGTATTTAGGTTGGTAATAGCTATAGGAACTGGGCCAGGAGTTGTACTTGTGCTCAGATGGTTTTGGTGGCGAATTAATGCTGCTGCAGAACTTGCTGCAATGGTTTGTGGTTTTGTAGTCGGACTTACAACTTCTGTAGTGCCTGTGTTTCGTATTGATGACTATGGGGTGAAATTAATTTTCACCACTTTTGTTACAGCAG
The DNA here is from genome assembly GCA_003216035.1 of Prochlorococcus sp. AG-409-B13. Taxonomy (GTDB): domain Bacteria; phylum Cyanobacteriota; class Cyanobacteriia; order PCC-6307; family Cyanobiaceae; genus AG-409-B13. The sequence goes on from QCJM01000004.1 coordinate 24,261, forward strand.
TTGTTTGGTTAATTGTTTTAGTAGTTACACAGCCTGAATCAGAGGAAGTTTTAGAGCGCTTTGTTCGTAAGGTTCAGCCTCCTGGGCCAGGATGGCATGTTTGGCGGAATCGACTTGGAGTCAAGCCGGTTGACTCACTTGAGAAATTGTTGCTCAGATTTTTTCTGAGTGTTGGAATGCTTTTCGGAGCTCTTTTAGGCAGTGGGGCCTTTTTACTTCATCAAGAGCTGGGTGGGTGGATAGGTCTTTTAATATCAGTGAGTTGTTTGTTTGCTATGGGGCATAGGTTTCTACGCAATAAGGCTTTTGTCCCTTGATTTACGGATTTGATTTAAGTAAGCAGAATGATTCAAAATAACTTTTAATTTTGGGTTTCCTCCGAACCACTCTTTTGCCAGTGCTAATAATCGCCCTCTTTGGGGTTGCCTTTTTGGCAGTTAGCGCTCGTATTTGGCTGCCTGGTGACATGCTTGCCCCCGCTCCAGTGAATTGAATGCTTTTGGAATGTTTGTACGATCTTGTTTATGGATGATTCTTTAAGACATTCAGACGATGAGGGCCTTGCAAATTTGGCCATCGATCCTGATGTTCTTGCAAAAGAGTTGGCCGCTGAGTTGTTAGGGGACCCTCTAGATGAAATTGATCTAGACGGTTTTGACTCTGATGCGATAAATGCTGCCCGAGAATGTGAGTTAGGCCTTGATTGGCTTAAAAAAGGACATGAAGAACGATTGCAAGGGTTGAGGGTTTTCTGTGAGTACAGGGATCCTCGTGCGCTGCCTTTATTAATCCCTTTATTGCAGGAACCATGCCCAGTTGAACGGATGAGTGCTGTATATGCGCTGGGAAGGAATCCTTGCCCTAGGGCAGTTGAAATCCTTCTCAAGTTATTGCTCACCGATAGCAATGCTTATGTGCGTAAGGCGACGGCATGGAGCTTGGGAAATTACAGCGATCCCTCCGTCTTAAAACCGCTGATACATGTTCTCCAGAACGATGTTGCAGCTGTTCGACTTTGGGCTTCTGGCTCGCTTGCGGAAGCAGGTGGGATTTCTTCTTCTAATGCTGCTGCTGCTGCTATTCAGCTTTTGATTAGTCTGCAGATTGATAGTGAGCCGGTTGTTCGAAGTAATTGCATTTGGTCTTTGGGTCGTCTATATGATCAATTGGAGGAATCTCGTAGAGAGGAGATAGCAGATGCGTTTGTAAAAGTTTTATTGAATGATGGGGAGCCTTCTGTGCGATACGAGGCCAGGGTTGCACTTGAACAGTTGGGAAATCTAACAATTCAAAAAAGAATTAAATCCCTTATGGAAGAAGGCCTTTGGGCATAAAATGAGATTCTTAAACTTAGGGTTGTAACAAACCTCGCAAATTCCAGCCAATCTTTTCTATAACATCACTTATCAAAATTCCTTCCCCACAAGAATGCCCCAACGCACTCTTAGATTCCGGATTAGACAAGATGGAATCGTCGAAGAGACTGTTGAAGGATCTATGGGGGTTTCTTGCACGCAACTAACTAAGGCTCTTGAAGACGCTTTAGGAGTTGTTCAGCAAAGGGATTCAACAGCTGAGGCTTATCGACGCCCTCAGGACCAATTACAAAACAACTCAGCAGAGCTTTTTTGATGTCTCATTTCAGTACTGTCAAAACACAGTTGAAAAAGCGCGAGCCACTTTTCCAGGCTCTGCAAGATCTTGGTTATATCCCTTTAGAAGGCGAACATCTTGTCAGGGGGTATAGAGGACAGACAGTGAAAGCAGAAATGGCTGTAAGAATGACTAAGGGTGGAGATATTGGATTTCGCTGGAATTCTTCCTCTGATTCATATGAACTGGTTGCAGACTTGGATCTTTGGAATCAACCAGTACCTGTGGATCGCTTCCTTTCACAGCTAACTCAGCAGTATGCTCTGAATACCGTTTTGGCAGCTTCTTCAAAAGAAGGTTTTGAGGTTGCTGAGCAGACTAAAAATGTAGATGGATCAATTGAACTTGTTATGACTCGTTGGGATTCCTAAAGTCCTTTGAATATTGATCCTTCGGTAGCTTTTAAGGTCCAGGCTCATTCAGATGAAGGGCCTTCTGGCAAAGAACCAAGATTAGGTGGCCAGCTTCGCGAAAAAGCAGTTTGGGTTGATGAGTCTATTTGTATTGGATGTCGATATTGTAGTCATGTTGGTTCTAATACTTTTGTTATTGAACCGATATTGGGTAGATCAAGAGTAATTCGCCAAGATGGAGATAGTGCATCAATTATTCAGGAAGCAATTGATACATGCCCAGTTGATTGCATTCATTGGGTTCGCTTTGAAGAATTAGATGACCTACGCACTCAATTAGAAGAAATGGATATTCAGCCTTTAGGGTTGCCTCCTAGGGGACATAAGCGTTTAAAACCTCGGAAGAATTGACACCTAGCCAGTCTCTCAGGAATGAGTTGCCTGCTAGGCGCTTTGGCAGAACAGGCCTTTTTATACCAGTTTTGTCATTAGGAGGCATGCGCTTTCAACAGAGTTGGAAAGATTTAGATGAAGAAGAAATTACTATTGAGAATCAACAGGAATTGGAAATTACATATCGGAATTCAATTGAATTTGGTTTCCATCATATAGAAACTGCTAGGCATTACGGCACTTCTGAAAGACAGTTGGGTTGGGCTATGCAAAAGTATGAAGACCCGAAACGATTGCTTCAGACAAAGGTCCCGCCAAACGAAGACCCAAAGAGATTTGAAGCAGAGATTGAGCTTAGTTTTAGAAGACTGAAATGTGAGCGATTAGATCTGCTGGCTATTCATGGTATCAATCTTCCTGAACATTTAGAGCAGACTGTTCGCCCAGGGGGTTGTTTAGATATTGTGAGACGTTTGCAATTAGAGGGAAGAGTGAGATATGTAGGCTTCTCTACGCATGGTCCAACGGAATTAATTGTGCAAGCGATTGAAACTAATGCATTTGATTATGTAAATCTTCATTGGTACTTTATTCGCCAAGAAAATACTCCTGCTTTAGAGGCTGCTGAAAGATTTGATCTTGGGGTTTTTATAATTAGCCCAACTGATAAGGGTGGCCATTTACATAGTCCTTCTAAAAAACTATTAGACTTATGTTCTCCTTTTCATCCAATAGTGTTCAATGACCTCTTTTGCTTAAGGGATAATAGAATTCATACAATCAGTGTAGGTGCGGCTAGGCCACAGGACCTTAATCTTCATCTTGAGGCGATTGGTCTGATGGATAAGGCAGAAGAAATTGTTCCAATGGTGGAAGATCGTTTATGGGAGGAAGCACGCAGCACTTTGGGTGGCGATTGGTTGGATACTTGGCATGAGGGCTTGCCTAGTTGGGATAAAACACCTGGCAATATCAATATTCCTATTTTGTTGTGGCTCAATAATTTGATTGAGGCTTGGGGAATGGAAAGTTACGCAAAAGCCCGTTATGCGCTCCTTGGGCAAGGTAGTCATTGGTTCCCTGGTGAGAATGCCAATGGCTTGGATAGGGATATTAGCGAGATAACTTTGAAAAAGTCCTTGCATGAGAGCCCTTGGTGTGATCATATCCCAGGCGTTTTAAGGAGATTGAGGGATCAATTTAGGGGTGAGAGTCAAAAAAGGTTGTCTAAGTTTTAGTCCCTAGGGGTTTTCTTGAAGGTATGCCTATAGACCTTGGATAATTTGTAGGGCAGGGAGACTTCGCCGTGATACGTATGAGGTGACGAATCCCTCGCTTGGCTGGGAGCTCTTTCCTTTGAACTGTGTTTACTTTGCCTTTGAGTTCTATTAATGCATTTGTGAGTTGCTTTTGCTGTATCTGCCCCCACTGGCCTCTAAATAGAAGTGCTTCACCTTGAGGCTTAATTAACGGGATTAAATATTCGGCTACAACTGGTGCATTCGCTACAGCTCGTGCCATTGCAAGGTCAAAGACACCTCTACATTCAGGATTGTGACCAGTAGTCTCTATCCTTTCTGTTCTTACGGTGATTCGCGAGGATAGACCAAGTACTGCTGCTAGCTCTTTTAGGGCAGCTGTTTTTTTCTTGGCTGAATCCACGAGAGTCATTTGAACTCCCGGCAGAGCTATCGCTACTGCTAAGCCTGGGAATCCGCAGCCTGCTCCTACATCAATGCAATTGCGAGGCTTCTCTGCTGTAGTGAGTTCGTTTTTAAGAGGCCACAGACTATCGAAAACTTGTGAAATCCAGTAATCATCCCCATCTAACAGGCGGGTCAAATTTACTTTTTTGTTCAATTTGCAAAGCATCGCTTGAAGTGTAATCAATTGCTCCACTTGCTTGGGGGATGGATCCCAATGAATTTCTTGCCAGAAAGCCGCATTTGGGTTTTTGAAACATGTCTGAATAGACATATAAACAGCTGACGTTTTATCTAGGATGAAGGTGAATAGGTTAAGTCTGCAGTCTTTCTGTTGTATTTATCTTCTTTAAGTTGAAAGCCTCTTCTAGTTATTACGATCTTCTTGGGGTGTCTCAATGTGCAGATGCATCAGCTCTGCATAGTGCATTTCGTCGCTTGAGTAAGGCTCTTCATCCAGATACAACTGATCTTCCTGCTGATGAAGCAGCTAAAAAATTTCAGCAACTTTGTGAGGCTTACGAGTTACTGGCGGACCCCCTGAGGCGAGAGACCTATGACGCAATGCTTGCTGAAAGAGTTTCGATTTTAGAAGCTCCAGTTAATAGCTTTTTAGAAGAAACAATTAATCAGTCTTCAAGAAGGCTTAATGGGGTAGAGGTTCGTCGACCTCTTTCAGGAGGGGAGTTGTTTTCGCTTTTGCTTTTGGGGATTTCGCTTCTAATAAGTTTGTTGCTTGGAGTAGGATTTGGATTGATTCAGGGTCGTGACTTGCAGTTTCGGCCTAGTTGGTTGATTTTGAATTCGATTCAAGTTTTAGGCGAAACTTTTCATCATTTTCTTAATTGATGAACCATTTGCCACCTTTTCAGACGCCTCTGAACCGACATTCTTTAACAGCACTTGAAAGTTGGCTGAATCAACTTGGAGCAGAACGTTGTTGTGAGAACCCTTGTTCATGGAAGTTGATGCAGCCAACTTGGTCGGCTCAAATTGAGATGAGACAAGATGAGTTAATGGTTACTTGGGATCAAGATGGTAAAAAAAGTAAGCGTTGCTTTTCATATGGTTTGCCACGTATTGATGTTGAAGCAGCTATTAATCAGGGCCCTTGACTGTTAACTCTTTAAGGTGGGTATGGATTTGAGACTTAAATATTTTCTAGCCCCTTTCTGATGGCTGCATAGCATTGCTCAAGTTGAGCATCGTTTAAACAAAGTGGAGGAAGGAGGTAAATAACATTGCCTAAAGGCCTGAGAAATACTCCACTTTTCATTACTTGAGTCTTTAACTGTCTTCCCGCAAGATTTAGATAGCCATCACTCCCTTCTACTTTAATGTCAAAGGCAGCAATTGTTCCAGTAAGTCTAGGCTTTTTTACTTTGGGATGTTTAGCTAGTCTTTTTAGATGAGGTAGATGCCTGGATTCAAAGTTTTCGAAGCTTTGAGGATTTTCTTCCAGGAGGTCCAAGCTGGCATTCGCAGCTGCGCAACCTAATGGGTTGGCCGTGAAGCTGTGTCCATGCCAGAAAGTGAGACTTGGGTTTTCCCCAACAAAGGCGGCAAATATATTCTCATGAGCCATTGTTACCCCCATAGGTAGGAAGCCCCCTGTTAAGCCCTTTGATAGAGCAATTAAATCTGGCAGGATTCCTGCTCTTTGAAATGCGAATAATGAGCCACACCTTCCGAAGCCAGTTAGAACTTCATCGGCTATTAACAGTGCATCTGCTTGACGCACTCGGTTCTCAACTTCTTTAATGAATTCTGGTCGAACCATAGACATTCCTCCTGCTCCTTGAACTAGTGGCTCAAGAATTACTGCGGCTGTAGGTATTTCAAGTAGCTTCTCTAATCTTTCTAATGAGACTTTTTCTCTCATTTGTAACTCTTCATCTCCCCACCATGTAGATGGCCAAGGCACTCTATTGACTGGAAATAACATTGGTTCAAAGGGGGCATTAAATAGATTGCGTTCTCCTACCGCCATGGCCCCAAATGTGTCTCCGTGGTAGGCCCCTTCAAATGCAATTAGTTGATGTCTTGGCTCACCTTTGTTATGCCACCATTGGCAAGCGATTTTGAGGGCAACTTCAACTGCAGTTGAGCCGTTGTCTGAGAAAAATAAACGTTCAAGACCTGTTTTATTGCTAAGCCTCCTGGCTAAGCGTTCGGCCTCTGGGTGGGTGAAATCAGCAAAAATAACTTGTTCGAGCTGGCTTGCCTGAGATGCGATTGCGTTCCCTATGGTTTGATTTGCATGACCATGAAGGGTGACCCACCAGCTACTAATTGCATCAATAAGTCTGGAGCCATCATCAAGTATTAAATGGGCCCCGTCTCCTGCGATTGCTCGCTGAGGTGGAGATGAAGAAGCTATTTGGGTAAAAGGAGGCCAAAGGTTTGGATTCCATTCTTTGTAAGCTTCGTTTGGTATGGACTGGGAATTATTCATGGAAAGCTTGCCTTGGTTTTTCATATTGGGTCTTGGAGGGGCGCAACTTAAAATTCTGCAACGATGATTGGTTAAGAGGATCTGAAGAGTTTTTCAGGGAAAGCACCTCTTCTTGAGATAGTTTTATATAAAACTAGGAGATTTAGCCCATTAATTCTTGCATAATTCTGGATGATTGATGGTATACAGACTTATCTTTCTACGCTTTGCCCAGCATATAAGTCTATCTTTATATCTGTGAAGAGTACCATTATTGCTATGCATATTAGTGAAGTTGAGAATATGATTAATATTTGATTTATGAGAATTTCGATTAATTAAATTCCAATAAAAGCTTTTCAAAAGTGTTACTTAGCCCTTGCCGTTGCCATTCTAGATCTAGGGTTTTTGAAGTGACTTCTTTTAGGTAAGGTAGTTGGGCAATTATTGGAAAGCCTCCTAATAGTTCAATTGTTTTGGGATTATCTTGATGTAGGAGTCCATTTAGAATGATTCCTAGAATTGAGATGTTTCTTTTTTTAAGCGCTTCAATGCTTAACAAGGTGTGATTGATTGTGCCTAGGCCACTTCTTGCTACGAGGATGACTGGAAGTTTCCATTTTTCGATCTGATCTATTTGAAGCCATTGACGATTCAGGGGAACCATTAACCCTCCTGCTGTTTCTATAATTAAATGATTATTGACCAAAGGAATTTTCAGTAGTTTAGGGTCTATTAGAACTTCTTCTTTTTCTGCTGCCCAATGGGGAGAGACTGGAGCCTTGAATTTGTAGATTTCTGGTATTATTCTCTTTGGAGAAAGGTTTAGTAGCTGGCAGACTCTCCCTTTGTCCCCTCCGTCTTCGAGACCGCTTTGAACTGGCTTCCAGTAAACTCCTTGGAGCCCTTGTACTAATAGGGCGCTAATAATTGTTTTCCCTACATCAGTGTCTGTTCCACAAACAATTAGCTTTGTTTTTTTAGTAATCATTTTTGGATTAATACAACCAGGGTTAACCAAGTGAGCTGGACAGTTCCATCTTGTTGGGATCGAGGCCAAGCCTTTTGTATTCGACGCCAGTTGCCAACACTCAGGGTTGACTTAGAACTGTAATGTGCTCCGATTTTGATGATTGGCTTTAAAAGTGAAAACATATCTGGTGCTTTTTGGCTAAAGCTGTGAACCGATTCATATTTGATATGAGACTTCTCAAAGACTTCTAGAAGAGACTTCTTTGAAGGTAAAGAAAAGCCTGTATACGTTGTTCCCGATTGTTTAGCGGCATGTTGCCATTCAGTGAAGCTCCCTTTAATAGGTACAGCAACTGCAAGCCAACCTCCTGGAGCTAAGGCGTTGAACCATTCCTCTAATCGGAATGCAGGATCCTTTAGCCATTGCAATGAGAAATTTGATGCAATTAATTGTGGAGCTTTTGACCAACCAGGCAGCCCAAGATTTAGATCCCAGAGTTGAGATGGACTTTCAGAATTGCTTTGTGAAAGCATGCCCGGACTGCCATCTACTCTGATTACAGATTGGCTGGGATTACATGCTTCTAATGCATCTGCGAGCAGGCCTGTTCCGGCTCCAAGATCAGCCCAAATTCCACTTTTGATTTTTTGCTTTGAGCAGTAATCTGCAAGAATTAAAGCAAATCTACGTTGCAATTCTGCGTGATTATTGTAGCTTCTTGAAGCTTGTTCAAAGTTATTCAGTACATCTTTTGGCCAGGTGTTGGTCATGCGCATGATTCAAGCCAATTAAGTATCAGCTCTATTAGCCCTGGCATTGCTAGTGCGTGACCAGTCTTGGGGAGGCTCCAATGGATGGGTTTTGCAGCGAGATGTCTATCGAGATCGTCAATTAGGGCCTTCCTGGACTCTGGAATCACGATGGCATCTTCTTGTCCTTCAACTACTAATACTCTTATTCTTGAAGATAGTCCACCAGGTAATCCTTGAGTATTGATCAGCAAATCTAAATCGGACTTGAGTGTTTCTCGCCCCTCTAAAGAAAGCCCGTTTGAAATTGTTGGCTGATGCATGTCCTGTGATGAAGCTGGATAAGCGGCTTTTTCGAAGAAGGCTTTGAGCATGCTTGCTTCTTGTGAAGTGCCTATTAGCTTTTTCATTCCATTTAATGCTGCTTTTAAACTACGAGTTCTTTTACCTAGTGTTATAAAACGGCTAAAGCTAGCTAGCAAAATTAAATCAGTAGCTTGAGCAATTACACTATGATCAAGAAGATGAAAGCCTAGAGAATGGCTAATTAATACTCTTCGATCAGTAGAAGACTTCTCAAAATATTTTTTCCAATGAGGGTCGAATCTTGTTAGCTCTCCATAGCCTCTTTCACCACTTTGCCAATGCCATTGTTTTGTTTGGAAAAGGTTTTCCCATTCTTTCCACATATGGCTATCGCCACACCAGCCATGCATAGCTATTACTTCTTTCACTCTTCTGTTAAGCCAGCCAGAAGCTTTTTAAAAACCCCGTTCGGGAGATCTTTGCGTATTGCCAAACGTAACCTTGACGTACCTTCCGGAACTGTAGGAGGCCGAATAGCAATACTGAGTATCCCTTTTTCTTCTAGTTGATTTTGACGTCTTAAAGCAAGTTCATCAGAGCCAAAAACAATTGAAATAATTTGACCGGATCCTGGAGGGCGATGGAATCCGTTTTTAACAAGGAGCGAACGCCAATTCTGTGCCTTCTCAAGGAGCTCAAGGCCCCATTTGGGATTCGCTTCGATGAGCTTTAAGGCTGCCAGTGCAGCAGCAGTTAGTGGAGGTGCAAGAGCTGTCGTATAACGAAATGCCCCACTTTTTTGTAGTAGATCTTCAGCAGTTTTTGCATCGCTTGCTAGGAAAGCACCACCACTTCCAAATGCTTTCCCAAAAGTCCCGCTAATTATTCCTACGGGAGCTGGCAAGCCATAGCAGAGTCCTCTCCCTTGGTTTCCAAATACTCCTAGGGCATGAGCTTCATCAACTAAAAGCTTGGCTTCGTATTTATCACATAACTCCGCCATCCCTTTGAGCTGAGGATTAGTCCCCTCCATACTGAAAAGACTTTCAGTGATCACAAGTGGTTGTTGCTTGGGAAATTTTTGACGAGATATGTAAAGACGCCTTCCTAAATCTTTTAAATCATTGTGGGCATACCTTTGAAACCTTGCTCCGCAAGCTTTTACACCTAATAGCAATGAATGGTGGATAAGCCTATCTGCAAAAACTGGCGAAGATCTGTTCGCCAATGCAAGTACGGCAGCGATATTTGCTTGAAATCCGCTTGGGAAGAGTAAAACTCTTTCTCTCCCAAGCCAATTAGCCAAAGCTTCCTCCATTTCTTTATGTATTGGTCGACTACCAGTCACAAGTCTTGAGCCTCCTGCTCCTACACCTTGTGAATGCATTACTGATTGGGCGGCTTCTATCAGATTTGGATGCCTGCTAAGACCAAGGTAATCATTGCTTGCAAGATCTATGAGAGATGACGATTGCGCTTCAGGCTCACAGGTCTCTAACTCGTTTGGGTTTTGACTATGAGTCCAGATTCGAAGTGTGCGACGTCTGTAAGGGGGTATTTTTGTCATCTTTTAGGTGGGCCTTTCGTTGTTTTTTTGTGGTGGTTGATATTTTGGGGTTTTTAAGTAAAAGATAGTTCTCTTGATGTGTGTATTTTTCTCTTCTTTAAATTCGAGGGTTCTCTAAGATCTAGCTCATGAGCTCAGCGGCGAACGTCACGAATTCAAACGACGTTGCAACTGTTGTTATTGATCCTGGAGAGATCTTCCCATTTGAGTTGGATGATTTTCAACTTCAGGCTATTGATGCTTTGAATCAGGGATATTCAGTTGTTGTAAGTGCTCCAACGGGTTCAGGGAAGACATTAGTAGGGGAATATGCAATTTATCGAGCTATTGCTCATGGACAAAAAGTTTTTTATACAACTCCATTGAAGGCTCTATCGAATCAGAAGCTTCGAGACTTCAGAAGTCAATTTGGTAATGAGAATGTTGGGTTAATGACTGGGGATTTAAGTGTTAATAGGGAGGCTTCAATAGTAGTTATGACTACAGAGATTTTCCGCAACATGCTTTATGCGGAAGCACATGAAGAGGAAGACCCTCTATTAAAAGTTGAAGCAGTAGTGCTTGATGAATGCCATTACATGAATGATTCCCAGAGAGGGACAGTTTGGGAAGAATCGATTATTCATTGCCCGACATCGGTCCAGTTAGTAGCTCTTTCTGCCACCGTGGCTAATGCTGGTCAGCTAACTGACTGGATTCAGACTGTACATGGACCTGCTCAGTTGATTCGCAGTGATTACAGACCGGTTCCGTTGCATTTCAGTTTTTGTAGTGCTAAAGGATTGCACCCTCTCCTGAATGCTCAAGGTACTGGACTACACCCTAATTCAAAGATTTGGCGGGCGCCAAAGGGGCATAAAAGAAAGGGACGTTTAGCCAAGCCTCCACAGCCCCAAGTGCCAGAGATAAGTTATGTGGTTTCTCAAATGGCTGAGCGTGAAATGCTCCCAGCTATTTACTTTATTTTTAGTCGTCGAGGTTGCGATAAGGCTGTTAGGGAGCTTGCCTCTCAGTGCTTAGTGACCTCTAGTCAAAAAGCACAGATTCAAAAAAGACTTAGTGCCTATAGCGATATCAATCCAGATGCAGTACGTGAAGGTATACATGTGGATGCATTGTTGCGAGGCATCGCATCACATCATGCGGGGGTGTTACCAGCTTGGAAAGAATTGATAGAGGAATTATTTCAAAATGGATTAGTGAAGGTGGTTTTTGCTACTGAGACATTGGCAGCCGGGATAAATATGCCTGCCAGAAGCACAGTTATTTCAGTTTTTTCAAAACGCACTGAACAGGGGCATCGTCCTCTAATGGGGAGTGAATTCCTTCAAATGGCTGGAAGGGCGGGGAGAAGGGGGCTTGATTCAAAGGGTTATGTCGTAACTGTGCAGAGTCGATTTGATGGCATTAGGGAGGCTGGACAGTTAGCAACAAGTTCGGCTGACCCATTGGTAAGTCATTTCACTCCTAGCTATGGGATGGTTTTAAATCTGTTGCAAAGACATGACCTGAATAAGGCGAAAGAATTGGTTGAGCGTAGTTTTGGGCGTTATTTAGCGAGTCTTGATTTAGTTGAGGAGGAGGAGCTCCTTGAGCAGTTGCGTCAAAAATTAGGACAATTGCAAGGGGCGGCTGGTGATGTCCCTTGGGAAGATTTTGAGACGTATGAAAAGTGTCGTGGACGGTTGAGAGAGGAGCGGCGTTTGTTACGCATCCTTCAACAACAAGCAGCTGAGACTCTCGAGCATGAGCTTACTTTGGCTTTGCAATTTGCCAGTATTGGAACACTTGTAAGCCTGAAGGCTCCTCAATTCCGTGGTCAAGTAACGCCTGCTGTCATCGTTGACAAACTCAATGGGCCAGGTCAGTTTCCTCTTCTACTTTGCCTCACTGATGAGAATGTTTGGGCTTTGTTGCCTTGTCAGTCAGTGGTGAGTTTGTATGCAGAGTTAGCTTGTTTGGAAATTAGTGGTCTTAAACCTCCTCATCTAAAACGTACAGGGGAACTTCGTCATGGAAATGAGAAAAGTAGTGAGTTTGCTCAGGCAATTTCTCTTTTAGGTAAACGTCATGACATGAAGACTCCTCAATATGACTTAGCTGGAGAAGTTTTAGCGCAGGTTCAATTAGTCAAAGATCTTGAAGAGGAGATGGAGCAACAACCGGCTCATCGTTGGGGTGATCGGAAACAGCTCAAGAAACATCGACGAAGAATGGAAGAGTTAGATCTAGAGATAAGAGAACGTCAGCATTTTCTGCATCATCGGGCGAATCGTCATTGGGCAATGTTCCTTGCTTTGATAGACATACTCCAACACTTTGGCTGTCTTGATGATCTCGAGCCTACTGAAATAGGGAGGACAGTATCTGTTTTAAGAGGTGACAATGAACTGTGGTTAGGTCTTGCGTTGATGAGCGGGCATTTGGATGAATTGCAACCTGCTGAATTGGCTGCGGTTTTTCAGGCAATTAGCACAGAGGTGAATCGCCCTGATCTTTGGAGTGGATACCCACTTCCCCCTAACGCTGAGGAAGCTCTGAATGATTTATCTGCAATAAGGCGTGAGCTGTTGAGAGTGCAGGAGCGTTGCAATATTGTCGTTCCTGCTTGGTATGGACCCGAGCTTATGGGTTTGGTATATGCCTGGGCATCTGGTACTACTTGGAATGAGCTGATTGGCAATACATCTCTTGATGAAGGAGATGTTGTTCGGATAATGCGTAGAACGGTTGATTTGCTTGCTCAGGCCCCTTATTGCTTGGCTATTAGTGAGCAATTAAGAAAAAATTGCCGTTCAGCATTAAAAGCTATTAATAGATTTCCTGTTTGTGAGACGGAAGATTTGCTAAGGGCAGTTGCTGATCAGGAAATAGGGTTGAATCCTGCGACTGAACGTGTTGTGTGAACTGTGAGCATTTCTGCTATTAATTATTAGGCATTGTCATTAATGATGGATCTACAATTCGATCAAAATCAACTGCCTTAATATAGTCAAGCTTAAGAGCAGCTTCGCGAAGACTTATGTCTTCTTTGTAAGCATATTGGGCAATTTGGCTTGATTTCTCATATCCAATCTTTGGAGTTAAAGCTGTAACCAACATGAGAGATTGATTGAGATCTCTGTTGATCTTAGTCAGATTTGGTTGAATGCCATCTACCATTGAAACTCGACAATTGTGACAGGCATTTTTTAGCATCTCAATAGTGTTTATAAGATTGAATGCGATAAGTGGTTTATATGAATTCATTTGTAAATGACCTCCACTGCCTGCAATTGCAACAGCTGTATCTAGTCCGAGGATCTGAGTGCAAATCATTGCTATTGACTCACATTGTGTTGGATTTACTTTCCCAGGCATAATTGAACTGCCAGGTTCATTCTCAGGAAGCTTTAGTTCGCCTAAGCCTGCTCTAGGTCCACATGCTAGAAGTCTTATATCATTAACTATCTTTATAAGACTAACTGCTAACATTTTTAGTTGAGTCATTAGATTGACTAGACCATCATGACTAGCCATCACGGCAAACTTGTTAATGGCTGGCTTCAAAGGTAGCTCAGTTAATAGTGAGAGTTCCTTAGTGATTTCAGAATCGAAATTGCAAGGGGAATTGATGCTAGTGCCGACTGCTGTTCCACCTAAGGGGAGGGGATAAAGTTCTAAGAGAGAGTCTTTTATTCTGTTATGGGATGTTAGGAGCTGGTCTCTCCATGCAGAGGCTTCTTGGCCTAGGGTCAGAGGCACTGCGTCTTGCAGGTGTGTTCTGCCAACTTTGATGATTTCATTCCAAGCGACACTTTTTTGATTAAATGATTCTATTAGAAGTTGTAATTCAGGAAGGAGTTCTTTGGTGATTTGGTTAGCAGTGGCAATATTTATAGCAGCAGGAAAAGTGTCATTAGTTGATTGCGAGCGATTGACGTGATCGTTTGGATGAACTGGGATGTGACTCCCTAGATCCTCTCCGCCGGCTCTGGAAGAGAGATTGCTTATCACTTCATTGAGATTCATATTGGTTTGAGTCCCACTGCCGCTCTGCCAGACCGTTAATGGGAACTCACCATCATGTAATCCTTCTGCAACTTCAGAAGCAGCTGTACAGATTAACGAACTTCTGTATTCATCTAGAACACCTAGGCGTCTGTTAACTTTGGCTGCGGCTTGTTTAATTCTTGCTAAGGCATGAATGATAGCCAATGGCATTTGATCACCACTTATGGAAAAGTTCATCAGGGCCCTTTGGGTTTGTGCTCCCCATAGCGCACTAGTTGGGACTTCAACTGCTCCCATGCTGTCGTGTTCTATTCGCATTGATTGGATCATGTAGTTATTTCAGAGGGAATTAGCAGATCAAACTTCAGAGAAATATCGCTAGTCTATTTGTAATAATTGTATATTTTCATCATCGTTGCAATGGTTTTGTAGACATTATTCGCCAACAAATTCAATCTATATATCCCCTTAAAGGGGATGGAGTCAGATCTTAAGACGTTGCCAAATAATATCGAGGTTTTCTTGTTGCAAGCTTGTGCTGAAGCATTGCGCGATTTGTTCAGCTCCTAACCTAGAGGTGATTTCATTGTCTTGTTCGAGATTCTCTCTAAAGTTTCCTCCTTCTTGATTCCAAGCCGAATGAGCGTGTTTTTGGACTAGTTTGTATGCATTTTCTCTGCTCATGCCAGTTTCTAAAAGGCTTAATAGTACTCTTTGACTAAAAACGACCCCGCCATATATGTTCATATTTCTGAGCATATTTTTTGGATATATTCCAAGTCCATTGATGACTTGAGTCATTTCCCTCAACATGAAATGGAGAGTCACAGAAATATCAGGAAGCATCAATCTTTCTATGGAGCTATGACTGATATCCCTTTCATGCCATAGAACCATGTTTTCCAGTGCTGCAACCACATAGCTACGTAGGACTCTTGCTAGGCCACTGATCCGCTCACTGCGAATTGGGTTTCGTTTATGAGGCATTGCGGAACTGCCTTTTTGTCCTTTTGCAAAACTTTCTTCAACTTCCAGCACGTCTGTGCGTTGAAGATTTCTTATTTCAGTTGCAAATCTGTCAAGTGAAGTTCCAATTAAAGCAAGGGTTTGAACATAATTAGCATGTCTATCTCTAGAAATAACTTGAGTACTTGCTAAATCAGGACTTAGGTCAAGTTGCTCACAAGTTAGCTTTTCTACTTCTGGATCGGTATTGGCATAAGTGCCCATTGCTCCACTTATTTGCCCCACAGAGATATCTTTTTCTAAATTACTAAGTCGTTCATTATTTCGGATTGTTTCCGCTAACCAACCTGCGAGTTTGAATCCAAATGTGATTGGCTCGCCATGGATCGCATGAGAGCGACCAATCATTACGGTTTTCTTATGTTTCTTAGCTAGAGCTCGTATTGCTTTCTCAAGTTCTTTTATTTCCTTACGAAGAAGCTTTACGGAGGCCTTTAACTGCAAGGCAAGTCCTGTGTCAAGGACATCACTGCTGGTCATTCCTACATGGATAAACCTGCCTGCGTCTCCAACATGCTCATTAACGTTTGTCAGAAAAGCAATGACATCATGGCGGACTTCTTCCTCTATCTGAAGAATCCTTTCAGGCTCAAAAGCGGCTTTCTGCCGTATTTCCTTAATGGCATTTTCTGGGATCCTTCCAAGTGTGAAATTTGCTTCGCAGGCTGCAATTTCAACATCTAGCCAGCTTTGATATTTGGACCTGTCTGTCCAAATGTTGCCCATTTCGGGCAGTGTGTAACGATCGATCAACGGCTCGCAAGTTGGCGAATCTTTCCTGAACTTAGATCCTTGTGATCATGCTGACTTCAGTCGGCGGTGATCAACCTCCCATTGAACGTGTCTGCCCCAAGCTTGTTGGCGGACCCAGCAGCGACCTCCCTTGCAATTAATAACCTGAAAAGGGGGGAGATCATTAGGCTGATTGTCCAGTTTTGCAAAGCTTCCTGGTGGCAAAAGCTCTAGCACAGTCGCAGACTTAACTAATGGCACTAAATGAAGATGCTTGCGAACAGACGCCTTCATCTTTTCGGCTAGTTTTGATGGCTTTTCAGACACTTCTTTTTTGCCGAGATTGGTTGATCTTCTCGGGAGTTTTGGCTAATTGACGAACTTCAGCGGTTTTTGTTCGGTTTCCTATTTGCTTTTATGACGAAATGGCCCGAAAACTCCGACTAGATCTTTACCTCCTGACCAAAGGGTTGGCTGAATCTCGTCAAAAGGCTCAGCAGCTTATTCGTGCCGGGAAAGTCCGAGACTATAGAGGCCAATTGCTTGATAAGCCAGGACAAGAGATTGCAACGGACTTAGAGATTCAGGTTAAGGAAGCGCCAAGATTTGTTTCTAGGGGAGGCGAGAAGCTTTTTAGTGCTTTGAAGAAGTTCTCATTAAAAGTTGACGGGAAAGTATGCCTGGATGGAGGGATCTCTACGGGTGGATTTACAGATTGTCTTTTGCAGCAAGGTGCCTACAAGGTCTATGGGATTGATGTGGGGTATGGACAGATTGCTTGGACTCTTCGCAATGATTCACGGGTGATCTTGAGGGAGCGTACAAATATTCGAACTCTTACTCCTGATCAATTATATGGACCTCAAGATACATTGCCTGACTTTGCAGTGGCTGACTTGTCATTTATTTCATTGAGACTTGTTTTGCCTTCTATTAGATCTTTGCTGAAGTCAGAGGCTTCTGAAGCATTGGTTTTAGTAAAGCCTCAGTTTGAGGTAGGACGGGAAAGAGTTGGGAAGGGGGGGGTTGTAAGAGATGTTTCCGCCCACGTTGATGCTTTGACGTCAATTATAAAAAGCGCTCTAGAACTGAGATGGAAGCCAAAAGGCCTTGTTGCTTCTCCTATAACTGGAGCGGCAGGAAATCATGAATACCTGCTTTGGTTGGGATCACAGGAAGCTAATGAATTTCCAGATATAGAGCAGCTTGTTATAGATACTTTGTCTTAAAGGGCATCACCATCTAAGTCACCTGTCCGAATACGTAAAACAGATTCAACAGGAGATATGAAGATTTTTCCGTCTCCGATTTCTCCTGTTTTTGCAGCTTCGGCAATTGCTTTTAAAACTGCATCTACAGTCTCATCGGCAACTACTACTTCTACTTTTAGTTTTTGGAGAAACTCAACTGTAAATTCTGAACCCCTATAGCGCTCAACTTGGCCTTTTTGGCGGCCAAATCCACGGACTTCGCTAACAGTCATGCCAACTATGCCTGCATTTACAAGGGCAAGCTTTACATCCTCTAGTTTGAAGGGACGGATAATTGCTTCTACTTTTTTCATAGGTCCTCTAGTGGCATTAAGAGACTAAATACTTTTTTTAGTAATTTCCTGCCATTGAAAAAGTTGGAAGGTAATTCAGAGTTAGGCCAGCTGATTGTGCATCTTCCGAGAGAGCTTTTGCGTCTTCCAGTGGCAGCGTGACGAGTTTTGAAGCTAGAGCTTCCCAATGATCGTCTTCGAAATGTGTTTGCAACCAAAGCATTCCATGAACACTCTTTGGGCGAACATGAGCACCTTTGCAAGTTTCAATAAGCAAGATGTCCATGAAATTTGTTCGTCTTCCATACCATTAGGGGGTTAAAGACGAGCCTTGGTTGTGACTGTTGTTACTTATTCAACTTTCAGTTGGCGTTGAGGCCACTTTTTGACGGTGGTGATAAACACTCCCCCGGTAGTGGAGTTCAACCTTTTCGTTGGCTTGGGATGGATCATGCTTAAGAGGTGCTTGATAGTGATTGCCTCTATAAATGTGATCCATGAATTTGTTGCTTGCGCATTCATGTTCGCTTGGGTTGTATGCGATTCCTCGATAGGTGCGCTGTGCTGTAGTCATTTGTTTGACCTCGAAGGGAAAAGTTTTCCCGACAATGCGGGAGCTTCATATCGGAAAGGAGCGTTGCTTCGCCTGAGGGGCTACTTCCGGCTTATGGACCAATTGGAATTAAACTTGGCCTAGCTCAACGTTTTGTCCTTCTAAAAAGTTTTTAGCTCATTTATGATGTTCATGGTGAACATTCGAGCTTTTCTTTTCTTAAATCTTCCTTAAGCTCTTCTCTTGGGCCGGTCTTGGCATCTGTTGGACTCGATTTGGCTGACCTGTTCCTATGGATAATTATTCTTCCTCGTAAGGGCTTAATTTCTTTAAAGGGATGTTTTGATTTCCGTGAATAGAAATGTATCTGAAGCAAAAGCCCCTTTGTATGGGGAGCGTGCGATTTCAGAGGCTCAGCTTATTTGCTTTGAGAATCCCAATGCTTCTCGACCCTATGAGATCTCTATAGAATTGCCTGAGTTCACTTGCCTATGCCCTTTCTCTGGGTATCCTGATTTCGCTGTTATTCGTTTGTTATATCAACCAAACCAAATGGTTTTGGAATTAAAAGCGATCAAGTTGTATATCAATAGTTATCGTGATCGGAAAATTTCTCATGAAGAGGCTGCTAACAAAATTCTTGATGATTTAGTACAAGCTTGTGCTCCCAGTTGGATGCAAATTGAAGCTGATTTTAATCCTAGAGGAAATGTTCATATGGTTGTTCGTATAAGTCATGGAGCTAAGAATATTTGTTGAATATACTTAGCTATTCCTTGGGAATTGTTGATAGGATTTGTGGTAGCTCTTTGGCTAAGCCCGTGAGGCTACGATTGCATAAGCCACCAATATGAATAGAAGTTGTATTTGTTTCTGAAAGTGCCCAAATTTGTTTGGTTGCAAGAATGCTTAAACCTCCTCCTAATAAAGTAATTGCGAATCCTGTATATACAAGAGGTACCCCAGGATCACGTTTAAGAAGTAGACCGCTTGAAGACATAACTTCGCTTACTTTTAATTCCATACCTTTTACTTCCTTGCTCCCTCCAGCTGGCCTTAGACTTGTTAAGAGATTGCCTTGAGAATCAAAAATATCTATAGGTCCTTTTTCATTTGAAAGTGTCATTAGAATAGGGTCTTCTCCTTTTGAAGTCGTAGGTAGCGCGATACCCCAGACTTGTTCTCCTAGCTCTGGAAAGTTAGTTAATGGAAGTTGAAGCTTTGTATTTTCTCCTAGTTGTAAAGTTATTGCTTCAAGTGACCAATCTGCCTGATAAATAGTCACCCCTTTAAATCTTAAGGGGTGATTAACACTAACTTCCTTTAGAAGTGAAGAGGTTTGTTTTGGCTCATGAAGCTCAAGCTTTGAGCGAAACTGTTCAGTTCTCCCCGCTGGATCACGTTCAATATTAAAATCTGTTAGTTTAATTCTTAATTGACTTACACCTTCTCTATCAATTAGGTCGAAAGATCCACCAGGAGCTAGGAATTGTTCTATGCGTTGTCCTCCAAGTGCTCCCCATGCTGCACCAAGCATTAATAAAACTATGCCGATATGAACTAGAGGGGGGCCAGCGCGACCAATCACCCCTTTTCGAGCAGCAAGCCTCCCAGGTTTCTGTAATACTTGCCAACCTTGATTCTGAAGATGATTGGCTAAATTATTTAACCAATCTTTTGTTTTGCTGGTAGATATTGTCTCTGCAATTGAGAGATTACTTAGTTGATGTACTTCTTTATAATCAGTCCAGCGCATTGCTGAACGTAATGAAGGCCATTGCCTTCTCCATGTGCAAAGCATTAAGGCTATCCCAAGCCAATTAAGTAAAGCAAGAAACCAACTGCTGGAATAGACATGGTCAAATTGTAATTTCAGTAAAACTTCTCCACTGATGAATCCAAGCCATGGATGATCATTATTGTAAGCAGAAAGATAATTATTGTTAGGTTCATTTTGCGGAATTATTGTGCCAATTGCACTTGCTATGGCAATAAAAATTAGCAGTGAGATGGCAAATTTTAGACTTGATAGCCCATTGACCATTCTCCGGAAAATATACATTAGTCAGATCCAGCGAGCTAAAAGACTTAAGACACCAGTTGTCAGTAAAATTGTTCCACTTACAGGAGGAATCCATCTTGAAAATGGTCGAAGGCCCAAAATTTTTGGAATGCTTGCGGCGGCTGTTCCAGCAATAATTAGTGGGATGACTTGCCCGGTTCCAAAGAACCCCAAAAGCAAAATCCCAATCAGCAGACTTCCACTTTGAGCAATCCACCCAAGGAGAACAGCTAAGACAGGTGTCGTGCAAGGTGAGGCAGCTAAGCCAAAAGCTACTCCAGCTGCTAATGGAGCCAATGGTGGAGGAACTTTTTTTTGCAAGAAATTTGGGTTAGGACCTTGAGGTAGAGGGATCTTGAGAAATCCCAGAAGATTTAGGCCCATTAAAATTGCTATTACGGCCACAAATGTGGGAATAAATAAAGGCACTTGCCCATAAATTTGGCCTATTAGGCCACTAATGCTGCCAAGCATTACTAGCGATAGGACAATTCCGCCGCAGAATGTCAAGCTGCGGTTAATTGGACTTTGTCTGTCTTCAAAGCCTGCTAGATAGGCCACTGTTACTGGTAGTAGCGATAAAGAGCATGGCCCAAGGCTGGTAAGTAATCCAGCGCAAAAGACTATTAATAGGGTTAATGGCCCTGGGTGGCTTAGTCCGTTAGTAAGTAGTTGCTCGCTGCTGCGTGCTAAATCAGCTAGGGCTAGAGCCAGAGAATCGATGGTAGATACCTTTGTGGGTTTGATTATTTACCCTATCTACCTACGTAACTTATGTAATTTGATTCCACCAAGAAGATCCGTGGATTCCAGTGAACAGCGAATAAGTAAGCCTGAAAGCAGAAGACTTGCAAGGAGTGAATTCCCTCCATAGCTAACCATTGGAAATGGTAGGCCTGTTGTTGGCATTGCACCTGAAGCGACTGCGACATTCATGATTGCTTGACCAACTAAAAGGGTGCTGCAGCCGATTGCTACTAGCTTTGCTTGGTTGCTTTGACACCCAAGTGCAACTCGTAGGCCTAAAAAGGCAAAAAGCATTAAAAGCATTAAAAGCATTAACGAGCCAACGAAGCCGAATTCCTCTGCAAAGACTGCATAAATAAAGTCTGTACTTTGAATTGGTAAATATTGAAGTTTTTGAGTAGATAAACCATATCCTTCGCCTAACCATCCACCTGAGCCGATTGCTAAAAGACTTTGAATTAATTGGTACCCATGCCCTTGGGGATCTTCCCAAGGATTAAGAAATGAGATTACTCTGAGCTTTTGATATTGATTGAGCAGAATACTTATTGTGCCCAGCAGTGCACCTGAAAATGCTGTTGTAATTAGAGTGAGGTATCTCACTCCAGAGGCAAGAGCTATAAGCCAAAGCAAAATGCCTGTTAGAGCAGCTGTACTCAAGTTTGGTTGCCTTAATATTAGAATTAATAGACTGGTAAACATTACTAGCCAGAAGATTTTTTGATCTGAACTGATTCGCTTCCAGTGTGCAAATAGATTTGCTGCTTGCAGCACTACAAATGGCTTAACTAATTCAGAAGGTTGTATTTGAAAAGGTCCGACAATGAGCCAACGACTGGCACCATTTACTGTGGCTCCAACAATCATTGTCAACCCTACTAGTAAACATCCAAGGAATAGGCATGGCCCTGCTAACCTCAGCCATCGCCTTAGATTTGTAGAGATAGCTAGGTATAAAATACTCCAACTTGCAATCAGCCATATTAGCTGCCGTTTTATGTAATAGGCCCCGTCTCCCATCTCTCTACTGGCGACCCACCAGCTGGCTGAGCCAAGTACAAAGAGACCAGCTAAGCACCAAAAACCTATTAATGTTAAAAGTAGGCGCGCCTCTGCTGGCCAAAGTTCCCACGGGAGAGGAAGAAGACTTTGCCAAAAAGAATCCTGACATTGCTTTTTTGCAATATGCCTAACTGAGGTTTTTTCCCGTAGTTGGTGATTATCTTGTGTAATTACGGGGGGACAGCTCAATTGATGAGATTCGAAAATATCCCTATTGAGCCGTCTAAAAGGGTGTTTGCCAAGCCTTACAAAGGGAGAAAGGCCCTTTTTAAGGTTTAAATGAACATTTGGCTTGGATTATGTTCTTATTTCTTTGCCGTTCCTTGTTAGAACATGGTTTAGTCAGCTTCTTGAAAGTAAGATATTGATGGAAAGAAAGAATTAATATTGCTACTTACTCTTAGCATGTAGACATGCTGCAAAAATGAGATTGTCTATTTGAGATATTGATTCCATTGGTTGAAATCTTTGATAAAGATCTTATCCAAATAGAAATCTTCAATCTTATGAAACGTATTAAAAGATGGATTTTTGGCCAGAGATTTCTTGGGAATACTTCTGAAACTTTTAACTTATTTAAGTTTTTTGTTTGAATCGGCGAAGCGCATCTTGATTTGGAAACGAATCTCCAAGATGAAAGATTGTGAGGTCAATGCTTGTTAGACATATCTCTGCATACCTCGTTGTTGCTCTTGAGACGTAGCACTTAAAAGTTCGTGATTGGTTCATAGGCAAGCTAATTGCTAGATCAGCCGATTTTATTCCTTTCTGCATGTTGAATTGACTGCATGATAGATTCCGCGGGCCTTTACACAGAGAGCCTCGGAGCCCTTGCTGGCATCCCCGCTGCTCCAGCCTGAAAACGACTCTCCAAAGGAGGGCACCTTTGGCCTGGAAACATCTATGGAGACCGGTTCAAGTTCCGAGACCCTTCTGAATCTTGATTCTTCAGGGGAGTCCTCTTCGACTTCCCTTGATGAATATGTGCAGCTTCAGCGGCGCATATTTCATACAACTTTGATTGTCTCCGTATTTGCGGTTTCAATTTCAGCCTTTTTCTTTCCGCTTCAGACCTCCATCAGTTTGCTGGTAGGTGCCTTATCTGGAGTTCTCTACTTGCGACTACTAGCTCGCAGTATTGGGAGACTTGGCAAAAGTTCGAAGGCAGTAAGCAAGATTCAGTTGGTTATACCGGTATTGCTCTTGCTGGCTGTTGCAAAACTTCCTCAGCTTGATTTGATACCAGCCTTGTTGGGCTTTTTGCTTTACAAGCCTTCTCTGATTATTCAGTCGCTGCTCGAGTCTTGAACACGATCAGAGACTGTTAATCAAATTTGCCGGTTAGCCGGTGTCACTTAATTCTGTCGCATTAGCGACTCCGAACTTCAAGCCCAATGGGTTTCTTTCCATTTGTTTTTCCCTTTGCCGAATTAGAGGTGGGTCAACACCTTTATTGGCAATTAGGGAATTTAAGAATTCACGGTCAGGTCTTTATGACTTCCTGGATTGTGATAGGTGCTTTGCTTGCCCTTGTGGTGATAGGCACCAAAAAGATGGAACGAGATCCACGAGGGGTTCAGAACCTTTTGGAGTTTCTTTGGGATTACATCCGTGACTTGGCTCGTACTCAGATTGGGGAAAAGGTTTATCGGGATTGGATGCCTTTTATTGGAACTCTATTCCTGTTTATCTTTGTCAGCAACTGGGGAGGAGCACTTGTCCCTTGGAGGTTGATTCACCTTCCTAGCGGGGAATTAGGCGCTCCTACTGCTGATATCAATACAACTGTGGCCTTGGCTCTGTTGGTATCACTTTCTTATTTCTATGCCGGACTTAGTAATAAGGGCTTGCGTTATTTCGAGTATTACGTTCATCCGACTCCGATAATGCTGCCTTTCAAGATCGTTGAGGACTTTACAAAGCCACTCTCCCTTTCATTTCGTCTTTTCGGGAACATCCTGGCTGATGAATTGGTTGTGGCAGTTTTGGTTTTCCTTGTGCCTCTCGTTCTTCCTGTTCCGGTAATGTTCCTTGGCCTTTTCACAAGTGCTATTCAGGCTTTGATTTTCGCCACGCTTGCCGCTTATTACATCGGTGAAGCTGTCGAAGAACATCATTGATCAAATTTTTTCTAGTCAGGGCCTAACCAATGCTCTGGCAAAATCCTTGCGCGTAGGTCGGGATTTATCCTGGCCCATCTCTAGATCTATGAGATGTCCCCGCCGCAGGTATAAACTCCCGGGCCCCCCCCCCTCCCTATCCGCGCTTCTTAAGCGCTTCTCATTCTTAGTTCAATCATGGATTCCATTACCACCGCAGCCTCCGTTGTCGCAGCAGGCCTGGCTGTAGGCCTTGGCGCTATCGGCCCTGGCATCGGTCAGGGCAGCGCTGCTCAGGGCGCAGTAGAGGGCATTGCCCGCCAGCCTGAAGCTGAAGGCAAGATCAGAGGCACCTTGCTTCTATCTTTTGCTTTCATGGAATCACTAACCATTTACGGCCTCGTGGTTGCTTTGGTGTTGCTTTTTGCGAACCCCTTTGCGGGCTGATAAATAACAGGGCAGGAGATTGAATCTCTTAATTCAAGTCAGTTTTCTTTGAAGTGTTTATCAATGCTTCTTTATTTGACTACTGACCTCCTGCTTTCAGTTTTGCCTTTTTGGGCAATGTTTCAACTGCACTTCCCCCTTCCACATGACCACCTTGCTCCTATTCGGTGCTACTGAGGGAGGTCTCTTTGACTTCGATGCCACCCTTCCGCTTATGGCGGTTCAGGTTGTTCTCCTCACCTTCATCCTTAATGCTCTTTTCTTCAAGCCCGTTGGCCGGGTGGTTGAGGAAAGAGAGGCCTACGTAACTACAAGCAGAGCTGACGCTAAGCAGAAGCTTGCTCAAGTAGAGAAGCTCGAGAAAGAATTAAGGGATCAACTTAAAGAGGCCCGAAATTCTGCACAAAAGGTGATCGAAGAGGCCGAAAAAGATTCAGATCAGCTTTATAGAGAAGCCTTGGCTTTGGCGACAGCTGAAGCTAATGCTTCAAGGGAGCATGCAAGGCGTGAAATTGATTCACAAAGGGATGCAGCCCTTAATCAGCTCAAAGCTGATTCAGACAAGCTTGGTGATCTGATTGTTGAAAGACTTCTTGCTGCCAAATGACTTTCCCTTTTATTCTCGCGACAGAAGGTTTTGGCTTGAATCTCAATTTATTTGAGACCAATGTCATAAATCTCTCAGTTGTGATTTTTGGCTTGTATAAATTTCTGCCTAGTTTCTTGGGAGGAATTCTTGAAAGACGCCGTGCAGCCATCTTGGTTGATTTAAAGGATGCTGAAGAGCGTCTGGCAGAAGCCACAAAATCTCTTGCTGATGCTCAAGCAGATTTAGCAGCGGCTGAAGATAAAGCTTCAAAGATTCGCAAGGACTGCAAGTCTCGTGCGGAGGCAATTCGTTTGGAGAGCGAAAAACGTACCGTTGAAGAGATGGCTCGAATTAAACAGGGTGCTGCTTCAGATCTCAATGCAGAAGCTGCAAGAGTTAGTGCCCAGTTGCGCCGTGAAGCTGCTCAATTGGCAATTGAAAAAGCGTTGGCTGTTCTTCCAAGCAAGCTTAATAAAAAAAATCAGTCAGCTTTCTTGAGCCAATCCATTAAAAACATGGAGGCATCCTGATGCCATTACTAAATACCATTACTACTCCTTACGCAGAAGCTTTTTTGCAAGTTGCTTCCAGTCGCAAGGAAGTTGATCAAGTCATTGAACAGGCAAAGGTTGTTCTTGATTTATGGAATAACTGTCCTGAATTTAGTGATGCGATGGCCTCTCCAGTGCTTGAAGTGGCTTCAAAGAAAAGTGCCCTTGAAAAGCTTTTTGCTGATCAAGTAACTCCTTCTTTCTTAAACCTTTTGAGGTTGTTAGCAGATCGTCAACGTATTGGATTGCTGGATGCAGTGCTTGAACGTTTGCTAGAGCTCTATAGAGAGCAACGCAATATCGCTCTTGCCACTGTCACCTCGGCTTCTGAGTTGAATGAAGATCAACAATCAGATCTTCTAAAGAAGATCCAGTCTGTCGCTGGTACTGACAAGCTAGAGCTCAACCTTAAAGTTGATCCAGCCTTGATTGGCGGTTTCGTTGTCAGTGTCGGTTCCAAAGTTATAGATGCAAGCCTCGCTGGGCAGGTTCGGCGTCTAGGACTTTCGCTGGCCAAGGTGAGCTAGCAACCTTCCTGACTTCCTCACTTAATTTCTCACTCCATTCCTTCTCTTAACCCCTCCAATGGTTTCCATCCGCCCCGACGAGATCAGCTCGATTCTTAAACAACAGATCGCTGACTATGACAAATCAGTCTCTGTTAGCAATGTTGGTACAGTCCTTCAGATTGGAGACGGTATTGCCCGTATATATGGCCTTGAGAAGGTCATGGCTGGAGAGTTGGTTGAATTTGAGGATGGCACTGAAGGAATTGCTCTAAACCTTGAGGACGACAATGTTGGAGCAGTGTTAATGGGAGAGGGCCTTGGTATTCAGGAAGGAAGTACGGTTAAGGCAACAGGAAAAATTGCTTCAGTTCCTGTGGGGGAAGCAACTCTTGGCCGAGTAGTTAACCCTCTTGGACAGCCTGTAGATGGAAATGGAGAAATTGCAACCTCAGAATCTCGTTTGATTGAGTCAATAGCCCCTGGAATTATTAAGCGCAAATCGGTTCATGAGCCTATGCAGACTGGGATTACCTCTATCGATGCGATGATCCCAATTGGCCGAGGTCAACGTGAGTTGATCATTGGTGACCGTCAGACAGGTAAAACTGCAATTGCTTTAGATACAATCATTAATCAAAAAGGTGAAGATGTTGTATGCGTATATGTAGCTATTGGTCAGAAATCTGCTTCTGTCGCAAACGTTGTTGAGGTACTTCGTGAAAAGGGTGCATTGGACTACACAGTTGTAGTTAATGCAAGTGCTTCTGACCCTGCCGCATTGCAGTACTTGGCTCCTTATACAGGTGCTGCGATAGCAGAATATTTCATGTATAAAGGCAAGGCTACGCTTGTTATCTACGACGATTTGACGAAACAGGCTCAGGCATATAGGCAGATGTCTTTGCTTCTTCGTCGTCCGCCTGGACGTGAGGCTTATCCAGGAGATGTTTTTTACTTGCATAGCCGTCTTTTGGAAAGGGCAGCCAAGCTCTCAGATGCAATGGGCAAAGGATCTATGACTGCTTTGCCTATCATTGAGACTCAAGCAGGTGACGTTTCTGCATATATTCCTACCAATGTTATTTCTATTACTGATGGTCAGATTTTCCTGAGTTCTGATCTATTTAACTCAGGTCTTCGTCCTGCCATTAACGTTGGTATCTCGGTTAGCAGGGTTGGTGGTGCAGCTCAGACCAAGGCAATTAAGAAAATTGCTGGAACCCTAAAGCTTGAATTGGCACAGTTTGATGAACTTGCTGCTTTCTCTCAGTTTGCTTCTGATCTTGATGAAGCAACTCAGAAGCAACTTGGCAGGGGAAAACGTCTTCGTGAATTACTTAAACAACCTCAGTTTGCCCCTCTTAATTTGGCCGAGCAGGTGGCAATTGTTTATGCAGGAGTAAAGGGCTTGATTGATGAGGTCCCAGAGGAAGACGTTACAAAATTTGCTCGTGAATTACGCGAGTATTTAAAGACTAATAAAGCAGATTTCATTTCTAAGGTTCTGAGCGAGAAGGTTCTTGGTGAAGATGCTGAGTCCATGCTCAAGGATGCCATTAATGAAGTGAAGTCATCCATGCTGGCTTCGGCCTGATTTAAAGGTTATTCCGGAGAAAATTACCAATGGCCAATCTTAAGGACATTCGAGACAGGATTGTCTCTGTAAAGAACACACGAAAGATCACTGAAGCGATGAGACTTGTTGCTGCAGCAAAAGTCCGCCGTGCCCAGGAGCAGGTATTGCGAAGTCGTCCCTTCGCTGACCGATTGGCTCGTGTTTTAGAGAATATTCAATCTCGAATGCGTTTCGAGATTGCAGATTCTCCTTTATTGAAGAATAGAGATGTAAGCAAAATCACACTTCTAGCAGTAACGGGTGATAGGGGATTGTGTGGTGGTTATAACTCCAACATTATTAAAAGAACTGAGCAACGGTATGCGGAGTTGAAAGGGCAAGGCTTCAACCCTGATCTTGTTTTGATTGGTCGTAAAGCTATTTCTTATTTCCAGAATCGCTCAAGTCAGTATTCCATTCGTGCAACTTTTATGGACTTAGAGCAAGTCCCTACATCAGTTGATGCAGAGTCAATTACAAGCGAAGTTTTGGCCGAGTTCCTTTCGCAAAGCACCGATAGGGTTGAAATGATTTATACGAAATTCATTAATCTTGTTAGTTGTAATCCTGTGGTGCAGACATTACTCCCTCTGGACCCTCAAGGTATTGCAGAAGCTGATGATGAGATCTTTAGGCTTACTACTAAGGATAGTCGCCTAACTATTGAGAAGGGAGTTGGACCTGCTAATCAGCAGCCCCCTCTACCTTCGGATATTGTTTTTGAACAGAGTCCTGAGCAATTGTTGGATGCACTATTGCCTCTTTATCTCCAGAACCAACTTTTGCGTGCACTACAAGAATCGGCTGCTTCTGAATTGGCCAGCAGAATGACTGCGATGAATAATGCCAGCGATAATGCTAAGGAACTTGCGAAGACCTTAACTCTTGATTACAACAAAGCACGTCAAGCAGCGATTACTCAAGAGATCTTGGAAGTTGTAGGTGGTTCTTGCGCATAGTTTTTAAATAAATCTGTTCTGTTTAAAGGGGTTCGTATAAAAGGTTTTTTATGGCATGTTGATTTGAGTTTCCTAAAAAAAAGTTTTTTTTATATTTGGTTTTACTTATTTAAGGCATGCAAAGAATGCCATTGTCTCCGAAAGGGGAGAGCATTAGCTTTATAAAAATAGTGAGGCAACTATCAGAAGTGAGATTGAAGGTTATTCAACTTTATTTAGAATGGCCTGCCGATTTATCTTTGGCAGATCTCAGGCTATGGATTCTTACTGAATTAAAGAAACAGGGTGATCCATTGCGATGGGCTATTACTACTATCAATCCTGCTCAGGTAAATGAAAGTGGAAAGCAATTGAAAATCGAAGCAGTTGTCATGATTCCTGGAACATCGGGTTTGGATAGTGATGATGAGTAGTTTGATCTCCAATTCTGCGGTATTGGGTGCACCATTGCCAACTCTTATGGTTATACCTTCAGGAATTGGCTGCTCTATAGGTGGTTTTGCAGGTGACGCTATCCCTTCTGCACGTTTATTGGCTGCTGCAAGCGGATGTCTAATTACACACCCAAATGTGATGAATGGAGCAACTCTTTATTGGAGTGATTCTCGTATTCAATATGTTGAGGGTTATAGCCTAGATCGCTTTGCTGCAGGAGAGATCGCATTGAGGCCCGTTAGGGATCAACAAGTTGGGTTATTGCTTGATGCGGGGATAGAGAGGGAGTTGAGGCAGAGACATCTTCAAGTCTTAGACGGTTGTCAAGCAAGTCTTGGTTTGAATGTTGGGCCTGTGATTACGACAGAGTTCCCATTGGATGTTCGACTTCAAAATGGTAAAAGTGGTGCTAGTTGGGGATGCTTAGGGGAGCCTGATGTTTTGCTTAGAGCTGGAGAGAAACTCAAGGAGTCAGGCGCTACTGCAATTGCTGTCGTAACTCGTTTTCCAGATGATTTTGGGAGTGAAGCCTTGTCTGCATATCGTCGTGGGGAAGGAGTGGACTCACTAGCAGGAGCAGAGGCTGTAATTAGCCATTTGCTAGTAAAACACCTACTTATTCCGTGCGCCCATGCTCCGGCGATAGCTCCTTTACCAATAGATGCTCATCTGGATCCACGAGCGGCCGGGGAAGAGCTTGGTTATACCTTCTTGCCTTCTGTTTTGGTGGGATTGAGTCGTGCTCCTGATCTTGTGCCAGTGTCCACAAATGATGAAAACAAGAAGATAGAGTTGCAGAGATCTCTTTATGTTGATCAACTTTGTGCTGTAGTAGCACCAGAGGGGGCATTGGGAGGTGAAGCAGTTTTAGCTTGTTTAGAGAGAGGCATCCGTTTAATTGTAGTTTCTAATCCAGGAGTAATGGGCGTCTCATCGTTGGCATTGGGGCTCCATCAAAAATTAAAAGAAAAAAATACCTCTCGTATCATTTCAGCAAAAAATTATATTGAAGCAGCAGGCTTATTAATGCTTTTTAGAGAAGGGATTAACTTCAATTCACTTGCAAGACCATTAATAGGAATTGATGAGCTTGAGTAAGGTGTTATTACTTTGACTTGCATTTCACAGCTGATTAATTTGCTCAGAGTTTTTAAATTATCTGTATGGAGTTAACGTAAACATGCCATGGGGTGTCTTGGTGCTACGCCTAAGGCTTTTGCGACGCCAGGATGACAGACAGCTCCTCTAATTGTATTGAGCCCTGATAGAAGTTCAGGACGTTCAGTGACTGCCTCTTCCAAGCCTCTGCCAGCAATCCCTTGTATGTATGGCAAGGTAACGCTTACTAAAGCTTCAGTGGAAGTAAAAGGTACTGCTCCAGGCATATTGCCAACTGCATAGTGTTGAACTCCATGAATCTTCACCGTTGGATTGGTATGTGTGGTCTCAACACTTGTGGCAACGCAACCACCTTGATCTATGGCTACGTCAACTATGACGGAGTTGGTTTTCATTTGTTTGACCATTTGTTCATTTACGAGTGTTGGAGCCCGCCCGCCTGGAGTGAGAATTGCACCAATTAAAAGATCAGCTGTTGGGATAAGTCTTTCAAGTAGCCCTCTACTGCTAACAACACTTGTTAATCTGCCCCGGCGGTCTGCTTCTAGATTTCTGAGTCGCTCGGGTGATCGATCAAGGAGCATTACTTCTGCATCCATTGCGGCTGCCAGTCTGGCTGCATTCCATCCAACTGTCCCTGCCCCAAGAACGACCACCCTCGCTGGTCTGACTCCAGTACAACCACCGATGAGGACTCCACTCCCACCATGAGGTCTTTCTAGTAAATGGGCGCCTACTTGAGCAGCTAAACGGCCAGCAATCTCGCTCATTGGAGCAAGCAAAGGCAAGCTTCCATTTTCCATTTGTACTGTTTCATAGCCCACTCCTGTAGTGCCTGCTTCTAGCAGTGCTTCGCCTACCTTTGGATACGCCGCTAGGTGAAGGTAAGTAAAGAGAACCATGTCACTTCTTAGAAAGCTGAACTCTTCTTCTTGGGGTTCTTTGACCTTTACCACTAGATGGGCTGCCCATGCTTCTTCACGAGTAACAATTTTTGCTCCCGCTTCGGCGAACGATTGATCACTAATCCCTGCACCATCGCCTGCTCCTGCCTGTACACTTACTTCTAGTCCTTGAGTGACGAGATCCCTTACTCCATCAGGGGTCAATGCAACACGCAGTTCATCGGCTTTTATTTCGGTTGGTATTCCTATACTGGCCATCGCGGCCGAGAGGACTGAAGACTTCATGGAAGGTAATGGCGTATCTGAGGTTGGCTACTTAACTAATTAATGACCAGACTATGTCTTGATCATTTCGTTGCAATAGGGATTCTCCATCCGCTCCCAAAAGATTGATGACTCACCTTTAGAACAGGTGGTGCTTGGCGACGCTTAAACTCAGCTTTTTTTAGTAGTTTTTCTATACGCGTAATCAATTTAGGCTCATGACCAATTTCTATAAGTTTTTGAGGGTTCAGTCTTTCCTCTATGAGGGCTTTTAGGATTGAGTCAAGATTGGCATAATCTGGTAAAGAATCACTATCTAATTGGTTTGGACGTAGCTCAGCGCTAGGAGCTTTTTTTAGGATTGCTTCCCCAATGAGATCTCCCCTATTGGGAAGATTCAGCCTATTTCTGCACTGATATGCATCTTGGCTATCAAGCCAATTAGCTAACTCATAGACACAAGTTTTGTAGAGGTCGCCAATGACGGAAAGCCCTCCATTCATATCGCCATAAAGAGTGCAATAGCCGACAGCAAGTTCTGATTTGTTCCCCGTAGATAGAAGTAGATGGCTTTGTTGGTTTGCCAACGCCATAAGAATTGTTCCCCTAATTCTGGATTGCAAGTTTTCAGCAGTTACATCTTCAGGTGATTTCCCCAAGGGTGGGGTAAGAGTACTGTCAAAGCATTTCATTAATTCTTCGATTGGAATCAGGTGGGTATTTAGCCCTATTCGCTTTGCTAAAGCAAAGGAATCTTCTATAGAACCAGTTGAACTCCAGGGAGATGGCATTAGCACGGCTGTTATTTTTGTGCCCCCTAGTGCAGCGGCAGCAATTACTGCTACTAAGGCAGAGTCAATTCCACCACTTAAGCCTATTAGTCCAGTTTTGAAGCCACATTTAGAGGCGTAGTCACGAACACCTAGAACTAATGCTTGGAAAAGTGATTGTTGAGGATCCAGGTAAGGTTCAATAGTGTTATTGATGGTGGAAATGGGATCCCATAAAGCAAAATCTTCTTCGCAAATTGCCATCTTTAGGGCTATTTCAGCATTGGCATTAATGATGAAACTTGCTCCATCAAAAATTAGTTCGTCATTGCCTCCAACTTGATTGAGGTAGATCACAGGGCAAGCAAGACGATGCGCTGCTTTCGCTGCTAATTGATGACGCAGCCTTTCTTTAGATGAACTAAATGGGGAGGCAGAAAGATTTAGCAGGATATCTATTTTTTTGGGAAGAAGATCTTCAATCGGGTCCGGACCTAATAAGCGCTGCTTCTGTAGTTTTTCTTCTACCCAAAGGTCTTCGCAAATTGTTATTCCAAAAAGCCACTTTTTACCATCAATTTTTATACTCACTGTTGATGTTAATTCTGCTGCTCGGAAATACCTTGTTTCATCAAAGACATCATAGCTTGGTAGGAGTTGTTTTCTTGCTACTATCTTCCAGCCATTGCTATCTACAAGGGCTATAGAATTAAATAATCTTGGAGATTGTTGATCTTGTATCTGTTCTGCTATCCCTATAAAGACTTTCAGTCCATGCTCTTCTGTATTAAGAAAATAGGAGATATAGTCAAGTAGTTCGTTCTGCTTGTCTAAAAGTGTATTGTTTAATAGTAGGTCTCTAGGAGGATACCCCCAAAGAGAAAGTTCTGGAGTAAGAACGATATTTGCATGTTGTTTAATGGCTATTTTGCAGGCTGCCAAGATACGTTCGGCGTTACCTGTTAAGTCTCCTATGAGAGGATTTAGTTGGGCAAGGAAAACTCTCATTTCCTCTCGATATTGTAGTCGTAGAGATTTTGATCGAGCATTATTTTCAAAACAGATGGTGGTAATTGATTAATCTTTGGATTGTTACGTACTTCTGAACTTGCTGCAGATGGGATCGTTAGAGGAAGTAGGTCTACGCGAGCACCTAGAGACTTGAGAGTCATTAGGTGAGAATTTTGAATTGGCCAACCTTTTCTTGGTGCTATACCAATGCGAGCTTTTTGAAGAACAGCCTTTGCTTTTAACCAGGTTGGAATTTGTGTCGTTAGATCGCTACCGATGACAAATATTAGTTCAGTCGTAGGCCACTTTTTTGTTGCTGTTTCTAAGGTGTTAATTGTCCAAGGGCTACTTAATTCTTGTATCAGCTCTAAATGTGGATTGGCAATTGCTTCGACAAGAGCATTTAACAGGGAATGGCGTGTTTCAAGAGATGCAATATGATTTTTTTTGGGGTTGTTGCTGGCCCACGTCGCAACCTTTGGGAACAGTGTAAGTAGACCTTCTAATAATGCTTGGTGCCCATACGTTGGTGGGTCGGCACTTGTGCCAAGAAGAGCTATTGGGCCATGCTTATTTTTCATGGCAGTAGTGTTTGCAGGTGCCCTGATTCATTCGTTGATGCAGATGGCCATTCACTTAACCAGCGTTGTACTTGAGGGTCTGTAGCTATAAGTCTTCGTAATAAAGCACGAGGTTGTGCTCCTTGCCGTTGGCTGCTTCGCAGCAACTCCTGAGCCGCAAGGCGTCCAGTAAGTTTTGTGGTGTGTACCGCAAGTGCGGCCTGGGCTAAGGCAACTGGTCCTGCAGGCGCAAGACTTAAGCCATTGCTGATGGGAGTAGCTATCACGAGAAGCTGGCGCAGTGTGGCAAGCGCAAATTGAATTCCAATTTGTGTCCCGCCAAGGAGGACGTTGTGCAAAGAAAGTCTCTTTAGAAGTTGTCTTGCTGCTTTTCCTCCCATTTGGAGCCCATACAATTTGCTGAGCTGGAGCACAAGAGCTGTATCAAAAGCGAATCCACCGGCTAAATCCAATAAACAAAGAGGATTTGCGGCTACTCCAGAGGCTTTGAGGGCGGCGAATCTACCTATCAACCCTTGAGCGGCTTGTTTGCTGCGTTTTAATCGGCCTTTGCTAAGGACTTGGGAAAAATGATCTGCTTGGCGTAGTGCATTTAGTGCTAGGAGTAATTCGCCTTGATGTTGTAACAGCGTTTTCAGTGTTTTTCGCAGAGGTTCTACCCTTGGCTTACACGCATGACTACGTACGCGACCCTCTGCTTTAAGTCGAACTTGACGTGGAGCGGCTGCGACAACCTGAACTTTCAGTTTTAGAGCTTCAGGAGGGAGTCGCTTGGAGATACTCTTTACTATTTCCATTTGCTCATTTGATGTCCATTGATCGGAGCGATTGAGCACTACTAAAATTGGTTTTCCTCTAATGAGAAGACTTTTTAAAGCCTCTAGTTCAACACTTGTGAGATCGCTATCTAGCACAAGAAGGATCAAGTCAGCTTGAAGGGATACTCTTGTGGCTAGTCGAGACCTGCCAGCTGCAGCGATTTCGTCTATTCCAGGAGTGTCAACAAGTTCAACTCTTTTCAGATTGTCAATTGATTCATTCCAAATGACAGTCTTTGTACAACGAGTACAACCATGAGCAACATCTGTAGCAAAGAAATCTTCATTCAGTAATGCATTAAGGAGACTAGATTTGCCTACACCAACTCTTCCGAATACAGCGATTTTTAACTGATTTGTCATCAAACGTTCTAGTTGACGGTCTAAATATTTGAGTTCTCCTGCTAGTTGAGCTTCTTCCAAATTGGTGAGTATTAACTGCCTTCGCCATTGCGAAAGGAGTGCTTTGCATCGGTCTGGTGTCGGAGGAGGCGAGATCATGGATTGGATTTTCGCCACCAGCCAGCCAGAACTGCTAAAACCGCTTCGGCTTTAATCAAACCCACAAAACCTCCAAATTCATCGACTACAACTCGTACTCCACTTTTATTTTCACTGAAGCCAGTTAAAAGTCGATCTGCACGAATCATTTCAGGTACGAACTCAACTTTTTCACTTAGTTGTGTAGGAGTTAATTGGCCTTGTTCTTGTAGAAGGGCTGTGAGCAGTCTTTCTCGATTTGCGACCCCAAGTACCTTATCCACTTCTTTCCCAAGTACCACCCACCATTGAGAGTGATTTGTGAGAAGGGTTTGGCGAAGTTCAAGTAATGGTGTTTGTCCATCAAGTGTGGGAGCTGCAACTCTAGGGGTCATAAGGTCGCGAGCAGTTAGGTCATTGAGTTGGAAGACCTTTGAAATCATTGCGGCTTCATCAGCTTCGATCTGCCCTTTTTGCGAACCTAGTCTGGCTAATTGTCGGATTTCATCTTCATCAGTACTGAGTTCACTTTCTGCTGTAATAACAGGTATGAGTTTCTCTATTAAAAGCAATAATGGCTTCATCAAAACTCCCAATAAATGCAGGATTGGGGCACTCGCTAGGGAGATTTGAATAGCTAGACGGCTCCCAAGGGATTTAGGAAGTATTTCGCCAAGGAGAATGACTAAAAGGGTTAGCCCTACTGAGAAAAATGGTAAGGCAATTCCCTTAATATTGCGTTGTTCGAACACAAAAGCTGCGTACCCACCAAGCATCAGGCTCCCGAAAATATTGAAGCCGTTATTAGCTATTACCAGCACAGTTAGAGTTCTTCCCAGCTTTTGTCTCAGTCTGGCAAGTCTTCTGGAACCAGGAACAGGTTTTGGCCTTGCGGCAAGCTCGTGTACTCGTAATGGGTTCACTGTCAACAATGCAGCTTCTACCCCTGAGCACAGGGCAGAGCCGGATATTACGATTAGGACAAGAATAACTAGTAATAGAAGGTCAGCGCTCATGCGTTTGCCTCTTTGAGGCTGGTTGGATTTGGTTAGAGCTTAATTAGATTTAACTTTCAAGAGCAAAAATTCATTCTTTTTGCTTATTGAGTTGATCTTTTGCTTTTAGTTCCATAGATTTAGTAGTTAAAATCTTTACTTTAATTTTTGAGTTTCTTTTTTCAGACATTCATCTAAAATAGGAAGGAGACTAATCTAAATAATTTCAACCCACATTTTAAGATTAGGAGTCCTGCCTTTTTTCAAGTATTAGTTGAGATTCTCTGGTCCCAGTCCTAGAGTTTTCTGATGATTTGTTTCTGTTGTGTTTGACTTGCATGTTTTTAGTCAGCGGCGCGAGCAATTTCTAGCGCAATTGGGGGGGGCTGCTGCGGTTATTCCAGCTGCAACAATGGTTAAGCACCATGCTGATTGCGACTATCCATTCCGACAAAATAGTGATTTTTGGTATTTGACTGGCTTTGATGAACCAGATGCAGTGGCTTTGTTTTTGCCACATAGGCCTTTAGGTAAACAATTTGTTCTTTTTGTTTTGCCGAAAGAGCCTGGCATAGAAATTTGGGATGGTTCTCGTTGGGGGACTGAAGGTGCAATTGATCAATTTGGTGCTGACATTGCACACCCAATTGATGAATTGCCTAAACGCTTAGGTGATTACCTCAAAGGTGCTGATGGGATTGCTTTCAGGGTTGGGAAACATCCAAAGGTTGAGTCTTTGGTCCTAAGAATTTGGTCTGATCACCTTGACAGTCTGCAACGAAGCGGTTCAGCGGCTATTCCTCTTGTGGCGCCTTGCCCATTCCTGCATCGGCAGAGGCTTCGCAAACGTCCAGAAGAACTGGAGAGAATGCGTGAAGCGGCTAGAATTTCGGCGGAAGCTCATGAATTGGCGCGGAATTTTGCACGCCCTGGTATGAATGAACGCCAGGTGCAAGCAATAATTGAGCAACATTTTTTGCAGCAGGGAGCAAGAGGTCCTGCATATAGCTCCATAGTTGCAGGTGGAGATAATGCATGCGTTTTGCATTACACCTCCAATAACTCTGTGCTTAATGATGGGGACTTATTGCTTATAGATGCAGGATGCTCTTTGGTTGATTACTACAACGGTGACATTACACGTACTTTCCCAATTAACGGTTGCTTTACTAGTGAGCAACGAGCAATTTATGAAGTTGTTTTAGCTTCTCAGGAAGCTGCAATTCGGGGTATTTGTCCTGGGCAAGATGCTGAACAGGTTCATGCTATCGCTGTAAGGGTCATGGTAGAGGGATTGTTGGATCTTGGACTGCTTCGAGGAGACCTTGATTCATTGATTGAGCAAGGAGCTTATAGGCATCTTTATATGCACCGCACTGGACATTGGCTTGGTTTGGATGTTCATGATGTAGGTGCTTATCGCTTGGGTGAACATCCGATTGAGCTGGAAAAAGGTATGGTTTTAACAGTAGAGCCTGGTGTTTATATAAGTGACAGATTGCCTGTCCCCGAAGGACAACCTGCTATCGAGGAACGTTGGAAAGGAATTGGTATTCGTGTCGAAGATGATGTTCTAGTAGATGAGCAAGGTGCAGATGTGCTTACCAAAGCGGCGGTTAAATCTATTGATTTATTGCAGCGTTAATGGGTGATTAATCAATACTTTGCTTTGTGAAAAATTGGGAACTCTTTACCTTTTCAAGTATTTGATTGGTGGAATTTAATATTAAATCTGCTCCAGCATTCTTTAGTTGATTTTCATATGCAGTTCTTTTGAATTGATTCTTGAGTCCATGTAGATGTGGAGGTGCCACTGCAAGACTTAGGAATTTCTGTTGAGGTATGACTTGCTTGGCTTTCTTGATTGTGATGATATCTGCCACTGTGTCTCCAATGTATGCAACAGGTGGAACTTCACTGCCAAGTTTTCCACCGGCTAATTGAGTGGCCAAGCGGAGTAGCCCCGTCGGATTGGGCTTGTCCGGTGCTTCGCCCATTGCAATTAAGGGTGGGTCTTTGAGACCTAAACGAGTTTGTAGTACATATTTGGCCGATTGAGGCTCTGCTCCACTAACAAAGCCCCATGAAAAACCTTTAGTTAAGAGCTCATCAAAAAATTTTTTTTCCACCAGCAAAGGTTCATTTTTGATGAAACCCTTCCAGCCTTGACTATCTCCTTCAGGATCTCCTCCAAAGTAGAAGCCGCTAAATATTTCTATGACCTCTTTTATTTTAGGCAGATTAGAATTATCTCCTGTATTGGTTTTGTGGCGTTTAATTAATTCCATGCTGGCATGCCAGTCGTTATTCCAACAGCCTTCTGCTTTGAGCGTGTCAATGTTTTGCAGAGTGGGACGCCAGCTAATGAAATAATTAACTGTCTCTTGGATTGCCAGTCGATAGCTTTGTGCTACGTCTCTGATCACCCCATCAATGTCAAATAAAAGGAATCCTCTCAAGTTCAGGAAATTTTTTAGGAGTAGAGCTGTTAGGTTAGTTGTTTGATTAAATTCCTTGATCGCTGAGACCATGAACGTTTCCGAAGGCGCTGCCGCAGGCCCAGAGGTCGCGACTACTCCAGAAGGAATGGATGAAGCAGCACCACAGACAAAGGAAGCTAGTGAGGATGTAAAGGCAGGCCGCCCTTCTTCCATGCTAGGAGCCAATGCAGCATTGGCTACAGCAACAATTGATGCTGATGGGGTCCCCTCTGGGCATACTCCCAAGGCTGATGAAGGCCGTTTTTTGCTGAAGATTCTTTGGTTGCCAGATAATGTGGCCTTGGCTGTAGATCAGATAGTCGGAGGAGGGCCCAGCCCTTTAACTGCTTACTTCTTTTGGCCTCGAGAAGATGCATGGGAGACATTGAAAGGAGAATTGGAAAGTAAGAGTTGGATAACTGATAATGAGAGGGTGGAAGTGCTTAATAAGGCCACTGAGGTTATTAACTATTGGCAAGAAGAAGGAAAGGGTAAAAGTCTTGAAGAGGCTAAGCTCAAATTCCCTGATGTCACTTTCTGTGGAACTGCGTAATAAACCTACTCTTATTTAAGTTTCTGGGTCATAGACCTTTACTATGAATAGTTTTTGGCATCATTCCAGAACTTTTCTGTAATTTCTTTTGTTGCCTCTACATTAAAAAGTTCGCTGGCTATTTCATCATTAATAGTAAAAGTATTTATTCCTCTAGAGGCTAGGAAGCTGAGGTCATTGATTGAGCCAATACTTGCCGCCAGTAATTTGCAATTGCTATTTATACTATTTAAAGTTCTTTGCATTTCTATAAGAATAGCTTTCCCATCTCTTCCTTGATTATTTATACGCTTCAAATAGGGCGCTATATAATCTGCTCCAAGGGCCGCTGCTATTAAGATTTGCCTTGGTTCAAAACAGGCAGTAAAAGTTACAGGAATCTTTGAATCAATTAATATCCTTGCAGCAACACAACCTGTTCTCGTAATTGGGATTTTTACATAGATATTTGTATTTCTTTTTTTTAATTGACTTATAGCAATTCCGCTATCTCTTAGTTCTTCGATGGTAAGCCCCCATGCTTGGAGATGTAATTCGTGACATTCCAGCCTTTCGGCTTCATCTACAAGGAGTTGTAAATTATTGATCTTACAGGGAATGTTTGCTCTCTTAAGAAGGCTTGGGTTGGTAGTTATTCCATTAAATAGACCAGACGGGAGCCATTCTTCCCATTCCTTGTGGTCAGCACTGTCAAGGAGGAGATGAAGGCTATCCACTCTCTATGAAGGAGTTAATAATAATGATCAGTTTGTTGTTTTTGATGCTTGTAATCGGGCCCTCGCGCGAGTGAGCTTTTGTTGAGCTTTTAATTTTTCAGGGGACGGTGGCTGGCCATCCATAAGCTTGAATTCGCTTGTGGCCTGCTCTAGATCAGCTTCGGCCGAAGCAGTATCGATTTTGTTCCCTAGTTCTGCTCCATTTACCAAGACTGTTACGTCATTGGATTCGACTTCTGCGAAGCCACCCATTAGGGCAATGGAATTCCAATTGCCATTCGATAGAACTCTTAGTACTCCAATATCTAAGGCCGTAACCATAGAAATGTGCCCAGGGAGGATTCCTATAAGACCTGTCGTACTTGGAAGGATTACTTCTTCAACGGTGCCGTCAAACACGCTCTGGTCAGGTGCCAGCACTCGGAGGGTGAGGGACATTGGAAGAGGGTGTTTAGTTAATTGGGGAAGTTGATTTTAGTAGATATTTTCTCTTGAGAGTTTTGGGTCTCTCAAGAGAAAAGCTCTGTTCTAGGCCTTTGATTCTGAAGCCATTTTTTCTGCTTTGGCCTTCACTTCATCGATGTTTCCCACGAGATAGAAGGCCTGTTCAGGAAGATGGTCCAGTTCGCCAGCAAGGATCATATTGAACCCTGCGATTGTTTCTTCAAGCTTCACGTATTTACCTGACATCCCAGTAAAGATTTCAGCAACAAAGAATGGTTGAGATAAGAATTTCTCGATTTTGCGTGCTCTATCAACAGTGCGACGATCTTCTTCTGAAAGCTCATCTAAACCAAGAATTGCAATGATGTCTTGTAACTCCTTATATCGCTGAAGAGTTGATTGAACTGCTCTGGCAGTTCGGTAATGTTCATCACCAACAACTGATGGTTGAAGCATTGTGCTGGTTGAGTCAAGTGGATCTACTGCGGGATAAATCCCCTTGGCTGCCAATGCACGGGCAAGCACTGTTGTTGCATCTAAGTGAGCGAATGTAGTGGCAGGTGCTGGATCTGTTAGGTCATCAGCAGGTACGTAAACCGCTTGAATGGATGTAATTGACCCTTCAAGAGTGGAAGTAATGCGTTCTTGAAGTTCACCTACATCAGTACCAAGAGTTGGTTGGTAGCCAACTGCTGAAGGCATTCGACCTAATAAAGCAGATACTTCTGAGCCGGCTTGAACGAAGCGGAAGATGTTATCTACAAAAAGTAGTACGTCTTGCTTATTTACATCACGAAAGTGTTCCGCCATGGTCAGCGCGGATAGCCCGACTCGCATCCGAGCTCCTGGAGGCTCGTTCATCTGTCCAAAGCAGAGGGCCACCTTGGATTTAGTTAAGTCTTCGGCATTAATAACTCCAGACTCTTTGAACTCTTCATATAAATCATTCCCTTCACGAGTTCTTTCTCCAACTCCTCCAAAAACTGAAACGCCACCATGTTCTTTAGCAATATTATTTATCAGTTCTTGGATAAGAACAGTTTTTCCTACGCCTGCTCCTCCGAATAAACCAACCTTGCCCCCTTGCCTATAAGGCGCCAGAAGGTCAATAACCTTAATCCCAGTTTCGAAGACCTTTGGTTTTGTTTCGAGATCAGTAAGTTTTGGGGCTGGGCGATGAATTGGAGCTGTTGCTTTGGTGGTTACAGGACCTTGTTCGTCAACAGGCTCTCCCAGAACATTGAAAATTCGCCCAAGAGTTGCTTCCCCAACAGGGACTGATATTGGGGCGCCAGTGTCTAGGGCTTCCATCCCGCGGACTAGCCCATCCGTACCGCTCATCGCAACTGCTCGGACTCTATGGTCGCCTAGCAGTTGTTGTACTTCAGCAGTTAAAGCAACATCCTGCCCAGCTGGATTTTTACCTTCAATGCGAAGTGCGTTGAGGATTTTTGGTAGCTTGCCGGCAGGAAATTCCACATCCAATACAGGGCCAATTACCTGGCGAACAACACCTTTCGTACCGGTGGAGGTGCTAGCAGCAGCAGCCATAAGAAATTAGAAATGTGAGGGGGTGCGCTACAAACGCATGCCCTTCCAGAGCCGCGCAACACTACCACTCTGCCTGAATGTTTTTAAAGGGTTCGGTCAACCGCACAAATG
This sequence comes from Prochlorococcus sp. AG-409-B13, assembly GCA_003216035.1. Taxonomy (GTDB): domain Bacteria; phylum Cyanobacteriota; class Cyanobacteriia; order PCC-6307; family Cyanobiaceae; genus AG-409-B13. The sequence goes on from QCJM01000004.1 coordinate 66,112, forward strand.
AACTGTGGCCGCGGTGCTCCTCTTGCGAATAAGTTGGCACTCATCGACTCTGAGTGCTAGCTCAAGTCGTTTAGAGGCGCTTTTGCGCCCTGTTGTTGCTCTTGCATTCATCCATGGCAGCTGTTTCTCTCAGCGTCTCCACTGTTAAGCCTCTCGGAGATCGCGTTTTTGTCAAAGTCTCTGAATCCGAGGAGAAGACTGCGGGTGGGATCCTTTTGCCGGATACCGCCAAAGAAAAGCCTCAGGTCGGAGAAGTCGCTCAGGTAGGCCCTGGTAAGCGTAATGATGATGGATCTCGTCAGGCTCCTGAAGTGGGAGTAGGTGACAAGGTCCTTTACAGCAAGTACGCCGGCACAGATATCAAGCTTGGTGCTGATGAGTACGTCCTCTTGTCAGAAAAGGACATTTTGGCTGTTGTTAACTGAAAACTATTCAGTTTCAGTCGTTTCTGACTATTTAAAACCCCTAAAACTCTTCCCTCTCAAGGAAAACGCCTCCCATGGCTAAGCGCATTATTTACAACGAGCAAGCCCGTCGTGCACTCGAACGCGGTATTGACATACTGGCAGAATCTGTCGCTGTCACACTTGGGCCTAAAGGACGAAATGTCGTTCTTGAGAAAAAGTTTGGAGCCCCTCAAATTATTAATGATGGAGTGACCATCGCAAAAGAGATCGAACTTGAAGATCACATTGAAAACACTGGCGTAGCATTGATTCGTCAAGCGGCTTCTAAGACTAATGATGCTGCTGGAGATGGCACAACCACTGCTACAGTTCTTGCGCATGCAATGGTTAAAGCAGGATTACGAAATGTAGCTGCTGGTGCTAATGCAATAACCCTTAAAAAGGGGATTGATAAGGCAACTGACTTTCTCGTTAAAAAGATTGAGGAGCATTCAAAGCCTATTAGTGATAGCAATGCAATTGCTCAGTGCGGAACTATTGCTGCTGGCAATGATGAAGAAGTTGGCAAGATGATTGCAGATGCAATGAATAAAGTTGGCAAAGAAGGTGTTATTTCTTTGGAAGAAGGTAAATCAATGACCACTGAGCTTGAGGTCACAGAAGGTATGCGATTTGATAAGGGATACATTTCTCCTTATTTTGCAACAGATACTGAGAGGATGGAGGCTGTTCTTGATGAGCCTTACATACTTCTCACGGATAAGAAAATCGGTCTTGTTCAAGATCTCGTACCTGTGCTTGAGCAGGTTGCACGTACAGGTAAGCCTCTATTAATTATCGCGGAAGATATTGAGAAGGAGGCTTTGGCAACTTTAGTTGTTAACCGTCTTCGTGGAGTTTTGAATGTTGCCGCAGTAAAAGCACCAGGTTTTGGTGATCGACGAAAGGCAATGCTTGAGGACATGGCTGTATTGACTAATGGTCAATTAATTACTGAAGATGCGGGCCTCAAGTTGGAAAATGCAAAGTTAGAAATGCTTGGAACTGCTCGTCGTGTGACCATTAATAAAGATACAAGCACTATTGTCGCTGAAGGCAATGAGGATGCTGTTAAGGCTCGTTGCGAGCAGATTAAGAAGCAGATGGATGAAACCGACTCTTCTTATGACAAAGAGAAGCTTCAGGAACGTCTTGCAAAGCTTGCTGGAGGTGTTGCAGTTGTAAAGGTTGGTGCGGCCACTGAAACTGAGATGAAAGATAAAAAACTTCGCCTTGAGGATGCAATTAACGCAACTAAGGCGGCTGTCGAAGAAGGAATTGTTCCTGGTGGTGGAACAACCTTGGCCCATTTAGCGCCATCACTTCAAGATTGGGCTAATAGCAGCCTGAACGGTGAGGAGTTAATTGGAGCCAATATTGTTGAAGCAGCACTTACTTCTCCTTTGATGCGGATTGCTGAAAATGCAGGTGCTAATGGTGCAGTAGTTGCTGAGAATGTTAAGAGCAAACCAATTAACGAAGGTTATAACGCTGCTAGCGGTGATTACGTAGATATGTTGGCTGCAGGAATAGTAGATCCCGCAAAGGTTACTCGTTCTGGCTTGCAGAACGCTGCTTCTATCGCAGGCATGGTGTTGACTACTGAGTGCATTGTTGCTGATCTTCCTGAGAAGAAGGAGGCAGCCCCAGCAGGAGCTGGTGGTGGTATGGGTGGTGATTTCGATTATTGAAATTAGCCGTTACTATTACCAACTACTTTTAGTCACCATTAGGCACAGACCTATTTGTTTAAGGGGCTGCGATTACAGCAGTCCCTTTTTTATTATTTGACTATTTAAGATTAAGAAAAACCTCTGAGAAGTTTGGCAGATTTTCGAACTAGGTTTATCTATTAATAGAACGAGCAGTTGATTTTAGGGTATATTTTTGATGACAGATATTCCGCTTGAGTCTTCTGAGGTGCCCTATCTTTACGCTTCTTATTAACTGAGTAATCCTAAGTGTGTATAGAGCCCTTCCCGTAGCAAAATTATGAATGAGGGCAAAATTGCAATAGCATAAATTATTGCTGGAGGTGAGAGTATGTAAAATATGTCTCCCTTAATTCCTTGCCCATATTTATTATTAATTGTGACTGCCCATAAACGATAAATATATTTCATTAGGAATAAGTATCCAATTATTAGATCTAGTTTATTTAGATGTAATTGATATGTTCTTTCGATCTGGTCTTCAGTTCTTAGAATTGTAAGAAAAATAGAAGTAACAATTTAGTCTTTGCCTTGTTGAAAGTAGATGTATTCCTCTTAGACCTCTGGTTGCTTACTTGTCGAAGTAATTTAAGGCGTAACTTTTCCACTTTGACTATTATTTGGTCTGCACTCTAGTCAATATAGGTGTCTTGGCGGATTTATTGCCCTTAAAGAGAGCCATGGATAGCCTTATTTAAGGTAAAAGAAGATTAACTTTTATTTAGGCTTTTAGATCTGTTATTGGTAATCATTAATTAAAAAAAAACTTTTAGTACAGTCTATTACCTTCTCTAGATGAGGATCAACTCCTACCCATAATGGAAGTCTGACCAATCTTTGTGAGACAGATTCTGTTACATGCATCTCGTTCGTTGTCCTTGGTAGTTGATACTTAATGGCGGCCTTAGAATTATGTAGAGGTGTGTAATGGAATGTGCAATTAATAGAGCAGCTACGCATGTAAGCTATAAATTCATTGCGTGATATCTCTGAGGGCAAAAGCAAGTAATACATATGAGCATTATGTTTGCAGTCTGAAGGGATATATGGCCTTCGGAGATTTCCAGATTGTTCTAAACTTTTCAATCCATCATGGTAAGTTTCCCAAGACATTATACGATTACGTATTATATATTCTGCTTGAATCATTTGAGCCCATAAGAAGGCCGCATTGAGCTCACCAGGTAAGAAGGAAGATCCAATATCTACCCATGAATATTTTTTAATTAAGCCATTTTCAAATTCATATCTGTTTGTACCTTTGTTGCGTATTGTTCTAGCTCTTTCAATATACTTTGGATTGTTTATGAGCAGTGCACCACCCTCTCCGCAAGTTATATTTTTGGTCTCATGAAAAGAAAGACAGCCCAAGTCTCCAATAGAACCTAATTTTCTTTGTTTATACCTTGACAATATTGCATGAGCTGCATCCTCAATAACTATTAAATTATGTTCTCTAGCAAGATTCATTATCATGTCCATATTGCATCCTACGCCTGCATAATGAACAACTACTATTGCCTTGGTCTTAGGTGTTATAAGTGAACTAATTAGAGATTCATTTATATTGGCAGTATCAGGACGGATGTCTGCAAAAATTGGCACACCTCCCCGTAATACAAATGCATTTGCTGTAGAGACAAAGGTATAGGACGGCATAATAATTTCATCCCCAGGCTTTATTTCTAATAAGATTGCCGCCATTTCAAGTGCAGCTGTACCGGAATTCGTAAGAAGTGCAGTCTGAACATCTAAATTTTGTTCGAGCCATTTGCTGCATAAATTTGTGTAATAGCCATCTCCTGCAAGTTGGCTATTTCGGTGAGCCCCTTTAATGAAGTCAATTTCTTTGCCCGTTAGGTAAGGCTTGTTAAATGGAATTATGGACATAAATAGTTTTCTTGCTGCAGAAAAGTTGTTTGCCCTAAAAGATGAGCGTATTAAACTTATGTCTATAATGGCATACTTTCTAAGAGAAAACTTTATGTAAAAATAATCTTAGCTGCTATGTGTTTAATTTGGCTTAGATTTTTATTTGGAAATGGATAATATGATTGGGCTAATTAGTTAGCTACCTTCTTCTAGGTTAGACAGGTTGATTACTTGCATGGTTTCGTTGCCAAGTATATTGACGACCTTGACAGCCAATGTTGGCGGATTCACCTTGAATTTTATAGTGGGTGTGATTAGGGTGAGTTCTGAGCAGTTTCTATCCCTAAATGATTGCCAATCATTATTAAATATATAAGTCGGATATGTTGATGATTTTCTTTCAGTGGAGGTTTTAGATAGATTCTCCTTACTATAATTAAAATCAACTGCCCAATAGTCAATCCAATCAGTCCAATGATTTGTTATAACATGATCTTCAGTATGGCCTGTTTTTTTATCGTAGAATTTACTTATGAGTAATCCATTCTTGAGTGTCATTGAATGTCCAGATTCTAATACTTTCTTACGATCTTTTGAGGAGTTATCCTGAGCATGACAGACTGTGTAGTTACTAAGCTCTAATGAGACTCCTTTTGAATTATATATAGGATTTATTTCGAAATAAGAAACCTCATTGAAAAAAATATTATTACTCTTTAGAGTTTTCCCTTCTAAGATATCTTTAGGAATATATCTAAAGGTTATTCTAACTCCTTTACGGCTTGCTAAAATCATTGCTTTTGGGAATAATCCCAACTCATATTCAAAGGCTAGTATTTCTGTTTTGTTTATTCCTTCCTCAATACATTCATTAATGACCTTATCTATAAAAAATAGGGAGCAAGGTTGATTTATTGGGGCTATTGCAATGGTTTTTTCTTCTTTTTCTCCATCTAGCCTCTTTGAGCCTACTCGGGGTTTCGCATTGTATGCGCTTAAAACTATTTTCTTGAAGAATTTTTCTTTGAGACTGATAGTACTCTTATCGCTAATGAGCATAAGGTTCTTAAGTAGATAGTCTTTTTCGGAACTGTCCAAGGTGAGAACATCAAATTTTTTTGAATTAGCATTAGCTGATTCTTTTTGTATATTGAGCATTCTTTTTTTGGTTGTATGTATTGCCACATGGCCTATATCGGCCCCGATCCATTTCCGCCCTAATTTTTCGGCTACAGCGCAAGTGGTTCCAGAACCACAAAAGAAGTCGAAGACTATATCGCCCGGATTGGATCCCATTAGGATAATTCTTTCTAGTAAAGTTTCTGGTTTTTGAGTTGGGTAACCAACAATTTCTTTATTCCTTCCTTTTAAAACTGGTATATCTGTCCAGAGTGTATTAATGGACTGCCCTGGATACTCATCTAAATATACTTTCTTGTAGATTTGTTTATTTTTTGAATCTGGGTAATAAAGTCTTCCTTCGGCATCTAAGTATTTCATTTTTTCTATTGGTATAGACCAACCATTCGGTGGGGTTCGATATCCTTTATAGTCGTATACTAGGTTTGGTCTTGGTGAAGGACTTCTCATGACGTTTAACATATATCTTCTTCCATTTTCATCATAGTATTTAAAATTCTTTTCTATATATTGATTGGATGGCCTGGAATAGACCTGGTTAATTTTTTGACCTTTACTTTTTGAATAACAAAGAATAACGTCATGCGCGTTTGATAAGTTCTTCATACCCTTAAGAGCAGAGCCACCTTTTCTTCTCCAAATTATTTCATTTACAAAGCAACACTTTCCAAATACCTCATCCATTAGTATTCGTAAGTATGCATCTGCTTTATAATCACAATGCAGGAATATAAAACCTTCATTGTGAAGTATCTTCTTGGCCATTGCTATCCTTTCATATATCATTGTGATGAATGAATCATTCCCTTCTCCCCAAGTATCCCTGTAGGCTATATTTTGAGGCATAGGTATTGTTCTTGGTGACTGTTCTCCTTTTGTATTTATTTTCATATGGAAGTTAATACCCGCATCAAACGGCGGGTCTATATATATTAATTTAATCCCGCCTTTGGTTTTGATTTCCTCTCCTATTTCGCCAGTCATGATTGAAGGTAATATGAATTTATTGTCACCTAGAATGAGTTTATTTCGCCATTCACTTTGTGGCAGACGAGTTGAATTTTTTGGTGGTTTTAGTTTTGACTGCTCTAAAGATTTGTCTCTTGATTCATTTATTCTCTCTGCTACTCTAAGAGGAATAACTGTATCCTCTTGGCAGCATTGTTTGCCATTCCAGATTAACTCCGGTTCTTTTTTAGGATTAAAAAGAAGTGACCTGTACTTTTCTTCTAGCGGACGGCCTTCATTTAGGGCCTCGCAAATTTCTCTGATTTGGTTTTGGTTAAGCCGCACAAGATCAAAGCATTTCAATAACTTTCTTCTTCTTGGATGATTCTGACTTCTAACTCAACCAACCTGCACTAAGAATGACGGCAAGGCTTAAAAAAATCGCAAGAAATGTCCAGGTAGTTCGACTTAAAGTTGCTTCAGCGCTACTAGCGCTTGTGAACATTGAGCTTCCACTAGCTGCGAGCCCACCCATTCCATCCCCTTTTGGGCTATGTAGAAGAACAAGAAGGATCAGTATTAATCCAGAACCTACCCAGATCCAGGAGAGGATAGAAGTGATCATGTTTCAAAATTAACGATGATTAGAGACTGAAGAGAATGGAATAACTTTTAATAAATTTCAAACTGGTTGAGCTAATCGAGAACTGATAGGAGTTGTTTGAACAGCTTCAATTAATGATGAGCCTGTCATTACATCTGGTTTAGGCAGATTCAGTATCTGTAGAAGTGTAGGAGCAATATCTGCGAGACCGCCTCCTTCGCGTAAAGAAATTTCATTTCCGTGCCCCTTTAATTTACTTCGCTCACCTTCAATAAGAATTACAGGTACTGGGTTGGTTGTATGTGCTGTCCAGGCTTGTCCATCTGGACCTTGCATAAGTTCTGCATTCCCATGGTCAGCTGTGATCATTAAGGTCCCACTCATTTTTCCTGTTGAATCAAGTATGCGACCTATGCATCTATCTACTGTTTGAATTGCTTCTTTCGCAGCTTCCATTACTCCGGTATGCCCAACCATGTCTGGGTTTGCGTAATTAATAACCACTAGGGAATACAAACCACTTTCTATAGCGGCGACACAACTATCTGTAAGCGTATCTGCTGCCATCGCTGGAGAGAGGTCGTAGGTTGCAACTCTTGGGGATGGCACTAGATGACGACTCTCTCCTGGAAGTGGTTTTTCTATGCCCCCATTTAAAAAATAAGTAACGTGCGGGTATTTTTCAGTTTCTGCTGTTCGGTATTGGCGTAGTCCGTGTTCAGCTATGACTTGGCCAAGTAGATGATCTAATGATTCAGGCGGAAAGGCCACTTGAACAGGCAGGTCAGGTTCGTATTGGGTAAAAGTTACTACTTGCAATTGACTTTGATGTTCCCGTTGGAAGTTATTAAATTCATCAAGTGTGAGTGCCTGAATTAATTGTCGAGCTCGATCAGGGCGGAAATTGAACATGATTAGCCCATCTCCATCTTTTAGATAAGAAGAGCTCATTCGAACTGGCTCTAAGAATTCATCAGTAATGCCTGCCTCATAACTTTTCTTGAGAACTTCTTCGGGTGATTCTTCATTGATCACTAGAGAAGGGTTCGTTAGTAATTCATAAGCCTTAGCAGTCCTATCCCAACGATTATCCCGGTCCATGGCCCAATACCTTCCACAGAGGCTTGCAAGCTCCCCTACTCCGCAGCTCTTGAGAGTGTTTTTAACGTGGTTTAAATAATTTCCAGCACTTTGCATTGGAGTATCACGACCATCAGTAATTGCGTGTAAGGCAACTTTGTTGAGCCCAATGGATGCAGCCCATTCCAAAAGGCCACATAGATGATCTACATGACTATGTACACCTCCATCTGAGCAAAGCCCAATTAAATGGAGAGTTCCACCATTTGCTTTAAGAGCTTTGGCAAGTTTGATAAGGGCAGGAGTCTGACCAATTCTTCCTTCTCTAACAGTATTCCCAATCCGGACAAGCTCTTGCTGTATTACACGACCGGCACCAATCGTGAGGTGACCAACCTCTGAGTTCCCCATTTGGTTATCAGGTAGGCCTACATATGAGCCACTGGCTTGTATGAGTGTGTGCGGGTATGCATGCCATAAGGCATCAATAATTGGAGTATTCGCGCTCCTAATAGCGTTGTGAGCTTCTTCTTCACGATGCCCCCACCCATCAAGTATCGCTAGCACCAAAGGAGTGACTGGCTTAGTGAGATTGGAGTCTGCGGAACTATTGTTCGGCATTTTGCCCGTGATGACTCCTTTTGATTGGATGCATCAATATCAAATTACTGCCTCCTAGGACTTGAATTGTATTTGAACTTACTCCCGTCAGCTTATGCGAATCCAATGAATTGTGGATATTTGCTGAATCGGCATAAAATCTATCCCTAATACATATATCAATGACCAATACTAGAAGAGATGAGAGGGTTGAGATACTTTCAGCGCAAGAGCTTGCTAGGACGCTTAATCGACTTGCTTCTCAAGTCTTAGAAACAGTTCCTAATAGCCAGGCATTGTTGCTTTTGGGTATTCCTACCAGGGGGGTTTATCTTTCTAAGGTGCTGGCAAAGGAACTTGAGGCCTTAACAGGACATCCTATTGATTATGGAAGTCTTGATCCAACTTTTCATAGAGATGATCTTGAGCGGATAGGTACAAGGATGGTTAAAGCCACTGAACTCCCGTCCACGGTTGAGGGCAGGCAAGTGGTTTTAGTTGATGATGTGATTTTTACGGGTCGAACTGTGCGTGCGGCTTTGGAGGCACTTCAGGCATGGGGGCGAGCCGACAGGGTAATGCTTTTGGCAATGGTTGATCGAGGACATAGAGAAGTCCCTATTCAGCCTGATTTTTGTGGCCGCCAAGTTCCAACCCGTAGAACTGAGTCAATTGAACTGCGATTAAGGGATATAGATGAAGAAGAAGGAGTTTTCCTTAGGAGAATACTTGACTAAAATTTTGGAAGGAAATGAACTTTGGGATGACTTCATTAATTATCTAATGGAACCTAAAGTTGTCTTGTTGAGTTGGAAACCATTACGTATATCGATTCCTTCCATTTGAAGTTGGCATTTTTCATTAATATTAAATTTCAACCGAAGGCAATCTTCTCCGGGTTGGCCAGGTGGGTTTAGTAAAATAGATTTTGTGTTTTTTGCTAAAGGGGTGTATTTAGATTCAGCTGGCAACTCTTGGATTGTTGGCAATCCATTGATATAAATGACCTCATGATTGCCCTGGGATTCTGGTTCGCCAATAATTAATTCAAGTTCTGATTGATTAATTTTGCTCGCTGCGAGAACTATTTCTAATGGGTTGGTTGTAGGCCAGGGTTGTCCCGCTAGAAAGAGCTGATGCCAACAATGTTTTTTACTTCTTTGGTCCCAGCAACGTAGGGATACTCCTCTATGCAGTACATCTTTTACTTGCACACCTGGGGTAAGTCTGAGGGCTCCAATCGCTACAGCTTCTAGGGGGGGTGGAGTTAGCAAGGGAGTTGGTTCGCATTGCTTTCCCAACCACCGACGCACAATTGGCATATAAGCACCACCTCCTACAACCACAACGCCTTGAAGATCTTCAAGCTCACATCCATTAGCCCTGGCGCTCGCAAGAGTTTGCTTTAAAAGATCATCAAGAATTTTGAGGAGGCCTTGTTTTACAAGTAGTTCTTCCAAGTTGAGTCTACATAAACTAAGTTGATGCTGATTTCTCCCTGATTGATCTTCAACAATTTCCGAAAGGAATTCAGTTTCCTTTAGATCACTTTTGCTCAGGCGACATTTAAGTTTCTCGCAGGCATTTAGCAATAATTCAGAGACTGGTACATCAGGGTAAAGGTGGTTTGCGATCCAACGATCGAAGTCTCTTCCTCCAAGTTGGTATCCAGCTTTTCCGAGCACTTTTGCACAACGCAGTATTTGTTTGCTTGTCCCTTCTAGTGTTTTGCCCCCAAACCTCAGTAATTGAGGGACTGGAGCCGCGCGACCTTCTCCACCTTCCAAGGCTACAAGTGATAAATCGATTGTGCTGCCTCCAATATCAACTACTAGAAGCTTTGCTCCTGCTGGGATACCAGCACCCAATGCTGCAGCTGTTGGCTCGTCGACTAGAGCAACTTCCTCTACAGGAAGTTCATTGCAGACTTTATTTAACCAAGTTCGATACTCTCGATAAGTTTCTACAGGAGCAGTTAAAACAAGCCTTTTTATCTTTATATGTTGAGGGAGTTGAGCCCAAATCTCTTGAAGTAAAAGCTCGCCAGCTTGTTCTGGTGAAAGATTAGAGCTGGAAATGTTTGATGTTTTATTTGCCCCTATCCAGCGTTTGAAATCGCTAATGAGATATGGATTTTCTTGCCCAATTAGACCTGAGTCGATTACTTGTTGGCCTACTAGAACATTAGGAGTTTTCTTGGGGCAATACCAAACAATGCTTGGAACTCCACCTTCAATTCTGCTAATTGGAGGGAGATCTAAAAGTATTGGTTTTGAATCCAATTCACCTTGAAAGGCAACAACAGTTGTGTTGTTGCCTAGATCAATTGCAAGGGTGCCTACTTTTTGGTGGGGCTTAAGCTTCTGTTCGCCCGTTGAGGGCACTGTCATGGATATTTCCTGGGATGTTGCTATATGAGGTTAAGGGGAGTATGGCAATGGATAGACTTCAGACGCTGGTTTTTTCTTTTTACAGAGAAGATCCGCTTATTGAAGTGGCTTTAGTGCCACTCCTTAAGTGCAAGATGTCACGCAGTTGGGGGAGTATTCGAGTGGAGTGTTTAGATGTGAAACATTTGGAAGAAGTCTGTGATTTACTTGATTATTTGAGAAAACCTTTCTCTGAACTAGGGATAGGTCGAGCGATCGTATTGAGAGTGCCTGGCTCAACTCAGCGAATTTTCCCAATGAAATCTTCCACTATTAGTGACCTTTTGTCTTAAGTGCTCACATCTCTCGCTTAAACTAGGGGGAAGATATAGATAGGTTCTTGATTACATCAGCTTTGGATTCAAAAGATCTTGCTAAGCGAGGTGAGAGTCTCATTCGTCACTCCAGTAATCGTTACCTAACCACGGTTCGGATAGCTTTTAGAGCCAAGCAGCGACGTTTTGATGATTTTGATGGGCTTTTAGAAGAGTCGAGCGTTAAACCGGTTCAACGTGCAATTGTTGAACTCAGTGATGAGCAAGATCAGCCTGATTTGCTCCCTGGTTGAGACAATGATTGAGCAGGAAGGACCTGGTTGGCGAATCGCCAGGGATCCTTCTCGGGGAAGATTCCCAGTGCTCATTGGTGGAGCAACCTGGGCAATAGAACTTACTGAATATGAGTGGGGCTCTCTAGTGTTGCTATTAGATGAATTAATAGCTCAATATCATCAGTTGGAAAATCAACTGATGATTGAGGAGTCAATTACTTTGGAGATTGAACGCCTTCCCTGGTGGGCCTGTATAGATGGGGATAGGCACTCTTGGAGTCTAAAGCTGATTTTGCAAGGCGACGGCGATCAAATTCGAGGTGCAGAAGGCTTTTGGCCAGTTCCTGCTGCGCAAGCTATTGCAACAGCGATGAGAACAATGTGGGATTCCTATCAATGATTAGGGAACCTGATCATTCAGTAAACCATCGATATTCCACTTTTGACTAAAGGAATTTCACAGGTTATCCACGATTGAAACCTTCAAAACGACCACCCAGTCGTAACCTGTGGAAAAGTGCCCTTTGCTGTGATTTTTTCTTGACGCGGGTTAGTTTTTGGCTATAAGGATCGTGAAATTGATTCCCCTTGGAACCACTGAGGGTAAATGGTTCTCAGCTTGAGAGCGTGCGAGACAGGGTGTCTTCATGTTGACTTGACGATTCGTTTGGTTTGTGGAGAAGTAGTGGACGTGCCAAAAAAAGTCTTGATGGAAACCGTCAACCTGAAAGGATCGATTTCGAATTCTGTAAATAGCGCTAATGGCCTTTTAGAGACCGACTGTGCCTCAGGGTCAGATGGCTTGGTTAGTTTCCATGCTGAGCTGCCTGTCGCTTTGCAAGCCGCAATGACAAGCTTTATTGAGCAATATCCTAATTGGGATCAATACAGATTGATTCAGGCGGCTTTGGCTGGATTTTTAGTTCAGAATGGAGTTGAGTCCAGGTCAATTACACGTCTTTATATAGGAAATATGTTCGGTTGCGATTCGTTGCTCCAAGAGATTTGAAAAAATGAGATTAGAATATATAAATGTTATGATTAGAGGCTATATTAGCTTCCCTAAATTCAGAAGAAGGTCCTCAGCAGTTTTTCTTTCTACAGGAATTATTGAAAGACGGTTGCCCTTTTTAACGACTTTTAATTCTTCGTCAGTGTACAATTTTTTAAGATCCTCAAGGCTTAGCTTATTACTAAACTCTCCTTTGTATTTAACTTCTACGCAGTCCCATCTTGGGTTTATTTCTGTCGACTTTGAGTCATAATACTTTGATTGAGAATCGAATTGTGTAGGGTCTATTATCTTTGTCGCAGTGATCTGCATAAGACCGACGATCCCTGGTGGTTTGCAGTTAGAGTGATAAAAGAATGCTTGATCTCCAATTTTCATAGAGCGCATGAAATTTCGTGCTTGATAGTTACGTATGCCATCCCAAAGGGTTGTTTTTTCTTTTTCTAGATCACCTAATCCATAGGTATCAGGCTCGCTCTTCATTAGCCAGTAGTTGCAATCTGTCATATCTCTAGTAATAGTAAGGGATCTGGCCGGTTAGAATAAAGGTTAGAATAAATCTAGAAAAACCTGGGATCCATTCCAGTGGAACAGATACTGAGATTCTAGCCGGAAAAGGAGTTTATGTTAATAAAGGTTGCCAGATTGCAACTTTGATGTAACGCCTCCTATACACAGTCTAGCTACTTCATGCATCACAGTCCCTGTCTGCGTTGTGAGTGATAGTGGCCATGCTTGGTCGGTAAGAGTGCAAACGAAATATCAGACTGATACCGATAAACATAAGTGCAAATGTACTAGATTGGGGCAAGTAAGAGGTATTTATTCCAACCGTTTACAGAATCTATTCTAACTATGGCTCTAGAAGCTAGTTATAGCCTTCTGGCATGCTTTGTATATATCAGTGAGTCCTGCTAGATCATGGGACTTGAAGGGTGGCTGAGGCACCCCAGGGGTCGCTGGACGTACAGATTCCATAGAGATGAGAACTCATGGCTTCAGTATCCATTCGTCTTCATAGACAAAGGCAGGGCAATGCCAGGCAACGCTCCAGCTCTTCTCAAGACTCGCCAGCACATCTCCAGGAGAGATGCCATAGAGCTGTGGAAGAATCTTCGCAAGGAAGGTTGGATGGTGGTTCCACCTCAATGGTGAGAATCGGACCCCGGTATGGGGGTTAAAGAAATCGGCCTATAGCGTTATATGGGCACAGACTTTTTGTTGGCATTTTCAAGGCACGACTCTAGGAAGATTTCGAGCCTTCGGATGATCTTAGTTAATTCCCTCGAAAAGGGGATCTTGACCGAAGAGAACTTCTCTTATATGAGTTCGATGACAAAAGCTTGTATTTGCAAATAAAAAACGATTACCATTTTCATCTATGCTTTTGACCTTATTTGAGTAAATTTCTCTAAATCCATTTACTTTTCCAATAAAAATGACTCAGACAAAAGGCCTAAATGCTTATAAAAATTTTTGGGAAAAACAATTTAGATTGAAAAGGCATCCTTGGGATGAAGAAAAAATTGTAAAATTAACTCTCTCAAATAATTATGCACATAAGCTCAAGGAACTTGAATTCTCAACCCATTCGCTTGCAAAAAAAGATGGGAAATTAACTCTTCGATTAAAAGTTCCATATAACTACCATGAACTGGATGATTTCAAGTCAAAGACTATTGAATTATTGGGAATTGAGATAAATTGGCTCATTGATTTTACTGTTTGCGAATCTCATTGCACTCATCGGAGGTAATAAAAATGACCATCAAATCAAAGGTACCAGTTACAATCCTTACTGGATTTCTTGGTTCTGGAAAGACGACTCTTCTTAACAAGATTCTGAGCGAAGAACACGGTAAACGAATTGCTGTTATTGAGAATGAATATGGTGAAGTGGGTATTGATCAGGGACTAGTGATCAATGCTGATGAAGAGGTTTTTGAGATGTCCAACGGATGCATCTGCTGCACCGTTCGAGGCGATCTAATTCGCGTACTTGGGAACCTCATGAAGCGACGCGATAAGTTCGATTATGTATTGGTTGAGACCACTGGGCTTGCCGATCCCGGTCCTGTTGCTCAAACATTCTTCATGGACGATGAAATTCGTTCAGAATTTTCACTCGATGGCATCGTTACGCTTGTTGATGCAGCTCATATTGATCAGCAACTGGGACGCAGTGAAGAGAGTTCCGAGCAGGTTGCATTTGCCGACGTACTGGTTCTGAACAAAACTGATCTCGTTTCTGATGAGTCACTCGATACTCTTGAAGCACGACTACGTGGCATGAACCGTATGGCGCGTGTCGTACGTAGTAAGCAAGCGGATGTCTCTGTTGAAACTGTACTAAACCTCGGTGCTTTTGACCTTGACCAGGTTTTGGAGCGCCGTCCCAGCTTCCTAGAACCAGAGTATCCATTTGAGTGGACGGGTGTTTTTCAACTTGAGCCTGGTCGTTACGAAGTTAGTCTCGAAGAGGGGCCTGACCCGATGATGTCTCTCGTCGTTGTAGCTGACCAAGGCACAGACGAAGAATCTCTCAATGAAGGTGCAGAATCATGTGTGCGACTTTACGCTGAATCTGCTGAACTCCTACATCCAGGTGACAAAATCCCACTGAACAAGCATGTGAACCTTCAGCTGCAGTCCAAGGGGCGCAAGTCGTTTTCGCTTGAAGTTGAAAAATCTGGACATCTTGGTTTATTCACTCAGCACACGGCCGAGGAATTCGATATCAAAGTGAGAAGAATGGATACTTCAGTTTCTGAGTCAGGAAGTAATCAACAGAATGATCTTTTAATTCCTCCTATAGCAGAGCGAACTTGGGTAGCACAACACGAACACGATGATGAAGTGGGCTCAATTGCTATCGAGCGATTAGGCGATGTCGATCCAGAAAAACTCAATAAGTGGTTAGGGCGTCTCCTCTCAGAAAAAGGTGTAGATATTTTTAGGACAAAGGGGTTTATTAGTTATGCAGGCGAGCCGCGGAGAATAGTTTTTCAAGGTGTACATATGCTCTTTACCTCACAGCCTGATAGGGAGTGGGGTAATGAACCTCGCCGAAATCAACTCGTGTTCATCGGTCGGAACCTTGATGAAGAGGCCTTGCAAAGTGGGTTCGACAAATGCCTGACATAAGAGAACTCGGCCCTCAGGGTCGGGGTATGCTTCACGAGGGGTGGAGTACTGAAGTCGCCGATTATGTCATTGTTTGCGGATGGGCACTAGAAGGTAATGCTTTTTTGGTGGGTGATGCTGCAGGAGGCCTTTATGCCTTTGAAGGCAAGTCTGGAACCACCCTTTGGCATCGAAAGGAAGTCCATGAAGGTGGCATACTTGCAATGTCCATTCATCCAGATGGACATATCTTTGCTACTGCAGGTCAGGATGGACGTGTTCTGATTTGGAAGAGTAAAGAAGGTGAGTCAAATAAGGCATTGGAAATCGGTAAAGGATGGGTCGAACATCTCCAATGGTCACCAGATGGACAATTCTTAGCCGTAGTCTTTTCGCATTACGTCTATGTTTTTGGTGCTGATGGAAAAGAACATTGGCGCTCAGATAAACATCTGAGTACTGTCAGTGCGGTTGCTTGGTCAAAGTCGAATGAATTAGCAACTGCATGCTACGGCCGAGTCACTTTTTACGATGTAATTCGTGACCAGGTCAATCAGAAGCTGGAATGGCAAGGCTCACTCGTGTCGATGGTGCTTAGCCCTGATGGCGACATTGTGGCTTGCGGTAGTCAAGACAATTCTGTTCATTTCTGGAGACGTTCAACTGCGCAAGATGCTGAGATGACTGGGTATCCAGGCAAGCCAAGTCAACTAGCATTTGATCAAACCGGCATGGTTCTTGCCACTGGAGGAGGTGAACGAATAACAGTTTGGAGTTTTCAAGGTAATGGTCCTGAAGGAACGGTACCAGGAGAGTTAGACCTTCACATTGGAGCGATTTCCAGCCTCGCTTTCTCCAATCGAGGGTCACTATTAGCCTCTGGATCAAGGGATGGTTCGGTTTTTGTATGGCTTCTCCAGAAGAATGGTCATGGTGAGCCACTTGGCGGTGCATTCGTAGGAGGCCGTGTC
This sequence comes from Prochlorococcus sp. AG-409-B13, assembly GCA_003216035.1. GTDB lineage: Bacteria > Cyanobacteriota > Cyanobacteriia > PCC-6307 > Cyanobiaceae > AG-409-B13. Next base: position 82,599 of record QCJM01000004.1, read on the forward strand.
GAAGCAATTGCCTGGCGACCTGATGACTATGCTCTAGCAGCCGTTAATGCAAATGGAGGAATTAATGTTTGGGATTTTAAAAATCGAACTAAATCATCTCCAAAAGGGTTCTCCTAAAAGATTTCTTACCTTGTCAAAGATTAATACCATAGATATCAATCGTTCTTTGATTTGAATAAATTTATTTTAGAAATTAGATGATAAGCAATTGCTTGCATATTTATACAAATAAGTTTAGACTTAACATTGTATATTGCATTATTGGCTAACTATTTATGGAGCAAAAATTTTGTCGCTTTGCTTAAGCTATATTTATCACTTAATATTAAGGAAAACAAGCAAAGTACGGCTATAAGAGGTCCTGGAGAAAGGTTTAATGCAATCGCAAGTAAAAAACCTATAAAAGATATGATGAGCCCATAACCAGCAGAACGGATCATTGCAGAATTCAAGCTTTGGGCTTGATTTAATCCCAATAGACCTGGTGCAGCAAGTAAAGCTATAACCAAAATCACTCCTACAGCAGACATCGAACTCACAATTACTAGGGAAGTCACAACAGCTAGTGAAAACTTTAATCTAGGAACTCTTAGGCCAATTGAAGCAGCACCTTCAGGATCTAAACCTAGGTAGATCAAATTCTGATAGGAGTTTTTTAATAGCAATAAAAGCACTGATGTCGCAATTGCCACTCTGATTATGTCAGTCGGACCAGCGGCAAGGAGGTCTCCAAATAAAATAGATTCCAGGTCGATTCTTGTTTTTAAGAGTGGAATTAATAAAACTCCAAAGCCAAGAGAGCCTGCTAGAACAGTATTAATTACAGCCTCACCATATTCCTTTCTTCTTAAGGCCAATCTTTCTGCCGTAAGAGCTCCGATTAATCCACTAATAATTCCACCTAATGAAGGATCAATTCCTATGGCAAATGCTAAGACTAAGCCTGGGACAACTCCATGAGATATCAAATTGGCTTGCAGGAGCCGACCTTGTGTAATTAAGAGAGCACCAGTTACTGGACAAAGTATTCCTACTAAAAGAGTCATTAACAAAGGATAAATCCACCAACTTCCCAAAATCACTTGTAGCATTACCCTAAACCTCTCTTGTTTGGAAAGAGAAAGAGATCATCACTGAAGGATGAACGAAAAAACAGAAGCTCTGACAAAGAAACAACAACAAATACTGGATGAGCTGAACAATTGTGCTCATGAGGTCAGCGGCCAACAGCTGCATCGCACCTTGATTGAAACTTCTTCCAATATGGGGTTGACTACGGTTTATCGACATCTTCGTACTCTTCAGCTGAAAGGATTGGTGCGATGTCGAAACCTTCCTACAGGTGAGGCACTTTATAGCCCTGTGAATAGGGATCATCATCATTTGACTTGTGTTGACTGTGGTCAAACACTTGTTTTGAAGTCCTGTCCAATCAAAAACATTGAATTGCCTAAGACGCAAACAAAAAACTTTGAGCTTTTGTTTCATACACTTGAATTCTTTGGCCTTTGTAAGAGTTGTCGCCAGCGTCAGAAAGTAGCTGAAACCTGAATATTGACTAGCCACAACAGTGGTTACCCATACTACTAATTGATTGAAGCTTGCTTCTCACCTCTTCTGGAGTTCCAAAGGCCAACACAGTTCGATCAAGTGTGATTACTTTGTCGTAAGCATTTAAAGCTTGACCCCAGTCATGGCTACTGACAAATACCGTTAACCCTGCTTCGGCAAGCTGACGAATAATGCTTAGAAACTGCTCCCTGGATGGAGGATCCAGTGCTGCGCAGGGTTCATCTAAAAGGAAAACTGATGCATTTTGGGCAAGTGTTCTTGCAAGTAAGGCTCTTTGTTGCTGCCCTCCAGACAGTGCATCAAGTCGTTTCTTAGCTAAAGCAACAAGACCAACCCGTTGAAGTGAGGCTTCTGTCTTGCAACATGATTGATTGGCAGCATTCGCTTGACCCAGTGCTACCAATCCTTCAGTAGTAATAGGGAAATTCCAATTGATAGAGCTTCTTTGAGGCATTAATGCAACTTGAGTTCGATTCGCTCCTAAAGGATGCTTATCTAAAAAAATTTCTCCTTGATGCGGGATCATCTGACCTTGTAATAGGCGCAGCAAGGTTGATTTTCCTGCTCCATTTGGACCAACAAGAGCGGTAAGAGTTCCTGTTTTCAGCTCTAGAGAAATGTCCTTTAGAACAGATTCTTTGCCATAGGAAAATGACAGGTTTTTTGCAATGAGATTAGTCAATCAAGAATGCGTGAATAGAGTCAATAGCGTGAAAATCTCACTTTCAAAGACTAGCGCACGCTAAAATGAAAATGGTTTTCATTTGAAGACAGTCCTCTCTCGAGTTGGGTTTTAATGCTTATCATTCCGTGAAATTATTTTTTTGATCGCGTGAGCGTTAGATCCGTTCTTACTGGCTGCTCGGTTGTTTGTAGTCTTTTCTTTGGCTCAAGTCTTGCAAAAGCCTCTGAGGTTAAACCCGGTGTAGTTGCTTTTGATGGTGTCCTTTGTGATGTTGTGCGGACTATTGCTTCCAAATCTGCTGATGTTTACTGTGTGATTCCACCAACTGGAGATCCACACTATTATCGTCTGAAGCCCAAAGACTTACAAGCTATAGCAAAGGCAGATATTGTTTTTCATAACGGTTTTTATTTAACTCCTTCAGCTCTACGACTTACCACAAAAGCTCCTGTGATAGCTGTCGCAGAGGTCGCTATGCCTAAATACAAAGCTAATACTCCTAAAGATAATCAAGATCCTCATGTTTGGCATGATCCCAATAATGTCGTTGCAATGGCTACAACCATTGAACAAAGCCTGTCAAAGGTGTTGCCTCAATCAGATTTAACTGCGCTGAACACACGAACTTCAACAGCCAAGTCCGTTCTCAAAGATCTAAGTAACTGGACTTCCGTTCAATTGAGATCGATACCGACTGAAAGCCGAGTACTCCTGACTCAACATCGTGCTTTTAGTCATTTGACCAATAGATTCAAATTACGAGAACTTCCAGTCATTGACTCTTTCGCTACTGGAGGGAAACTTCGTCCGTCGAATATGGCCAAGATTACTTCTGAAATTAAAGAATCTGGGAGTCGTGTCTTGTTTGCAGAATCTCTCCCAATAAGCAAGACCTTAAAACGTATTAGTCGTTCTTCGGGTAAACCTATATTTAAATCTCCTCTATATCCTGATGGCCTTGCACCTGGTGGCCTTTCAACAATTGAGACTGCGACCTCAAATATTTGTGTAATTACAAATGGTCAGGGAAGCACTTGTGATCAAAAAACAGCAGATCAGATTGCTCAAAAATGGGCGGACATTCGTTAATCCCCCTATCAGTTCATTGCCTAACTCAACTACCTAATCAATTTGATGTCTACCAATTTTATTAAAAGACTAAATCCTTTGAAAGCCTCATTGCTCTTAGGCGTTGCATTGACGAGCGTTGATGCTTCACTGTTACCTCGTATGGGGCATGCCCACGGGGGAGGAGGAACTGAGCCTTTAGAAGCAGGTGAATTTAGGTTGACGCCTCAAATAACCGTGGAAGCTCATGGTGGTTTTGAAAATAATATTGAAGGAAAACCAGAACATTATGGACTTGATGGACTCTTTGGAGGTTTGATGGAATGGGGGTTAGAGAACGGTGGAAAATTCTCTATTGAAGGTGCTTTTGGACCTGTCGGGGTATGGGGTGAAGCAGAGCATTTTTATGGTGCCGTACATTCCGATCATGACGATCATGACGATGATGACGATCATGAAGAAGAGCATGCTGAGCACGACACTGACTACAAACGAGAAGATTTCCGTGGTTACTTAAAAGCTACCTATGCTCCTAATGATCGCCTTAGTGTTGCAGTAGATACCCAGCCTTATATAGTTACAAAAAATCAGGGAGAAGAAAAGAAAGGAACCAAAAATTCAATTGGAGCCAAAGCTCTATATGCTTTCGGTGAAGGAGATGTTAATTTCGCACTCGGCGATAACTTTAAGGATCTCACTGATGGGGCTTATGTCAGTTTAGAACACCGTCAAGGTTGGGATTCAGTTGGAGAATGGCAAGGTAATTACACAGATCCTAGAGTAGGAGTCGAATTTAATTACGATTTAATTGCTGTCAAAATAGAAGGTGGGCCTCGTTTCTTTGTCCCATCATCTGAGGCAAGTACAAGCGAACGTACAGATTTCGCTGGTGAAATAGAGATTGGTCGTCCTGTAGGAGAAAACGCATACGTATTTATTCATTGGCAACCTACCCGTAGTGATAAGGATGGTGATGATTGGGGAGAAGGTTGGCAACATCATGTTGGAACAGGAGTAACATTTACTTTCTGAGAATTAAACATCTTAAAAACTAATTTAACTACATAGTAAAACTACCGCAAGTGAATTCATTTGCGGTAGTTTGCTATTAATTACTTTAACCTTTAGATAATAAAATCTAATCAGAAAACCATGAAAAAGTCAGGAGATGATTTAAACAAAAGTAAGATACAAGGAATTCCTGTAACCATTTTGACAGGTTTTCTTGGCTCAGGAAAAACAACTGTCTTAAATCACATACTGACCAAGCAAAAAGGACTTAAAACAGCTGTATTGGTAAATGAGTTTGGAGAAATAGGGATAGATAATGACTTGATAGTAAAAACACATGAAGATATTATTGAACTGGCTAATGGCTGTATTTGCTGCACAATTAATGGAGAGTTGCTAAACGCAATAAATAGAGTTCTTGCAAATAATGAAATTGAATACCTAATAATTGAAACTACGGGCCTTGCTGATCCATTGCCAGTAGCGATGACAGTTAATAGTTCTAGAGACCAATTAAGGCTAGATTCTATAATCACATTAATAGATGCTGAAAATTTTGATTCTGATATACTCTCTAGCCAAATAGCGAGGTCTCAAATAATTTATGGAGATATCTTATTGATAAATAAATGCGATCTCGTTAATGAGGAAAAAATATCATATATAAACTCTAAAGTTTCAGAGATAAAAAATAATCCAAGAATACTAAAATGTATAAAAGGTGATGTGCCATTGGGAC
>QCJM01000005.1 GCA_003216035.1 Prochlorococcus sp. AG-409-B13
CTGCCTTCCTCTAAGCCTTCGGCTTTCATCTTTTCTCTAATCAAAGCTTTCCTCTCAGCACTAGATATCGCCTTGAAGCGTTCCTTTCTTTCTTCTGGTGTTTCTTGATTGGTCACGCCTCTCAACGACTTTCATCAGTTTTCAATTTGGGTTCATAAACCGCACCATTACATACACCTACAGCAAGAGAATCCTTGGCTTTGTCACTCCAGCCATTTAAATCAGGTGTTTCATTGATCCAAACGAGTGTGCTGTCTAGACAACGATTCCAGTAAGCAGCTTGTCTAGAAACAGGTACCAGCTCTATAGCGATGCAAGACACGCCCAAAGCAATAACACCAAAGAAAGCTTTCTGAAGTGAGTCACCCATAACTAATTAATTAGACCTGAGAAGAAAAAGAACCAGATAAAGACTGCGGCATTCAGGACAACAGTCAAAGAGATAGCGATGATTTTGAAGGTGTTCCCAACTTCCTCGGCCTCTGGATTTAATTTGACTTTGCTCATCACCAATCTGGGTAGATGAAATCATTACCCAAGGTTTCCTCATAGAAGTCCCTTACTACGATGCCTCTTTGAAAAGCTTTGAAAAATGCAAGTAGTAAGCGGTGCATGGTTAGAACTCAGGGAACTCTGCTCTACTCCCAAGCAACCAAGGTATGATTTTTATCAATATCCACATATAGAGAGCACCTTCAAGAATCCCAAATAAATACAAGGTGTAGCTAGACAACTTGTATTGTTCTTGACCACGTTCAATCAGGTTTCGATGCCAGTCAATCATCCTCTTCATTTCATTAATCTTGGATTCTCAGTCAAGACATTCTTATAAACCCAGTAGCACACTGATCCAGTAATAGCCAAGGGCAGTAAGAATATTGCGAGCTGAAAGACAACATATAAGGCAAGGGAAGCAATGCATAGCTGTTTAATAAGCAGCTTGTTGTCATCAGTTAGTTCTTGCCAGAAGCCAGTGATTTTTTCAACCATGTTGTTTAAGAAGCAATTGGTTCGTCGTGTTCAAATGAATCGCAGTTTTCCTGAATAGTCCGGACTCTTTCTAGATGAGCATCATCAGACTCACCTTCCATTTGTTCTAGCAGGAATTTTCTGACTTCATAATCTTTATTTGACTTCATGTCAGGCCGCTAAAGCACGGTTGAATGCACTCGTTGTACCTCTTTATATAGCCCAACGATACTCCTGGCAAGAAATTATCAATCGCTACAACTGTTCAGTCACTACCGCAGGGGGTAGAGCATCACACCTTGAAAACCTAATATCTAGAAGAAAACCAGTCCTGCTCTGTTATAAACGATCGGTTCTTAAGAAAGCTCATGCTCTACGTTCAGCACTGGAGGATCAAGTCTGGTTATCACCAGAAAAGTGCAGAAAAGTTTTTAGCTACTGGTGCACCCTATCCAGGAGTTAAATCATTTTCTCGTTATCACGCACCAGGTTCATTAGAAGGTTGGATTGTTGTTGAAACTGATGATCCAAAAGCTTTATATGAGCATGCCGCAGAGTGGGCCGAGTACCTTGATTGGGAAACAATTCCAGTACTCACCGACGAAGAGGCTGGTCCTATTTGCGCAAAGGTATATAGCTAATTGAACTAACCAAGTGGTTCGGGGCAGAGTTGCAGTCACTTTGCCCTCCTTTCATTGACATCCACATTTTTTAAATGGCCACCGAAACTACCGTTTTTGACTTCAAGATCGGCAAAACTTTTGAAGAATGAGATGCGGCTTATGACAGTGAGGAAAATTAGGCAAGGTTAAAAGCAGGTGGGATCACTTCTCTCTATAGAGGCTTGAACAAAGAAGAGCACTCAAGAGCAATCGCTATCTTCCAATGTGAAGAAGGGGTTGCTATGGATACGTGGAACGATCCAAAGGCAAAAGGAATGATTGAATCCAGTGGTCATATTTATGACCAATAGTAATCACTGAGTGGTTGATAGCTAGTTAGACCACTTTCGTGAAAGTGGTTAGCAGAATGGGTTGCCTCCTGCATGAAACGTTACGACCGATAGCCCAGAAGTAACGCATTAATCCTCTCTAGTTGTTCCCATGTTTCTATTCTTCTGGTTCTTATTGATCTCCTCCTTGACCTTGTTGTAGTAAGCGATCTCTTTAGGATCATCTGAACCAAGTCCGTATCCCATCGTTGCTGCTAGGTAAATCTTGTGTTGCCTATGAGGAGTAATAGCCACCGATCTTTATTGCTAACTAAAAAACCTTTTGAACTGCCAAACCAGGTAGGCAGTAGTTCCAGCGAACAAAAGCAAGCCGATAGTCCCTACTGCTCGATTAGCGGCTTCAACAGTAGGCCAGTTATCCATCCTTTTTACCTTTACCAAACAAGGGACCAGTAAATAAAAAATAGCCTATAGCTACAAGAAAAAAAACAAAGGCAATGAGGTTTGGGACTATCCCTCCAACAATTTCAGCCTTGGCGAAATAAGTATTCGCTGCCTCGAGACCTAAGACACTTATCACGACAAATAATCGGGCGTAATTATCGGCAAAATTCATTCACAATTTGTATAGATGAAATCATCGTTTGATAATTCTTCATATTAGTCATCTGTTGCGATGCCACTTATGATAAGCGTAGAACAATCCAAATAGTAAGCATTTCATAAAACTAGGGATCTAAAGCTTAGTGCTTGGCACTCCATAGGCTTACCCAGATTTTTTATATCTAATATTGATCCCTTTTACCATGGTGATAACTTTATGTGAAAATATCTAGTTTTTTCTTCTAGAAGCCAGTCACACCATATCTTTTTGCAGAGTCGTCATGGTCTGAATGTTCCTTTTAAGTTGAGGTCTCTTTAAGTCTTGGATATAAGCAAAAGTTGTCATTATTAAAGGAGCGATAAATGCGGAGGCGACTATTAGTGCAACTATTTGAATAGGCCTAACTATTGAAATTTTTACTAACGGGTCTCCGCATTGACCACAAACCATTACACCATCAGATCGCTCTTTATGAATCTGATAACGAGGTGAGCAATATGGACAATGGTATTTATTCATTCTTATTACTTGTCCATCATTAATTTTCTGGTCGGGTTGAGAAATCAATCTTAAATAGCATAATCGATTATAAAGACCCTGGCTGGGATGATTGAAATTGAATTAATTTGCAGTGGCCTGGCTTTCTTTCTTAGCATCTATTCAATAAATTCTGTCCAAGACATGAAGTCTTTGTCTTTGTATTTGAGACGAAATAAACACACATCAATATATGCATATATTGATAAATATGGGATCAGATGATATTTATGATAAGTATCTGAAGGCATTCTGATAGAATAGCAAGCTATTTTAAAATATATTTATCAGTAAAACAAATAGACAAAAGGATGTTATTCCAACATATCTCGAGAGATAATTTACTTACAATAGCATGGTGCAGGAAGCCGAACCTTCACACTCTGCAACATAATGCGTTACAGTTCTTCACAGATTGGGGCGCCTCGGTTCTCCCCTTTCTTTAAACCTCTTTAAATCATCTTCCAATGAACAAATTCTCTAAGGCTCAAAATGTTGAACCTGAAAAGGTTATTGCTGAGCGCATTAATGGTTGGGCTGCAATGTTGGGTTTCTTTGCTGCAGTTGGTGCATATCTAACTACAGGTCAAATCATTCCTGGCATCGTTTAGGAGATCAATAATGACAAACTCCTCTTACGTCATTACAGAAGACGGTGATCGCCAAAATATGTATGCGAATGAACCTCGTATGTATATCGATCCCAACGACAGAGGCTATGTAAAAGAAGCTGAACTGGCCAATGCTCGTTGGGCAATGATCGGGTTTATTGCGGCTATCGGTGCATATGCCACAACAGGACAAATTCTCCCTGGAATTTTCTAAAACCAAACAATTACTTGTAAATGCTGCAAGATTGAGCGCTTGCTTAGCAATTCGATCTTGATAGCTGCCACTATCACTATTTCTTTAGGGCTGACTAATTTCAGCTTTGTTTAAACTCATTTACAAAAACTCTCTCCCAAACAAATGAACGAAAACGCTGAGCTTCAAAATGGTCGTTGGGCCATGATTGGTATCTTTGCCGCTCTTGGAACATACGCATTTACTGGGCAAATCATCCCTGGAATCTTTTAGAAAAATGGAACTAAACCCTTTTACACCTTTGAAACAGTTTGTTCAAAGGATCTATAAAAGAACAAAGTAAATCATTGAATGAGGCGTACTTAATGGGAATTGGTAAATTATTACTAACATCCATTTTGACTGGGGTTATCACTCTCAATGAGTTGAAATGGGTAGCCAAAAATCAAATTAAATTATCAAGGTGTGAACTCACTACAGCCTTAATGCTGTGTCAAATGGTTGATTCGGTTCAACTGGAATTAGGGTGCATAATTTAAAACTTATGGGTAAAAATTCAAATGAATTAGTTTTAATCAAACCCGATAAATCTAATCAAAGGAAATCTCATGGGTTTTTGATTTTTGGATCTTTAATTGGAGTTAACATTTCTTTGATGATGCTTTCTGGTATGTATTGGTTAAACCCTTCTTTCCATTTAATTTTAGGTGGAAAACCTATGTAATTAAAAACCTTAAACCACATTTATTATGACTATTTCTAATATCCAATCCAATAAAGATCATACCTTAGATCGCAAGATCTTGGTGGCAGGACTCCTAATTGGCAGCATGTTCTTAATGATTATGCTGAGGACTGAATTTCATAATGAATACCTTCATAATCCATCAGTGCATATCTTCTTTCAATCAAAGGGTATTTTCCTTTTCTAAAGTTTTATAGGCCTGCTTGGGGGGAGGGGGAATGTAATTAAAGTCCAACTCCTAATAACTTGAAAATTATTATTCACTATATTTCAAAAATTACAAATCACTAAAAAAATTCTATTACCCTAAGCCCACTATTCAGAGATTTATTTAAATTACTTTCTTCTGTGTGATCGTTTTACTGCTTGGTCGATGGGGATTTTATGAATTTCTTTTAAAAGTTTTTACTGCTATGGCTTTATTCGAACTTCAAGCATCTATAGAGACAATTTCAGCATGGAAGGCAATCATTTGGTGTTTTTATTTAATGTTTGCTTTGCTTTTTATTGAATTTCTAGCTCGTCAATTTGATGATAAAGATGATCACGTGAGAGGGAAAATGATTCCTATTTTATCCACTCCTAAGGACAATGCTTCCTGCTAAAACTTTTCTATTTAAATTGTACCTATGACTTTGCTAGTTGGTGATTCAATTCCTGTTTTCTCCTTGCCTGATCAAAAAGGAAGCATAAGAACAAGTAAAGAATGTAAAGGTAAGCCCTTGGTCCTTTTTTTCTATCCTAAGGATAACACTCCTGGATGCACGGCAGAGGCTTGTGGCTTTCGTGATAAATATGAGTTGTTCATGTTTCTAGGGGCTGAAGTTTGGGGGGTGAATAATGCTAATGAGGCCAGTCATTTTAAATTTGCAGAAAAAAATAAGCTTCCATTCCCGTTGTTGTGTGATGAAGCAAATTCATTAAGAAACCAATTTGGAGTTCCTAAAATCTTTGGAATTCTAGATGGAAGAGTAACATACATAATTGATCCCAAAGGAATCATTAGGTATATTTTTAATGACTTTTTAAATGCTCCTGATCATGTTACTAAAGCTTTAAGTGTATTGGAGCAAATTAAAGGTTCTTAAATATTAGAGGAAACTTAATTAATTTCTTTCTTTCTTCATGAGCTAAGTCGCGATCTAAAATTATTTTCTTAAAACAATTGCATCTATTTGAATATTTTGAAGATTTTTAGCCAAAGTAGCGAACTCTCAGGAAAACCCACGAAGAAATCTCTACGAAGGGCCCTCTTCTTTTATTCCTCTACTGAGAGCATTAACTAGGGCTCAGAAGAAAAATGCTCCAATTCCTGCAAGCAACCCAAGTGATAAAAATGGCTACCAATGAAAAAAGCCGTGCTTTGAAGTGCAGGGTCAAATAGGTTAATTGCTCTATTAAAGGGTTGAAACCATTAATGATCGGTTCTTAATCAATAAAATCTTAGGGAAGTAGGGCATCACTCAAAATAGATCTGGCATTAATCACTACCAATAATCATCAAATCAAAAACTATTTCTTTTTAGTTGATAATAAAGAAGAGGGCGATGACCCCTCATTTACAGGGCAATGCCCAAAAGCCCAAAACCGTAGAGACAATTCACGATCGGCCCTATGCCAGCCACCTCGAGCGCGTACGAATCGCCAACAACAAAAACTTTTGCTGAGTTTTCACAACGGGCTGACTATTCCTTCATGGATTCACTCCAAGCTGATCCTCAAGCGACTAGCGATGGCCATGATCATCACCCTCGACAGGTGTTCTCCGGTCATTACGTACCGGTGACCCCAACTGCTATTTCAGAGCCGGAATATATCGCCCACAGCAAAACTTTGTTTAACGAACTGGGCCTGAGCCATGAGCTTGCCCACGACACACAATTCCGCCGTCTGTTTTCAGGCGACATCACAGTCGCGAGAGAACCAATGCGTCCAGTTGGATGGGCGACGGGTTATGCACTATCGATCTATGGCACTGAATATATACAGCAGTGTCCGTTTGGAACTGGCAATGGCTACGGCGATGGCCGGGCAATTTCCGTTTTCGAAGGACTCTTCAATGGCAGACGCTGGGAGATGCAGCTGAAAGGCGGAGGCCCAACGCCCTACTGCCGTGGAGCCGATGGACGTGCCGTGCTCCGTTCCAGCGTGCGCGAGTTCCTTGTACAGGACTACATGCAAGCGCTTGGAGTTCCGACCTCACGTTCTCTGACGCTGTATGTGTCCCGATCCGAAACAGTGCGCAGGCCTTGGTACACCCAGGACTCCAGGTCCATAGATCCCGATATTCTGGTGGACAACCCTGCGGCGATTACAACTCGCGTCGCACCGTCTTTTCTGCGAGTCGGCCAGCTTGAGCTGTTTGCCCGTCGCGCACGCAATAATGAGCATCACGATGCCCTTAACGAGCTGCAGATGATCGTGAAGCATCTGATTGCGCGAAACTACCAGCAGGAAATTAATCAGGGTCTTACATTTACTGATCAAGTGGTTGAGCTAGCCCATCTGTTTCGTGGACGGCTCACATCTCTAGTCGCTAACTGGATGCGCGTTGGCTACTGCCAGGGAAATTTCAATAGTGACAACTGCGCTGCGGGTGGCTTCACCCTCGACTACGGCCCCTTTGGATTTTGTGAACTGTTCGATCCAAGATTTCAACCCTGGACAGGAGGAGGCGATCACTTCTCATTCTTCAATCAACCGGTTGCTGCCGAAGCCAATTACCAGATGTTCTGGGCAGCCATTCGGCCTCTTCTTACAGACAACAAAGAGGCACAAGCAAGACTAGATCAGATCCGAGACGGCTTCGCTAAATCAATGAGTCAGGAGTTAGAGACTATGTGGACAAAGAAGCTGGGCTTGATGAGCTATGACGCAACTCTGGTGAACGAACTGCTTCAGCTAATGGTTCTCTCTAACGTGGACTACACGATCTTTTTCCGAAAGCTGTCTCAAATTCCAGATCAACTCAAAGTATTGAAAGAAAGCTTTTATGTGCAAAGTTCAGAGCAAATTGATGAACAGTGGATTAGTTGGCTGCAACGGTGGCGGGATCGCATTAAGAGCTGCGGTGAGATCAGGATGAGATCCGCTGCGATGAAACTCATCAACCCAAAGTACACCTGGCGCGAGTGGCTGATTGCACCTGCTTATAAGAAGGCTGAACAAGGTGATTACAGCCTGATCAAGGAGCTACAGGCTGTGTTCAGCAATCCTTATGACGAGCAATCATCGGAGGTGCAGGAGAAGTACGACCACCTAAAGCCCAAGAAATTCTTCTACGCTGGGGGAGTATCCCATTACAGCTGTTCCTCTTGACAGATCAAAATTCTGTTGACCTCAATTCACGTCCAATGTTTTTAGAAGAAGCCTTGTTAGTGAGAGCGCCTACAAAAAGATAATTAGAGAGAGTAGTTAGATGACAGATAAAGTTAAGGTCTGTAGAATAGAATTAACGCCTTAATTCTTTGATCCAAAGTTTATTATGCTGTAGGCAGCATATGAAATTATTTCCGAAAGCGATATGTCAATGTCTAATTCTACAAAACCCCATTTAGAAAATAAAAGTCACTATCGAAATATAACCAACTCTAGAACACTACGCCTACTTATTCCTCTTTTACTTATGTCACTTATTTGGCTGCAAGAAATAGTTGATCAATTGTTTTTTGGTGGAAACTGGAATTTCGCCATGGGTAGAGGTAGACCCTGGTTTCACCTGTTAGCTTCCTCTTTTAGCCATGAAGACTATGGACATTTGATTTCTAATACGATTATCTTTATTCCCCTTAGTTGGTTAGTCCTAGCGAATGGATTACGAGATTTTCTATCGGTTTGGTTTTGCGTACTTTCCGTAAAAATTTTATTCTTGGTTTTTTGGACAAATCCAGCACATGGATTATCTGACATTTGTTTTGGGCTGCTTGGTTATCTAGTCATAATTGGTTTTTTAGAAAGACGTTTTTTAACAATTAGTATCAGTTTTTTTGCTATTGTTATTTTTGGCCATTATCTCCCATCACTTATTCCTTTTTTTTCGCCTCCAGGAATTAGTTGGATTGGGCATTTTAGTGGTTTTATAGGGGGTGTGTTAGGAGCGTTATTTATTTATCGAGAACCCGAATGAAATAATAAAACACTTTGGAAAAAGAATTATTAAATATTTTTGATCTCAATTTATACCTTGACTATTCTTTCTGGAATTCATACCTAAAAAAGTTAGTCCTGATAAAGAATCTAAATATAAGGCTGAATTTGTAATTACTTTCCTTTTGGGTTCGTGTATTTATTCCATGATTATTAATATCTAGCTAGTGCCGTTTATTAGCTGCTTAGGGCAGCCAAGAGTGGATGTTTTTTTATAAGACTAAGTTGGTTTTGTCAGTGGATTCTTTTTTTGAATAAAAGTTTGCTATCTATTCACTATGCATCATTCAGATGATCTATTTAATCAGAAAATTCCAATGGTGCCGCAGCAGCCGAGATGGCCGGCCAAATGGCGGCAAACTAAGCATCTGAAACTACAGAACTGGATACCGTATTCCTTAACCCAAGGTCCCAAATGGAGTCCAGACCTTCCAAGGTCAGCAGCCACTGCGATGGCAATGCCACTATCACTGATAGATTCGCAAACTCGATACATCACTCAAATCATTCAAATTTGACTTCAGAAGCATCTGAGTTGATGCCCTCGGGGAATCTTGATGATCAAGACCATGCCCCTTCTAATGAATGATTAATTACTACCAATCCGTTTATATATAAAGAATGTTAAAACTAGTGAGACTATTGAATCTGCAGCTACGAATACGTTTGCGGTTGGACTTCCTGGTTCAAACCCTCCAGCCCAAAACGTAAAACCCGCATGACCTAATAGCCATAGAACACACAACCCAATTCCAATAATTGAAGATGTAGTCACCTATTTGCTGAGCAAATTAAAAATGACTGAAACCACCAAACTTATAACAATGCAACTCACGATTGGGAAGTAAAAGGTTGAGTTCTCACCCCTCAAAACAATGTCGCCTGGGAGTTGCCCTAAACCCAAATTCGTTAGATAAGGATAAAGGACTCCGACTGCCGCAATCCCAAGCCCAAGAGTAATTAGCAGTTTTTGCATGTTTGAATTGTGCCGCTGTTAGACCAAACTTTCTATTCGCAGAATGATTTCCTGCTGCATGCGGATGCTTTGCTCTTGTTTATCTGCTATTTGCTCAGTGACGGTGAGGTAAATAAACAGGATTGTTAGCGGGCAAAAAATGATACGAGCGATAGGCCAGAAGTAACGCATTAGTTTTCGTCTTTTTTTTTAAGCCCTTTCCATACCAATGGATTATGACCCTTCGTCATCACAGTGATAGCACGACCTAGGAACCAAGAACCCACGAGAAAGCCAACAGCAGCAACCCCATAAAGAAGGTTTGCTTGACCAGTAGTCCCTAAGAGATAAAAGGTGTTCTGCATCCCTCGATTCAAGGTATAGAACTTCTAATCATCATGCCGAGACGTATAGCAAAGGCTATAAAGGAAACATGAACCACCTCACTGCTACCTACATCGATTTCATCCAGAGCATTGGCGTCTTGGTGATCTTTGGTGTTGTTGCTTATGCGGTTAAACAGATAATGCTTAAAGATGAGCAGCGGATAGAGAGAGTCGATGTGAGGGTTGAAGAGTGAGCATGCTCAACACCTATCTATTGGTAGATGGCAGCTTGATGCTTGTGGGCTTGCCACTGCTTTTGATTTGGAAAGGCAGAAAGTACAGC
Source organism: Prochlorococcus sp. AG-409-B13 (assembly GCA_003216035.1). Lineage (GTDB taxonomy): Bacteria > Cyanobacteriota > Cyanobacteriia > PCC-6307 > Cyanobiaceae > AG-409-B13. The sequence goes on from QCJM01000005.1 coordinate 10,382, forward strand.
AAGTAATGACTAAGCGCGAAAGAAACTTCGATGACGACTCGTATGACGAGATAGAACAAAGCCTTAAGGATCAAGATTCAAACGAAGAAAATCGTGCTTACTTCCCTGTTGAGGAGTCAAAACCTCCTCATTATTGAAAGGCTACTTATCTAAGTTGAAAACATTAGTTTAAATATGAACAAATTTCTTCTTACTATCTGTCAAAACTTTGCAATAAGCACTCAATTAGAATTAATACCGTTTTAAGTCGAATGCATTAAAAAATATCCCCAGGAAGAGACTTCTTATCGTTAAAACCGCTCAATTACTTAGGGCAAGAATAGAAATATGCCAACTTATAAAATTCCCCATTAGTGTCAATCTTTCCTTGTGTGTATCATCGCAAACAATCGCTCGATCCGAAGCTGAATTGCGTATAGCTGAGTTCGATTAAAGAAGAGCCTTTCACCTTTTTTGTTTTTCACTATCGAAAGTAAAACATAAAGTTGCAGTCCTAAAAAGACTAGGCCAACTCCAATCAAAATTGTATATGGATCGGTTATCACAGAATTCTGCCTTTATGTCTAATCCTTTCTTAGCTAGAATTGGCTAGGTATAGCAATAGTAAAATGCGTTTTGCATAAATTTGTATCCATTAAGACATTTTTAATTTTCTAATCCTACTTGACAAGATTTATTCGTAATATTTTAGAATTAACTTAGCTTGTCAAATGTATTAAGAATAAAGGGTCAAGCATGTTGGCTGAAGTTTTTAATCAGCACTTTTTATAACTAGCATCGAATAAGCATGAGCTATCAAGCTAGGCCTATCTTAAGTTGAGTTCGATTCTAATAAGTAACCTGAAAAGTGTCTTTCTTAAGTATTATAAATACATTAAAAATGTTCTTTGCTAGAAAAAACAAGCTTATTAAGGAAGACTTTTAGCTTTAAAGATTCACACTGAAGTTATAGGCTCAATGTGGAAGATCAGGATAGAAGTTGTTGAAGTAGAAGCTCAAAAGTTCCTTTAATTGATTCTTGGGCAACTGATATCTTTGAACTAATGATTATAGCTGCCAATGGAATTGTTAGGAAGAGAGTAAGGCTTACAACAATGATCATGAAAGAAGCTGTTCTTATTAGCCATTTAGTTATTGGGTCCAATTCCATTGGAGGTGCTCTCTAAAAAGTTAATAGAGCATAAACGTTATTTCTTGTAAGAGGTGGGAGCTGCGATACGTCTTCATTTCGCTTCACACATTGAATGAATCTAAAGACATTTTATTGTTTAGGCTAGAAGGAAATTGCTGATGGCAGATGAACAACGTAGATCCTCCTAAAGAGCCTGCAAAAGGAGAAAAGCTTAGCTGGAGTCGCTTGCTGGTTTATATGTATATGGCTTCGGTAGCTCTTGCCGTAGTGGTTTGGGTTTTACGCAGATTTCAACTTGCTTAACTCTTTAATTTCCTTTTACCATCTATCTAGACATTGAACAATCAATACAGGCTGCTCTAAAAGCTCTTTCTTTATATAATTTTGTTAGTAGTTAAGGCTTCATCAAATAGTCCTTATCCCATCAATAATCTTCTTTTTCCATTAAGACGGTCATGGCTAAAAACTAAATGAATTTTTGAACTAATTTATGCTTCTACTTATTTGCCTGAGTTGAAAATTACTAATGCTAGCTTATTAGCCAATTGCCTGCAATTTGGTATACATAAATTATTGGAAACAGCCTTTCATGTAAATATAGCTAATGGTCAAAAGCAAGGTCTTCTCTGAGAGTTTGAAAGAATGAAATGATGCTAAGAGGCGTTATAATTAGGATTGCTGAACTAATAGCCGCTTTAGTTATTAGATCTTGTCAGCCATAAGGGCTCATTTATTTCGCGGTCTCTTTTAGAGGATTAATCTCTGCCATGAACTGATCTGAAGTAACCAGAAAACTTGAATTGAATCCCTTATAGAACCTAAGTTTTTGATCAACGTGCTTGTTGTGTTCAACGATTGAGAACGAATCCGATGGGTTTGATTTGTTGCTAGAGAAATTAGAAAGATATTTAACTGATCATTTTTTAGCTAGGGCAGTGCAAATTGAAAACTAAATAAAAGGCCCCCGGAGCAGGACGGGAGCCAATCGACTTGCACTTAAGACCGACTGATCCCCATCACCCGGCCACGCCGAGGTTAATTGCTGTCAAGAGCTTTGTCATCGGCAGATACACACTACTTATAGTGTTGTTAATGCCTCTGATAAGCAAAATCACTATTTGTGGGGGTTGCATTAGCCCCTTCAGTCTCCTAGAAATAAAGCTCCCCATCACCCAGGCCCGGCGCACTTGCGAGGGCCTTTTTTATTGTCATGGCTATTCCTTGATACTGAGCGTCTGAACATGGTTTGACCCTTGTCAGGGGGTGAAAAGGAGGAACCATCTCTCGTTCAAATAAAACATGATCTAATCCAGGAACTCGGATCTCCAAAATGTCTTTGTCGACAACCTGGCTTTGTGAATGTTGTTGGCTACAAACTCAAGCTGAATGCGATGATCAGAATTTTGAGGGGCTGGCCAAATTCAATAGTGAAGGACTTAGAACTCAATATGTTGCAAAAACAGGAGAAAATGATTGCTGTTTTGTGGGCCTTGTGGAAAGTGAAGAGGCGATAGTTGAGGGAAGACCCCAACCAAATGGCTGGCCAATCTCGATTTATTAAGTTAATTTTTGGAGGATTTGTTTCTTGATCTAGGCGTAACTGACCTTGTTTCAGGTCCGATTTTTGCTTGATTTATATATCTTCTGGAGCAGAGGTTCCCTTCTTATATAAATCTTACCTGCCACAAAAGGAAAAAATGTTGCACAGAACTATAGCTATGTCTGCCTTCGACTTAAGAGTAATTTCATTAGATTAATTGTAAGAAGAAATGGTGAGCATTAGAAGTAAAAGCTAGTACTAGTAAGCTTTGCTAGCTGCCGGAGTTTAATCTGATCCAATCGAAAATCAGATAAATACCAAAAAGAAGCCCTATATACAAAGGTAATCTAGGGTATTTGACCAGCAGGCTTTTTGGATTTGATGTTGGCTTTTGCTTTGGACTCTTAGGAGGCAAACCTTGCTCTTTCCGCCTTTTAGCTTCTCCCATGATTATTCTTCGTCTACTTTTGTGATTCTGATATTCAAGCCGATGTAAAGCATTATGCCCCCAATTAGAGGGGTCCAAAGCTGCCAGTGACTGAGATCATCCATTGGAAATAACTACCCAATAGTTTCCTGCCATAAATTTAGTTGATAAAAAAAAACTCACAGCAAGGTATAGCAGTAAAAAGTAATTCCTAAAACTAGCCTGATTGGAAGCGATACAACCTTTAAGAACCCACCTGCACTAACACTTTTTTTACTGCCAACCAACATTTCATGCTTTTTCGTATGGATCCTTCTAATGCTTTTGTTTCGTCATCGTCTCTTTTGGTGTGCCCACCCTTCTCTATTCCCCTGATCTTCCTCCAAGTGCTGCCCTTAAGAAACTAAATATAGAGCTTATTCCGACTATTTGTTTAAGAAAACTGATAGCCACCTTGTTACTTTCGTGTATGAACACAGATTGGAGGTTTTGAGGGCGATTAAAGTTCAGTGTGGTACACACCACGGGAGTTATAAGACCAAAAAGTAAGGTGCTTTTTGATCCCTTTTTAAAAGTGTCTCTAAATTTTTGTTATCCACCTGCCTTTTAGAAAAGCGGTTTTTTTTCCTGCAATTCATTCAAAAGTTCTTCATGGTATTTACTTTTCATTGTTATTTTCTAAAAGCAAATTTTCTTGGCAAGCCTTTCAAAAGAGAGGAAATGACAGCCAAAGCTTTAAGTCTAAAAAGCAAAGAGTATCACTAATTATAACTCTTGAATAATTTTTCTTTGAAAAAATATGCAATTTATAGAGAGGAATTAATGTCTACTTAACAAAAGCCTTGCAATTTTAGATGTAATCGCTTCCTTGAGGTGCGATTATTGAGGAGATCTATATGTTTAGGGATCTTTAATCTTCTAGTATAAAAAGGAATTGATTCATATTGACAAGGTACCGTACCCTTAAGACAACAACAGTCAATGGGATGAATTCTGAAAAGCTTAGAAAGGCGGTAATATTTTTAGCTTGGGGAGAAAAATATATTTGCGAGTTAAGTCGATGCATTCAAATGAGTAAAGATTTTTTTGCTGGCTTAGATTTGATACTGATAACAGATGAGGCAACTGATGTAAAATGGTTGAAGAGTGTAATGACAAGAGTTTTTAGGGTAAACTTTCGTTTTGGCAGAGGAAGCTGGCTCTTAAGAAAAACAGAATTATACGATCACATTCCAAAGGAATATGATACTTATCTATTCTTAGATACAGATACTATAGTATTGGGTGATATATCATTAGGTTTCAAAAAAGCTAATTTACACGGGATAGCGGTTAGTCAGGCATCCCATTATTGCTTGGATAATTTCAGGAACTTTGCAGAGGTATTAGAAAAAGAGAGTATAGAGAATAGTGGCTTATTGCAATTTAATACTGGTGTTGTTTTCTTCTCGAAATCTCCAAAGGTTGAGTTGGTCTTTAATAAATGGCAGGATTTGGCTATTAAGCATTGTCAGCTATGGAAAGACGATCAGGCTTTATTTACCTTAGCTTTGGAAACTTGTTCATTCAACCCTTATGCTCTCTCCATAAATTATAATTACAGAGGCTTCGGTAATTATATAAGTGGAGATGTAAGGATTTGGCATTCTCATGGGCCGGTGCCCTTAGGAATAAATACATACAATGAATCATGGCCTCCTCGTAGAGCTTGGCCTACATTGGTCCAGCACCCTAAAAGAACTGAGAAGAGATTCCCTCGATGGATTTATAGCGATCAATAAAGATTAAATTCTTATGTATGCATGGTTGATTGAATTTAGATATTTTTTTTACTTTTGAAAAGTTCCAATAGAATTTAATCTCTTCTAAAAGATAGATTCTTTGAACCATTCAATTGTGGTACCTATTCCTTCCTCAAGAGGAATCTTTGGTTCCCAATCTAATTTCTCATAAGCTAAATTGATATTAGGTCTTCGTTGCTTGGGATCATCTTTAGGTAATGGTTTATGTATGAGCTTTAGACCTGGGTTTATTTTTTCACGTATTAATTTTGCAAGTGCCAATATTGTCAATTCCTTAGGGCTACCTATATTAATAGGGCCTGAATATGTATGGTTCATAACTCTAATCATTCCTTCTATCAAGTCATCAACAAAACAGAAAGATCTTGTTTGTTTACCATCCCCATAAATCGTAAGCCCATTTCCATTTAAAGCCTGGACTATAAAGTTACTGATTACTCTTCCATCACCTGGCAACATCCTTGGACCATAGGTATTAAAGATTCTAATAACGGCTATTTGTGTGTCATGCATTCTTTTGTAATCGAAGCAGAGAGTTTCTGCGATGCGCTTCCCTTCGTCATAGCATCCTCTGATACCTGTAGGATCTACACAACCTCTATAGTTTTCAGGTTGAGGATGAACTTCTGGATCTCCATACACTTCACTAGTACTGGCTAGTAAAAGTTTTGCTTTTAGTCTTCTAGCAAGTCCAAGCATGTTATAAGTACCAAGAAAGCTTGTTTTTGCAGTTTTTATAGGATTAAGTTGATAATGAATTGGTGATGCTGGACATGCAAGGTGCCAAATCCTATCAACCTCTACACGTATTGGTTCAGTTACGTCATGGCGAATAAGTTCGAATCTAGGGTGATTTATCCATTGGCTCAGATTTATTTTTCTTCCCGTACAATAATTATCTATACAAATAACTTCCTCACCTGCGTTCATTAATCTATCAACTAAATGTGAGCCAAGGAAACCTGCAGCACCAGTGATTAGATTGCGTTTAATGTTGTAATTAGTCATTGTTTAATACTAGCTTTTTAAGGATGGAGAAAGAGAGGTCATTTAATTGCTGGGCGATGAAAATGTGCTGCTTGCAAATAAAGATTCTAATTCCTACCTCTGCTATAGGTTCTTCACTTCACTTGATATACCTTTGACCGTCCATTGCACTTCCTAACAGCCCATGAAATAGGAGCTTTCACACTTTCTTGCTCAACGCATATGGCTTGATAATTAGCCCATTTAGCTACTGGACGTAAACTTACTACAATTAATGCAAGGCAAAAAGCACATAAAAGAATTGCAAGCCCAGTAAAAGTTTTTATCCAATCAAACTTTTCTTTGTACTTAGTGTCAGTCATGACTATTTAACGGTATGAGCTCAGTTAAGACTCAGAATATTTTCATTAAGCTGGTTTGGCAAGTTGCTTGAGTTGACTTTTAAACAACTACTCACCTTTAACTGATTTTTGCCAACCCAAATATATTCCTTTACACAATGCCAAGCCACTCCCAAGTCAAATAAGAGCCTGCATAAGACTTTTTTAGCTCCATAGGTGGATTTTGCTTCCAATTGCAATTTCAGTAAAGAGCGACCTTGTTATTCAATTCTTAAAGCGAGAAACTTAGATATATCACCTAAACGATTTAGATGCCTTCTTTCGTGTCTTTGCTTCTATACATCCTTGCTGGAGCAGCCTTGGGTTCTTTAATGCTTCTAACGGGCATACCAGCAGCTCCACTTCTAGGAGCAATATTAGGGGCCGGTTTTTTAAGCATTAGTGGTCAACTTGAGGTTGCAGACTGGCCCTTAGGAACAAAAACAGTACTTGGAATATTAATAGGAACAGTCATTGGGACAGGAATTAATAGAGAAACGCTGGGGGAATTACAATCTCTTTGGAAGCCTGCATTAGTTATCACATTTAGTCTTTTGATGACTGGAATTTTAGTGGGGCTATTGATCAGTAGATTCCTTGGAGTTGAAACAATTGTAGCCTTGTTAGGAGCAGCACCTGGAGGAACTATAGGAATGAGCCTTGTGGGAACAGAATACGGTGTTGGAGCTGCTGTAGCAGCTCTACATGCGGTCAGATTAATAACAGTTCTGCTTTTAATACCTGCAATATTGCATTTCCTAGCCCCCGTGGGAGGTGTTGACATATCGAATCTTGAAAGCTGAAAAATTAGCCATTCCTACATATAAATCATTGCGGTTTCTGCTATTAACGAATGCATTTAAAAGGTCTCATGCTCTACATCTGGAAAGGATAGGTTTTGTAATTAGTTTCCAAGAAACTAAAGATTTTTTATTAGGTTGCCTTTATTTCATTGCACTTTGCCTGCTTTGCATTCCAGGCAATAGCGAGTCATTTGATCATAACCCAAACCTTTTCTCTCTCATAAGAAGACAAGTCCTAGCCCCTTAGCCCAATCCCCTCTATCAAATCTTCGGCATTCATCTTTTCCCTAATCAAAGCTTTTCTATTCTCACTAGATATAGCTTTGTAACGTGAATTTCTTTCTTTTGGTGTTTCTTGGTTAGTTGTAGCTATCGCTTTCTCTTCTCGAAAAACTTATATGCGTAGTATATGCTCAGCATTATTAAAAGGGTAAAAGCATAGTGACTCAAAAAGCTATAGATCCCATAAGCAAGCAATGGAACTAGACATAACCTCTTAAAGTTCAACCTTTCTTGAGGTGACATAGTGTTCCAGTTCAAATCTTTCCATTGAAAAATTTTTTTCATTTGACCTTTTTTATCTCCATAGTTCATCCCCTTGTCGAATTTAAAGTCTCTAAAGCTTTTTCTACTGATAATCCAGCCATAGCTTTAGCCACTACCCAAGCTTGATCATCAGAAACACCTTCTAGTAATTTGATTAGTTCTTTTGCTGTTTCCTTGTCGCCTCCAACTTTCTCTGGGTTGTCTTGAAGTAATTTTATATTCTTTTTGATTGTGTTACGTCCATTGCTTCTAAGGATAGAGTTGTGAAGCTTGCACCGCCAATTAGTCTGAAAAGTGCTGCCATCAATCGCCTCATACATAGAAGCCATCCAATTTTCTTTATTTATAGCCGAATTGAAGTAATTAAACCGTATTAGTGGCAGCCTTTCTTTTCGTCTAGTGGTCTCCTATTCCAGATAAAGCTTCAAGCTCCTATACTTCATAAGTATTCTGCCTGTTCCCACTTTTTGCTAAAGCCAGTTTCTTCTGCGATAAAACAACCAGTTCCCTTTAAAGAGTTAGGAACACGTTAAAGAACTTTGAAGCCTTCAATTTCTTCAGCAGGGTCAAAGTCTTCTAGATGCTTCAAAGATTATAAACTCTTTGTAGGAAAATGGCATATGAGAGAAATCCATTCAAGTTTGAAAGAGACATTGGGAAAGGAATAGTGACCCTTTCAAATAGACTTAAGCTCATACCATCTCAGAAAGAATTGAGTAGGCCTAGGTGAGAATCAAAATAAAGGCTCTGATTCATCAATCAAAAGCAGTCACATATTCTCACAAATGTATTAATACAAATCCAAATCTTGGGTTTGCTGCCACAAGCCAGGTAGATTTTTCACACTGCGGCTTAAGTCTAAATACCATTATCCTAAAAGGCTTTCTAGAGATTTTTATGAATATCATTAAAATCTTATGGAGAATGAGATTTAGACCGAACTAGATTTATCCTCCTTTTCTTTCCCTAACTTTGATTCCTTCTTTAAAACTTATCCTTTAGGAGTCCAAACTATGCAGGACTGCTTAAAAAAACAGGTTCATAGACTTTAGACATTGTTCCACCTCCATCTTGATCGTCATCGTGATCAAAGCTGTCGGAAAAGAACAAAAGCCAAATTCCACATAGTGCAATCAAAGCGGAAAAACTTAAAGCTTAAAGATCGAACTCCAAGTGCACAAGAAAAAGTCAAGTGAACCTAAATGATTTTTGCCTAATTAAAAAGCTCATATCTATCAGAAGCACTTAAGACCGACTGATCCCCATCACCCGGCCACGCCGTGGTTAATTGCTGTCAAGAGCTTTGTCATCGGCAGATACACACTACTTATAGTGTTGTTAATGCCTCTGATAAGCAAAATCACTATTTGTGGGGGTTGCATTAGCCCCTTCAGTCTCCTAGAAATAAAGCTCCCCATCACCCAGGCCCGGCGCACTTGCGAGGGCCTTTTTTATTGTCATGGCTATTCCTTGATACTGAGCAAGGTGAACAAACTGGTACAGATAAAAATGGATCCCAAAAACAATGGCAGTGACTCCTTCACTCCCTAGCCCTTGCTCTATTTTCTTTGAATAGCTTACGTCGACCTAATGGAGGACTTGGTGCCAAAATCAATAAGACAGTTTTTGCCTTGAATAAAAGCACTTCTAAGGTTTTATAATTGAATTAGGACTTTCAATTAAAGGTCGTTTGGCATTAGACAGTTACACATTTCTAGGCTCATGTTTCAAATAATCAAAACGAGGTGCTATCGCAGAATTTTCGTTGATTCTCTTTTCTTTATAAGACGTATGTTAAATGGGTCTTATGAAGGGGACTAGCATCTAAAAAGATTATGAATATACTTGCTTTCCTATTAAGTCTTTTCATCGCAATTAACCCATCCTCCACTTTTGATTGTGATGGTGAATTGCTTAAGGCCACTATTAGAAACAACTTGAATGGTGACTTTTTAATAACCAATGACTTAGAAAAAATTGATCAAGGTGCTTTTGTTGTATTGGAGTGGAGAGATATTAACCTTATGTTGCCAGTGTCATTTCAAAAAGGAGAGATTAGTTTTACTGATAGAAAATGGCTTTGGAGTTATCAAGACAATGAGAGAGGGTTGCATGCTGAGAAACCAAGATTTGCTCAACTCATTCCAAATGGAGAAATTGTTGAGCATCAATGCAAGTTACCTTCAATTAATCATGCATAAAAACTTTCTTTTTTAGAATGTAGTAAGTTTATTTAATATAGATATTTTGTGAAACAGCTGATGATCTTTCGCTGATTACTCGTATCTTACTTTGGATACAGCAATTAACTTGATCCACTTGAATAGTCGTCATCTGTTCTTATTTGTCTCCTCCTCAAGAAAATGGAATGCTGCAATTATGAAGAATGAAACAAACATTAATGCCAAAAGGGCATCTCCAAGCCATTGACTCATTTTTTTTTTAGATTTGCTATTGATAAAATTACTTGGCCTTGAAACCTTAAAGCAGCTTTTTTACTTAAAATAAATAAATTGTACATAGAAGGAATAAACTATTTTGTTTAGACCCAACTAAAGCGAGGAAATAAGATGCCAAGTGGAATTTGTCCATAGTAAAAGTTGTGAACTAGTCTATGACTTAAAAATTAAGGATACTTAACTATAAGCTTTCTAATCTTGCTAAGTATTGCCTGCCCTTGCATAACCGTAACAATGTTTCGGTAGTTCCATGTATCTAACAAAACTCGAAATAATCAAATGGTAATATAAAAAATGTTTTTTGACGAGTCCGTTAGTTGTACTATGAAAAGGTGATAAATTTCATTTAAATACTACATGTATTACTCCTTTTCCTTTTAGTTGAAAGCCATTACATCTTTAGATCTTTACTTTTTATAGATGTCTATTCAGCATAAGTGCTTAAAAAAGTGCAGGCCTGACTTTAATTTTCAACCAGTGATTATTTTTTGGATCATTAGTGAGTGGAGTCCTTTTGATAAGTCTAATAACTTTTGCTTTATATTCTTTTTAGGTTGATTTTCGTTACATTGCAATTAATAGGCTCGAGTTGGGCTATTAATTGTTGAGTAGGTTGTGCCTATATATCATTTTAAAGTGACTTGTGACATTAGCATTCTAATTCATCCCACTCCTTACTCTCCATTCTGATGTAAAGTGTCTGTTAAACACTAAGCAAGTAACAATTTATCCGTATCCCAATCCTAAGTTGCTATTATGATTAATGGGTTTTTATCCTCAACTCTTTGTGATTGCAGCCTCCTTAAATTAGCCCTTCACTGAATTTCTCCTATGATTAAGGATTATATTAAATTTAAAAATTTAATACTTTTTGTCCGAGACAATTGGCGTGAAGCTTTTTGGACCTCAAGTGTTGCTGTCGCGGTAATTAGTCTTGCGTTAATTGCTGCAAGACTTGGTCCGATAAGTGGTCAGGCAAATGGTTGGAATAGATGTGTTAAAACAACAAGTGGCTTTTTAAAGACACTGCCGGAATTGGGTTCGATTGACTCTGATGGACTTGAAGCAATGTCTGTGGCTCTATGTAACGGCTCTAATACTAGTAAGGATGAATCCTGAAGAAGAGTCACCTTTTATTTTCTCTAGGGGAATTTGTTGAGGATTTAATTGAAACTATCTCAAAGTGCCATGCCTGCATCGTTTCAGACCAATGGTTTAAAGGTAGGCCCGCTTTTTGTTTTAACTTCATTAGGAACTCATCTTTTACTGAATAGGTTTCCCAAACTTGTGGTAAGAATAGAGCACTTTTTCCTTGATCTGCTATCACAAGCCCGTCTATCTTAGGTCGTAGTTGATTCAAGAAGTCATTCTCATCAGTGAATGACATTTCTTTGAGGGGACTAAGGAGAGAAATTGTGATTTCTAGCTTTGAGACTTCTTGTTTTGTTATTGGTGGGAACCTTGGATCTTTGTTTGCTGCTTTATAAGTATTTTCGATTATGTCGGCTATTAATGGTTGATGTGCCTTTACAGTACCTATGCATCCCCTAAGATTTCCATTGGAGGTGATTGTTATAAATGTTGCACAATCTTGCCGAAGACTTTGAGGAAAGGATGTTATATTAATCTTTGGTAATTTTCTTTTATAGATAGATAGAGAAAGTGCCTTTAATGCAATTTCTAGTAACTTAAACCCATCCTTTTTAATTAATATCCGGTGATCTCCATAGGAATTTTTCTTTGGATACTCTTCTTTAGAGAAAATTGCCCAGGAACCGTATCCAACGACCTTATCTTTTTTACTAATTGTATCTCCTGAGTTCTTTAATTCGATTCGCTTGATGGATAAACCTTTTCTTTTGGCGGCAAGCAGCATTCCTTTCAAAGGAATGTGCCCGCAAGCTTGACTTTCGCTTATCTCAATAGGGTTCATAGCTTCAATAGCTTGGGCTGTTTTAAGATCAATTTGTTTAGCTTTCTCATAGTTATGAAAGTGACTTAGGTCGGTACTTACAAGAAACCGTGTTGACTCGTTTCCCCAAAGACTTTCAAGAACAGTAGCGACTTCATCTCCTGAAACACCTCCAGCGAGAATTGGTACAAGTTTAAAATTGCCAATTAAAGTTTGCAGAAATGGAATATGTACTTCAAGTGAATATTCTTTTAAATGTGGTTTATTATTTATCAATACCTTAGGTAAGTCTAGAATAGTTGATATGATTTCATTGTCGATAGGTACTTCCCCAAATGGTGTTTTGAATACTTCAAATGATGGAATAGCTATATTTCTTAGTGCAACAAAGTGAGACGGTCCGATGAGAACGATTCGTTCAATTTCATCTTTTTGGTTCATCCAATTTTTATAGGCATTGGCAGCAATTTGTCCTGAGCAAGGGTATCCAGCATGGGGTGCAATAAGGGCTTTGGGATTTAGTGTTTCTAGTAAAGGAGCATTAAAGAGCAACCTCTTGACCTCGGAGTTGAGAACCTCTCTATCAGATGGGTAGAAGATTCCTTCAGCTGATGCCTTTCTAACATTCTCCATTACTTTAATCCTGAAAACTCGTTGCTAATTTGTAATCATGGTAGATAGTGATCTATCTTTCATGCCCTTATTGTAGCTTGTGATCAGATTTAGCTTTCTTTCAAGAAATAAAGCTTAGATTTAAATCTAAGCTGATGTTGATTTGCCCCCTTTAGGCCAATTCCTGGCAATGCTAAGCTTGGAAACATGAACAACTATTCTTGACTATTTTCAACTGTCATTGAAATATTAATTGGAGCTTGAAAAACTAGAACTTGCTTCTTACATTGTCTTGGCATTATCTAAAGGTCAATACATTTAAAAAGAAAGAATTAAGAATTAACTTTTACCTTGCAATTCGTACAGGTTGACGTTTCCTGCCCCAACGTCCTGGCTTTATTGAAAAATGTCCTGGTATTTTTGTTCCACATCTAGCGCAGGCCCCTGGAATTTCTGATGATAGACCCCATCCTACTAATGCATACCAGTCTCGCTTTATGAGCAAACTGTCGCAATTGGGACAGCGTGTTTTGTCTCCATCAGGATCGTGGACGTTTCCTGTATAGACAAATTGAAGTCCCTCTTCGATAGCAATAGCTCTTGCTTTTGTAAGTGTTGAGGCGGGTGTTTTTGGCCTGTCAAGCTTGTAATCAGGGTGATAGGCCGTGAAGTGAATTGGTACGTTGGGAGTGAGTGCCTCTCTTATCCATGTGGCAAGTTCATGGAGTTCTTTATCACTATCATTTTCTTCTGGTATTACAAGCGTAGTAATTTCAACCCAGGTATCAGTTTCGTGAACAAGATAGCGTAAAGTATCCTTTACATATTCGATGTCACTTCCACAAAGCTCTTTGTAAAACCTTTGAGTGAAGGCTTTTAGGTCAACATTAGTTGCATCCATTGATTGAAAGAATTCTTGTCTAGCTGGTTTGTTGATATAACCAGCAGTTACTGCAACATTTTTGACTTTGCGTTCTCTACAAGCCTGGGCAATATCTATCGCATATTCTGCAAATATAACCGGGTCATTGTAAGTAAAAGCTACTGAATTACATCCATACCTTTTAGCAGTATTAGCTATATCTTCTGGTGATGCTGTGTCCATTAAACTATCCATTGCACGAGATTTAGATATGTCCCAGTTTTGGCAGAATTTGCAGGCTAAATTACATCCAGCTGTGCCAAAAGAAAGTACTGAAGTCCCTGGGAAGAAATGATTTAGTGGTTTTTTCTCTATGGGGTCGATGCAAAAGCCGCTTGATCGACCATAAGTAGTTAACTCCATTCCATTTTCTGTTGCTTGTCGCACAAAGCAAAAGCCTCTTTGACCTGGCTTCATTCGACAGTGACGAGGGCAAAGATTGCATTGGATTTTTTCGCCATCTCTTGCCCACCATCTCCCAGGCTGGGGTGGGGTTGTATTTGTCATAAGGTTGCTTTTGCTTTACTCATATATATAGAATTTAGGTAATGATCTCTTTTTAGTCCAAGTAGACTTTTGCTCGTCATCATTTAAATGAGCATTATGCTCATTGGTCGGCAAGACTGTATAGGGTTATAAATGAATAAAGTTTTAAGGTCACCCATTGAGATTGTTTTGGAGATAAAAGTAATTCATTGGCTTGTTAAAAAAACAGGGATTCTTCCCAAAGATTATCCTTCCTTTGAATTGAGGCTTTGTAGTTTGTGGGCTTTCAAATCCTTAGCCCAAGGCAGTCTGAGGCTATGTTGATTGAAAGTTGTGTATTGAAAACTTGACATTTACTCTTTCTTGGCCCGTTGTGGGGCTTTTGCTTATCCTGACTGGTCTGTTTGGAAGATTTGAGGTTCAAGGAGTTGATAATGAGGATAAGAAGAGCATTACGGGCTGAAAGGTATCTTGTTATGAGTATTTCTAAGTGAATACAATTGTTTGGCTAAAGCTTGTTTGACTGGCGTTTAAATGGAAATACGGCATTATTAGAGCCCGCCCACCTTCAGATGAATTGTTTCATGAAGCTTGCGGCACTGTCAGTTCCCTCTCTTTTATTGGCATCATTGGCAGGTAGTTTTGCGGCAATCCAAATCCACTCTGCTCAATACCCTTATTCTCCTGCAGCAAAGCAAATTAAGCTTATAACTGTTGTTTCTTTAAAGGGAAGCTAATATTTTCATTGGACCTTTCTCTTGGTTAGATTAATTGATTGGATGGATATAAGTAAAAAAAAATGTTGTTCATAGGGAGTTCCTCTTGATGTGCTTAATTTTGATGAGGTTACAGATAAGCCTGACTGCAATGGCTCACATTGTTTTTAGTCGATTTTATAATTTTAGATATGACTGAAATACTAGGTTGATTCGGCCGATATTCTTAATTGAAAATTAAATGAGCTGAATATCATGGTTATATTTCTTTTTGTTGGTTTGTTTGATTTTTAGTTGGTGATTTGTTCGGAGTGATTTTTTTGTAAAGTGCTCAATTGATTGAAGAGAGAACTGAATTCCCAGACCATTGGCAATTTGAAGGGGTTTCTTGTGGATATGCTCACTATGCTTGGCAATTTATGGCAACAAGGGAGGCTGCTGAGCGAAGATTGAAAAGATCATTTGAAGATTGGCGAATGAGCCGCCACGGTTACACCATTAGTTACGTCGACGGTCAGAGACATAGGTGCGAATTCTGTGCCTACGCGAATGACTCCTATGAAGCTAGGCAGGTTGCAATGGAGACCATTAAATTTGTATATGAGCATCCCAATGCGATTGATTACATACTGCGCTCCACTTAGGAGGTTTTTGATTGTTAGGGTTTGTTGATAATAGGGTTGGAGTTAACGCCATCGGATTCTGTCAGGGTTTTTTTTCTGAATTTTCTTGAGTATTAGTATTAATCCGAAGATTCCTAGAGGGCCACAGACGATCATTGCGCCTATGAAGTACTTAATCTCGGGACTTAGTACAGCTAAAGTAGAAGCAGTCATTTCTTATTGTTAGCTCTTATTTGATTCAGAGGATTCCTGAGGCTTTCCCCTTTTATCACTCTAACTGCTTGGCTAAAAACCAAAATACTAAATAAAAGTATTGTTAGGGTTTCAATTGTTTGCATGAATCCATTTATTTGGCTCATGAGCTTACGAATGGTTTTGTTTTTTCATTCATCTAATGACGATTAATAGGATGAGTATAAACAAGCATCGTAGTGTATTTGGTTTGAACCGTAAAAGGTTCTTATGGTTTGACAATGTCTACCTTTTAAATATGCTAAGCGATCGAACTTTTCATGAATCCAATGCATATAAGAGATTTGATGGTATTAATGATATTTTCCCTGATTAAATAAGGCGACCATTATTGAACTCCATCCTTAGCAATATCTCCAAGCATCCTTGCCTAGCTTCGTAATGGTTTCGATCTTTTTTAGAGCGTTAGTTGAGGCAAGATTTCTTGTTGTTGGTGCCCTGTAAACTTTACAGGCTACATATAGTTCAGCTTGCTTGGAAATTGGATGTAATTTTACGGCTACAAAAAAAAGATTAAATGCACCTATAAAAAGGCTAGCTGCTATTATTCCTCCAGTCCACGGTGCATGGATGCTGTAATTGATACCCTTATTGTTAGAGTTGTATTCTTTGGCCATAAATAGAGTGAGCTTTAAGCTTTCTGGAATAGTTTCAAAGGTAATATAAAGCTTTTATGGCTGATTAGAGTCTTTATTATGTTTTCTAGGTCTATTTCTGATTTATAATCTTTTTCTTGCAGTCGACTTCCTGATTTCTATAAAGTTTTACTTAGACTCTAAATTAAAGAGTTTTTATAACAAAAAATAGATGCGTATTTTTTGCATGGGGAGCCAAAATAATTAGACTAAAGTAATTGGTACATTTGTGCTAAGGGCAGGGCTTCTGCTGGCTCGCAGGTAAGCAACTCCCCATTGGCAAACACTTCATAGGTTTCCGGATCAACTCGCATCGAAGGAAGGGCGTCATTGCATTGCATACTTTTTTTAGATATTTCACGAGTATCGCTAACTGAGACACAAGTACGATTAAGCCCAAGGTTGTTTGGAATCCCAGCATCTATGGCTGTTTTGCTGAGAAAGGTTAGGCAGCTTGACTGAAGTGCTGAGCCGAATGCTCCAAACATAGGCCTACTATGTACTGGCTCAGGAGTTGGGATTGATGCATTGGCATCTCCCATTTGGGCCCAAATTATCGATCCACCTTTAAGAATTAGTTCTGGTTTGACTCCGAAGAAACCTGGCTTCCAAAGAACTAAATCTGCCAGTTTGCCTACTTCAATTGAGCCAACATGATTACTAATACCGTGGGCTATTGCAGGATTGATAGTCACCTTGGCGATATAGCGTTTTATTCTGTTGTTGTCATTGCGGCTTGTGTCTTCTGGAAGAGGTCCCCGCTGGACTTTCATTTTGTGAGCAGTTTGAAAAGTACGAGTTATTACTTCGCCAACTCTGCCCATCGCTTGGGAATCACTAGCGATAATTGAGAAAGCTCCTATGTCGTGAAGAATATCTTCGGCGGCAATGGTTTCCCTCCTAATACGTGATTCTGCAAAAGCAACATCTTCAGGGATTTTGGGATCTAAATGGTGACATACCATCAGCATGTCGAGGTGTTCTTCAAGGGTGTTTTTGGTATATGGCCTTGTGGGATTTGTGCTGCTAGGAATTACGTTTGCTTCGCCGCAAATCTTGATGATATCTGGGGCGTGTCCCCCGCCAGCACCTTCAGTGTGAAAGGTATGGATAGTTCGACCATTAATTGCACGAATTGTGTCCTCGACAAAACCAGCTTCATTGAGTGTGTCGGTATGGATGCAGACTTGAACATCCATGCGGTCGGCTACTTCTAAGCAGCAATTAATTGCGGAAGGTGTTGTTCCCCAGTCTTCATGAAGCTTTAATCCACACGCTCCTGCTCGTACTTGTTCTTCTATTGCTTCATGATGGCTGGCATTACCTTTGCCATAAAACCCGAGATTTACAGGCAGCCCTTCTGCTGCTTGGAGCATTCTTTTGATATGAAATTCTCCAGGTGTACATGTGGTTGCATTTGTGCCTGTGGCTGGCCCTGTTCCCCCTCCAAGCATTGTGGTTATGCCACTAGCTAATGCAGTTTCTACTTGTTGTGGGCATATGAAATGTATATGGGTATCGATACAACCAGCAGTCAGAATGTACCCCTCTCCAGCGATTGCTTCGGTGCCTGGGCCAATGATTATAGAAACCCCTTTTTGAGTATCAGGATTGCCAGCTTTACCAACACCAACAATTTTGCCATCTTTGATACCTATATCAGCCTTGACTATTCCCCACCAATCAACAATTAGGGCGTTGGTTATTACTGTGTCTACGGCTCCTTCAGATCTTGAGCGTTGAGATTGCCCCATGCCATCTCTAATAACTTTTCCTCCCCCAAATTTCACCTCGTCACCATAAATAGTGTGATCTTTTTCTACTTCAAGAATTAAATCAGTGTCTGCTAAACGCAATCGATCGCCTGTTGTTGGTCCATAAGTTTCGGCATAGGCTCTTCTAGAA
Organism: Prochlorococcus sp. AG-409-B13; assembly: GCA_003216035.1. Classification (GTDB taxonomy): domain Bacteria; phylum Cyanobacteriota; class Cyanobacteriia; order PCC-6307; family Cyanobiaceae; genus AG-409-B13. The sequence continues at coordinate 28,521 of QCJM01000005.1, forward strand.
ATTTGATAAGGCATGATGATTTAGTTAAGTTTTCCGTTGATAAGTCCGTTAAAACCGATCGCACGTCGTTCGCCAGCAAAAGGCACTAGATGGACTTCGCGAAGGTCACCTGGTTCAAAACGGATTGCAGTTCCCGCTGGGATATCGAGTCGTTTCCCAAGAGCTGATTCACGATCAAAATCAAGCGCTTTATTTGACTCATAGAAATGAAAATGTGATCCAATCTGTATCGGTCTATCGCCTTTGTTGGCAACTGAAAGGATGGTAACTGGACGCCCTGCATTCAGTTCAATTTCTCCTGGTTCAGGAATTAGTTCTCCTGGGATAAGAGGACACATTTTTTACTTAGCGAATTGGGTCATGAAGGGTTACAAGTTTTGTCCCATCAGGGAATACAGCTTCAATTTGTACTTCAGTTATTAGTTCCGCTACTCCCTCCATTACTTGTTCACGTGTTAGCCAGGTTGTTCCTTCTGTCATCAGATCAGAAACACTTTTGCCATCACGTGCACCTTCCAGAATTTGGAAGCTAAGCAAGGCAACAGACTCTGGGTGATTGAGTTTCAATCCACGCTTTAGTCTTCGTTCTGCAAGGAGAGCTGCTGTAACAACAAGAAGCTTATCTTTTTCCTGGGGACTTAGATGCATGATTTCTGTTAATCAAAATCAGGAGCCAAATGTGTTTTGTAGCGATGGTTGGGATTGGACTTTTTCTTGGCGAAAGGGTTCTCTTGCATTGGCCATAGCCTTAGATGCTCGGGAGGACTTAGCCCTCTCAACGCACGAGTGAGTGCCCATATTCGTATAAACCAAAACCTAGCGGCTTGTGTTGAGGGCCCTATGTATCGAGCAGAAAGTCCTTGATCTAGAGCACTGCAAGTCATTGTCCCTTCTAAACCTTGCCTTTGTCTTCGGGTGTTTTTGAGAAGTTCGGTTTGTGTTTTTTGTGAAAGTCGGTTCGGGGCAGCCCAAATAAATGAGCCAAAAACGGGTTGGTTTGCAATTCCATGATTGGAACGAAGGGCCTCTCCACTAAGTTCTAATTGATCAACAAACTCCCAACAGTTTCCTTCTGGTAAATGCCGGCAAATTTCAACTCCAGAACGCCAATAACCCGAACCTAGCTTTTCTCCAGCAGCAGTCCTCCCAAGGCGTACCACCTCGGCGCTTAAGAAGCTTGATCCTGATGCAAGATCAACTCGCATGGTTTGTTCAAAAAGCCCACCATTGAATAAAACAAGCTCTTGAGGAAGCCATTCAAGGTCACCATTTTCATGAATCGAAAAGTGAGAATTTTGTTCGGTTAATTTTCCATCAGGGTTAAATTTTGAGCGTCCTACCGATCCATAAACTTTTTGGGCTGCTACGTTCGTTAGTAGTGCAGTATTGTTTTTTTCAACAGTCACATTCATTGTTAATTTGTCACCTCCTACAAGTCCTCCGGCTGTATGAATAATTGGGAGATGACAACGTCCATCGTCATTATGGAAAGATCGCATCAGCTTTAAGGGCGCTGTACAACTTCCTTGGTGAATTGTAAAAGACTTGTGCAAGTCATCCAAGCCTGACCTGTTCTTTAATCGAAGATTACAGGTTCCATGCCAGGAGTGGGCTTGTAGGTTCATTTGGACAAATTCAACACTTGAATAAGAGGTTTTTGTAGCGAAGTACACCAAATCTGTTGTACTGGTTTAGCAGGCTTTGATTTTTAAAAGTTGACTGACACACCAATAGTTCTAACCCACCGACTTGAGAATGAAAAAGCTGGAAATTTTTTAATCTTGCCACTTTCAGCAGAAGAACGTTCACGCTTGAGGGGCAGGCGTCTTACAAAATGTGGAAGAGAAGTCATTTTGCAGCTTCCTAGAGAAGGTTGCCTAAGGCCAGGCGATGTACTTTCTGGGGAGGGACAATATCAAAATGTTCTTGTAGAAGCTGCATTAGAAACTTTGCTAGTAGTTAGTGCAAAGTCTTCCTTAGATCTTTTAAAGGCTGCTTATCATCTAGGGAATCGCCATGTAGCTCTTGAATTGCATGAGGGGGAGTTGTTTTTGATTGAAGATGAGGTCCTTGCTCAAATGCTCCGCATTAGAGGACTTACTGTTAAGAAAACCATTAGATCTTTTTATCCTGAAACCGGTGCTTACGACCAACTACATAGACATCTAAATCAATAATGACTTCTTTGGCGATGCTCCAATTAGTAAGCCCATCACTGCCTGTTGGAGCATTTAGTTATTCAGAGGGACTTGAATGGTTGGTTCAGTTTGGAAGGATCTCAAATGAGTCAACCTTGTTTGATTGGCTGGAGTCCGAACTTTTAAGAGGGCAATTAAGAATTGAAGCGGCTGCTCAGATGCCTATGCGAGAAGCTTTAATTAAATGGCGTATAGATGAAACATCAGACTCACTTAAGAATGTTCTCTCTTGGAACTCTTGGTTATTGGCATTAAGAGATGCGCGTGAGGTTCGAGAACAACATCGACAAATGGGCAAATCTCTTTTGCAGTTGCTTTCTGAATTAGGTCAGCCTTTGCCTGATGGTAGAGATGATCTTGCTTGGCCAATGGCTTGGGCATGGGCGGGGCTGGCTTGGAATTTATCTGAACTAGAAGTTATTCAAGGTTATTTATATGCTTGGGTTGCTAATCAACTAAGTGCTGCTGTACGGCTTATACCTCTTGGCCCTTCAAAAGCTCAAGGTTTGCAACTTCGTCTTTTACCATTGATATCTCTACAAAGTGAGCAGCTTTTAAATGAAGACCCGCATCAGCTTTGGTCTGGAGATGTTGGAGCGACTATGGCTCAGCTTTCGCATGATGAACTTTATTCAAGGTTATTTCGAAGCTGATGGTTAGTAGTAAATTACGAGTAGGAGTGGCGGGGCCAGTGGGCTCTGGAAAAACTGCTCTTGTTGAGTCTTTGTGTAGGCGATTAAGAGATCAACTGAAAATTGCAGTTGTCACAAATGACATTTATACAAAAGAGGATGCACAGTTTTTGACTCGTGTTGGAGCTTTGGCTCCTGAAAGAATTTTAGGCGTAGAGACCGGAGGGTGTCCTCATACAGCTATTCGAGAGGATTGCTCTATTAATCGAGCTGCAGTAGAGGAACTTGAGAGTCGTTTCCCTGATTTGGATTTAGTACTAGTCGAGAGTGGTGGGGATAATCTTGCAGCAAGTTTCAGTCCTGAGTTGGTTGATTTATGCATTTATGTCATAGATGTAGCTGCTGGAGACAAAATTCCTAGGAAAGGAGGGCCAGGTATCACCCGCTCCGATTTGCTGGTGATTAATAAGATTGATTTAGCTGAGAAGGTTGGAGCAAGCCTTGATGTCATGGCTAAGGACACATCACGCATGCGTAGTGACCGTCCATGGTGCTTTGCCAATCTTCATAGTGGAGAGGGGCTTGAGAAAATCTTGGGATTTTTGTTGCAACAGTTACCTAATTAGAAAATGAACTGGGAACCTTTTTTAGGTTTGTTGCAATTGATACATGTCGATGGGTGCTCTATCTCTAATTTTCTACAGCTCGTAAATTAATTCGGGCACTGAATTTATCTCTTTCAATTTTGAAGATGTCACTTTCAAGGCGTTTGTTTTTGGGCTTGACCTCAGTTGTCCTTGGGGCTTCTGTCACGGCTTGTAGCGGTGGAGACCAGGCCACAGGCTGTGCTGACTGCGATGCAGAAGTTACTGTAGGTATTTTGCATTCCCTGAGTGGAACAATGGCTATTTCTGAATCCACTTTGGTGGACACAGAAAAAATGGCTATTGATGAAATCAATGCTGCTGGAGGTATTGAAGTTGGAGGGAAGTCTTATGAAATTAAATACATTGTTGAAGATGGTGCGTCGGATTGGCCAACTTTTGCTGAGAAATCTAAGAAGTTGATTGATCAGGACAAAGTCCCAGTGGTATTTGGTGGTTGGACTTCTGCTAGCAGAAAGGCCATGCTTCCTGTCTATGAATCGAAGGACGCTTTCCTTTACTACCCGATTCAGTATGAGGCGCAGGAATGTTCTAATAATATTTTTTATACAGGTGCTACACCTAATCAGCAGTCTGAACCTGCTACCGAATTTATGTTCAAGCGGTCTCCAGCAGCAGGTAAACCATTCTTTCTTGTTGGCTCTGACTACGTTTTCCCAAGAACTTCAAATACTATAACCAAGGAACAAGTTAAGGCTCTTGGTGGAACAGTAGTTGGAGAGGATTACCTACCTTTAGGTAATACAGAAGTTGCTCCGATAATTTCTAAGATTAAAAAAGCACTTCCAAGTGGCGGTGTGATTATTAATACTCTTAATGGAGATCAGAATGTTGCTTTCTTTAAGCAGATTCAAGATGCAGGAATTACTCCTAGCAAAGGTTATTTTGTTATGAGTTATTCAATAGCTGAAGAAGAAATCAGCACAATTGGTCCTGAGTTCCTGGCAGGTCATTATGGTGCTTGGAATTATATGATGTCAATTAATACACGCGCATCTAAAAAGTTTGCAAGAGATTTCAAGAATAAATATGGAAATGATCGTGTTGTAGCAGACCCGCAAGAATCTGCTTACAACATGGTTTATTTATGGAAGGCTGCTGTAGAAAAAGCAGGTACATTTGAAGACAATGCCGTTCGTGAAGCCCTTGTAGGGATCAAGTTTGAAGCGCCACAAGGCCCTGTAGAGGTGATGCCTAATCATCATTTATCTCAGACAGTGCGTATTGGTGAAATTACCTCAAATGGACAATTCAAAATTGTCGAATCTACTGATGGGCCTGTATTACCTCAGGCTTGGAATCAGTTTGAGCCAAGTTCTAAGGGGTATGCATGCGATTGGACTGATTCACGAAAAGGCGAGAAATACCGTCTTTGAGCTTTAAATAAATTTATTTCTGATGCCTTTTGGGAGGATCCTCGAGTGGGCTCCTCCTTCTTTCTTTATTGACAAATTTCCGTTGGACCTGTGGAACTAATTCTTGAATGCCTTTTTAATGGTGTGGCGATTGGTTCAGTTCTGCTGGTTGCTGCTCTTGGCTTGGCAATTGTTTTTGGATTGATGGGCGTTATAAACCTCGCTCATGGGGAGTTGATGATGCTTGGTGCTTATTCCACCTATGTCACTCAATTGATCTTTAAGTTGCCAGCCCTTAAACCTTTCTATAACGCTTATGTAATCGTAGCTTTAGTAGTCGCATTCATAGTAAGTGCTGTAGTTGGAATTCTTTTGGAAAGATCTGTTATAAGACGTTTATATGGGAGTCCTCTGGAAACTTTGTTGGCTACCTGGGGAGTTAGTTTGATACTTCAGCAATTTGTTCGAAGTGTTCCATTGGCTTATGGGGCAGGATTAGTTCTTTCTTTGTTGGTAGGTTTTATTTCACCTTTCCTTCTGCCACAAAAGTTGTTAGAGGGTAGTCGTGGTCGATTGGTTAGGGCTGCTAGTTGGGCTTTCTCAGCTTTGGTGGGAGTACTTGGAGCGGGTGGTTTGGGTTCATTGGTAAGCAGACTTGGTCGAGCGAGTGCTCGCAATGTCGACGTTACGGCTCCTTCTTGGATGCGTGGTGGTATTGATTTATGGGGAGTTACGTTTCCGATTCCGCGCTTGGTCATCATTGTGATCACCTTTATTGCAGTTTTGGGCATTACTTGGTTTCTGAATCGAAGTGTTTGGGGTATGAGAATCCGTGCTGTCACACAAAACAGATCGATGAGTGATTGTCTAGGGATATCTACCGAAAGAGTTGATGTCCTTACCTTTGGTATTGGCTCTGGACTTGCAGGTGTTGCAGGAGTTGCAGTTTCATTGCTTGGCTCTGTTGGCCCCAATGTTGGTGCTTCTTATATTGTTGGCTGTTTCATGGTGGTTGTACTTGGTGGTGTAGGAAATCTCTTGGGCACGGTATTAGCTTCTTTTTCTATCGGTATCATGACGGATCTTATAGGGGCTGGGCGGCTTTTATCTATTTGGCCAGATATGCCTACTCCATTGGCCTCGGCAGTTGATTTCTTCGCTACTACGAGCATGGCTCGAGTTTTGGTCTTTGCTTTGATTGTGGTGTTCCTGCAATTTCGCCCCGCTGGTTTATTCCCGCAGAAGGGACGTATGGTCGAGGCTTGATTAATGAAAGGGACTAAACAATTTCGACGTTGGTTGACTTTATTGCTATGGATAGTGATCTTGGCTGCAATTATTGCTGCGCCTTTTGTTCTTCCAGTCTTTAGACTCAACTTGTTGGGACGTTATTTGTCTTTAGCAATAGTCGCTTTAGGAGTTGATTTGATATGGGGTTATACCGGTTTGCTAAGCCTTGGTCAGGGAATTTTCTTCGCATTGGGCGGTTATTGCGCAGCGATGTATCTACAACTTAATAGTGCTTCGGAATTGCCAAATGGGATTCCTGAGTTCTTTGGGTTGTACGGGGTTAAAAACTTACCTTTTTTCTGGGAGCCTTTTAACTCGCCTTTGTTTACCACGATCGCCATTTGGCTTTTGCCTGGTGTTGTGGCTGCAATGCTTGGATTTCTAGTCTTTCGAAATCGTATTAAAGGAGTTTATTTCTCAATTCTTACTCAGGCTGCCCTCTTGGTGTTTTTTAATTTCTTTAATGGTCAACAGAAACTTATCAACGGTACTAATGGACTTAAAACAGATGTCACTCAACTTTTTGGTCAAATGGTTGGGTCACCATCTATGCAACGATGTTTTTTCTGGTTAACAGCATTATTAGTAATACTTGCTTGGCTATTTTCACGCTGGATAGTACGAGATCGATTTGGTCATGTTCTTGTTGGTATTAGAGATGATGAGCCCAGACTTAGGTTTACTGGATACAACCCCACTCTTTTTAAGACAATAATATTTGCAATAGCTGGAGGTTTGGCTGGTATATCTGGTGCTCTTTACACAGTTCAATCAGGCATAGTATCTCCGCAATTTATGACTGTTCCCTTCTCGATAGAAATGGTTATCTGGGTTGCAGTTGGCGGTAGGGGAACTCTTTTAGGTGCGATTATTGGGGCGGTCTTTATTAACTATGCAAAGAGTCTTGTGAGTGAGGCGCTGCCTGCAAGTTGGATGTTTATTCAGGGTGGTCTTTTCATTCTTGTTGTGACTGCCTTGCCTGAAGGGGTACTTGGATGGTTACAAAGTGAAGGCCCTCGAAACTTGCTTTCTAGATTAGGCATCGCCCGTCCAATTAGTACCTATCCTAGTCTTGAAATAGATGGGAAAAAAGAGATAAATCTATGACACTTCCTCTTCTTGAATTACGTCATGTTTCAGTATCCTTTGATGGATTTTATGCACTGACTGATCTTAATCTAAACCTAGAACTTGGTGAACTCCGAGCGGTTATTGGACCAAATGGTGCGGGAAAGACAACTTTTCTTGATGTTATTACTGGGAAAGTAAAGCCAACTAGAGGAGATGTGATCTTTAAGGGAAATTCTTTGCTAGGTCTTAGAGAACATCGTATCGCTAGATTAGGTATTGGTAGGAAATTCCAGAGCCCAAGGGTTTTTGAGAACCTTAATGTTTATGAGAATCTTGCACTTGCTGTAAGTCAGCCTAAAAAACCTTGGCAGCTTTTAATAGGTGGTTTGAATGGATTTCAACGAGACCGTATTGACCATTTGCTTAATATTGTCAATTTACATTCCCGATCAGGGTTCTTAGCAGGATCTCTTTCCCATGGTCAGAAACAATGGTTAGAAATAGCGATGTTAGTTGGACAGGATCCTGATTTATTACTTGTTGATGAGCCTGTGGCAGGACTTACGGATGAAGAAACGGAACTTACTGCAGATCTTTTGAAGTCTCTTGCAGGTGATCATACCGTGTTAGTTATAGATCACGATATGGAATTTATTCGCCGTCTTGATAGTCCCGTGACTGTTCTGCATCAGGGCAATGTCCTATGCGAAGGAGCTATGGAAAGCATTCAGAAGGATCCCCGGGTTATAGAGGTTTATTTAGGACGGCCAGAGGAGGAAAGCTTATGACTCTTCTTGAGATTCGTGGGCTTAATACCTACTACGGTGAGAGCCATATTCTACGAGAAGTAGATATAACAGTGGATAAAGGCGAGATGGTATGCCTTATTGGTAGGAATGGAGTGGGTAAGACTACTTTGCTTAAATCTCTTATAGGTTTAATAATTCCTAGAACTGGAGAAATTCTCTTGGCAGGAACTTCTCTTAACAGGGAGCCTCCTCATAAACGTGCTAGAGGTGGTATTGGATATGTTCCTCAAGGTCGTGAGATTATTCCTCATTTAACTGTTGAAGAGAATTTATTGCTTGGTATGGAAGCTCTGCCCGGTGGGCTTGCAAAAAATAAAATTATTGACCCATTTGTTTTTGAATTGTTTCCGATACTTATGGATTTTCTACCTCGTAGAGGTGGTGATTTAAGTGGTGGTCAACAGCAGCAACTTGCTATAGGGAGAGCACTATTAGGGAAGCCTAAATTGTTATTACTGGATGAACCTACTGAGGGTATTCAACCAAATATTGTTCAAGATATCGAAGCAGCAGTCAGAAGAATTATTTCTGAAACTGGCATAGGAGTTCTTCTTGTAGAACAGCACCTGCACTTCGTACGTCAGGCAGATCGTTATTACGCGATGCAACGGGGCGGCATCGTTGCAAGTGGATCTACTCAAGAGCTTAGTCAGGAGGTTGTTGAGAAATTTTTAAGTGTTTAGATACTTTTACTTGAATTTATTTAATAGTTTATTTTGGAGGAGATAAGTCTCATTCAAACTACTTATTTTAATTGCATTAATAGAGATTTGTACTTGTAATACATATGCTTAAAACTATTTAAAAAGAAGATAACCCCTAGTCATGACCCCCATTGCAATTTTTCACTTTATTAGCAAGATTGTCTTGGCTGCTTTCATCTGGACCAATAGTTTGTTCAATGCATTCATTCTGAGTTTTTGCCCATTGAGCAATTGGAGCAAGCCTTGATACTCCTACAATCAAAGTGACTGTACTGATCACTGCTAAAACTGGGTAGATGGGGTTTCTCATCATTTCTTTGTTTGAGGTTGGCTTGGCTTCCTCTAAATTTGGTTCACCTGGAATTGCTTGATCTGATGTCTCGATTGGATTTAGGGTGGTTTCATGAAATTCAGTTTCATTAGAGGGCTTAAAATTTTTAGGAGAGGATGTTGTCTCAAAGGGAGTATTCACAGGTTTTGGCCTGGATTCAGCAAGAGTAATTACTAAGGAAACTGTGGCTACTAGTAATGACCGCATGGTCATCAAAGCATCATGAAGCTCCAGGGCTAATCGTTTTCTGTTTTCTGAACTCGTTAAGGCATCACGCATCTCCATTGCTAACCGCCTTCTGTTTTCGGAGGGATCGGGAATGTTCTCTTTGGCCATGCCTCTTTTTAGTTCACATTCAACAAGAAGGAAACCCTATTAAGAATATTAATTTGACTTCTTTTCTTTTCTTTTTTGTTCGAGAGCCAAAATCATCTCAACTAACTGGGGCTTGTTTAGACGAGATGTTTTTTCTACACCTTCTAGGAATGTTCTAAGCTCAGGATTGGTCATTTTTAGTAATTGTGATTTTCTTTCTTCTATTCTAAATTTATCTAGCGCTTCTTGGTTCCATACGATTAGCTCAATTAAATTATCTTTGTTTAGACTCGAAAGTATATCTATATCTTTTAATAGGCTTCTCAGCTCCTTGGTTGTTTTGTTTGATAAAGCTGATTTGTTGTACTTAATGTTAGGAGGGTCTTCTGTGCTTAGCCTGGCTTTTTCTTTGTTAGAGAATATTAGGCTTAAGGCTTTAATAATAACTTCGAAAAGAAATATACCTATGAATATGAAATGACCCAATATGTTGTCATTGGTGCTTTGTTTGCCCCATTCTTTTCCAGACATAACCGCTCAAATTCTACAAGAATACTTAGGGAAGACTTTTTTCAAATTATAGTTTCTTGCAATGGATTTAGTGGTAGAAGGAAATGGATTTGAACTCACTGGGTTGCCAGACGATAGGGGAAGCAAAGCTTTTAGAAATTTTCAGCTAAAATAGTAGGCGATCTCAGCTGCTTTTAAACCTTCCCACCCAGCATCCAGGAGGCGTTGGTTAAGGGTCTCTTGATCGAAGTGTTTGGAGCCAGTAGAGATAATTTTTTTTCGCATAGCTACTCTGACCCGACAGATTCTGTCAGCTTCTTTTTGCATTACTTCTTTGTAGAAAGCAACCATCTCTTTGGGTAGCGGTGCCCCGTTGAGATCGATGCCATCTACGATGGCTCTTTCGATTGACTCAGGCACAGCTTCAATTGCCTCAGGTCCATCGATTGGTTCGATGTTATTGCTGGCAGTCAAGGGTCTATTTGTGGAGAAATGGATAGTCTATTTTGATGGTCTTTAACCAACAACAAAAAAGCTGTTCATCTTTTTTGTTCTATCACTGACTTAGTGATTTGATCTAGGACCAAGTTGATATTAGTGGGAAACCTGAAAAACCTTTACCACTAATATTTTTAAAATTCAACGATCAAAATCTCTAGCCCATGACTCTTCATGAGTCTCAGGTTGAGTCTCGATTATAGGTGGGGAGGCCATTGAAATAGGCGCTAGGCCAATATCATGCATCATGCAGTCTCCATATACATCGCATGTTCGCTTGAGCATTCCGAGAAAAAGCATCTTCAGCATCTTTAAATGAGTTATTTCTATGAAGGTCCCTCTTCTTCCTTCAGAAAGCTAGGGCTTCGCAACAAAAATAGTTAGTTCTCAATTTTTTCGGCGCTCCACCTAAATATTGGCCCACTATTCAGAAATCGAATTTTTACCACGGTTAACCTAAAAGGTTTATAGCAAATAGTGTTTAGGCCTTCAATATTAAACATTTGGATGATTTGTAGGCCTAAAAATGAATTGGTTTTATGAGTTAAAGGCCTTAGACCACTAAACTATCTGCCACAGTTGAGGGTTAATTGCTGTTGTTGAATTTCAGTTTTCTCAAGAATGAATGGAATTGGGTTCTCATTTGAATAAATTTTAGCTATTACTGGAAGTAGTGAGGGTTTGGTATGACGATTGAATATTTCATTGTGCCTTTGCTAGGAGTCCTTTTATGTCCTTATACTTTGGTGCTTGTATGGGAATTGCATGGAGATCTTCGTCTAATAGAGGAGACTGCACTGGTTGGGCATTTCCAGAAGCAGTAGCTAATCTCACCAAGATCTGACGATGTTCTTCGGAAAAATTTTTGGTTGGATTTTTTGTCTATCAATATGATTTGAATCCTTAAGAATTTCCTGATTTTAGATTAGAAATAAGCTAAAGTTTTCTGAAAATAGAGTTTGATAAATTTGATAACTAATTAATCAAGACTAGCGTTTGTTAATTGAAGGCTTTTGAGCAGATAAAAATATATAATCAATGCTCCGAGTTGGTTACTTTCAGTTCAAATCTAACAATAATACCAATTGTAATTAGTATAATTCCTAAGAAGACGCTTAGAGGAGTAGACACTAAGTTGACTAAATGGCATTACAGCATTTTAATGCCTTTCTTGTCTTTCCAGTACTGATACCTATTTGTCTTTATAAACTATAATGATTTTTTTGATCCATTGCTATAAGAGAGAAGTTAGTGATTTCAATTTTTAAGTAAACTATGCTCAAAAGCATTTTTTCTTTGCTCTCATAAAAAGCTGAGTACAAAAATCAAGGAAGATGCTGGATGCTTCTCTATTGGGATTGCTTCCAATTTGCATCTAGGAGCAATTCAAATAATTTCAATCTGAATAGGCTGTTAGGTGTTTCTTTCGGCAGACATAAATCAAAATCTTGGCTAGATGTTAGTTGTACTCCCATAGGAGACAGCAATGTCAAAACAACAATTGGAAAACTTTTTTGCTAAGGCTCAGAGTGACAAGAAATTGAAGAATCAGATAGTTGATTGCGGTTCGAATAACAGTTGCGTTGTCGCTGTGGGCAAAAAATATGGACACAAGTTTTCTCCAGCAACCGTAAGCCATTGGCAACGGGATCATCAAGGAGTTCTGCTCCCTTAGTTTGATTCTCTTTTATTCAAGGCCCTTTGATGACAAGTCTATAGAAGCTTTCAACTTCTTTTGGAGTTGTTTGCCTGGGCATAATTAACTTGTGATTTTTATGTCCCGGGCATGGGGGGTTTATAGCCACCTTCTTGATCAGAGCATTCCAGGCTGTCTCTTGTGGTTATTCCTGTTTTGGGATTGGTTCCAGTAGCTACTTTGCATAGATTTCTCTGATCATCGCTATCTAATACAGCAAAAGTAAAGTCTGCGCCATCTATTTTTGCGCCTGCGAAACTGCTTCCAGATGCAATCATATTCGTTAGAACCGCATTGCTTAGATCGGTTTTCTGAAAATTGACCCTGTCAGAAAGCGTGTCAGTTAGGTCGACTCCTTGGAGATTTGACCCTTTTAAGTCTGAGAGTGTTAAGACAGTGCCATGTAAATCCACGCCACTAAAATTGGCATCTCTTGCTACTGCCCCAGCAATTGAGGACTTGGAGAGGTCTTGATCATGAAAGTCAAATCCAGAAATATCTGCACGAACATAGTTAGGGACTTCTTCTCCAACCTCTAGGCCTGCTTGTACAGGGGAAACAAGAAAAACAAAAAACATAACAAGACCAAGGAATGTCTTTAGAAATTGATTTATCAGCTGTTGATACGGCATGGATTGACCTAAAGCATTCTTATTTTGCTTAATTATCTGCTGAGCGAAAAGATCTCTGCATAGATAGATAGAACCAGTTACGCGCATAGGTGTTTTTGCTCTAAGCCCTTTTAACGAAAACATAGAACTAACCCCTGAATTGCATTGGCAGCACATTAGAGAGCCTTCCGACGCAAAATTTTGCTTATTGAAGGTTGCTTGACCAGCATTGCATCGGTACGTAGTATTAGTCACGGCTTAATTTCCCTGATATGGACATCCGACTTCTGCTAGTTCTGAGCCCGATAGTTGCGTCCGTACTCTGGACAGTGTTTTGGCTTACAAGATGGGGTGTCTTTAAGTGGGACAACCTCCTTGGCGGTTTAACGAAAGCAGTGGACGGCTAAAGCTCAGTTTCTTAGAGAGCTTTACAACCGAAAGGCCCTAACCTAAAAAAAATCAGAGCACTCCTTTCAACAGGAATGCTTGTGATGTTAACTTATGCAACTTTTTTAGGGTGTTAATTCAGCCGCTTTTGACCTCCCCTTGTTTTGATATAACTAAAAAATAATTACGCCTATTTACCGTGTCCTTATTTCTTGCTACTAAGAATATGTAAAGGGTTTTTCGTATGGCCTATTTGACTTGGCCCAGAAGCATGTCTTTTTTAGAAAGACTATTTCATGGAAAAGGTTCTTTGGCAGTTGCCGAGATAGTTGAAAAGAAAGAGCTTAAACCTTTTTTGGAAAGAAAAAATAAAACTAATGATCGTTATTTTTCTTTGTTAAAAGGCGGTGGAATCTGGCTTTGTTGATTTCTTTCTTTTTACCACTTTAAGAAAAATATATTGGTCTGGATTGTTTTGGTTATTTGATTGTAGTTATAGTTAGATTCATCTCAAGGTCATTGATGCTTTTGGTAACTGACTTTCTTTAGGAACTTTTATTGGATTATTTATGCGCAAAATCATTTTGATTCAGATAATTCTTTGGATGTTCTCCATTCCTGTTGGCGCTGGCCCTAAGAAATTTAGCCGCTTAGATAAGATTGGAAATTGGATAATAGAAAGGAGCATCGACTCTTCTTCTGGTGCAGTCAGTTGTAGGGCTTCTATCCCAGGTTTTTATACTTGGTTTGGAGGCCGAATTAGGTTAAATAATAATGGTGAGCTTCTGGTGCCTAAAGAAATTAGACCCAAAGAGCTTCCTAGCCCTTTCATGCTTGCAAAAGTCAGGAGCGCATTGGAATTATGCAACGAAAGTATTGTTTATCTACAAGATGAATAGAAAGATAGTCGCAGTCGCTTCTAGGTCTTTGTTTGTTTTTATTGAGCCAAGCTTTTTCTAATTGTTCTCATAAGACCAACTTAATTGGATATTGGTAATAATTTTTCTTGCTATTTGAACCCTATTCCTTAGAGAAATGGGTCTATATTAGTACTTGATAAGATGCTCAATTAGTTTGAAAGAGGGGAATTCGATGCCTTATATAACTTGCTAGGTAGTTTTTATCGATCTACATATGCCAGTTCATTGAACCCAAATTACTGGAAATTATGAATGTATTTTTTCAAGCTAGATTCCTCTTATGCAGGTTTTCAAAGACTCGTATCTGCTTGTAGAGCAAAAGCAACATGAAGGTTACATACTTTCTCTGATTTTTATTTAACCTTTAGACCTTAAGATACTCAGAACATTTGCTGAAGAATCTTTTGGGTTTATTGATTAAGAAGATTCAGGAAGTAATGTCTCAAAATCAAATTAATACTCGAATTGAATAAGTGGTTTTACCGCCTAACTGGAACCTTTATAGTTATTCGATAGTTCCCAGAAGAAAAGTCATATTTTCAAAACCTTTGATTTTCTCAAATAAAGCACAAGCTTTGTTTGAGGGTTCTTTTATTTTAGGAATTATCGCTCAATTCAAGGTGCCCATAGAATATGAGTTGACTCTGATTGGCTATTTAATGGTGCGTGACCTAATGATTGGATTAGAGTATTCAAATCCTAGGAAGTAATAGTATTAATAAGTTTGATTTTTCTTGGTTTAAAGTCCTTTAACTCTTGAGACTTTTTATAGAAGTTCAATTGTCTTGACTAGGAATATTTCTCTGAAATCCACACGGTTAACTTTTTTGCTAGATTTCTCCTTGGTCTGAGCATAAACTTTAAATTGTTTAATTCTTACATTCTGCCAGGGAATGTGTAGAATGATAACGCCAGTTATTTAAGAGTGACCCATGCCGTGCAGGATGGTAATCACAATGGATTTCTATATGTTTCCCTACAATTTCTTATCTATGAAATCAAACTCAATCAATGATTAATTTTTTGGTACTTCTATTTAGCTTTATTGCTGGAATATTCATTGCTGCTTGGTTAAGAAAAAAAAGAAGGATTAAACAATTACCCATACTACATCACAGAGAAAAGATGAAGGCTTGGTTGCAAATGACTAGAGATGAAAGAAAAGCCTTTGATGATTATGAGAAGAATAAATCAAGGCACAGAAAAAAAATATTGCTTCAAGAAATAAGGAAAGAATATCAGAAAGTTCAGTTGGTATATAATAAGAATAAGAGACCACCATTTTCCCCAAGAAAACCAAAGGAATAAATCTCTTCTTTTCAGGCCTTAACTATTCTTTTTTTAAAGAAAAATTAATGTTACTTACCCTGGAACACCCTAGTACCTACAAACAAGTCTTTGATTTATCATGAGATGGCCTCCAAATAAAGCTTGGACTAGCTCATCCTTAAGGCAAGGATATCGTCATTTTGTGGCTATAAATTATGGTGGGAAAGGAAATGATCGTTGGGTTATTCTTGTTTCTGTGCTTGATGGGAATATTAGGTTAAAAGTTCTTTGGGATGAAATGAAAGATTCTGCTAAGTGGATTACTGGTTGGTTGCAACTCCCAAAGGATCAATCAATTGGTATAAGTGAAGAAAAGAGTATTATTGAAGCTGAAGAAAATTCTTCTCTTGAAGCCTGTTTGCATCCTTCTGAAGATTCTGGCTTAAGAATTCCTTCTAGTATTAATTCTATTCGCCCATGGTTTCAAGAAGACGAAAACAATAGTTAGCTTTCCTATTAGGCATTTCCTAATTGTTAATACTTTTCATTTCGATTAATTTTAGAAGGTATATAGTTGACGCTCCCTTGTAATGAGATAATTTAAAATTTATGCGATTTAGATTATCGTTGATTTTCCTTGAAATACTTTGCCCTTAGATTTAAGCTCCTCAAGGAAAATATTCTAGTTCTTGGATGATTTCCTTTCAGGACCTACCCAATCCTCTAAGTCGCGCTACTAATGGTGAAGACTTAGTTTTGTTATGCAAGAAACTGCTTGGGTAGGATCAAGTGAAGCAAGTAAATTCCTAGGTGTAAGCGAAAGCACTTTACAGCTTTGGAGAGAGATTGGTTACCTAAAACCTGGCACTCATTGGAGAAGTTCACCTAAAGCTCAACACACGCCTTGGAAGCCAGAAGTTATATACCATCTAAGATGGTGTAAAGAAGAAATGGATTACTGGCGTGCTCATGACGCACGCATAAGCGGTTTGGCTGCTTGACTTTAATAGTTAAAATAATCCTTAGCGTCTTTCCAAATAGCCTAGATTTTTCTCAATAATAGTGAAGGTTTATCTTTTAATGATCAAATAAAAATCAGACTACACGCTTTTCACCTTGGCAATCTTTGATTGAGCTTTCTAGGATTGGATAACGTCGAATCATAAGGTTGTATTCATCAGAGTTCCGATAAAAGGCTGCCTGCTTTCTGTAATGGTCTTCTGTAGCCATTGTTAGGTTTATATCAGAGGCGATCTTAAGTGTTTCATCCATGCGCTGGTCTATCGGTTCAAATGATTTCCCTTCTAATACTTGCGAAAACAGAGTTGCGAATCGTTTTGTCAGGAAAACCCTATATTTCACGAAAAACTATTAGCTTATTTTCTAATTCAATTAGTTCTTATTAATAGCTAATAAATGAGGTGTCTTCAAGCCAGAAGTAGGCTTTATGAGTTAATAAAAGCTTTATTAGCTTAGAAGCACTGACTTGTTTTTGATTCTAATTGAGTATTGGTTTGAGTTGTTAGCTGTATCTTTATATGGCTATTATTTACTTTAGATTTAATTGATTCAGATATTTTAATTTTTAATTGCTTTATAAACGGAAGAAGTTTTTCAGCTTTGGATTCTCAGTTTGCGAGTTTTGCATGAGCTTTTTCTGCCTTCTTTATTAGCTTCTGCGCCTCTTTTCTGCTTACGCATAATTCAGCCTTCTTGGCTAGCTTTATAAGTTTTTGGTGTGGCTTTGACATTGAGCTTTCAGATCGCATGGGTTCTCAAAGAGTTAATGATAATTATTAGTATTATGACTAGTATAATCTGAAAATGCTTTTTTTTCCAGTTTTCGAAACTTAAGTGCGGATATCAAAATCAGATTCTCAGTCAGAACTTAGGCTCTGATTGAGCTTTGAATAGCTTCTGTTTATGACCTCTCCTTAAATTGTCCAATAACACCTGAGACAATATTAAACACTAATTACAAGGGGGGTGATGAGATGATTTATAGAAAATAATTTACCCTTTTTGGCTTATCTAAAGAGATATATCTCCTTAAATATCAGTTATTAAAAGGCTTTTTCAAATTTAGTTGACTAATTCGGCAGGTAAATCTGGGATTAAATTTTTGAAGTAAGTGAGAAGGAACCATAGGATCACCAAATTGCCTAGCATTGCCAATGCAAAGCGCACTTTCAGATCTTTGACCAAGGGGAGGATGTTTTCCCACATTTGAAGCATTGGTCCACCAGCCATTTCTATCTCTCGTTTGATTAAAGGAATTTAAACATGAGGATACCAATACGGCTGTTGTCATGTGCTTGGGCATTCGCTTTAAAGAAGAGAAAAGAGTATTAACGGTTTTTTAGAGATTTCTGAAGGATATGGAGAATTTAATTTGTCTAAGCCAATTTCACAACTAGGCTTAAATAAAATCAAAGAAGAATTTATTGATTTTTCTTTGATTAGACTTGATTTAGGCTAAAGGTAAGTCTATTGCATATTTTGCAGCTTAAGTTTAGACTTGGATGAATTTATTTGTGGGCATTGGATGCGCAACTTTATTTGATTTATCCTTATAGAGAAGGCTTTCTATGGATAATTTAAATATATTATGCTGGTTTTCCTGATATAAAGGTATGCACGGCTGGAACGCTTCTATATAGTAGATAAATAATTATTAGTAGGAGATTTCCTCCTACTACAAGGCCACCAGTAAAAAGGTTCTGTTTGTTACTGGTGTAATCCCATTGGGGTTGTCCTTCGGAAGCTTCATTTGTTGCTTGAGAGTCCTTAGCGTTTGATTCTGTCATTTCCTTTGTGGGTTGATTTCAACTAATTGCAAGACATGCCTTATTAGACTAATCGTTCCCAGACTGTTTAGATATTTTCAAAATGAGACTATATTGTTTTGTTTGTTCTGCGGTTTCTTAAATCCGTTGCCCTGACTTCGAATGTGATCCTTTTTAAATTTTTTTCAATTGATAAATGAAGGTGGCGCAAGCTTCTCATGGAAGTCAGGTCTTCCCCTTAGCTAGTGAAAACATTGATTTCAAGTCGAATTTCAAAAAGATTAAGCCTCCATTTCGGTTAGGTATAAGGCGTAAGAATTTACACAATGTAAAAGTCTTGTGATCAAACTGATACTTGCGACGTTTAAGAGTAGTCTCTAACCGCTTTGCCGCATTGCACTTCTAATGCAGACCTATGGAAACCCAGACGTCACCTATGGGTGGTGGGCTGGTAATTCTGGGGTCACCAATCGCTCAGGCAAATTCATTGCTGCTCATGCCGCTCATACCGGTTTGATCGCTTTCTGGGCTGGTGCCTTCACTCTTTTTGAACTTGCTCGCTATGACCCCTCGGTGCCTATGGGGCACCAGCCATTAATTGCACTTCCCCATTTAGCTGCTCTAGGTATTGGATTTGACGATTCCGGAGTCTGGGTTGGTGGAGCTACCGTTACTTCAGTAGCCATTGTTCATCTTGTCGCTTCAATGGTCTACGGAGCGGGTGGACTTCTTCATTCCTTGCTATTCGTAGGTGATATGCAGGATTCAGAGGTTCTTCAAGCGAAGAAGTTCAAGTTGGAATGGGACAACCCTGATAACCAAACATTCATCCTTGGCCACCATTTGATATTCCTTGGTCTTGCCAACGTTCAATTTGTTGAATGGGCAAGAGTGCACGGCATCTATGACGCTGCTGCTGGAGTTGTTCGCCAGGTTAATTACAACCTCGACTTATCTCAGATTTGGAACCATCAGTTTGATTTTCTTCAGATATCAAGCCTTGAAGATGTAATGGGTGGCCATGCTTTCCTTGCATTCTTCATGATTGGAGGAGGTGCTTTCCACATTGCAACCAAGCAAATTGGTGAGTACACAAAATTCAAGGGTTCAGGCTTGCTTTCTGCTGAAGCCGTACTTTCTTGGTCCCTTGCAGGTATTGGTTGGATGGCAATTGTTGCAGCTTTCTGGTGTGCAACAAATACAACCGTTTATCCAGAGGCTTTCTTTGGTGAAACTCTAGCCCTGAAGTTTGGTATTTCTCCTTACTGGATTGATACTGTTGATCTTCCAAATGGAGCTCATACTTCAAGAGCTTGGCTTGTAAATGTTCATTATTATCTAGGTTTCTTCTACATTCAGGGACACCTATGGCATGCATTGCGTGCAATGGGATTTGACTTCAAGCGTGTAACTAGTGCTGTCGGAAATATCGACAGCGTAAGTGTAAACTTGAAGAGTTGATGGGTTGATTTATAGGCTTATTTAATTAACCTTTTAATCGTTTCTATTTAAAAATACCTGCTTTTTGCAGGTATTTTTTTTGCTTTCTTTTCTTTAGGAAATTGAGAAAAGATGAATGTTTTCTGAACTCTTTGCTCAATCTTTTTTATTTTCAATCTAATCTTTGTTATTCAAAAAAGTCATTATCAAATTATTTGGCTATAAGATTTGATCGGTTGCCCTAAGGAGAACGGCTACAGGTGCCCTATATGGGGTTGCATGTCTTAGGGACTCCATATATGGTAGTTGCTTCACTCCTTTCTATCTGGCTTTATTGGATAGATTAAGTGCTCAATGGCTATTCCTTCCTGGCAAGACTCACCTCCAATGTTAAGACAAGTCTCTGGCGCTAATAATCCTACTGGTTCAGAACTCAAATTAAAACTAGGTCTTGTTGAATTGATCTTGCAAGCCATAATCTTATTGATTTTGCTATAGCTAAGAATTAGCCCTCATTGTGATTGAAGCACTATCTAGATAATTCTGGATTGATTCAGTTTTGTTAGTTGGTATTTTGAACTCCTATTCAATTTAGTTAATGGGTGTTCATCTTGAACAAGTACTGAAATCAGTAATTCTTTTATGAGACGAGTTAGACTTGTGCAAAGGGGACTTATGGAGCCAGAGTTATTCCTTAATGAATATGTTTATAGAAGTGGATTTACTTCTTGCCTTGGAATAGGATTTCATTATCAATAGGAATTTATTGAAATCTGCTTTTGTCTGAACCTGAGACATGGATTCAGTTTTTGAAAGCTTATTAAGGCTTGCCAATTTAAATGCAATGCCGGGTTTGGCATTGTCATTTGGGCTTCTAATACTTTTAGGTATCCTCTTAGCAGTAGGGCGAAGACTAGATGCTGCCTTACAGCTAGAGCGTTTAGGAATTCCTGTAGCTCTTTTGGTTGGCTTGTTGGCACTTCTATTGGGCCCTTATGGACCAATAGCACTTTTATCTGAATCAGTCACTGATATTTGGGTGAAGTTGCCTACGCCTTTGCTTACCCTGATATTTGGGTCTCTCATGATTGGTAGACCACTTCCTCGGGGTGAAGGCTTATTCCAGCCAGTTGCTTCACAGGCTTTGCTTGGACTTTTTCTTGGGTTTGGACAATATTTGGTGGGTGGACTTGTGGTTTTGTTTCTATTAATTCCTTATTGGGGAGTTGACCCATTAATGGGATGCCTTCTTGAAGTTGGCTTTGAGGGAGGACATGGTGCTGCTGTCATCATGGGTGATAGCTTTTCAAATCTTGGCTTCCCTGGTGGATTAGATCTTGGCCTTGCTATTGCAACTGTAGGTCTGCTTTCATCGACCCTCTTGGGTAGTGGATTAGTAGTTTTTGCCCGTTTTCGTGGCTGGTTAGCTAGTAGCGAGAGTCCAAAAGTTTTCGAAACATCTGAAGAAGTTTATGTTTCAGGAGGGTTTAGCGAAGTATTACGCAGTTTGCTAGTGAATTTGGGCCTAATTGGATTCGCTGTGCTTTTTGGTATAGGAACTCTTGCTGGATTAAGACTCTTAGCTCCTTTTATCGGCGGGCTTTTTAACGAGGTGATGTTGGTTTTTCCAGTTTTTCCTTTAGCCCTTTTAGGTTCTTTGCTAATTCGATTAATACTGGAAAAAACAAAAAAAACGAATTTCGTATCTGAGCTCTTACAGCGTGAGATAGAAACTCTTGCTACAGACCTACTGATTGTTACAGCGATAGCGAGTTTGAACTTGCCACTTCTTAAAGAAGATTGGCTACCTCTTGCTGTGTTGTCATTTTCTGGTTTGATCTGGAATCTGTCAGGAATGTTTGTTTTTGCTAGGTTTATCTTTAGTGAAGAATGGTTTGAACGCTCAATAACTGAATTTGGCAATGCGACTGGAGTTGCAGCTAGTGGGCTCTTACTTCTTAGACTGGCTGACCCTTTAAACATAACTAGAACACTCCCTGTGTTTTCGCTTAAGCAATTATTTTTACAACCATTACTATCAGGGGGGGTTATAACCGTGATCGCTCCTCTTGTGGTTAATCAGCTAGGCCTTAAAGGTTGGACGGAGATCTGCGGAACACTGACGATTTTATTTATTGGCATTGGATTTTTTCTAAAGAAAGGCTATGCTCAAAATCCAACTTGAAATAAGCTTATCTTTTTAAATAATAAGACTTTTATTTTTTGATTAATTTAATTTAAACCTTTTCCCTTCCCCTTATGACTATAAAACCTTTTCATGAAGTCCCTAGGCAGGAATCAAAGGAAAAATGGTTTAGAAGCCATTTGCTAGATCGTGAGGTTGAACTCGCTGAGCTTTATGAGATGCCTCAGAATGAGTTGGATTTGTTAATGGCAGAAACTGCGGAGTTAAGGAGTGATCCAGGTAATCGCGATAGGAATATAGGTAAGTTCTGCACAGCCGGATATTTCTTGGAGCTGGCAAGAATTATTGATCAACGTAGAATGAATGAATAAGCTAATGATTAGGCTCTTGGTAGGTGATATTATTACTTGAGTGATGCAGTCCTCTTCTTAACTTTGTATCTAAGCTTAAATTAATCAACAAATTTACCTGGTTCAATCCAGCGTCTAAGTGCAGATACATCTTCATCTGAATAGCCTATATCAATAAGATCTTTTTCCATTGATTTTACTGTAGAAGATACCGGTAGGTTTAACCCTAAATCTTTAGCGGCATTTAAAGCAATCTCAAGATCTTTGTGATGAAGGCTCAGTTTGAATCCTAGCGGATAATTGTTTTTAAGCATTGAAGTGGCTCTATTTTTTAGTGCCCAAGAACTTGCGGCTCCTTCTTGTAGTGCATGCAACACTTTTTCCATTGGTAAACCTAAGTGTTGCCCTAATGCAACTGCCTCTGCTAAAGCAACAAAATTCCCCGCAACCAGTACCTGGTTGATTGCTTTAACTTCTTGCCCTCTACCTATATCACCGAAATGATGAACATATTTACCGATTGAATTTAATATTGGCATTGAAAGTCTTAGTGACTCTTCGCTTCCTCCCACCATGATTGTAAGGGTTCCTGATTTTGCTCCTTCAGTCCCTCCTGTTACTGGCGCGTCAAGATATGCTATATTTTTTGAGGAAAGATTGTATGCAAACTCTTTTGATTTGTAAGGATTAATTGTTGAACAATTAATAACAATAGATCCTTGTTTTAACTCTTTAAATGCACCATCCTCCCCAAATAATACATTATCTACTGCATTGTCATCAGAAACACAAATTAAAAGTGCTTCACTTCCTAGGGCCGTCTCTGCTGGCGAATCACATGATTTGGCCCCTTCTAAAGTTGTTTCTTTTTCTCTTTCTCGGTGTCGATTGTGGACTTTTAGTTTGTACCCTGACTTGAGTAGGTTGGCGGCTATGGGCAAGCCCATAGCTCCTAGACCAATTATTCCAATAGGTGCTGGTGCTAGTAAGATAGAACTTGGCATAATGAGTACATAAGTTTGTTCATTTATTTAATAGCGGGAAATAAGCTTGGGGAATCTCCTGATCTCCAGGGCTTGTATCGAAGCATAAGGTCTTTAAATAGTTTATGATTAAGAAAGTATTCAATCCAATGCTTGATTTGTGATAGCTCGCAGTCATGATCAAATTCAAAAGGGTTTGCAAGACGATATTGTCTAACAAAAGGCCATAGTGCCCAATCAGCCATGCTATGGGATTTTCCTAGTAAAGAGCTTTGCTTATCTTGTGATGAGTTTTTATTGATCAATGAGTTCCATTGAATTAAAATATTCCTGGCCTCACTTTTATGATATTCATAATTCTCATTGGGGTAACGCGATGCATATTTAAAGCGATCAAGGTGATATTTGAAATTATAATCGTTTTGAACAATAAGTCTTTTTATTATTGCTTCATCAGATAAATTATCTGATCGGAGTGCATTCATGGGATCATTCTTAGAAAGAAACCAATGCATGATTTCAATGCTTTCATCAATAACTTTGCCCTCAGAAGTTACTAATACTGGAACTGTAGCCTTGCTAGATATTTCTAAAAGCTCTACTGGTTTATTCTTAAGTTCAACTTCTCTATAAATAACAACAAATCCTGTCATAAGTAATGTCCAACGAACCCTCATTGCAAAAGGGCATCTCCGAAAACTATATAGGGTTCCATTGGGTAAGTTGTTTGACATGAATAAAATAATTCAGGAGGAAAGTTTATGTGATAAATGCTGGAACTATTCTATTTATTAGAATGTTAATTACATTGGCTAGCCAGAGAAGCGTTAGGAGTTGTATTGCAAATAGATACCAGTTTTTGCCTATACTTATGAGCCTGAATTGTTGCAACTGGAGAAGTCTTGTTACGCTAAATATTAGTCCAACTATTACTCCTGTACCTTTGCCAACAATAATTAAAAATAAGATTTCAGTAATAATTTGACCAAAGAGAAGTAATAAATATGAATTCAGAAGGCGCTTTGCTAAGAGTTCACCTCTGAGTCTTATACGTAAACAAAGCGGGAAAATTAAACCTAGACAAAGGTAGGTTGGAAAGTAATATTTTGGAAGAGGTGTATTTCTTATGGAGACCAACATCTCTTCTTCTAGTGAGACTAGCCAGCCTGAAATTAGGCTGAGAAAGAGTCCTGCAATTATTATCAAGGTTAGCAATGAAATATTCTTGGGCTTAGTTATATCTAAATAGTTCATGGCTTTTGATAAGTACTTTCTAATCCTGAATCACATCTGCTCAGGAAGTATTTTTTCCCTGGTAATGGATCTATGAGATTCACTGCGCTGGATAAATCTTCTTTTGCTTCTAGGAACGAACCCTCTTGTTTTAAGACCTTGCTTAATAGTCCTGTGAAATCAACCTCTGCTCCAGTAGCAGTGGCAAGAATATACTTGGGATGAAATTTTTCTAATAATTCCTTTACAGCCTTTTTCCCTTTTATGAATGATCCTACTATTGGTAAACCTATATCTACAATTGGAGTAATTACTACATCAATTAAATTATTTTCAATGGATTTATCGGCAAAACCATGTGGCTCTATGTATAGAGAGCCCTCATCATTAAATATTAAATAACCGTTTTCAGTCATTGGTACTCTGGCTCCACAAGTTGCTTTGATATAAAGATTTGATATTGATGTATCTTTTCCTGGCTTTAACGAAATAACACTTTTAAAGCCTAGTTGTCTTGCTTTCTGGGCTGCTGTTGATGAAGCCACTATAGGGATGTCTTTTGAAATTAAATTTAGGGTTGGTTGATGAGTATGATCAGGAAGGCCTTGAGTTAAAAGTATTAGGTCTAGGTTTTTCGGAATATCCCATTTGGTCGTGAGATTTCCTTTTAGAAGCCATGCTCCTGGAGCAAAAACCAGTTCCCCAGTTAACCAAGGATCTAGCAAAACTCTAATTTTTCCAAACTCCAGTAACCAACTATTGGAACCATAATAGGTGGCAGTAATTCCCATACTTCAAGTGAGATAATTTTATTGTGGATTAGAATGCCGTTACTTGTCGATCAATCTCTGTATTTATTTATTGTTTCTATCCCCCTTGGTTTTATTTGATCTTATAAACTTTACTTGCTCTTTCCTTCTCACTTTAATTTTTCTATGGTTGATTGCCGATTAGAATTTCCTGCTACTCAACGAAATAGCAAACCAATAGCAAATGTACTACAGGGAGTTCTACCTCGAATTGGAACTGTACTAGAAGTAGCTAGTGGTAGTGGAGAACATGCAGTAAGTTTTCAGAAACTATTTCCTTCTTTAAGATGGCAAGCAACAGATTTGTCATTACTTCATGTAAAAAGTATTTCGTCCTGGATAAATTATGAGGGTCTTCAGGACATTATGCCAGTCCCCTTTGTCCTTGATGTCTCTTTGAGTCCTTGGCAGCTTCCCAAAGATTTAGTTCCATCTATTTGTGCAATTGTTTGTATAAATTTAATGCATATTACTAATTGGGATCATTGTAAATTGACAATAGTTGAGTCTGCAAGACTACTTCGTTGTAACTCACCTCTTTTCATTTATGGGCCCTTTAAGAAAAATGGTAAGCATGTTAGTCAAACTAATGTCTTTTTCGATAAGTCATTAAGAGAAAGAAACCCCGATTGGGGCATAAGAGACATTGAGGATCTGGAAGTGATATCTAACAATGTTGGGCTTTCAACTAAAAGAATTATTAAAATGCCAGCAAATAACTTTTCACTAGTGTTTACGAAACTAGGTTAAGTATCATTTTTATAAGTGTTCTATTTAACTTGAAATGTTTAAGGAAACTCCTCTTCCTTTTAAATGCAAAAAATATGTTGTGAATAATAGGTAGGGTTCACTTGCATTTCTTTGGTTTTAGGGGTTAATGGGTTGACTAGAGTTAGAGTATCTGTCATCTTAATCTTTTTCTTTTC
Source organism: Prochlorococcus sp. AG-409-B13 (assembly GCA_003216035.1). Classification (GTDB taxonomy): domain Bacteria; phylum Cyanobacteriota; class Cyanobacteriia; order PCC-6307; family Cyanobiaceae; genus AG-409-B13. Next base: position 54,455 of record QCJM01000005.1, read on the forward strand.
CAATTCTCTTTATAGATATGAGCTTTCTTAATTATATTCAATTTCTAGAGCCAGTTCAGGAAAATGTTTCTAGGCTTTATACGACAACAACAGGATTAATAGCTTTAATATTAATAATCTGGCTTGTTAACCTAATTTTTGGGATGGTCCAACGCACATTTGCTGCAGGGAAGATTATTGGAAGATTTTATAGAAACTATATTCATAAATATATGAAGATAGGATTCTTTAAACTATTTTCCTTAAATAATAAATTGAATAAAAATAGAACAAGTTCTTTGCCCAAGTCTGTGGATCTATAGATTGAGCTTTGGACTTTTCTCTTTAGGTTATAGATTATTTTTGTTGAGGCCGTTCCCTGAGAGTTAGATCTCTTGGTTGCTGGCCTCAACCTGAAAATTAGAAGTATTAGCCTCCGAAAAGACTTGCCACTACGGTGCCAACCGCAATTACGAGTCCCCCCCACTTTATAATGGGCTGAGCATTGTCATAAGAAGAAGCAACAAGTAGAGCGGCTAGCTGGATGACTACGATTTCTTGGGTCATAAGGACCAAATGATTAGGCCCTCATTTTGTAGCTAGGAATACATTCCAAGTCTATCTTTATTAAGAAAATGCCACTAATCGTAAAAGTTTAATCTTCTTGTGGGCTATTCGTCTCTTATCTATTTAAGTGGGAGCGCTATAGAGCAACTTATGCTAGGAGCTAAAAGCGCTAAATAATTTCCTGCTAAGGATAAAATTAGATTTGGTTTTGTCTTCAGATCTTTAGACAGTATTTCCGTGGAATAATTATAGCCCTGTCACTTCTATTGATTATATCTCGAGTGTACAATTGACACTAACCTCAAAAGGGATACAGCTATTTGGCATATTTAATAAGCCTGATGTTATTGCCGCTATGTCCTCTGGTTGGGTCATCTCTTCCTTCGGAATCTTTTTTACCTCTGATGCCATGTCTGTATTAACCCAACTAGGACAAATTGCAGTTACTCGAATACCTTTTTCCCAGCCTTCATTTCTAATAGTTTGACAAAGCCCCATTAATGCAAACTTACTTACAGAATAACCTGCTAATTTCCCTTTGGATCTTTTCCCACTCATAGAAACTAGAAAGATTACTCTAGCATTCTTAACTTTAATTAATTCACTCCAAGCTGCTCTTGTTAACAACCATGGGCCCATTACATTTACCTCAAATAAGTTTCTGACTTCATTTTGAGACTTGTCGGGAAAATTAAATTCAGTTCTTATAAATATTCCTGCAGAATTGATGACGCTATCAATACTATTAAACTGTGCGACAGTTGACTCAACCCATGCTTTTGCTTTATTTGGATCAGTCGCTTCGTATGGACATATTAGGATTTTGTCATGCCCAGATATTTCGGGATCTAGTTTTGATCCTTTGATCTTACTTGGATCTCTAAGTCCCAGACTAATACGATGCCCATCTTGAAGTGCTTTCTCTGCAATGCATCTTCCGATTCCACGGCTTGCTCCGCTAATAAGAATTGTTCTCAACTTTCTACCTATATGGTTTAAGGAACTTCCACAGTAGTTGTAGTTCTCTTCCCTGCATGTCCATAAGACCCCATTTTACGCTCCATGGAGCATGAGTGAACATATCTACCATCGCCTTTACTAGTTCAGCTAGGCTTAATGTATTGGTAAGGAAGCCAAACCACTGAGTCTTTGGTAGGCCAAA